>JBGAUU010000114.1:0-13836 GCA_044228465.1 Cyclobacteriaceae bacterium
ATTCGGGCAAAACCTTTTTGAAACGGACGAAGTCTCCATCGCTCGTCATGATTCCCTTCTCCAAAAATCAGAATGGATTCTCCGCGCTGCAATAGGGACGTATATTCCTGAAAAGCCTCTTCATTTTTTCGCAGCGTATCAAATCCATCGCGAAAGCGATAGACGGGCAACATCTTTAGTTGTCGCAGCATAAAATTACTCCAGCTTTTTTTAAATACACTCGCGCGCGCTACAAACCACGGATGGCGATGCGTACTACAACTCACCAGCACCGCATCTAAAAAAGCATTTTGATGATTGGCTACAAAAATAACCGCACCCTCCGGCACCGGAGCCAAATACTGCACTTGCCATCTCTTGTAAAAGAAAGAGAGTGCCACCCGACAATAGTTTTTTAAAAAGAGATACAATAGATTCATGACCGCCCCACGGAAACCAACGCACGACTGCGCATGTAATATGAAAATGTAAATCCGCTGATCAGATGCCACACACCCCACCATGCCGCAATGAGTGCCATGGAAGCATTGCCATCAAAGAATGTAAAAATGAGAATGAGACCCAAGCCTGAATTTTGTATGGCCGTTTCAATAGCCACGGTGCGATGTGTTGCTTCCGAATTTTTTAGTGCCACACTAAAGTAATAAGAGGCTATCAGCGCAAGTCCGTTGTGCAGTAGCACGATCCAAAACACATCGAAGAAATGATTTAGAAATGCTTGGCGATTGTTGACCAACGCAACGGCCACGAACCCCGCCAAAAACAAAATGGAGATCACCCGAATGGGTTTGCCCATCTCTTGGGCTAATCGGGCAAAGCGATGGGCCATCCACATTCCCGCCACTAGCGGCACCAATAATATCAAACTCATGTTGATTACCAGCGAAAGAAAGTCGATGTGCAATTCTTTTACTTCCGATGAAAGTCCGGCAAGCGAAGCCCAGATGAAAAAGTTAAGTGGAGTGAGTACAAAGGCAAGCAAAGAGGATGCAGCTGTCAGCGCTACCGATAAAGCAACATTTCCTTTTGCGAGTGAGGTGAAGAAATTGGAGACATTGCCACCGGGGCAGGCCGCTACCAAAATCATTCCCAAAGCAAAACCTTTCGGAATGGGAAGTACCATCACCAAGAGTAATGTAAGAAAGGGGAGAAGTACCAACTGAGAAAACAATCCCGTGAGTACGGCTTTCTTTTGGTGAAGCAATTCTTTGAAGTGAACGAGTTTAATTTCGAGGCTTACACCAAACATGATGATGGCGAGACAAACATTGAGCGCCACCAAACTATCGGCAGTGAAATGAATAGAGGTTTCCGGAGTCAAAATGATTTAACTTTTGACTAATGTATTAAATCAGCCGGAGACTTGGAATTATTCTTCCGTGTTTTGATTCGCTTCGTACCAACTATCGACTAATAAACCACGGCCTTCAGCGGCAGCTACCGCCAGTTGATCGCATCGTTCATTCTCGGGATGCCCCGCGTGCCCTTTGATCCACACAAACTTGGGTTTGAATTTATGATGCAGCTGAATGTATTGTTTCCACAAATCAGGATTTGCTTTTTTGGCAAAATTCTTTTTCTCCCAATTCCATATCCATCCTTTCTCGATCGAATCGACCACGTATTTGGAATCGGAGTAGATGGTGACAGTATGGCCGTCTTTTTTGATGGCTTCCAATCCGCGAATTACCGCCAGCAATTCCATGCGGTTATTGGTAGTCAGGCGAAAGCCTTCGGCCAATTCTTTTTCGTGGGCACCAAATTTTAAAATGGTACCATAGCCACCCGGCCCCGGATTACCTTGTGCAGCTCCGTCTGTGTAAATGCGAATCATCCGAAGTTAAGATTACTCTTGAAGATTTTAACCGCAATGGCGAGCAGAATAACTCCGAATACTTTTCGTAAAACTACAAATCCGGATTTACCGATTTTTTGTTCCAGCCAGCCGCTGGAGCGAAGTACAATGTAAACGAAGATCAGATTTAAGATAATGCCAATCAGAATGTTGATCTCTTCATAAACAGCTCTTAATGATAAGATAGTGGTCAGCGTACCAGCTCCGGCAATTAACGGAAAAGCAATGGGGACAATGGAACCGGTTCCTTTTGCATCGGGATCGTCTTTAATCAAATCAATTCCTAATATCATTTCCATGGCAATGATAAACATCACAATGGCTCCGGCCACCGCGAAGGAACCTACATCCAAGCCAAAAAGTTTAAGGATCGATTGACCGAGGAAAAGAAACACAATCATTAAAACGGCTGCTATAAGTGTAGCCTTCTCTGCATAAATTCTACCTTCTCTTTTGCGGATAAGGATCACAAATGGAATAGAGCCGAGTATATCGATGACGGAAAAGAGAATGAGCGTGACGGAGAATATTTCTTTGCTATCCATGGGGTTTAAAATGCGAAGTTAACAAAACCTGCTAAACATACTGATAATGGCACCTGAGCGCGGGAGTTCTTTTTATGTTGGGATAAAATGATAATCTTTGTTACTGTGAGATACACATTCATCCAGACTATAAAGCTCTTTCTCTTAGTTGTTGTTTGCAGCAAAATGCTTTTGTGCTTCTCTTTAGACACTTTTTCCAACAAATCACCATTTTCATTCTTTGATCAAGCAACTGAATGTGAGGTGGATGGAGAAGAGAAGGCGGATCTGGAGCCGGAAGATGAATATTTTGTGCACACTACAATGATTCAAGGTAAACTCACACTCACAACAAAGACCGCACTTCACGGTCATTCATCACAACTCACCGAAGGTCTAATTTCCGAAATAGTACCGCCACCTCCCAAGGTGTAGCCTTCATTCGCTCGAGTCTTTTTTTTTCATTTTCGTTTACCCGAATTCTACCTTTTTTGTATGGAAGATAAACTGTCATCACGGTTTTCTGATAATCTTATTTATGACCTTCCGGCATCGGTCGTTGTATTTTTAGTGGCCTTGCCTTTGTGCATGGGCATTGCGTTGGCCTCCGGGGCACCCATCTTTTCCGGCATTTTAGCCGGTGCTGTTGGTGCCATTGTAGTGGGTGCCATCAGCCGGTCGTCATTGAGTGTAAGCGGTCCCGCGGCTGGTCTTACATCCATTGTTATTCTGGCTATTCATGACGTTAATTCATTTCCGGTATTTCTTAGCTGTGTGGTGATGGCTGGCGCGATTCAAATTGCGCTTGGCTATTTACGTGCCGGAGTCATCGGCCATTTTGTGCCGGTAGCTGTCATCAAAGGAATGTTGGCTGCCATTGGCTTGATATTAATACTAAAACAAATACCACATGCCGTAGGGTATGATGTAGATTTTGAAGGAGATGAAAGTTTTTATCAGCCGGATGGTGAAAACACGTTCAGCGATTTGCTGTACTCTTTTAATTATTTTACCAGTGGAGCGATTGTTATTTCCGCCATCTCATTATTGCTGTTGATTGTGTGGGAGCGTCCGATGATTCAAAATAATAAGTATGCCAAATTGATTCCGGGTCCTTTGGTCATCGTGCTTTTAAGTATTGGGATCAATCTGTTCTTTGCCAGATATATTCCGAGCCTTGAAGTGAAAGCTTCGCATTTGGTTTCCTTTCCGGAAGTGGCCAACCGGGAGAGTATTGTTGACTTACTCACTTTTCCTGATTTTTCTCAGTGGAATAATCCCTCAGTCTATAAAATTGCCATTACCATTGCCTTAGTGGCTAGTTTGGAAACACTTCTCAGTATTGAAGCAGCCGATAAGCTAGATCCCTACCATCGCATCACACCACTGAATCATGAGTTGAAGGCGCAAGGCGTGGGTAATCTTGTTTCGGGGTTGATTGGTGGTTTGCCGATTACATCAGTTATTGTACGTACATCAGCCAATCTAGCGGCAGGAGCGAGGACAAAGATTTCTACGATTGTTCATGGCGTGCTGCTCTTATTGGCAGTATTGCTGATACCTCATTTCCTGGAGATGATACCGCTGGCGGTATTGGCAGCTATTTTGTTAATGGTGGGTTACAAGCTTACCTCCATCTCCGTATTTAAAAAATTGTATGCGCAAGGGTTAACACAATTTATACCTTTTGTAATTACAATTATTGCCATACTCTTTTCTGATTTATTAATTGGCGTATTTATAGGCATTTTGGTATCAGTCGTTTTTTTAGTGAGCAGAAATCACAAATCTGCAGTGATGGTAGTGAGTACAGAAAATAATTTTTTGCTCAAGTTTACTAAAGATGTTTCTTTCCTGAATAAATCTGCCTTGCGAAATGCATTTGAGCGAATTCCATCCGGAGCGCATGTAATCGTGGATGGATCAAACGCGCAGCATATTGATCAGGATATAATTTCGATGCTGGAAGATTTTTTGACCAGTGCCACGTCCAGAAGTATTTCTGTGGAGATTAAGAAATCCAACAAAGCGCAGCATCCTTATTTTCGATTTGAAGAACAATCCATATAATTCACCATTTAATTTTTACTATGAAATCATATCAAAAGTTGTTGTTAGAGAACAAGGCTTGGGCCAAAGAGCACGTAGAAATGGATAAAGATTTTTTCTCACGACTGGCTAAATTACAGACTCCGGAATTTCTTTGGATCGGTTGTTCCGACAGCCGCGTGCCGGCCAATGAAATTACCAATACCGCCCCCGGAGAAATTTTCGTGCATCGCAATATTGCCAATTTAGTGGTGCACACCGATTTGAATTTGCTAAGCGTGTTGCAATATGCTGTACAGGTATTAAAAGTAAAACATATAATCGTGTGTGGCCACTACGGATGTGGAGGTGTGCGCGCAGCCATGACGCAAAATGATTTAGGCTTAATTAATAAATGGTTACGAAATATCAAAGACACGTACCGCATTCATCGAACAGAACTAGATGCGATAACAGATGAAGAGAAACGAGCAGATCGATTAACGGAATTAAGCGTAGCTGAACAAGTCATGAATTTGGCTAAAACATCTATCATTCAACATGCGTGGAAAGAAGAGAACCGACCCATGTTGCATGGATGGGTGTATCGATTGACTGATGGCATCTTGCATAATCTTGTAGAGATGGAACCGAATACCCCACTTGATCCGATATATCAATATTTGATTCCACCAAAATAAAAAGTAAAGGCCGGGTAACCACCCCGGCCTTCGTAAAACCCAAACTCCCCTCTAGCTACGGAGCTTAAAAGAAAAACTGATACTGTAAAACGAGTTGGCCTTTCATACCCGCATCTTGAATGAGCGCATTGCCCACGGGTGTATAGGTAGGGCGCAACTGATAGTCGAGTGTTAATTTGCTCGAGTGCCCTTTCAAAAACCAGTTCACGCCCACATCGTATACCGTCATCTGCTTATCCAAGCGTTCGTAGTTAGAACTCTGATAAGTAACGTAAGGCATGAGCGTTCCGTGTGTTTCGCCCAGCAAATCTTTTTTCAATAAATACCCGAATTGTGCATAAATCACCGATCCGGTGCCAAACATAGGGAATGCATTACCGAAACTGCCCGCTGGGCTGGCGGCCACGGTTGTTCCGTTGGCCGGATTCATAATGCCGTTGTACCGCAAATAGCCTTTGCCATAATCCGTATTGAAATACCCGAGATAGGCATTGATAGCAGTGCCTTTTTCGCTATTAAGAGGCGCATCGTAAAATAATGCCACCGACCACAGTTTCATGTCATAATATTTCCGGTCGGGGTCTGTAACAGAAGTGCCTGTCCATGTGGCATTATTTTGTGAGATAATACCTGCCTCCAGATTGAGCACTTTCTTTTTGCCTAGATACGTGCCCGTCATGTAAGGAGTAACATGCGATTCTTTGTCGAAGAAATTCCAAATGAGCATGGCCTGGTATTGCTTGTTGTGTTTGTCAAACGCAAAGCTGGCGTTAGTAGCATTAATGCCGTTAGCGGCTGTGATACCTGTTCCGTTGGAGGTAATGGGAAATGGATCACTCAACACTATTCGGTAATCTAATTTTCCAATTTGCCCGCGAGCATACAAACTCAATTTGCGCGAGAACTCATCGGTTTGATCGACTGTCGCTTGGGCAAAAACAGGCACATCCATACTCATGATTGTGCCGATGCTGGGCTGACTGAAACGTGAAAGTCCGTTGGTGATGGTAAGTCCTGCGCCCAGATGAAGCTTGTCATTGTCTTTGAATACCCGGTATTCGCCCAAGGCATCGTGAAAGAAGACTTGAAATTTGCGATTGCCGCTGTTGGTCGCATTTTGTCCTGCGAGATAATTGAAATTATTTTGTCCGAATTGCAGATAGAAAAATACGCGATCTGTAATTTGTCCATACAACTGCAAACGCGTTCTGCGCAAGCCAATGTCAAATGTTTCGCTGGTGGGGTCGCCCAATACGGTGGTGCCGGGATTGCTGTCGTTGTAGCGAAGCCACACCTGATTGAGAATAGTAGCTTTGATATAATGACTTCCGGATTCGTTTAACTTGAGACGCAGTTCGTCCAATTCTTTTTTGGGCTCTGCCGTAGGCGATTGCCCGGCAACTTGAAGAGCAACTAAAAGAAATAGAATCCATCCCGAATACAGATTTTTTTGCATGATGAGTTATTAAGATATAATCAAAAAAAAACTGATCGCCTTTTTTGTCAGGCGATCAGGACACAAAAGTAATGCGCAGGAGGTTACTTCTGTTTGCTAACGACTTCCAGAAAATCTTCAGCAAACTTGGCTAGGTAGAGCATCTCTGCCGGTTCCAGTAAATCTCTTTTCTTATAAAAGATAAATCGATGCTTGTGACACTCGATGTGCATTTCTTCGCGGTTCTCCAGAAATTGTATTAATGATTCATTAAAAAATGCAGGAATCTCATTTTCTTGATTTGAGCGCAAGTAATACTTCTTTGAGAAGCTTGGATATTGAGCGAAGTCGATATCCTTGCCTGAAATACCTTCAAACAATTTTGACCACATACCTTCCGGCTCAAGCGCGAAGTCGGGAGCAGCAATATCGACATCGGAGATATGTAGAATCGTGAGCGGAATTTCTTTCTGATCTTGCAGTGCACCTTCCAATAAGGTTACATCAGAAAGTTCTATTTTCCCATGTTCGGTATATTGCGATAGGATGTTTTCTTCGAAGGAAACCTTCTTGCTCGTTTGAAATGGGAAATCTTTATATTTAATGGAAGCCCGCGTGCGCTGTGGGTAGTATACAAATTCATTACTATCAGCAAACTTTCGCAACTCGATTTGGCGAGGGCTTAATCGCAATTCAATCTTTGACGGATTGACTGGAACGAGTTTACGTGTGGCCAGCGGATGGTTAGAGAACATTTGAAAGTAATCAAATCCTTGAATGGACACTACACCTCCGTGGTGTTGATACTCTTCTTCGAAGTGATGCAGAAATTCCATAAACGAGTGATCGACAATTCTTGCTTCTGAAAAATTAATCACCACCTTTTGTCCAGGCTTTATTTGGTTGAACATTTTCTTGAACCCAATCAGGTTCGAAAATATAGCCGACTCCTTAATGGAAATCATGTGAACGCCTTCTGTTTCTGCATACTCAAAGTGTGCTTTGAATAAACTTTTTACAGTTGCACCATTGAGCAAATGAAAAATAAACTTCATCAGAATGCCAACACCTACTCCCACGAGTAAATCCGTGGCCAGTGTAGCAATAATGGTGATCACGAAAATGGTCAATTGTTCTGCTCCAATCTTATAGGTCTTAAAGAATTCATTCGGTGAGGCCAACCTATATCCAACGGCAATCAAGAGCGCAGCCAATGCAGCGTTGGGAATTAACTCTATCACAGGAATAAAGCAGAGCATGGCAATCAATAGAAAGAGGCCATGAAAAAAGTTACCCCATTGCGTACGTCCGCCAAAGTTGATGTTTGCTGAGCTACGTGCTACTTCCGAGATCATGGGCATGCCTCCAAAAAATCCGGCTAGCATATTGCCACCACCTACTGCCATCAAGTCTTTGTTTGAATTGGATACTCGCTTCCATGGGTCGAGACTGTCCATCGCCTTAACTGTAAGCAGCGATTCTAAGCTTCCCACCAACAAAAACATCATTACATACTTCCAAAAAACAAATGTGCCAATGGCAGAGAAATCGGCATTGAAACCAATATCGCCCCAGAAGGTTCCTACCGTTACCAAATCAAAAGCTGGTTCGGTATGTCGAAAGTCCATCCAAGTAGTCATAGGTACAGCTACCAAAAGCACCACCAAGGGGATTGGTATTTTTTTGATGTACTTGCTTTTGATGAAAGGCATTCCGAAAATAATAATCAAGCTGACGATGCCCACGAGTGTTACACGAGGATCTTCGTGATAGAGTGAGTCGGGAATGCGCTCGAAGAGTTGAATGGTTTCTAATCCTTTTAATGTGGCCGGATCGATACCTAATAAAACGTGAATTTGCTTGGAGAAAATGATCAAGCCAATCGCGGCAAGCATACCGTGAACAACTGAGTGAGGAAAAAAATCGCTGAGCGCTCCAAACTTGAGATAGCCAAACGCGATTTGCAACACGGAAGCCACCACAATTACACCTAATGCCAGCTTCCATCCTTCAGTGCCACCACCTAACTCAGTCACTGCGCCTGCGCAAATGGTGATAAGCCCTGCGGCCGGGCCTTTGATTGTTAAGCGTGATCCTGCAAATAGACTTACGAATAATCCACCAATCATGGCGGTGAGCACACCCATAGCAGGAGGGAACTCACTTGCTTTTGCGATGCCAAGGCTTAATGGCAACGCGAGAAGAAAAACCATGAAACCAGAGAGTGCATCGCTTCTCCAGTTTTGTTTGAGACCTTCTAATCCGTCTTTCGGGATTTCTAATGCTTTCATTTTATAATTTATTTTATGTATTCCCCGCTGGTGGCAGGGAATAAAATGTTAGTATGATTTTAGGAGTCATGCTTAAATGAGTGTTGCTCCTGAAAACCCCAAAAAAGGGGCACGAGCAAATTCATTTAAATAAAATCTGTTTTGCAGGATGCACGAGGCAACCGAAAAGGATTTTAAATGATGCGAACGATCGAGATCTTAAATGAGAAAAGTTTGATTTAACTGATACAGCGGAGGGTGTGTATCGAAAAGGTTCTGCTTAGAGTGTAGCGGTAAATAATGGCTACGAAAACGATGAATAGATGATAAGTTATGAAAATCGTAAATGTCAATACAAACGGCAAATGCTTCTTTCCCTTCGCGTTCCTCTTCGTTGCATTCTTCTAAAAAGAGAAAAGAATAAATGTTTGGTTTGATCACCGATACATACGAAGCAGAATCGGTTGCTTCATAGTCTAGGCATTCCGTACTAATCAACGAGGGAGCTAACAGCTCAAACGAGAAGAGCAAGAGTGCAAAGAATTTCAATATGTAACTGTTTCTAATCTGCATTCAGAATCTGAACTGCCCGAAAGTTGCGTAAATATTTCTTAAAAATCCAATTAATCTATTTCCCGAACACGTGTGCGCTCCAAATGAACTTGTTCTTTCTTTCCTAATTTGCCTATCTTTGATTTTGACATGATCCAAAAGGCACACATAAAATTCGGCTCTAGCTTCTTTATGCTCACGCTGTTGTTGCCGGTCTTTCTTACTTTCGGACCGTTGGCATCTTCGGAGAAGTCGGGCGATCGTTTTTATAGTGATAACTCATTGGTTGCCCAAACGCTCATTAGTTTTGCTGAGCTTTGTGAAGAGACGGAGGCCAAGGATTCCACAGAATCGCTTCATGATACACCTTTTATTCAGTTTACTTACTCTTTAATCTATTCTCAGCCGGTGGAGCTGTCGATGGCTCGTTCCAACCATCCCTCATTTGCCAACACTACCAATCTGCCGCTTTATCTGGCAAAGCAGGTTTTCCTGATTTAGCATTTCTCCGATTTCCCTTCCGCATTTGTAGCCATTTCGGCTGCACAAAGTGATTTCGTTTAATTTTTTTATTAGTCCTATTTTATGAAGAGCACCCATCACACTTCGTTTGATGAACACGAAGTAATTCATGAATTGAAACATTATTTGCCGGCACAAGCACCGCTCAAAGATTTTATTCATCACAATACGTTACATGCCTTCCAAACATTGAAGTTTAAAGATGGCGTGCGACATGCTTCCGAAATTCTCGGCTATCGCTCCTCACTTTCACTCATCGATTTTAGAAACTTATTTGAAAAGGGGCACATCCTTCCCGAGGTGCTCGATCGGGTGATTGTGCAAAAGAAAGGAGCCGATCGTTTGGTGGAGTGGAGAAAGAAAGTGATTACACAACCGTATGAAAATGTAGCCTTCCCACGAATTGGTGCTTTGCGTGCCAATTGGAAGAAGCATTATCGCATCGATCTGGATTCGCTGGTGCAACCAACACTGTTCCGTATTTTATGTAGTTACCTAGATCAGGGCATCGCCATTTGGAATTTTCCGGTTCGCGAAAAAACTTTTTTGGCCGCTGTCCGCGAAATGGAACGCAACACACTTGCCAGTTTTTTCAAAGGCAAACGAGCGCGGAAGCTGCTACTCGAAACTACATGCGAGATTGCCGACTTGCTGAAGATCGTAGTGGGCGATGAATCGCTCTATACACGCTACTTATTCGATCAGCAGTTTTCGCATCAGGGATGGTCGGGTATGGTATCTACGATTGAAGATCAGCCCTTCACTATTTTGGATGCGCGTAAACTATCCATGCACGATTTAATTGTGTTTGAGCTGCTGATGGAAATTGATGCGCTCGATCGCCAATTCAAAAACGGTTGGAAACCTTTGTGTGAAAGTTTGGTAGAGAAGCCATTAGAATTGTTTGCCGATGTGCCGGAGACAGAAATGCACGAAGTGCTCTTTATCTGGCAAGAGGCTTTTGAGTGGACTTACCATGATCAGGTGCTGGCCGGAATTCTGCAAAAGAAAAATGCTCCTCGCCAGTTCACAAAGAAAAGTTTTCAGGCATTGCTTTGCATAGACGACCGCGAGTGTTCGTTCCGCAGATACATTGAAGAGTTAGATCATGAGTCGGAGACATTTGGCACGCCCGGATTTTTTTCAGTAGAATTTTATTATCAGCCGGAAGGCGGAAAGTTCTACACCAAACTATGTCCTGCTCCGGTTACACCGAAGTATCTGATAAAAGGTATTGGTGAAGAGAAGCGCGAGAAAGATGCGTACCTAAGCAAGACGAGTCACTCATTTTACGGAGGTTGGCTTATTTCACAAACGCTGGGATTCTGGTCGGCATTTTTGTTGTTCATCAACATCTTCAAGCCTTCGATGGGGCCTGCCACAGCTTCTTCCTTCAAGCACATGAGCAAGAAATCGCAGCTCACCATCGAGAATAAAAGTTTGGATGACCGCGAGAATGATTTACAGATTGGTTTTACGATTGATGAAATGGCCAATCGGGTAGAAGCGTTGTTGAAGAGCATTGGGCTGGTGAAAGACTTTGCACCGATTATATATGTAATTGGTCACGGATCAAGTAGCGTAAACAATCCACATTATGCCGCTTACGATTGTGGCGCATGTTCCGGCCGGGCAGGCTCGGTTAACTCGCGTGTGGTTTCTTTTATGGGAAATCATCCGAAAGTGCGCGAGGTGCTGAGTACACGAGGCATTGATATTCCGGAGACGACACAATTCTTAGGTGGTTTACACGACACTACGCGTGATGAAATCATTTTCTTTGACGAAAATTCACTTTCAAAGAAAAACCTCGAATTGCATAATAAGAATGAAGTGACATTTGCGAAGGCACTTGACTACAATGCGAAAGAGCGCTCGCGCAGATTTGAATCGATCGATTCGCACCTGACGCCTGCACAAATTCACGATAAGATTCTGACACGTTCGGTTTCTTTGTTTGAACCACGACCTGAATTGAATCACGCTACGAACGCGCTGTGTGTGGTGGGTAGGAGAGAGCTGACGAAGCACTTGTTTATGGACAGACGCTCATTCATGAACTCATATGATTATCGCGTGGACTTAGATGGAAAGTTTTTAGTAAATGTATTGCGCCCGGTGGGTCCGGTGTGTGGTGGTATTAATCTGGAATATTTCTTTTCGCGGGTGGACAACCAAAAGTTAGGAGCAGGTACCAAACTTCCACATAATGTAATGGGATTGATTGGTGTTGCCAATGGAATTGATGGCGACTTGCGTCCGGGTTTGCCGAGTCAGATGATTGAAGTGCACGACCCGGTGCGATTGTTGGTGATTGTAGAGCATTTTCCGGAAATCGTTTTGCAAGCTATTCAGAAAGAGGCACCAACCTACGAGTGGTTTTTGAATGAGTGGGTTCGGCTGGTTGCAGTGCATCCGGAGACACGTGAATTATATTTATTTGCCGAAGGTAAATTTGAAGCCTATCAGCCAACGGTGAAGCAAGTAGAGAAAGCGGCCAACTTGGCTGCTGTTTTCGAAGAGAACCCCGAGAATTTACCTGTATTTGAATTAGAAAGCATTTAAGATTTATCAGAAATGAAATCATTCTTAGAAATTTTTATACTCATTCCACTCATCGGGTTTTTGGTGAGTTTGTTTTTGCCGCGCAAGAATGAAACACTCATTGCTCGCTGGTCATTTGTTTCAGTGGCCACACACATGATCAGCTTTCAAGTGTTTTTGATTTATTGGTTGATTGACGGCTATCAGCAAATCAATTTGAAAGATTATGTGTTATATCTCACAGATGGCTACGAATTCTTCCTTGATTTTTATTTTGACAAGATCACTGCTGTTTATGTATTTGTTGGATCATTGCTCACTTTCATGGTGGCGTTGTACAGTCGCGCGTATATGCATCGCGAGCATGGCTTTAAGCGATTCTTCAACACCATTCTTTTCTTTTATTTGGGATACAACATTGTGGTGTTTGCCGGAAACCTCGAGACATTATTTATTGGTTGGGAGATTTTAGGGATCAGTTCCTTTTTGTTGATCGCCTTCTATCGCGATCGTTACCTGCCGGTGAAGAATGCCGTGAAGGTCTTTTCGATTTATCGCATTGCCGATGTCGGGTTGATCTTAGCCATGTGGATGAGCCACCACTTGTGGCACGAGAGCATCACATTCGATAAACTTACCAATGCCGAGTTGATTCACTCGCATTTGCAAGAACACAGTTGGGTCGGCATTTTCATTGCGCTGATGTTTTGGTTATCAGCCATTGCGAAGTCGGCACAACTTCCTTTTTCATCGTGGTTGCCCCGCGCCATGGAAGGCCCCACACCGAGTAGCGCTATTTTTTATGGATCGCTGTCAGTACATCTGGGTGTGTTCATCATGCTACGGTCGTATCCGTTCTGGGAGAATCAACTTTCGGTCCGCATCCTCATTGGTATTATGGGATTGCTAACGGCTATTATTGCCACCGGTATTGCACGGGTGCAATCATCTGTGAAAAGCCAGATCGCGTACAGCTCTATTGCACAGATCGGTTTAATCTTTATTGAGATTGCCGCAGGTTGGGGTGCTATTGCCCTCGTGCATTTTGCGGGCAACGCATTCTTGCGCACGTATCAACTACTGGTATCTCCTTCGGTGGTGAGTTATCTGATTCGCGAGCAGTTTTACAACTTCATGCCGAAGCTGCGCTCGATTGAAGATTCATTTCCTAAAAAGATGCAATACACGTTGTACATCCTTTGTATCAAAGAATGGAATCTAGATTCATTCATGTATCGTTATTTGTGGAATCCGGTGAAGTGGCTAGGTCAGAAGGTGGATTTCCTCACTTTGCGCAGGGTAGTGGCGGTTTTTATTCCTACTTACATTGTGGGGCTTTTTTTAGTGTATCATAAGGACCTTATTTCCGAAGAAGTGCAACATGCCTTGCCGATTGTGTTCTCGC
>JBGAUU010000115.1:0-12986 GCA_044228465.1 Cyclobacteriaceae bacterium
AGGCTGTTCTTACCAGCAGTTCTTCGTATGCGCTATGGATGTTTGCCGGGAATTACACGGTCACATTATTGTTTTTAATCAACGCTGTTTTTCGCGGTGCCGGAAATGCCGCTATCGCTATGAAAGCGCTGCTCATTGCCAATATCCTCAATATGATCCTCGATCCGATTTTCATTTTTGGTCTGGGTCCCATTCCGGCTTTTGGTGTGGAAGGTGCCGCGATTGCGACCAACATCGGCAGAGGAGTAGGAGTGGCTTTTCAACTTTACTACCTGTTCAACGAAAAAAGTCTGATTCGCATCGGGTTAGGAAACCTAATGCTGCGATCAGAAATTATTTTGAATGTAGTGAAGGTATCCGGAGGAAGTATTCTTCAGTTTATCATTGGCTCTGCCAGTTGGATCTTCCTCATGAAACTGATGTCCACCTTTGGAGAAAATGCGGTGGCCGGTTATACCACCGCCATTCGTATTTTCATTTTCACTTTGTTGCCATCGTGGGGTTTGGCCAATGCGGCTGCTACTTTGGTGGGCCAGAATTTAGGTGCCAATCAACCTGATCGAGCGGAGAAATCCGTATGGACAGCAGCCTATTACAATGCCTTTTTCATGGCATTGGTAATGGTTTTGTTTCTTACGATTTCGCCTTGGATTATTGGAATATTTACCTCTCGGCCCGAAGTACTTTATTATGGAGTGCAGGCTTTGCGCTATGTAAGCCTCGGTTACATTTTTTATGGGTATGGCATGGTGGTAGCGCAAGCTTTGAATGGTGCCGGTGATACGTACACGCCCACATTGTTAAATGTGTTTGGATTTTGGGTATTCCAAATTCCGTTTGCCTATATCGTTGCAATACAATTGGAGGATTGCAGCCATCATCATCTTCCGCAGAGGTAAGTGGAAGTCGGTCAAGTTGTAGCGAGTTAATAGTCATTAGTTAATGGTTATTTGTTAATCGTAGAAGGGTTGACAGATAACCATTAACGATTAACTAATAACAGATAGCGATTAACTTTTCTTAAAAGCGGCTTTGATGGCATTGTTTAATTCATCGCCTGCTTTTTTAAGGCTTGCTTCCACCTCTTTCCAGCGCTCCTTGTTTTCTACTTCCGATTTTAGTTTTTCGCCAGCCACTTTCAGTTCTTCAAATTTTACTTTCAAATCTGCCTCCACGCGCGTGCTGGCGTCCTTGGCTTCGACAATAAATTGGTCAAACTTTTTACCAAACTCCCTAAAAAATTTCTCTCCGGCTCCTTCTTGATTGGATTCCATAATTCCTTTAGTTTAAATGCTTTAATTGCTCACACATCCGTATGGCTAATTTTGATCTAACGAATCTAATGAAATATCATCGACTACACCCAAATAAATACCAAAAACAGGTTGGCTTCGTCTCAACGGTTGATTAATTTTGATCTACTAACTACATCTGTTTTGGCACCTCGCATTTTACTCCTCCTCGTCTTATTTGTGGCATCAGCAACTGGCTGTGCTTCCTCCTCCACGGGTTATAAGCCCAAGTACAAGAAGCCCGATCCAAACAAACCATTGCCTTGTCCACAAAAAGACTGCTAACCATGCGCAAAATTGTAATTGCCATTGATGGATACTCAGCATGCGGAAAAAGTACTACCGCCAAAGAGGTAGCCAAAATATTGGGCTATCGCTACATCGATTCTGGCGCCATGTATCGGGCAGTTACTTTATATTTTTTGGATCACTTAGTTTCGTTTACCAACCCGAAAGAGATCGATAAAGCCTTACAGGATATAAAGCTCACCTTTGTTGTCAATCTAAAGGGTGTCACTGAAATATTTTTGAATGGCATCAATGTTGAAAAAGCGATCCGGAAAATGCGTATCTCCGAAAATGTGAGTCAGGTGAGCACTATCAAAGTAGTACGCGAAGCGATGGTGGCCTTGCAGCGTAAAATGGGTAAAGACAAGGGCATAGTAATGGATGGACGCGATATTGGAACGGTAGTATTTCCGGAGGCCGAACTCAAAGTATTTCTAACAGCCGATCTGATGACCAGAGCATTCCGCAGACAGAAGGAGTTGCTGGAAAAAGAAGATCTGGTAGAAATTGATACAATTGTTGAAAATTTGCGTTCCCGCGATCAAATTGACAGCACCCGAAAGGAAAGCCCACTGGTAAAAGCCGATGATGCAACCGAAATGGATACGACCCATGTTACCATTGACGAGCAGGTAGACGAAGTGGTGCGCATGGCACTATCTAAAATGGTGGTAGCTGGCAAAAAGAGAGGTTAGAAGGCGAAGAAGCTTTCAACTCCAAATTCTTCGTTTTGTCGGGCTTTGACACGTGGATTTAATTGTTAATTTTGCCGCATTCCTGCTTAAAATGCGGGAATACTAAACCAAACTTATTGCCAACTGCACATGGGCAAATTTATCCGACTAAAAAAAGGCTTCACAATTAACTTGGCGGGAAAAGCTGCCCCCAAAGTTGTAGAAACCGAACAACCCGAAACGTTCGTGATTAAACCAACCGACTTCTACGGCACGTATATGCCAAAGCCGGTGGTAAAAGAAGGCGACACTGTAAAAGCGGGCACACCTCTTTTTCATGATAAGAAACACGAGCAAGTTCTCTACACTGCCCCCGTCAGTGGTGAGATTGTAGAAATCAAAAGAGGAGAGAAGCGCAAGCTGCTCGAAATCAAAATCCTAGCTGATAAGAAAGTGGAGTATGCCTCTTTCAACAAATACTCTGTTTCTGATATTGCTAATTTGTCGGTAGCTGAATTGAAAAATCAATTGTTGAGTTCCGGTGTATGGCCCATGATTGTTCAGCGCCCTTTTGGTGTGGTTGCTGATCCGAGCGTAACTCCCAAAGCCATTCACGTCTCTGCATTCGATACGCATCCATTAGCTCCGGATTATGCAGTTTTGTATAAAGGACAAGATCAATTTTTCCAAGTAGGAGTTGACATTTTGAAAAAATTAACCAGTGGCGCGGTTCACGTCAATACCCACTCTACCAGTGAAATTTCAACTGTGTTTTCGCAAGTGAAAGGAGCCGAAGTGAACAAATTTTCAGGCCCACATCCTGCTGGATGCGTGGGGGTTCAAATTCATCATTTAGATCCGATCAATAAAGGACAAGTAGTATGGACAATCTCACCGGCTGGTGTAATCCAAATCGGTAAGTTGTTTCTGAACGGTATCTACGATGCATCGAAATTAGTTGCTGTAGTCGGCTCAGATGTAAAGAATCCACAATATTATAAGACCTATACGGGTGCTTCCGTGAAGAAATTCATTGAAGGAAACCTAACGCAAGATCATGTACGTGTTATTTCCGGAAACCCGTTAACCGGAACAGCGATCGGCAAAGACGGACATCTTGGTTTCTTCGATCAACAAATTTCAGTTTTGCCTGAAGGTGATTACTCGGAATTCATCGGCTGGATTACTCCGGGTGAGCGCAAATTGAGTTTCCACCGTGCGATTGGCTTATTCTCGTTCTTGTCTCCAGGCAAAGAACGTGTAGTAGATACCAACACTCATGGTGAACCTCGTGCCTTCGTGCAAACGGGTATTTTTGAACAAGTAACTCCAATGGATGTTCTTCCAACTTACTTGCTGAAAAGCATTCTAGCAGAAGACATTGATGAAATGGAAGCTCTCGGAATTTATGAAGTGATTGAAGAGGACTTGGCACTTTGCGAATTCGTAGATGTTTCCAAGCATAAAGTGCAGGAGATTTTACGCGAAGGAATTGAATTGATTCAACATAGTTAATTAGTAACTCGATGGAATTTTTAAAACATCAGATCGAAAAAATAAAGCCGCATTTTGAGAAGGGCGGAAAGTGGGAGAAACACTATTATTCATTCGAAGCATTAGAGACATTCTTATTTGCGCCCGCCACTACCAACGGTATTAAAGGTTCGCAAATTCGTGATGCGATTGACTTGAAGCGTTTGATGATGACGGTGATCATCGCTATGGTGCCTTGCTTGCTTTTTGGAATTTGGAATGTGGGTCATCAGCACTTTTTAGCAACGGGTCAGGCGGCAGCCGGATTGGGTGATAAGATTTGGGTAGGTATTGTTCAGGTATTACCTATTGTTATTGTTTCTTATGGCGTTGGTCT
Organism: Cyclobacteriaceae bacterium; assembly: GCA_044228465.1. GTDB lineage: Bacteria > Bacteroidota > Bacteroidia > Cytophagales > Cyclobacteriaceae > ELB16-189. Next base: position 4,125 of record JBGAUU010000115.1, read on the forward strand.
TGGAATAGAGTTTGTGTTTGCCACTTTCAGAAGACACCCCGTGAACGAAGGTTTTTTGGTTACCGGTATGTTGATTCCGTTAGTAATGCCTCCGGATATTCCGCTTTGGCAAGTAGGCCTTGCGACAGCATTTGCGGTCATCATTGGCAAAGAAGCTTTCGGTGGAACTGGTATGAACGTGATGAACGTAGCCTTAACGGCTCGTGCATTCTTATACTTCGCATATCCTACGGATATTTCAGGAAGTGTTTGGACTTATCTGGGCGATGCGAAAGCAGTAGCTGGATATTCAGGCGCTACTCCATTATCAATTGCTGCCGATGCGGCAACTACCACCGGAGTAGATGTGGTTACTAAGCTTAATGAATTTGGTGCCGGATGGAACGAAGGTGTGTTCTCTTTCTCTAACATGTTTATGGGAATCATGCCGGGTTGCATTGGAGAGACTTCCACTTTAATGTGTTTGATCGGTGCGCTGATATTGATTGCCACCGGAGCGGGTAGCTGGAAGGTTATTGTAAGTGTTTTTGGTGGAGCGTATGCGATGGGCTTGTTATTAAATGTGATTGGTGGAAATGCTTTCGTGGAGATGCCTGCTCATTATCACTTGGTGATTGGAGGCTTGGCTTTTGGAGCTGTGTTTATGGCGACCGATCCGGTAACGGCTTCGCAAACAGAAACAGGTAAATGGATTTATGGTATCCTGATAGGAGTATTCACAGTTTTGATTCGGGTGTTTAATCCGGCTTATCCGGAGGGAATCATGCTGGCGATTTTGTTGATGAACGTGTTCGCCCCACTCATCGATTATTTTGTAGTAAGTGCAAACAAAAAACGGAGATTACAACGTGCGACAGTCTAATCTTTACATCGTATTATACGCAGCGGCTATCACCATCGTGTGTGGCGGAGCGCTTGCCATTGCATCACAAAGCTTAAAGCCTTTGCAGGATGCAAATATTGAGTTGGAAAGAAAGAAGAATATTCTTTCTACAGTTATGAAACTGGAAGAGGGTGCAAACATTGAGCAACTGTATGCAGCCCGAGTAAAGGAGCGTGTGATTGATTTTCAAGGTAATTTAAAGTCAGGCGTTCTTGCCAGCTCGGTCAACATTGCCGAGCAATACAAATTGAAACCCGAACAACGCCTGTTGCCCGTTTACGAATTCCGCAATCAGGCAGATACTTCGAAAATCGAAAACGCGGTAATGCCTGTTTATGGCTACGGCTTGTGGAACAACATCTGGGGCTTTGTGGCACTTCAATCTGACTTGAATACCGTGCAAGGTGTGAAGTTCGAGCATGCCGGTGAAACACCTGGTTTGGGTGCACGCATTACTTCTGATGACATTCAAGAGCGCTACAAAGGCAAAGCTATATTTGATGGCGATAATGTGAGTTCAGTGGTAATGCAAAAAGGCGAAGGCTTTGATTATAGCAAAGATCCTCACAAGGTTGACGGCATGTCGGGTGCTACTTTAACCGGAAAAGGAGTGAACAACATGTTGAAGGACTACTTCACGTGTTACAAGAATTATTTAAAGAAGAATCAAAAAACTTTATCACTTAACTTATGAGCGCAGAAACTGCAGAGGTGGAAGTTGTAGAGAAAAAGTCGGAGCCACTTTTCTCTAAGAAGAATAAGAAACTGTTGACCAACCCGCTGGATATCGACAACCCAATTACTGTTCAGATTTTGGGTGTGTGTTCAGCGCTTGCGGTAACTACACAAATGAAGCCTGCATTTGTAATGTCGTTGGGATTAACCATCGTAACGGCATCATCGAACGTGGTGATTTCATTTATGCGTAATTCCATTCCTTCCCGCATTCGTATCATCGTGCAATTGGCGGTGGTATCGTTGTGGGTAATTTTGGTTGACCAGATTTTGAAAGCCTACGTGTATGATGTATCGAAACAACTTTCGGTATTCGTTGGATTGATCATTACTAACTGTATCGTAATGGGTCGTTTGGAAGCTTTCGCGATGGGTAACAAACCTTGGCCTTCCTTCTTGGATGGAATTGGAAACGGCTTAGGTTATGGTTTGATTTTGATGATGGTTGCTTTCGTTCGCGAGTTATTTGGTGCCGGAAGTTTATTTGGATTCAAAGTATTTGATGCCATCGGTGTACATTATACCGGCAATGGTTTGTTATTACTTCCTGCCGGAGCTTGTATCTTGGTGGGAATCGTCATCTGGATTCAGCGAACACTCAACGGACATAGAGAATCACATTAACCAATTTGATCCATGGAGAATTTAATTAATATAGGAATCAGGTCGGTGTTTATCGACAACATGATTTTCGCTTATTTCTTAGGAATGTGTTCTTTCCTGGCGATTTCTAAAAAAGTAAAAACAGCGATTGGTTTAGGTGTAGCCGTTATTTTTGTTATCGGAATTACGGTGCCGATCAATTGGTTGATTCAAAACTATGTGTTGGTTCCCGGTGCGCTGGCATGGCTTGGTGACGACTTCAAAAACATCGACTTAGGATTTTTGCAATTCATCGTGTTCATTTCAGTTATTGCTGCGATCACTCAATTGACGGAAATGGCGGTGGAGAAATTCTCTCCTGCATTGTACGGTACACTTGGTATCTTCCTTCCATTGATTGCGGTAAACTGCTCTGTGTTGGGGGCTGCTTTATTCATGGTGGGTCGTCCTTACAATTTAGCGGAAGCAACCGTTTTTGGTATTGGTTCGGGAACCGGATGGATGTTGGCAATTGTTGCATTGGCAGGAGTACGTGAGAAAATGAAATATTCAAATGTACCCGCTCCGTTGAGAGGATTGGGAATCACGTTCATTTTAGTAGGATTGATGTCGTTGGGATTCTTAAGTTTCCTCGGCTTCTCGATATAGTTAACAGCGAACAAAGAATTGTAAAAGGCTTCGCGAGAAGCCTTTTTTATTTTATTCAGAAAACAAAGAAATTATGAAAGGTATACTCGGTAGAATTGTTCGATATTTTTTTAATGGCACGTTGTTCATCGTGCCTTTGGTGGCCACGGTTTATTTTATTCTGGTGGCATTTCAGTGGTTGGACAGCCGGTTGAATCTTCCTTATCCGGGAGTTGGCTTTGCCATTATACTAACTGTCATCACCCTGTTTGGGTATTTCACTTCCAACTTTGCGTTTAAGACTTTTTCTAACTGGTTCGATCACGGTATGAATCGGATTCCGTTGGTGAAATTGATTTACTCTTCCGTGAAGGATTTGTTGGCCGCCTTTGTAGGTGATAAGAAGAAGTTTGATAGACCCGTTTTAGTGCGCATCAATAAAGAAAATCAACTGCACCGCATTGGTTTTGTAACGCAACAGGACTTAACCGAGCTTGGGTTGAAAGACATGGTGGTTGTTTATTTTCCGCAGTCCTATGCGGTAGCGGGAGATCACTTTGTGGTGCCTCGTGAAAATGTACAGCCTCTTTCTATTTCCGGATCCGTGGCGATGAAGTTTATTATTTCGGGAGGGGTATCTGGTTTTAACGAAGCAGAACCTGCGAGCGAGTAGTAGCTCCACGAATTCTTATGAATTTGTGGAATATGTCCTTTTTTGAAGTTATTGGTGAATCACACCTGATCCAATTAACTCTTCATTTTCGTACCAGGCGGCAAATTGGCCGGGGGTAACACCACGCTGTGGGCGATCAAAAATGATGTACAATCCTTCTGGGGTTTGGTGCAGTGTGCAATTCTCTAACGGTTGACGATAACGGATGCGCGCCTGGTATTTTTTGGATTCACCCACTTGTAATGCGAGATCGAGGCGCACCCAGTGAATATCACTTGTGGAAATAAACAAACCCTTGCGGTATAAACCCGGATGATCATCGCCACTGCCAGTGTAGATGACATTTTTAGTAGTATCGGTGCCGATGACGAACAACGGTTTTTCGTAGCCGCCAATGTGTAATCCTCTGCGTTGACCAATCGTATAGAAGTGGGCACCATTGTGTTCTCCTACTACTTTGCCTAACTCCGGTTGCAGTGCGAACGGCTTTGACAAGCCGGCAAGATCTTCCTCGACAACTGCGTTTTCAAAAACCGGGGCATGATGCGGCACTTCAATTACCTTTCCTTTTTTTGGTTGGAGGCGTTGTTGTAAGAAATCGGGGAGATGAACTTTGCCGATGAAGCACAACCCTTGCGAATCTTTTTTCTCAGCCGTTGCCAGGCCAGCTTCTTTGGCGATGGCGCGCACTTCGGGTTTTAATAATTCGCCAATGGGAAATAGTGCGCGCGACAGCTGCGCTTGTGTGAGCTGACACAAAAAATAGCTTTGATCTTTGTTCGGATCTTTTCCGGCTAATAATTGATAGACGGGCGTTCCATTTTTTTCTAAAGTGCCTTTGCGGCAATAGTGGCCGGTGGCGACAAAATCGGCACCGAGTTTAATCGCTGCCTCGAGGAAGACATCGAATTTAATTTCGCGGTTGCAAAGTACATCGGGGTTGGGCGTGCGCCCCGCCTGGTATTCGGCAAACATGTAATCGACAATGCGCGCTTTGTATTCTACACTTAAGTCGATGGCTTGAAAAGGAATGCCTAAGTGCTGGGCTACGATCATCGCATCGTTGCTGTCATCGAGCCACGGGCATTCGTTACTAATGGTTACGGAGTCATCGTGCCAGTTTTTCATGAACATACCGATTACCTCGTAGCCTTGCTCTTTCAGCAAATAGGCAGCCACGCTCGAATCGACACCTCCGGATAAACCTACGACAACTCTCTTTTTCACTGCGTTGATAATTATAAATGATTCGTGCGTCTGATCAATTCATGCGGTCAGATGCCCAGTTGATTAATTCTTACTACTTAAATCTTCGGCTAAAAGTTCATTTACGATTTGATTAAAGCGCTCTTTGAATTGTTCGTAATAAATGCCCGTGCCCGGACCTTCGAAGCCGGTGCGGATGTGTTTTACTTTTCCGTCTTTGCCGATGAAAATGGTGGTTGGGAACGCAATTACTTTATTGAGCATCGGCAACGTTTCGGCTGCTTTCAATTTATCGTTGGTTCCGGCTATGACGAAGTCGTAGGGCACGTTGAGTTTTTCTTTCATTTTCTTCACGCGTCCGCTGGCGTACTCGAAGTCGGGTTTGCGTTCGTAAGCGAGTCCGAGGATTTCAACACCACGTTGGTTGTTTTCTTTATACCATTGGGCGAGGAACTTGGTTTCGTCCATACAGTTGGGGCACCACGTGCCGAATAGCTGGAGGATCAACACCTTTTTGTCGTACTTCTCATCGCTGGGGCTGATCATATTATTATCTACATCCGGAAAGCTGAAGCTGATCTGATCGTATCCTTCTTTTTTAAAAATGTAAGTGATTCAGATCGGGCAGTGCCGCGTTTTCATTTTGAATTCCGCTGAATGTTTCGTGCGATGTTTTTCCGGAATAAAAATCTCCCGCGGAGCAATCGCCATCGATGAATGCGGAGAAAAAAAATGCATGGTTGCCATCATTACTGAGCCACGCTTTGTTTTTCAATAATGTTGCCTTGTAAATAGCGGTAGTCTCCTGTAGGTGTTAAGAATGTGCCGGTAACGATATTATCTTCTTGTTTGATGACACCCATTGCCGGATAACTTTCTTTTTCGCTGCGGAACGTGAGTTGATATTTGCCGGTGAAATTGGTGGAGGCGGACCTTTTTTACAAAGCGATAGTCTTCACCAAAGGTGGCGGTGAAGGGCAATTTGTTTTTGGGATCGTAGTTTTTGATGTACGTACCGGACAGGTGTTGCCGTTGATTTTCCTTGTAATTCAATATCGAAAATGAGCATGACGTCTTTGAATCGTGGGTGACGGTGATTTCATCCTGGAGGAGTTTCTCTTCACCCGTTGAGGAACAGTTGGGGCACCACGTGCCGAATAGCTGGAGGATCAACACCTTTTTGTCGTACTTCTCATCGCTGGGGCTGATCATATTATTATCGACATCCGGAAAGCTGAAACTGATCTGGTCGTAGCCTTCTTTTAAAAATGTAAGTGATTCCAGATCGGGCAGTGCCGCGTTTTCATTTTTAATTCCGCTGAATGTTTCGTGCGATGTTTTGCCGGAATAAAAATCTCCGCGGAGCGAATCGCCATCGATGAATGCGGAAAAGAGAAATGCGTGGTTGCCATCGAAAGTACTGAGCCACACTTTATTTTCAATTACGTTGCCTTGTAAATAGCGGTAGTCGCCTGTAGGTGTTAAGAATGTGCCGGTAACGATATTATCTTCTTGCTTAATGACACCCACTGCCGGATAACTTTCTTTTTCGTTGCGAAACGTGAGATGATATTTGCCGGTGAAATTGGTGGAGGCAGAACCTTTTTTTACAAAGCGATAGTCTTCGCCAAAGGTGGCGGTGAAAGGCAGTTTGTTTTTGGGATCGTAGTTTTTGATGTACGTGCCGGACAACGTGTTGCCGTTGATTTTTGCTTGTAGCTCGATATCGAATATGAGCATGACGATCTTTACCGAATCGTGGGTGACGGTGATTTCATCCTGGAGGAGTTTCTCTTCTGCGTTGAGGAGATAGACTTTGTAGCCGGAGTCGTCTTTGGCGACTTCGAAGTTGAAAGGAAGTTGCTGGCCCTGCATATCGATGAGTCCGCGCCAAACGCCTGTTTTAAATTCGGCTGGTTTGGGGGTGCAGGCAGCTGCGAGTAAACAAACGGTCAGGAAGTAGGTAAGCCTCATGCTTTTTGGTTTTTGAATGACAACACAAAAATGCATTAAATGATTCTCTTTTCTATTGATGGTATTAAATAGTCCTCGAAGAAGTCCTCCGAGGTCTTACTGCGGGAAAATAGAGACATCGGAGGACTGATTTAAGGAAGAGAAAATTCCTCCGAGGTCTTACTGCTGGAGAGTAGAGACCTCGGAGGACTGATTAAGGAAGAGAAAATTCTTCCTAGGTTATTGTTGCTTGAGAGGAAAAACCTTGGAGGATGAGGCTAAATTTTAACAAAGTCCTCCGAGGTCTTACTGCGTGAGAATAGAGACCTCGGAGGACTGAATTACAAATGACCGGTGCGCTTGGTGCTGTGCGTGGGCAAGGGATTGAAGTGGAAAGCGACCCATCTCATTGAAAGCGGCAGGGGGAGCTTGCAGCGAAAAGCCCGGTGGCGGTGCATGCGCGCGGGCACCGCGCGCATGCACGACATGCCCCCTCTATTTATTGCTTTATAAAAAGTACCTTTATGATATGCTAAATGATTTGAAAGTAGTGGAATTAGCTTCGGTATTGGCAGGGCCGAGTGTGGGGCAATTTTTTGCTGAGCTGGGGGCGGAAGTGATTAAAGTGGAGAACCTGAAAACGGGCGGTGACGTGACGCGCACGTGGCGGTTGACGAATGAGCAGACCGATGACCGATCTGCGTATTTTTGCTCGTGTAACTGGGGTAAGAAATCCATCGCGATTGATTTGCAGAAGAAGGAAGGAATTGAGGTAGTGAAGAAACTCGCGCAGTGGGCCGATGTAATTATTGCCAGCTATAAGCCGGGCGATGCTGCGAAGTTGGGCGTGGCGTATGAGCAACTGCGCGCGGAGAATCCTGCACTGGTATATGGGCAAGTGACTGGATACGGTGCCGATAATGAGCGTGTCGGTTATGATGCGGTGGTGCAGGCGGAGGCGGGCTTTATGGATTTGAATGGCGAGAAGGGTGGACTGCCTACAAAAATGCCGGTGGCGTTGGTAGATGTTTTGGCGGCTCATCATTTGAAGGAAGGTTTGTTGGTGGCGTTGCTACATCGGCAGAAGACGGGCGAAGGAAATTTAGTGGAGGTGTCGCTGATACAGGCTGCGTTGACATCGCTGACGAATCAGGCCACGAATTGGTTGGTGGCAGGAAGGTTGCCGCAGCGACAAGGGTCGGCACATCCGAACATTGCACCGTATGGCGACTCGTTTGTGACGCGTGATGGCAAGCGAATTTTATTAGCGATTGGCAGCGACCGACAGTTTCATGATTTGGTGCAGGTGCTGAAGGTGGAAGATAGGATTGCCGCTGATTTATTCTCTACAAATTCATTGCGGGTGACGAACCGCGAGAAGCTGAACGCAATTTTGGCGGAGGGAATTCAATTACAAAATGCCGATGCGTTGATGCAAAATTTGAATGCAAATAAAATTCCTGCTGGGGTGATACAAAATGTGCGCGAAGCATTTCTGATGCCGGAGGCGGAGATATTATTGCGCGAGGGCTCGACCGTGGGTGTGCGCAATTTTGTAGGAACTATTTCGGGGTGGGAGCGGAACAAAACGATTTTGCCTCCTCCCCATTTTGGTGAACATACGGAAGAGATTTTAAAAAAAAAAAAAACTTCGTTTGAAAATAAAGTTAAAGGACACGGGCAAAGCGGTGATTTTAACAATTTTTTTGTGGAAAATTATCTGGAAGGTGTGGCTTTTCTCAGCATCATTATTATTCAATATTGCCGATGGCTACACGGGTTACTGGAATTATCTGGTGAATGAAATTTTGCATCCGGGATGGCATATTATTTTTATTGGCTGGTGGGGCGCTTCGCTGGTGATCTGGCTGCTGGAGATTGCGTTTCCGTGGAGGAAGAATCAGCCGCTGATACGCGAACATTTTGGCTGGACATTTTTCTATTTGTTTGGAATTACTTTTTGTTTGCGCTGGTGGCGTATAATGCGCTATCAGATGGTGGCGGTGGAGATGTTCCGCGATTTCTTGCGCTTTCGGCATTCAAAAATTTAGTAGCGCTGCATGTGGCGAGTTTGCTGGGTTGGGTGCAGTTGGTGATTATTTTTGTGGTGCGCGATTTTATGCAGTGGAATATTCACCGCATGTATCATCATGTGGATTGATGTGGAGTTTCACAAGGTGCA
>JBGAUU010000116.1:0-13544 GCA_044228465.1 Cyclobacteriaceae bacterium
CGCATGTTACCAGCTACATATTCCGCAATTCCTTCGTTAGCTTTCGCGGCCTCCACCCCAAAATACTTGCCGATGCAAAGAGCCGTGGCAATGTTTTCAAAGTTATAGGCACCGATCATTCGTGTTTTGATGATCGCGCCTTCCTCTGTTTTAATTACCAAAAACGGATTTGCCTCCACCAACTCACACGAGTAATAGTCGCCCTTGGCGGGATACATGACCGGATTACTAAAGCGCTTGGCCATGTTCAACAAAATGGGGTTTTGCGAATTGATAAACACCGTTCCTTTTTCTTGAATGAGATGTTGGTACAATTCCGATTTGCCACGAATGATGTTTTCAAATCCACCAAAGGTGCCGATGTGAGCTTTGCCAATATTCGTAATGAATCCATGGGTTGGGAGCGCAATAGAACTTAGCAGAGCAATTTCGCCCAAATGATTGGCACCCATTTCAACAATCGCCAATTCGATGGATGGATCGATCGAAAGTAGTGTGAGTGGCACGCCAATATGGTTATTCAAATTGCCTTTAGTGGCAAACGTTTTAAACTTTTTACACAGCACGGCATTCAACAATTCTTTGCTGGTGGTTTTGCCGTTCGATCCGGTAAGGCCAATCACCGGAATGGTAAGCTGCTTGCGATGATAGCGAGCCAAATCTTGCAACGCCAGCAAGGTATCTTTTACAACGATTATCCGCTCATCGGTAGCGTAGGCCGCATCATCAACTACCGCATAACGGGCACCTTTCTTCAATGCTTCTTCCGCGAAAGCGTTGGCATTGAAGGTAGGGCCTTTTAATGCAAAAAAGATGGCATTCGATTCAATCTGACGTGTATCCGTAGACACTTTGTGCGATTCGAGGTATAATTGATAGAGTGCGGGTATATCCATGTTGCGATTTGTGCGTCAAAGCTAAAAAATCAAATTATCTTGTGGCAAAAAACTAGGCGATTCAAATGATCGTTGTAGTTAAAATGACCATGTCTATCAAAAACATCCTGTTGGGGATTCTATTGTTGAGCGTTCAGTTGTCGAACGCGCAGTATTCGTACACACTCGATCAAAGTATTCCTGTTGAGATCAATGGAAATAAACTGGCCATGCCATGGGCTGGTGGCATCAATGCTTCTCAAGTAAACACAATGGACTTAAATGGCGATGCCAAAGTAGATCTCGTTTTATTTGATCGCACCGCCAATAAAATCCTGACCTTTCTGAATCAAAACAATCAATACCTCTATGCACCGGACTATGAATCGCTTTTTCCGAGCAGCATCAATCAATGGGTGCTGTTGCGCGATCTCAATTGCGATGGTAAAAAAGACCTATTCACCAGCGATCCGTTTGGCATCATCGCTTACGTCAACACCACAAAGGCGGGATCAAAAGTAACATGGCGTCCTTTCAACACCGATGCACAAAATTATCCAAAGCCCATTCTCTCAAAAGGATTCACGATTCCGGTCAATGTAAAAATCAATTCGGATGATATTCCGGCCATCGATGATTTAGATGGAGATGGCGATCTTGATATTTTGAATTTCTATTTCATTGGCCCGGGCACGGTTGAGTGGCATCAGAATCTGAATATGGAAAATTCCGGCAGGTGCGATTCACTGGTGTTGCAACGGCAATCTCAGAAATGGGGCGGCTTTACCGAATGTGCCTGCGGCATTGTATCATTTCAAGGCGGTAAAACCTGCGATCAGTTAATCAATGGCAGGACAGAGCACAACGTAGGAAAAAGTTTGCTCGCTATGGATTTGAATAATGATGGCGACAAAGAATTGTTTTTTTCAGAGCAAACGTGTTCCGGATTGTTTGTACTTACCAACGGAGGCACACCAGCCGATGCGTTGATGACTCAGCTTACTCCGTTTCCTGCCGGCAGTCCCATTAGTTTACTTACCTACCCGGTAGCGTATTCTGAAGACGTAGATTTCGATGGAGTAAAGGACCTGATCGTGTCGCCCAATATTTCGATTCGGGAATATTTCGGAACGAACTTTCAACAATCGCTCATGCAATTTAAAAACACAGGCACTGCACAGTTGCCGCAGTTTACTTTCGTAAAATCCAATTTTTTGCAAAGCGATATGATTGATGTAGGCGATGGAGCTGTGCCCGCTTTTTTTGATTATGATGGCGATGGCGATCAAGATTTATTTGTGAGCAACTACATCAAAACAAATCTGACTTCGCAGGTGGCTCAATTTGAAAACGTGGGTTCGGCTACAGCGCCTTCATTCAAACTTGTAACTGAAGATTTCTTTTCCATCTCCATTCTGAACACAATTAATATCAAAATTCAGTTTGTAGATATGAATAAAGATGGCACGATGGATTTCGTGTTTTCTTCCACCGACAAGCGCACACGAGAAACAAAGATTGAGTATCTGGCCAACGCGAGTCCTGAAAAATTATTAATCAAAGACGGCAACATCAAATCAATTGATTTTGCCTTATCCGAGTCTAACAATTGGTATGTGGTTGATGTAAATCAGGATGGGCTGAATGATATTCTACTTGGAAATGATCTGGGCGGTATAGAATTTTGGAAAAACAGTGGCACGGGTTTATTTGAGTTAGTATCAGACAGCTATTTAGGAATAGGCGCCAGTACAGATCGGCAAAATGTAACTTTAGCTGTGGCTGATCTGTTAGCCGATGGGCAAGCCGATTTGCTATTGATCAATCAAAGCGGCAAGCTTTCTATCTACGAAAATTTCAGAGCTCAAAGTACAGCTCCTGCTCCTATCACCTCGGTGTACTACAATAATTTAGCGCAGAAACTAGAAAGCAAAAACCTGGGCGGCCATGCCTGGATGACAATAGCTTCCATTTTTAATACACGCGAACCAAGCATTGTGGTAGGCACTACTTTAGGCGGCTTGCAAGTACTTCGGTTTGAAGATGCTGTCTCACTGCCAGATGAACCACAAATTTCGATCTACCCTAATCCAATTTTACGGCTGGACGAAAAGCCGATTAAGATTCGTGCAGATCGAAGTGTGTCGGTGCAATTTTATACAACTTTAGGTCAGAAAATATCCGAGAATTATTTTGTTCCGGCCAACGAAGATTATCCCATCAATGTAAGTGCATTATCAGCCGGAGTGTATATTGCGCAGTTTTCGTGGAGGGGAAGAGTTTTCTCAAAACGATTTATTGTTCAATAAAATTTAATTCATGCAGCCGATTGCATTTGTATTCGACATGGATGGCGTGATCATTCACAGTAATCCATACCATAAAGTTGCCTTACACCAGTTTTGTGAAAAATATGGCTATCATCTGACGGAAGATGAATTGCGCAACAAAATTTACGGCCGTACCAACAAGCAATGGATTACTAACTTATTTGAACGCGAGCTAGGCGCTGAAGAGTTAGATCGGTTTGCCGAAGAGAAAGAAGGATTATTCCGTGACCTAATTGCCAAAGATATTAAGGCGCTGGATGGCTTGAAAGATTTTTTGGATCGGATGAACGTGCAAAAAATTGATCGCGCTATTGGCACTTCGGCTCCTCGCAGCAATGTAGATTTTGTGATGGCAAAAACACAACTGGCTTCTTATTTCCCAACAATCCTAGATGATTCTTTTGTTGAACATGGTAAGCCGAATCCGGAAATCTATATTAAATGCGCAGAGGCTCTCAACTATGATCCCGCCAATTGTGTAGTGTTCGAAGATTCGCTTTCAGGAGTAGCCGCAGGCAAAGCAGCCGGCTGCAAAGTGGTGGGTGTGGCAACCACACATACGCATACGGAACTAGCTGACACCGATTTAGTGATTGATGATTTTACTAATCTTGATCCGGCTGAAGTCATTCACAAATTGTATAAATAAAAGAACAGCGCCAGAAATATTCTGTGCGCTGCCTTTCTCCAAAAAACAAACCAAAAACTACTTCAATTTTACCCGGGCAAACCAAAGTTCTTTACCGGATTTATCGGCACCAAAGAACACAATGCTTTCGCCCTTATCTGTTTCTAAAGTGGGGTAATTGGGGTTTAAGTAAAATCCTTCTCCACGACCAAATGTGGTTAGGTTGGTTACAGTGGCATTCTTCATATTGATTTTGCCAATACGTGGATAGGTGAGCAGCTTTCCCTCGCGTATGTCTCGAATCTCGCGCAACAACCAATACATATCGCCATCCGATCCTTCGATCAATTGCTGAGGGCAAGCAAAGTTGCGCGTAACTGTTGTTGTAATGCGCGTGATGGTTGAAATGCCATAATGCGTATCAGAGGATGTGCTGATGATCTTGCCGCTTTCTTTGGTATCTAAACCGTATTGCGCTTTTAGTTTTCCATCCACACCAAAGTGAAAACCCAACACATCTTCAAACTTGTTAATGTTGCCATCCTTGTCGCGATTATAATTCTGGCCTAAGATGATCAAATCACCATTGGAAGCGAAGTTGTAACTACGTACACCAAACTCTCTTCCTTCATAATCCGGAGTTTTGCGCTGTTTAGGTGGAAACTGTTGTTTGGACTTAAACTCATCCAAGGTTGTTTCGGTGAGGTACGCCAATTTTCCATTGGCTACCTTCATCAATTGCACGGATTTAAATTTGATCTCGCTGCTAGCAAACATGCCACCAATCTTACCACTCATATTTACGGCAGGACCGGCTCCTTTATTATAGTATTTATCCTTACCTGCTTTGGCCGGACCATAGAAATAGCGGTCGCCATTTTCATTAACAATCATTTGGTCGATGCGCCAATAACTCGAAGGGCTATCGAAATTAAATTGCTCCGTCACTTTGCAATTCGAATCTACATGTACATAGGTATAATTGTTGTTGTTAGGATCTGTAAATTTCTTGGCGTAAACATCTGTAGGTGCAAATACGAATGTGAAATCGGCAATGCTTATTTCTTCCGGGTCATCCAAGTTTACTCGCTCTCCAATTTCCATAAAGGCCAATGTCTGTTTGTATGGAAATTGAAAATCCAATTTACCCGTCAATTGCAAGTCATTGTTGTATTTCAGCAATGTATAATCCCCTACTTCGTCATTATCGCGTGTACCAATTTTGGCATTCACTGTTGCTAAAATGTACAAATCTCCGGTTACGTCATCTTCTGCATATTGCTGCAACATGTAGCTTCTTCCTTCCTCTGTGCGTGGCTTCACTTTTTCCAACAACTCCGTTTTGCGCGTATATCCGCCTAGCAACCAGCGATAGGTGTGCGTTACTTTCTTCTTCTTCAATACCATTCCGCCCATAATTTGCTGGTTGACGGTTATGCCATAGGTAACGTAATCTTCGCCTTTGAATTTAAACCACTTGAATTTTTTCTTCATTACATCCGCCTCCTCTTCCAGTTCTTCGTCTTTGATAAAATTGAAATCGTTATCAAACACATACTGCTCGTATTTAAAAATATACTTGTCCGACTTCTTCTTCATATCGGTCAGATAAGTGAGCGTATATGTTTTGGCTTCACGATCATAATCTAAACCGGACAACTCTCCACGTTTGCTGGCACGAGATATTTTATACGTCTTTTCTAATTCCAATTGTTGCGCATAGCCGATGCTAAACATCAGGAGCGAAATGCACAGGGTTATTATTCTTTTCATATTAGGGGGTAGTTTAAAATTTTTACCAGCGTGCGTTGGTCAGAAGGATATAAAATTTTTGTTTGGCATTGTCTGTCACTAATTCTCCAAACCATTCATTGGTTTTCGCGATGTATAAGTTGGTGCGAACAATGTCACCTTCGGTGTTTTCATCGCCTTTCAATCGCCCCGATTTGATGTGCACATTTAATACACCAAACACGTGCGGTTCAATTTTCGCCAAGTCCGCGAGGTCTTCAGTTGTAACCATAGGATACTCCACATAGTATAACCATTGCGAAGTGTCAGCTTTTGATTGCAGAATAGAGATGTATCGGCTGCCGAGTGCCTCGTTTGTGTCGTAGAAAATAAATTTCTCATTTTCGCCTGACTTGGCGTTGTGAAGAGATTTAAAATTGTCTTGGGATGAAAAAACATGCGTAATGAATTGCATTTTTATCTCCGGAATTCCTTCATCCTGGGCATGCAATACGTGCCCAGCTACGAAGAGCGCAATAAATAGAAAGTGCTTCATGGGGTTTGTGTTTATCTACTGCAAGTTGCAGAGAGATTATACACGCGAGAATCCCATCGTGGTGGTATTTTTATATCCGTGCTGGTACGGACTACACTAAATTGTGTTCGAAGGCAAATTTCACCAAACCAATGATCGAGCCGGTGTTCGTTTTTCGAAAGATATTTTTGCGGTGTGTTTCTACGGTGCGTTCGCTGATAAAGAGTTTATCGGCAATTTGTTTATTGGGGAATTCCTTCACGATCAAGCGAAGTATTTCTTGCTCGCGATCAGTTAGTAATTCTTCTTTCTTACCGCTGCTCAAATCGGCCATCATCATCTTGGTGATTTCCGGGCTTACAAATGGCAGACCGTTCATAATTTGTTTGAGCGCCTGTTTCAACTCCAACTCCTGAATGCTTTTTAATAGATAGCCATCCACTCCTGCCTTCATAATTTGTTTGATCAGATGCGCTTCATCGTGCATACTGAGCAACACCCGTTTAACGTTTGGATATCTTTCCTTTACCTGATTGGCGAGTTCTAATCCCGTCATGCCCGACATGGTATAATCCGTTAATAATAAGTCTACCGGCTGTTGGGTTATCACTTTCCACGCTTCCTCAGCCGAGTCTACAGCTGCTATTACGTTAAAATTAATATCGTTGTCGAGCAGACGTTTCAGTCCATCCAGCACAATGCGATGATCATCTACTAAAACAATTTTTATGGCAGCATCCATACTTTTAAAATTAAACGGAATGAGTCATAAAAACAATCAGGGTAAATATTGTGATGGAATGTCGGTGGGGTTGTAGCGCTTGGGTAATGACGGCCAAAAGGTGGCAATTAAAAATCCGAGTGTAAGTGCCGAAAACAGCAAAGACATCGAAAAAGGATCAACAAAAGATAGCTTCATCCAATCTAATCCATACGAAATGGCAATTGAAAAAAGGATAGCCACAAATGTAGCACCTATCGCTTTCACCCAACTGCACCCTGCTACAAATCGGGTGGTGCTCTTTTCTTTGAGATGGAAATGCAGCACGCGAATAAATGTTTCGTATTGTCGTGAACGATCTTCGGTTTTTCCATCCGCATGATAAAGTCGGTTACTGACTTCAATACCGCTGTTTCCATCAATGGAAATGATGGCCTTGAATGCTGAACTGGATTTAGTCAACCGCAACTCGGTGATGGACGCATAAGCAACCAATTGCTCGTCTCCCTTGTGCTGCACGCTCATATTAAATTCTGATAGCAGAATGGTGCGCGGATTTTGCGAGGGTCGATTGTTAAAAACGTATTCCACCGTGGGAGGGATTTTACCTTAGCAAAGGTGAGCTTGAAACCGGTTAATCGAAATACCCAACATTACGGGTTTTGCCATCCGTGGCAGTACGGATTAGAAACCGTTGGCGACTGTGATGATCAGTGTGGTGCCGGTTCGTCCTTCTTGCGAGTCGATCTCCAATTCACCTTTAATCAGGTGCAAACGCGAGTTAATGTTTTTCCAGCCATTGCCTTCACTTTGCAACAATTTCTTCGGGTTAAATCCTTGACCATTATCTTCAATAGTCAATACCAATTCGTTGGGATGCTGCACTACCTGTATAGAAATAGAAGTTGCACCACTGTACTTAATCACATTGTTTACCCACTCCTGACTGATTCGATAAAGTGCTACGCGCTGCTCGGTGGGCATATCTTTCGCCAAATCAAAAGTTTGAACTTGAATGGCAATTCCACCCGACCGCATCAATCGCGAAGCAAATTCTTTCAAGGCTTCTTCCAATCCACCATTGACCAACACTTGTGGCATCAAGTTGAAGGCAATGTTTCTAATTTCCTGATTCATTTCATTCAAGAGAGAAAGTGAATGCTGAACAATACTCTTGTCGGGTGATTCTTTCGATAAGCCTAGGCGCACTGCCGAAATCATTTGACCCAAGCCATCGTGCAAGTCGGCTGCAAAGCGTTTTCGTTCTTCTTCTTGCGAGGCAATCACCGCCTGCAGTTGACTTTCGCGCAATGCTGCGCGCGTAGCCGCCAATTCGGCTTGCTGTTTCAAGCGTGCTCGTGTGCGATACAATAAGCCTAGGGCAAGGCCGCCCATTAAAATTCCAATCAGTGATAAAATCAGTAACCGATTCTGGCGAATCTTTGAATCTTTCAGTTCGTTCTCCTGCCGAAGGACTACAATCTGGTTTTCCTTCTTTTCGGTTTCAAAGCGCGTTTGCAGTTCGGCCATCTGCCGCGACTTTTCAGTTTCGTACAAAGAATCTTTAACACTATTGTATTGGCGATAATGATCGAGCGATTGTTCAAAGCTTTTAGTGCTCGCGTAAAGTTCTGCCAGCTCCAGTTGCGCTTGCATCACTTGTTCTTTGGCATTAATTTTTTCGGCAATGCTCAATCCTTCTTTGGCGCGCATAATTCCTTGTGCAATACGGTTAGATTCTCGATCAATACCTGCCAGGTAAATCAAAGCAAATGCGAGTTCGCGTTTGTTGTCATATTCGATGTAAAGTTTTTCTGCCTGTAATAAACTCTTGGTGGCTTCATCCAAGCGTTTCAATTTGTGCAAAGCCATGCCCACATTGCAGATTGCTGCGGCTAAAAACTGTTTGTTATTTATTGCCTCTAGTTCATTAGCGGCCTTTTGTGAGTAAATCAAAGCGCTATCATATTGATTCAGATTAAAGTAAACCGAACCAAGGTTGGCGTGGCAGGCAGCTACCCCAAACTTATTCCCTAATTTTTGGTAGATGGCCAATGCTTGCTGGTAATATCCGACCACTTTTTTAAACTCCTTCTGCGCTTTCAGAACGATGCCAATATTATTGATGACCATGGCGATTTTCGGGAAGTCCTGCAATCGTTCAAAAATTTTGCGTGCTTCAAAATAGTATTCCAAAGCCTTTTGGTAGTTGCCTTGCTCATCGTACACAATACCGATGTCGTTGAGGGTTTTAGCGGTTTTAGAATCATCACCAAGTTTCCTGCGCAAGTCAAGCGCTTTCAGCTCCAATTCCAACGCCTGTACGTAATTTCCTTGAGCCTCGTGCGTAACACCTATATTATTGAGCGCTTCCACTTCCAATTCTTCTATTTTCATGGATTTTGCTAATTCCAGCGCCTCGTTCCCGAATAATCGGGCCGTATCGGCATTTGTAAAGCGATACTCCCAACATAATTCGATTAGCGTTTTCACCCTCTCTTTTCCGGTTTGGCTGGCCAGCACGGTTCGCAGGCTATCGATGCTTTGATCTTGCGCAAAGCCCGAAACGGACGCCAAAAGGCAGATAATTGAGAAAACGAGATGATACTTCATAGGTGGGGTAAGCAATTGATTCCGAAAAGACCTTAAAACAGAGCAGATTAACAACTTAGATATAATTTATTGGTGCGCTTGTTTAATTGCTGTGCTTTTGCCGATATTTGCAGTCCCTTTTTGAAAAAGGGCTTAAAACCAACTTTTTTATGGCACGGGTTTGTCAAATTACAGGAAAAAGGCCTCATACGGGCAACAATGTTTCTCACGCTAACAACAAAACGAAGCGCAGATTCTATCCTAATCTTCAAACGAAGCGATTCTTCATTCCTGAAGAGGATAAGTGGATTACACTGAAAGTTTCTACCAAAGCGATCAAAACGATCAATTTGAAGGGAATTTCGGCTGTTATCAAAGAAGCTAAGGAAAAAGGAACTTTCACTGCCTAATTATTTAACTTAACAAGACTATGGCACGGAACAAAAATAGAATTCAAGTGATTTTAGAGTGCACCGAGCACAAACAAAGCGGCCTTGCAGGCATGAGCCGTCACATCACTACCAAAAACCGGAAAAATACAACCGAGCGCTTAGAGCTGAAGAAGTACAATCCGATCATGAAAAAATATACGATCCACAAAGAAATTAAATAATTATGGCAAAGAAGGTTGTTGCATCCCTCAAGAAAACAGACGGTAAGAACTACGCCAAAGTGATTCGTGCCGTAAAATCGGATAAAACCGGTGCTTACATTTTCAAAGAAGAAATTGTAGTGACTGATTTGGTAAAGGATACCCTTGCCAAGAAATAATTTATCACGATAAGATAGTGTAAAGTCCCCTCGAGGGACTTTTTTGTTTACCTCAATCAACGCCTCATGTCTTTTTTCGGCAATTTGTTTTCAAAGGAAAAAAAGGAATCTCTCGATCAGGGTCTGCAAAAATCGAAAGAAAGCTTCTTTGGAAAGCTGGGCAAAGCCATTGCCGGAAAATCGACTGTAGATGAAGAGGTGCTGGACAATCTAGAGGAGATTCTCATTTCTTCCGATGTGGGTGTAGATACCACTTTGAAAATCATTCAACGGATTCAAGCTCGTGTTGCGCGCGATAAATACCTAGGTACTTCTGAACTTGATGCTATTTTAAAAGAAGAAATTGCCGGGCTCCTTTCGGAAAACAACACGTCTGATCTGGCAGATTTCGAAACGCCCATGGGTGTAAAGCCTTATGTATTGCTGGTTGTGGGTGTAAATGGCGTGGGCAAAACAACTACCATTGGTAAGTTATCCGCACAGTTTAAAAAGAAAGGCAAATCTGTTGTCCTCGGTGCAGCCGATACCTTCCGGGCGGCAGCTGTTGATCAACTCAAACTGTGGGGCGAGCGCGTGGGTGTGCCGGTAGTAGCGAAAGGAATGAATACCGATCCATCTGCTGTTGCTTTTGAAGCGGTGGAAAAGGGAGTTGAGCTTGGTGCTGACGTGATCATTATAGATACGGCAGGTCGCTTACACACCAAGGCCAACCTGATGCAAGAGCTATCAAAAATTAAGCGAGTAATTCAAAAAGTATTGCCGGATGCTCCGCATGATGTGATGCTGGTGTTGGATGGCAGCACGGGACAAAACGCAGCCATTCAGGCACGCGAGTTTACCAAAGCAACAGATGTTACTTGTTTAGCCATTACAAAACTGGATGGCACCGCTAAAGGTGGGGTAGTCATAGGCATTTCCGATGAGTTCAAAATTCCGGTAAAGTATATCGGTGTTGGCGAAAAGGTGGAAGACCTTCAGACATTCAACAAGCAAGAGTTTGTGGATTCGCTGTTTAAGAAATAAGTCGGTTTTCGATATAATTATCCTATCATCAACATAAAAAAATCCTACCATTTTGATAGGATTCAAGGCGTTTTTTGATAGGATAGCAAGATCAAAGAAGAATTCAACTCAGAAATGAAACTTACTTCATTTTAAAAGGCAATCTCCAAAAGAGCTGATAGTTGAACCCCCAGTAAGGAGCTTCTTCAACAATTCCATAGCCCGGCATGTCGTAAGGAGATAGTTTGCCATAACCGCTTACAGATGGAGCAAATTTTAATCGGGCGGTGCAGCCCATCCAAAATCCGCTAACAATTTTTACGCGCAAACCTGTTGTGATTTCTACCCAATGTCCACTCAAGCTTCCATTTGATTGAGCGTATGACTGCGAACCAAATCCGGGATAATAGGCTTTGTTTGTGTACTCTACATTCTCGCTAAAAGATGATATCCCGTATCGCAGTCCCAGAAAAAACATGTTTTTCTCAGGATCCTTCAGCAAAAAATTTACGTCTGCTCCAAACCGAATATAGTTTCCGGAATTAGTATATCGTCCATTTCCCAACAATTGATTGGTAGCCCAATAACCATAGTCTACCGTTACAAAATAACGGTAGAGATCAGTGTCAAAATTTACTTCCCATCCTTTGAAGGAATTGTCTTTGCTGCGAATTAAAGTAAGTGCATCAACACCGATGCGTAAGCCCGTAGGTAAATATTTATTCGTCACCGTATCGATGCGTGGCCTTTTAGGCTTCACTGACTCTTGTGCTTGCAACTGCCAAGCAACAGACAATGCTAAAAGGCTAAAAATATACCTGCACATTGGTTGTATTTTTTAGTAAGCGGGTGCTGGTAATTTTATACTGCGTCTGACTAAAGCTGGTTTGCACTACCTTCAGATCCAGAAAAAAAGTATACGCTCCACATTTGGGTGCAATCACGCGGCTCTCTTCTGTAAAGGAAAATTGAATCGAATCGAGGCGGGTGGTAGCACCTGATGCAGACTTCCGAAACAAATAGTAGGTGATTGTTTTTTGATTGGGATTGATTGGTAATGTAACCGTGGCAGTTGTTTTGTTTTTTAAGTAAGAGGTGTCAATTCCTGATACCTTCACATAGTTCAAAATCAAAGCAGAATCAACTACCGATTTGAGCAGGGTTGTTTTATCAGTTTTTGTCTGTTTAAAATCGATTTTAATGGAACTCGTTGCCGTTACAATACAATCGGGTTCATTGAAGCACGAGGCTCCCACCAAGATCGTCATCAAAAAAAGAAGAAATCGGGTCATAGTTAGCGTGGCAAATATACTTCAACGATTGTGCCAAGTGCCGTTCCTAAGGCCGTATTTTTTGTAAATTTGCCCTCTTATTTACAGAAATTGAAAACCAAGGGAGCTAAAAAGACTAAAGTCAATATTGTTACACTCGGGTGCTCTAAAAACCTGGTGGACTCAGAAGTATTGCTGACGCAACTGAAGGGCAATGGAATTGATGCCACGCACGAATCTAAAAAAGACGATTCGAATATTGTGGTGATCAACACGTGTGGGTTTATTGACAATGCTAAACAAGAATCAATCGATACTATTCTCCGGTATGTAGACGCCAAAGAAGAAGGGCTTGTAGAAAAAGTGTACGTTACCGGTTGCTTATCCCAGCGTTATAGCCAAGATTTAGAAAAAGAAATTCCCGAAGTGGATGCCTGGTTTGGCACACGCGATCTCTCAAGATTACTCAAACAACTCAACGCCAATTACAAACATGAGTTGGTGGGCGAGCGCATTCTTACCAACCCGAGTCATTTTGCTTACTTGAAAATTTCTGAAGGTTGTGATCGGCCTTGTTCGTTTTGCGCCATTCCATTGATGCGTGGCAAACACATTTCTCGCCCTATGGAAGAGCTGGTGTTGGAGGCAAAAAATCTAGCGAAGAATGGTACCAAAGAATTGTTGCTGATTGCGCAAGATTCTACCTACTACGGATTGGATATTTATAAAAAAAGAAGTCTGGCAGACTTATTGAAACGTCTTTCCGATGTAGAAGGCATTGATTGGATTCGTCTGCACTATGCATTTCCGGCCGGCTTTCCATTGGATGTGCTCGACACCATGGCCGAACGCCCGAACATCTGCAATTATCTAGATATTCCTTTGCAACACGGCTCTTCTGAAATGTTGAAGATCATGCGCAGAGGAATTACGCGCGAAAAAACGGAAGAGTTACTCCAAACCATTCGCGAAAAAGTGCCGGGCATTGCCATTCGTACCACATTGATTGCGGGACATCCCGGTGAAACCGAAGCACACTTTGATGAGATGATGCGCTTTGTAGAAAATTCACGCTTCGATCGATTAGG
>JBGAUU010000117.1:0-13285 GCA_044228465.1 Cyclobacteriaceae bacterium
GGTAAGCGATACAATTTCAACACAGTGTGCTTCGGCCACTTGGGCGATGGCAACTTGCATGTTAATATCTTGAAAGAAAACCTGTCTGAAGAATATTGGAACACCAAAGTAAACGAGGGGATCGGTGAAATCTTCAAGTTGACAGTTAGCCTTGGCGGAACTCTTTCCGGAGAACACGGTATTGGCATTGCCAAGCGCCCGTATATGCCCATTGCCATGAGCGAGATTAATCTTAACTTAATGCGTGGAATTAAAAAGGTATTTGATCCCAATGGTATTTTAAATCCCGGAAAGATATTTTAACCAACCTATCATGAAAAACTTCGTCTTCCTTCTTGTATTTGCAATTATCGCCTCATGTCAGACAAAAACGGCAGAGTCACTCTTCAATGGCAAAGACCTTACGGGATGGCAATTTTATAAAGAAAAAGAAAACAACAGCTGGGAAGTAACTGCCGATGGCTTGTTGCACTGCAAACCGTTTGATGGAAATGAAAAGCGTGCCGATTTAATGACGGTAGCGGATTACGAAAATTTCGAACTAACCTGGGAATGGAAAATATCAGCACAAGGAAACAGTGGTGTGATGTTTGGTGTGGTTGAAACCTATGACGAACCTTATCTCAGCGGTCCAGAATATCAACTATTAGATGATATCGGTTATCCAGGCAAAATTGAAGATTGGCAAAAAACTTCTGCCAATTATGGAATGCACGTAGCCGAAGGTACTGAGCCCAAACCTGTAGGCGAATGGAATACTTCTAAAATCGTGGTAAACAAAAACCATGTGGAACATTGGCTCAACGGCAAGAAAGTAGTCGACTATGAATTAGGTTCAGACGACTGGAAAGAACGCAAAGCCAAAAGCAAGTGGAATGAAGCACCTGGATATGGTGCAACTCCCAAGGGCCGCATTTGCTTGCAAGATCACGGTGGCGAAGTGTGGTTTAAAAACATCAGCGTAGTAGTACTTCCTTAATTTCTTGCAATAAAAGATGTGCGGCATTACAGGAATCTTTGCGTTTAATCTGGTTGGTAAATTCAATCTGATCAACGTAACAGCCGCCACACAAGCACTACACAAACGCGGCCCCGACAATCAAGGAATTTATACCGATCAATTTGTTGGACTCGGTCATCGCAGACTATCGATTATTGATACGAGTGCGGCCGCGCATCAGCCCATGTGGGATCCGACCAAGCGATACTGCATGATTTTCAACGGAGAAATTTTTAACTACTTAGAACTTAGGCAACAACTAAAAGACAAGGGTGTAGTCTTTCACACTGATTCCGATTCGGAAGTGTTGTTGCAACTCTACATTCACGAAAAAGAAAAGTGCCTCAACCAACTGAATGGATTCTTTGCGTTCTGCATTTATGACTTGCAAGAGCAAACTTTCTTTGTAGCTCGCGATCGCTACGGCATCAAGCCGTTGCTGTACGTTTTTGATGAAGATAAATTTCTCTTTGCCTCTGAGATGAAATCCATTGTTCAGTACGGCATCGAAAAAACGATCGATTATTCTTCGCTCTACACCTATCTTCAACTCAATTACATTCCGGCACCGCACACCATCTTCACGCACGTGAAAAAACTTATGCCCGGCCATTGGCTTCGCATCAGCAATAAGAAGATGGAGGAGGGAATTTACTACCAGATTCCATACGACCAAGGGAAAGCAGCTTCCAACTCGATCAACTACGAAGATGCTAAAGAAAAACTGAAAGCGTTATTAGAAGCATCGGTTCAACGCAGGCTAATTGCTGACGTTCCTCTCGGGGCATTTTTAAGTGGAGGAATTGATTCTTCGGTTGTCACCGGATTGGCGAGTAAACACAAATCCAATCTGCATACTTTTTCCATCGGCTTCCGTGATGAGAAATTCTTTGACGAAACTGAATACGCGAAGTTAGTAGCCGCTCATTTCAAAACCGATCATACTGTCTTTTCATTAACGAATGCCGATCTCTACGAACATGTTCATTCGATTTTAGATTACATCGATGAACCGTTTGCTGACTCATCTGCAATTGCCGTTTATATTCTCAGTCGCGAAACGCGTAAGCATGCCACAGTTGCCCTTTCGGGCGATGGCGCAGACGAGCTGCTGGCTGGTTACAACAAACATGCGGGTTTTTTGCAATCACTTCGTCCGGGCATTAAAGAAAATGCAGTTAAGACTTTGTTGCCGATTTGGAATTTGTTTCCTGCATCACGTAACAATCCGATCACGAACAAAGTACGCCAACTGAAGCGATTTGCAGAGGGCATGAAACTGAGTCCCGCAGAAAGATATTGGCGCTGGGCAGGCTTTGCAGACGCTAACCAAATCACTGAACTCTTCAGTAATCAATCAAAAGAGAAATGGCAGGAACAAGAATACCAAAGTCGTAAAGCAGAAATTCTAAAAACGATGCCAGCGAATTCCACCATCAACGACATGCTTTTAACAGACATGCATTTGGTGTTGGCCAACGACATGCTGACCAAAGTGGATTTGATGAGCATGGCAAACGCGCTGGAAGTACGCGTGCCCTTTTTAGATTTTGAAGTGGTCAATTTCTTGTTTTCGTTACCGGATGATTTTAAAATCAATACGAGTATTCGAAAGAGAATTTTGCAAGATGCTTTTAAAGATTTGCTGCCCGCTCAGCTTTATAACCGTCCGAAGAAAGGGTTTGAAGTTCCGTTGCTGAAGTGGTTCCGCAACGAAATGAAATCATTGATTGTCGATGATTTACTTTCCGAAAGATTTATTACAGATCAAGGCGTCTTTAATTACAAGGAGATCGCCAAACTAAAAACACAACTTTTCTCTTCCAATCCAGGAGACATTCATGCTCGTATCTGGGGACTCATCGTGTTTCAATGGTGGTGGAAGAAGAACATGATGAGTAGTAAGTAAGCTCCTGAAGCAAAGGCGAAGTAAAGACACATTTCCTAAATAGCTCCGTAGGAGCATCCTGCTTATAGAAATTAGTTTAGTGTAATCTTGGCTCCGTTAGGAGCCTCCTATCTTCGAAAATATCTTCGGCAATAAAATAGCAGGTTACTCCTACGGAGTCGAAAACAACGAACTGTTTCACTCTATAAACAGGTCGCCCCCATGGGGCAGAATAATGGCACTCAAACTTGAGGTACTCTATGTAAGAAAATTTATGGTAATTGTACTTACTTTCTCACCGAAGCGAATCAACATACAAATCTTCTACTTTCTTTCGTGCCCACGGTGTCTTTCTCAAAAACACTAAACTCGATTTGATGCTCGGGTCGAAATTAAAACAGTTGATCGGAATGATACGACCTAAATCTACCCAGCCGTAAAGTTCTACCAGGTGATTCAATATCATCTCCAATGTTTTACCATGCAGTGGATTATTCGGTTGACTCTCCATAACGTTATAGATAGTTCAATACATCAGTAATTTTTTCTAATTCTTTAAAGTTTACATGCTCCACCGCATGTTCTACTTTCTCATGCCCCCAGGTGATGTGGTAGGGAATATGAAATCCATAGCCGCCTAATTCCAACACCGGCAACACATCAGACTTCAATGAATTGCCGATCATCAGAAATTCATTAGGCGAGATATCCAAATGACGAATCAATTTTTGATAATCACCCACTCCTTTTTCAGACATAATTTCAACATGATGAAAGTAATGTTCGAGTCCGGATTTTTTCAGTTTGCGTTCCTGATCCAACAGATCGCCTTTCGTAGCGACTACCAAACGATATTTACTTTTGAGCATGCGAAGTACTTCATCTACACCGCCCATTTTCTCAACAGGCTTGTCGAGCATTTCTTTCCCTAGTTGAATGATACGCTCAATTAGATTTACACGAATGGTTCCATTTGAAATACGGATCGCAGTTTCAATCATGGAAAGCATGAACGACTTAATACCATATCCATATAATGAAACATTGGCAATTTCTGTTTTGAGTAATTCGCGTTCGGTTGAATGCTGCGGCAGGTAATCTTCCAACAGTTGACAAAAAGCTGTTTCTACTTCTTGGAAATAGTTTTCGTTGTGCCACAGCGTGTCATCGGCATCAAACGCAATTACTTTTATTTCTGAAAGTTTCATTCTTATTTTCTACATCAAGCCCTAGAAGGCAAATTCATTTTCTGGCCTCATCCAATTCACGTGTCAACGTATTCACAATCTCCGCCATCGGGCGAATGCTGTGCACATGTTCAATCGCTGGGCCTGCACACCAAACTGTTTTATAGGTAGCACCGAAGGCCGCTTTCTCTACCGCCTTCATTCCGCGGAAAGCGATAATCATCTTCGCGTATTTCTTCAACGTTTTGTTGTTGTTCAATATCCACTCCAGCCAATTCGCTTTAGTGCCGAGTTGTTGCACATAGGGAGTATTGATCACTGTCAGCGCACTACCTGATAATTTAGTGGTGCGAACAATGTCTTTCTCACCATACTCAATCATTGCTTGTTTGTACTCCGGTGAAATTGGAGCTTCATCACAGGCAATAAAAATAGTACCCACCGAAACACCCGCTGCTCCCCAATCCATCACTTGCTTGATGTCTGCACCTTTTGCAATACCACCTGCCGAAATAATGGGCAGACTGCAATTCTCTTTTAACTGCCGAATCAAATCTTGTGGTGAAATATTTCCTGCATGTCCACCGGCACGGGAGTTAACCGCGATCACCGCATCGGCACCCATCTCCTCCACTTTTTTGGTGTAGGCTAAATCCACTACATCGCAAAACACTTTTATGCCCAGTGGCTTGCAACGCTCAATCACTTCACGTGGACTGCCCAAAGACGTGATAATATAATTCACTTTTAAATCGAGGAGCGTTTCCAGTTGACCTTTGTATTTTGGATTTGATTTGTTCACAATCAAATTCACACCAAACGGTTTGTTAGTAGCCGTTTTGATTTCTTCAATTGCTTGCCGCAATTCTGCATCCGTCCGATAATTCAATGCCGGAAAAGCTGCCGTCACCCCGTTGGCCAATGCTGCTTTGATCATCTTGGTATTCGAGATCAAAAACATAGGTGCTACAATAATCGGGTAGTCGATACCCAACATTTGATCAATGGTTTGCTGGCTCATGGCGAATTATTTTGAAGGCTTAAGCTAGCCAAATAATTGGTGGCTCGCAATCGGGCATAAAAAAAGCCGGACATAACATCCGGCTTTCCGATTTAGGTATATAAAGTCTATACGTATTGGTTCAGCATTACCGGCATCACCAACATCAAAATATCTTCTGCTTTATCTTTTTCGGCTGGTGTAATAACACCGGCTTTATTGGGTGCAGACATATTCAATTTAATTTGATCGGCAGTTGCGTTGCTGAGCATCTCTACCAAAAACTTCGCATTGAAACCAATCTCGATGTCTTCACCTTCGTGCTCGCATGAAAGGCGCTCGTTTGCTTCGTTAGAGAAATCTAAATCTTCTGCTGAAATCTGTAATTCACTTCCGGTGATTTTCAAACGCACCTGATGAGTAGTTTTATTGGCGTAGATTGAAATACGCTTCAATGAACTCAACAGGTCTGTACGGCTGATGGTCATCTTGATTGGATTCGATGTAGGGATTACATTTTCGTAATCCGGGAAACGCTCATCGATCAAACGGCAAATCATCCGAATGTTTCCAAATTTGAAGAAAGCATTCGCCATGTTAAAGTCGATGCTCACATCCGTATTTTCAGTTGGCAATGTTGCTTTCAATAAATTCAACGCTTTGCGTGGAATGATGATCGCATTGCCATTGTCTGATTTAATATCTGATCTGCGGTAGCGCACCAAACGGTGACCGTCCGTAGCTACAAACGTGGTATTCTTTTCGCCCAAGTTTACATAAACACCTGTCATCGCAGGGCGTAATTCATCGCTGCTGGTAGCAAAGATGGTATTGTTAACGGCTTTCGCTAAAACTTCAGAAGAAATCAAAGCAGAGAAGTCGTTAGAAACAGCCGGTACTTTCGGGAAGTCGGTAGCATTTTCGCCTGCTAATTTATAGCGACCATTATCGGAACTGATCTCGATGCTGTAAGTGGAAGCGTCAATTGAAAAAGTAACGGGTTGATCAGGCAAGTTTTTTAGCGTGTCCAACAAAATACGAGCCGGCACGGCAATGCTTCCTTTCTCCTTCGATTCCACTGTAATCTCAGTGATCATAGAAGTTTGCAAATCAGAAGCCGTAACCGTCAGGTTGCTCTTATCTATTTCAAAAAGGAAGTTTTCTAGAATTGGAACTACCGGATTGGTAGTGATTACGCCATTAATGTTAGAAAGCTGCTTGAGCAGGTAACTAGAATTGACAATAAACTTCATCAGTATCAGTGGTTTGATTTATAACGGACGGTAAAGTTATAAAGAAAAACCAATCCTGAAAACGAGTATCTCAAATAAGACTTCCGGACAGTTTAACCGCCCGGAAGCCTTTTTTACCTCCATTTGAATGCCCTTATGGGTTCTGCTCAGTTAATGAGGTAATTCCAAAGGCGGCCATTCAGGATAGGTACATTGTCCAACCCCCGGAATAGCAATTTGAACTGTATATGGATTAGAGATATTGGTTTGAACTGTTAAGGTGGCGTAGTATACACCATTTACAATATGTGAATTAAACTCTTCGCAACCACCTGCAGGGTACCACAAAAAATCACCTCCGGATATAGTAATGGAGTTCGTAGAAGTTGTTCGTGAAGCTGACCCTGGATCAATTGTCCAAGTGTAACTGGTGGCAGTACAAATGGAGGTCGTGTAAAGTGTGACCGTTTGATTCTGATAAATCGTAATGATACCCGAATTGGTGGATCCGGTACTCGGTGAAATTCCTACTGTTTGCTGCAAACACCTTAAATCATCGACTTCCGGCTTCTTATCAACAGGAGCAAATGAGAACAATAGGGAAATGACCAAAAAGAGCGGGAGAATTTTTAACGTTTTCATAAGCAGATTGTTTTTGTTATGCCACTATAACGAAGCCAAGTTGCCATTAGATAAAATAACCCGTTCCATTCACCTGCCGAAAACTACTTGCTGGCGATTATTTGAGAACGAAGTAAGATCGTTTGCGAAATAGAGGCTCGAATCGCCTAGGCTGGAGGATAATTGCCTCCTGATTAATGGTTGCGATTAAACCACCGCTCTTCCTGCTATTTCCCATGACCGACAATCGTAATTGGTGCTTAGCAATATCCTGAATAGTAAGCACCATGATGGGTTTGCCCGAAAGTAAACTATCCTCCTGCTGAATCTCTTCAGAAGTTAAAAATCGATCAGCCCGAAGATTAAAAATCGACTCTAAGTATTGACTTAGTTTGGTAGTATCTGTTACCGCTACTTCTTCAATGCCAAATAAACCATTGGCCAAGGTCACTGTAAAATCCTGTGCCGAATCTGCAGGTAAATGCGATTTCAATGATTTGAAGTTTTGCCAATTAAAATTAAAGATGCGTTTATCACGCCACTCGTTCACAGTCAACTCAAAGATAGAGGCCACATACACCCGATATCCGGGAATAGTTACAAAATAAGGTTGTTCACCGGGCAACTGAAAATAAGTTTCCGTTTTTTGTTCGTTACCCACCACCGTCATTTCTTTTACGATCGCATCACCTTCCCACAGTTTAACCTGAATGCCCGTTTGTTTCAATCGCTGTTGAATCGAATCTCGAAATGCTCCTGTCAATTCACGCTTGGGTTCTGACTGCAGTAGCGAAGCAAAAAACACAGTCACCATCTGGGCATCGGCTTCCTGTTGGTTATTCACTAACCATTTCGAGCCATTAAAAGTGAGTTCTACTTTTCCTTTCGTGGATTCAAATTGAATTTTATCTACTTTATTATCGGCTGCTATTTTAAAAAGGGATTTATCAATATCGGCTGAGTCGCTGCTGTTCCAAATCAAAACAAAAGCGGTGATCAGCGACAACGCTATCAATGAAATCAACAAATAGAGGTTTCTATTTTCTTTCATAATCAAAATCGGGCATAGCGTGCTTTACGCAGATACGTCAACAACAAACCCATCGCCACCAAAACTACCAATGGCATTACCAAATTGATCAATTGCCAATATGTTCTTTCGTTGCGAATCTTCTCTTTGTCCAGCGGACGAATCTTCACTTCTTTATTGCGTGCCTTGATCAAACCATTTTCATCGGTCAGGTACGCCACCATATTCAACAACAAATCCTGGTTGGCAAATGTGTAGCGCGAAAACGGATCATACCCTAACTGCTGCGGCTTGTTCTCTCGTGGATTAATATCATTGCGGGCTATATCGCCATCCGCCATAACAATAATCTTCGTGGGGACACTTTGTTCTACAAATTTTGCAGAATCTACACCTTCCGGTGCAAAGCGATTTTTGTACACCGAAGTAAATGTTCCTTCCAGCAAATACGCTATCGGCATCTTTCCCGAAGCAAAGCTTTCTTCTTTCAATTGCCTCCGCAAATCATTGACACTTACCTTTACGGGAGCTGTTAGCTTGCGCGAATAAGCAGAAGAAAATAACAAAGGAGTTTTTTGCACACCTACTGCCTTTACCGTGTCGATGCTGCTGACAAACTTCGATTGAATTGCATCCATATTTCGGGTGATGGGATGATCAGCATACTGATTGAGCAACGGAAAGAAAGGCCAATCGAGTTGCATCATCTGCGGACGATTGCCTGCGTTGCCAACTACAATCGGGTATTTTCCGGAAACACGATCCTGAATCAAATCGGGATTGATGCGAACTCCATATTTAAACAATTGATCATCTAAATTCAGATTGTACGGAAAGGCAAAATAATTTTCACTCGAAGCACTGTCCATGCTGGCATCCAAACGATCCAACAACAAAAGTGCTTTGCCTCCTCGCATGAGGTATTGATCCAAATGATACTTCTCTTTTTCTGAAAATTCCGCTCTCGGTTTCGCAATGATCAATGCATCGTAATGATTGAAAGATTTTTTCTTAGACAAATCCGTTTTGAACACATCGTATTGCTCCAGCAAGGCAGCATTAAAACTAGCCATCTGCAAACTATCCAATTCGCCATGTCCTTTTACCCAACCTAACTTTTTACGTTGCGTGTTGGCCATCTTATAAATCGTATTAGCCAATTCAAATTCTACATTTTCAATGGATTGGTTTAACACTTCTTGTGATCCTTGTGCACGGCTGCCTTTCAACATCATCACGCCCGTTTCAAATCCACCATAAGAAACCAACGCGCCAGGAAAAACAAACTTCTCGACTCGCTGTCCATCTTTTGTTTCAATCACATTCATCGGACTGATCCCTTTCGCAGCCAATTCACTCATGTATTCATTCCGCGCCTTTTCACCAATGGCTTGATTGGGATCAGTGAACGTGTAGCGGATCTTATTATTCGAATAAATACGAAACTCATCCAATGTTTCGCGAATGGCCTTTTGAAAACGCTTGAAGCCCGGATTCAATTCTCCTTCTAAAAACACTTCTACAAACACTTCATCATCCAGATTGGCCAGCATTTCTTTTGTCTGTGGCTTGATGGTGTAGCGCTTTTCTTCAGTCAAATCGATTCGGAAGAAATGGGAAGACGCCAATAAATTGATCAGTACCAATAATACCAACCCGTTTGCCCATAAGAGCAAATCGCCAATCTTTTTACTGGTGCGCCAATTTACCATAGTCTGCTCGCAACAATAATTTTGGTGGTCAATAAGAAAAAGGCCGTGAGCGTAATCGCATAGATCACATCACGGCTATCGATCAAACCTTTGCTCAGCGATTCGTAGTGATACAAAATTCCGATTTGCTTAATCGCCAATGCATAGTCGGTCGCAAAAGCTGAAAGCGAATCAAAGCCCGTATAAAAAAAGAAGCAGAGAAATGCAGAAACAATGAACGACACAATCTGATTATTCGAAAACGTAGAAGTGAGAATACCGATAGAACAAAAGATGGAAGCCAACAATGCTAGACCAACATACGAACCAGCTACGGAAGCCGAATCAATATTACCTACCGGATTTCCTAATCTAGAAACGGAAAAATAATAAATCACTGTAGGAAACAGTGCCACCAATACCAACGCAAAAGCTGCCAAATATTTTCCGATGACCACGTCCCAATCGGTGAGTGGTTTTGTTAATAGTAACTCCAGCGTGCCCAGCTTCTTTTCTTCCGCAAAACTTTTCATGGTAATGGCAGGGATCAGGAATATAAATACATAAGGCCCCATCGAAAACAACGTATCTAAATCGGCAAAGCCATAATCGAGCACCGAAGTATCCGGAAAAATCCAGGTAAGCAAACCCATGGCTGTCAGAAAAACACCGATCACCAAATACGCAATCAGCGAATGCAAAAAGCCATTAAACTCTTTATAGAAAACGCGGATCATGCTACCGTTTCAGATGAAGTAAGTGAACGAAATATTTCTTCCAAATTGCTCTCTTCCTCGCGCAACGACAATAATGATAATTTCTTTTCTGCCGAAAGGCGAAACAACTCCGCGCGCACATCCACATTCACTTCGGTAACAATTCGGAACGATTTACCAGTTTGCGTAACCGATCGAACGCCCGCCAAAGTTTGTAGATCTTCCACGGCAATCACTCCCTCCCACTCTACTAATAATATTTTGACACCATCGCGTTGCGATAACAGATTTTTCAAACGATCATCGGCCACAATCTCTCCCTGGCGAATTACAATTACCCGATCACACAACGCCTCCACCTCTTGCATGATGTGCGTTGAAAGAATAACTGTTTTATTTGCACTGATTTGCTTTATCAATTTGCGGATTTCAATAATCTGATTGGGATCTAAACCGGACGTTGGTTCATCTAAAATCAGCACGCTGGGATTATGGATCAATGCTTGTGCTAAACCAACCCGCTGTCGGTATCCTTTGGAAAGTGATTCGATTTTTTTGTTCTGTTCCTTCGTCAGACCACACAGCTCAATCATTTCAGCCACACGCTGTTTTCGTTCGGTGCCCGCAATACCATAAACCCCACAAACAAATGATAAGTATTCATGCACATACATATCCAGATACAAAGGATTATGCTCCGGCAGGTATCCAATAATCTTGCGCACCTCCATCGGTTGTTTCACCACATCAAATCCATTGACGTGCACCGTTCCTTCCGTAGGTGGAAGATAGGTGGTGGCAATTTTCATGGTGGTCGATTTACCTGCACCATTCGGACCCAGAAATCCCACGATCTCTCCCTTCTCAATAGAAAAGGAAATGTCTTTTACTGCCAATTGCTGGCCATATTGCTTGGTAAGATGGGAAATGACAAATGACATTTTAGTGGCGCAAAAATAGTTTAAAAGTTGAGAAGTTTACCTAATTGCCTTTTGGCCCATAAATTGCGTTGTTTGATCTTCAGATAATGAGCAATTTTGTAATTCGTGTAAACCAAATCATCAGCAAATGAAACGTGCCAGTGTATTATTAGTCATTTTAGGTTGTGCCTTTGCCTCGTTTTCTCAAACCGGCTATCGCATTGATTTTAAGATTAAAAGCTGGAAAGACACCACTGTGTATTTGGGCAGCTACTTTGGTGAAACGAACGTGATCCGCGATACCGCACAAGTAAAGGGTGGAATATTTCACTTTGATGGCAAAACGGCCTTGCCGGAAGGTTCCTATTATTTGGTACTCGCCAAGAATAAGTTATTCGACTTTGTGGTGGGCAAAGACCAATTCTTTTCCATGGAAACGAGCGCCAGCAATTATTTGCAAATCGATGAATACATTAAAAACCTGACCATCAAAGGCGACCTGGATAATCAATTGTTTTTTGAAAACCTTCAGTTTATCGGGGCTCAGAGTGGTGAAGCGGAACCGATCATTAAAATATTGAAAGACAGCACGCTGAAAGACGATCAGAAGAAAGAAGCACGCGAAGCTTTTGCCAAGCTCAACGAAAAGGTAATGAACTACCAAAAGCAGTTGATTGAGAAAAACCCTACCACCGTTACCGCCCGGTTGTTGAATGTAACCCGCACAATCGAAGTGCCCGCTCCTCCTAAAAAGGCCGATGGCTCCATTGATTCTACCTTTCAGTTAAGATACTACCGCGAACATTTCTTTGACAACATGGATTTGGGAGATGATGCTATGGTACGTTTACCGCGTCCTTTTTATCAGGAAAAAGTAAAAGAATATCTGGATAAATTATTTGTGCCTGCACCGGACACAATTATGCGTGCCATTACAGGAATTGTGAACAAGGCTAAGAAAAACAAAGAAAACTATAAGTACTTGGTTTATAGTTTAATGGTGATGTATCAGGCACCGGAAATCATGGGGCTTGATGAAGTATTTGTCAGTTTAAATGATAAATACTTTGCCTCCGGTGAAATGGATTACTGGGCTAATGCCTCCATTAAAAAGAGTTTGAAAGATCATGCGGATAAAATCAGAATTAGTATGATCGGTCGGGTGGGCGCCAACTTGATTATGCAAGATCAAAATCTGCAGCCCCGCTCGATGTATGACATTAAGAATAAATACACCATTTTATTCATTTTTGATCCGGACTGCGGGCATTGCCGTGAAGAAACTCCCAAACTGGTTGAGTTTTATAATAAGAGCAAAGCCAAATACAATTTCGAGGTATTTGCCGTAGCCTCTGATACCAGCATCGCCAAGATGAAGAAATTCATCAATGAGTTTAAAACTCCGTGGATTACGGTGAATGGTCCGCGCACGTATATGAAAGAGCACTACTCTAAGTATTACCATGCCGAAACCACCCCTACCATCTATATTTTAGATGACAAAAAGAAAATCATTGCTAAAAAACTGCCCGTGAAGCAGTTAGATGACTTCTTTACCAAGCACGAACGCTTCGAAAAGCTCAAGAAAACACAACCGGCCAAGGGTGCAGCGCCAGTAAAAGCGCGTGAATCATCGAATTAATTGTGTGAATCGTGCAACTATTTGACCGTTTGAGAGTATCTAATACAATAAATAAAGGAAGTTATGGCATTGTTTGATACCCTCTTCGGCAAGAAAAAGAAAGAATTCAAGGCATCTTGCCAAATAACGAAGGAACCCATCGAAAAAGGATTCGGTTATTTGTTAACTACCGCTCAGGTAGTGACTTCCAAGCGTTACTGGGATATGATTATGACCGAACCCGAAACCATGTCGTATACCATATCGCATTTCAATAATCAGCCGCGGGGCTGGAAACTCGCTGGGCGGCCAGGCGAACGAAACGGCTGCGACGCCCGCGAGCCACAGGTTGAGCAGGCCCGGCAGCGCAGCCAGCAGC
>JBGAUU010000118.1:0-13413 GCA_044228465.1 Cyclobacteriaceae bacterium
GCCAAATCAAAAGAGGCCATCATCGAAAGTTTGTCGGCATCACTCAAAGAAGTCAATGCCGAACTGGAGTCATACGAAAAAATTGAGAAAGCAGTAATTATGCAAAGCGATTGGACCGTGCCCAACGGACTGATGACGCCTACTATGAAAGTGAAACGAAACGAAGTGGAAAAAATTCACGTGCCCAAATATCCCGGCTGGTATCACACAAAAGAGGGAGCGGTGATTTGGGAGTAATCCAAATTTGAAAATTTGAAAATGAGTTAATGGGTCAATGTTTCCTCCAAACCAAACTCATCTTCAAATTTTCAAATTGACACATATTCAAATTGGGTTACTTCAACCTTGCTCTAAAAAACTCCAATGAATGTTTGTACGCATCGGCACCAAATTCTTTGTTGTATTTAGGATTGCTCGGGTTTGCAAATGCGTGATCGGCATCATACGACTTCACCGTTAATTTCTTTCCGGCTTCGGCCATGTTTTTCTGAAACTTCTCGGTCAACTCTTTACTGATCCATTTGTCTTGTGTTGGCCAAATATCCAATACATCGCAGTTCAATGTTTTCAAGCGATCTAATTTATCTTCAGGCTGACCATAGTAAATGATACATGCTGCTGCTTGCGTTCCGGCAGTAAGAGCCGCCTGCATGGATTGACCGCCACCAAAGCACCAACCAATCGTTCCGATTTTGGCATTAGGCCCCGCAAGAGCAATGGCGCCTTTCACAATTTCAGTTCCTCTTTCTTGTTTGAATTCGCCCATATACTTACCGGCATTTTGTGGGTCTGTAGCCAGCTTTCCATCATACATGTCTAACGCGATTACGTTTACGTTTCCCAAATCATTATAAAGATTTTCTGCTTCACGCTTGATGTGGTCATTCAATCCCCACCACTCTTGAAATACAAAAATCCAGTTGTTCGATTTTACTTTAGCTTTGATGTAGTAGGCATTTGCTTCCACGCCATCAGCACATTTTAATTTGATCATCTTACCACCGGCTTGTGTTTCGTGTACATACGGCAGCGGGCTTGGATGATCGCGATTGAATTTTTTGTTGGATGCCAGAACAGCAAACTTTTCAGTAGCCGAAGTGTGGCAGATGGTTTCTGTCTGTTTGGTTTGCGCAAAAGAATAGGCTGGTAAAACAAAAAGGAGGAAAATAATTATTCTCTTCATGATTATTGGTTTTAGTTGTGTGCAAGTAACAATAAAGTGGCCGATTTAGTTTTCGTTAGTCCTTCCATTGGCCGCGCTGCACGCGATCAAACGTAATTAAATCGGTGTTGATTGGTTCGAGGCCGCCTTGTCGCAACAACAATGCAATTTGTGCACGGTGATAGGAGGAATGGTTAACCAAATGCATCATAATGGTTTCTACATTGTTGGTGTACAAATCGCCCACATAGTTGTGGTAGGTCATCTCGCGGTCGAAATCATCGGTTTCTTCCACATACGTAATCCATTGCGCATTGGCGTTTACCACCATCGTCTGCAAAGTTTCCAATGAATAGTCGCCCCATAGTTTTACAGCAGGTGCAGATAATCCTTTAATGCGGTGGAGCCAAAGAAACTGAGCTGCCAACACATGGCCAAACAGCGTAGTAATTTTTGCATCACGCACCTGTTGGCGAAGCAGGCAGTCCATCACGCGATTATTCGCCCAAGCGTTGTATTGATAAAGCTTTACAAAATACTTCTTCATGCGTACATTCCCCTTTTAAATAACTTACTAATGAAAACGGCTTCAAGTTACAGAGTTTCTTGGATGGTGGCTTTATCGCTGGCGACAATCACCACTTTTTCTCAGACAAAGTACCCCACACAACCGATTGAGAGTTATTACGATTTGTCTTTTACTCAAGCCGAACGCGATTCACTCTTTTCAAATTTGGTGGATTATCAAAGAGCTTTTCAGGCTATTCATCAATTTTCGCTCAACAACAGTGTGCCCATGTCGCTGGTTTTCGACCCACTGCCTGTGGGTGTTAAAGCATCTACCCAACAAAAACCTATTGACTGGGGATTGCCGAAAGAAGTACAACTGCCTGCAAACAAAGAAGAGCTCGCTTTCTATCCGGTGTATAAATTAGCTGTGTTGATCAAGTCAAAAAAGATCACTTCCACCGAGTTGACCAAACTCTATTTAAGCCGTTTAAAAAAATATGCCGACACCTTGCAGTGTGCCATTTCGATTTTAGAAGAGAGTGCACTGAAACAAGCCAAATTGGCCGATGAAGAAATCGCTAAAGGAAAATACCGCGGCCCATTGCATGGCATTCCTTACGGGATTAAAGATTTGTTAACCGTTGAAGGAACAGAAACTACCTGGGGGGCGGCTCCTTTTAAAGGACAAACCATTCATGAGACAGCTACGGTAGTAAAAAAATTAGAACAAGCCGGAGCGGTGCTGATTGTAAAGTTAACATTAGGCGCTTTGGCGATGGGCGACATTTGGTATGGTGGCGTCACTAAAAATCCGTGGAATTTGAAAGATGGTTCCAGTGGATCGTCAGCCGGTTCGGCTTCAGCTACGGTAGCGGGTTTAGTAGCATTTGCTATCGGCACCGAAACATTGGGCTCGATTGTTTCTCCATCTACACGCTGTGGAGCAAGCGGACTGCGCCCCACATTTGGTGCGGTGAGCCGACATGGTGCGATGGCACTGAGCTATAGCATGGATAAAATTGGTCCGCTGTGTCGTTCGGCTTTTGATTGCGCATTGGTGTTCGATGCCATTCGCGGAGAAGATGATTTGGATCGATCAACACGTGCCGCTGCATTTAACTACTCTTCAAAAACGCCTCTCAAAAAATTACGAGTCGGCTACTTTAAAAAATGGTTTGACGGAAATTATCCATCCAAAGCAAACGATGAAAAGACATTAGCTGATTTAAAAAAATTGGGTGTTGAATTGATTCCACTAGAATGGGATTCAAAGATTCCGATCGCAGCGGTGCGCATCATGCTGACAGCGGAGGCTGCGGCTTCATTTGATGAACTCACGCGCTCCAACCGCGATAGTCTGATGACCGACCAACGCAAGTGGGCGTGGCCCAATACATTTCGTGCGGCACGATTTATTCCGGCAGTAGAATATATTAATGCTTCACGCTTGCGCCATCAATTAATTCAAGAGTTTTATGCAGCCACTAAAGATTTTGATGTAATCGTTACGCCTAGTTTTGGTGGCTCTCAATTATTAACCACCAACCTTACGGGAAATCCGTGTGTGGTGGTGCCTAATGGTTTTAATGACAAAGGTAGTCCGACCAGCATTTCATTTTTAGGTCGTTTGTATGGGGAAGCAGAAATCATTTCACTCGTGCGTGCCTATCAGGAAGCAACCGAGTGGGAAGACAAAGCGCCACCTTTGTTTGCGAAATAATAAATCTGTTTCGCCACGAAGGCATCAAGACACCAAGTTATTTTATTTACTCAGCCAATTGAAAAATAAGATTGCCACTAAACCGAGTACGACACTTAAGTGAACCATCAACCAGATTTTTTGGTATGCCGGACGATCATTCCATTTCACTTGTTGATCAAACGGATCGAAAATCAATCCGATGCCTAACGTGCTCATCGCCTCGGAAATATCTTTGCGTATCAGGTAGTAAATGCCGAGTGCTACAAAAGCACCATACATAATACGTAGAAAAGGAAAAGCTCCTTTGGTCGTGTTCTCTTTGCTGGTGGTCATAGTTTTGAACAGGTTTTGGTTTTCTTGTCCTCCATCGATGTCAAAAATAAAGCCATGGATGTAGCACACAACCCTACTAAACCTAGAGTTTCCGATGTATCGAGATTATCTTCTAGGACAGCAAAAAGTGCTACTAAAAAAGCAAAGCCACTGACGATTCCGATTACGAGAGAATACTTGCCTAACTTAAATTTCTGTTTTTGTTCCATTGTTAATCTTTTTCAAATTAGTAGCACTCTGCCGAGTTTGATTACAGAGCATCTGCCTTTTCTTTTCAGTGAAAAGAATCCGCTGAAAATTCTTCTAAACTATGATTTCCTAAAAATTATAGAAAATAGCCATGTGCCAAGTGTGAAGAGGAGACTGACGATTAATAATACGTTGAAGAGCATTTTTAATTGAGTGGCAAAACTTGCCAGTGCAACAATCACAGCGTTTGATTCGGGAAATCCAATGAAAGAAATAGCCAGAAATATATTTTCAAGATAATCAGCACCCGCGGTGAATAGTGGAACTAAGAATAACCACTTCCAACCATTCGCTTTCTTGCGGAATACCAAAAAGATCAGAGCAGAAAAGGTTAATCCATAGATCAGCGGAAAAAAGATATCGAGTAACATAAAGTTGCGATAGATCGCGCGCCCATCTTCGCCTAGCATGGTTAAATCTTTGGTAAAACTTTCGACAGAATAGCCGCTGGCTTGCAAATCAAATGGGTAAATGAAGGAGCAATCTTCTGCATCGAAGGTGTGCTGGTTGGAAGCCCCGGTGTATTCATGAGGATATTCCAAAAGATCAGTAACCCAATCAATGGAAATAAGTTCGATTTCTTCGCGCAGGCTTCAATGATTGTATAAATTCGATTCATGTGCTTTTATTTAGATTGAAGTTGTTTTAAAAGCCCTAAGGCATCCCAGCTACCCTTTCCCATGCCATCAACCACGATTCCATTTTTGAAGGTCCAAAACCAAGACCCCTTCCAGCTAACTTTTTTTTGAGAGGCGGGCACCCCAAGAAATGTACTTTGATGCGTGCCTGTTGCAACCCATCGGGCGGCCACCAGATTATTTTCTGCCACCTGAATGTCTACGACAATGGTTAAGTCAGGAAATGCTGTGCGAATCAGTTTGGTAAACGCAATCTCTTCCTGAGCAAATTCCGGCACAAAATACTTTTGGGCAATGGTGGTGTCACCTTTATTGAAGAGTTGCTCCACTATGTATAGCATTAATTTTTTATTGCTCTCTATTTCTTTCACAGACTTTGTGGTTTGAGAATAAGTGGAACTAAAACCAATGGTTAGTAAACCAATTAGCAAAATGATTTTGATACGATTATTTTTCATGGGTAATGTGGATCGAAAGGTTTACTGAGGAGTTGTTTGGATACCACATTGTTGGAAGATACTGCCCATCACTTGGCCAAGACCAAACCAATGTTCTACAAACTTTCCATTTTCAATCTTGAGAATATCGTTCCCAGAGACCGTAAATGATTTTCCGGTGGGCGGCATACCCCAGAGGCTATCCGTCATCGTGCCGATTATTTCCCATCCGAGCACAGCATAATTCTCATCAACAATGAGATGGGTTTGCTTGTCTTTTAAATCCGGAAAAGCCTTGTAAAATGATTGGAGAAAGTTGACGACAGGCTTGGCTCCTGTTGGTGTGCCTGGCTGTGAGGTGTGACTGAAAAACGTTTCTGACATCACCGAATCGGAGAAGCTGATATTTTTCTTTGCCCATACTTCATCATGATAACGCTGTGCCAGTGATTTATTCTTGGCAATCCGGTTGGCTACAGCTTGTTGTGTGTTGTCTGGTTGAGAACATGAAAGGATCAAGAGGAAAGTGAAGATAGCGAAGGTTGTTTTCATAGATTTCGATTATTTAATTGGCGATGGTTATTCCATAGGAGACGAAAAAATTGTTTTCTTTTTTACCTGTATCTACGGCACTTTCATAGCTTTGATCGAGTGTGGTAGAAAATGCAATGTGCTTCCACACCGGCACACTAATTCTCCAGATTGTGCGATAGCGATAATCATTTGGAGAATCCAAGCCTTGTTGAAAAAAACTTTGATGCTGAATAACAATGTGATTGTCTAGAATGCGATGCGAACCAACGAGTCGTAAGGAATACAGCCATCCGGATTTTGCATCTGAAATTTCGAATCGAGTTTTTTCGTATGCCAGCCCGCTTCGCAGTGACAAGGAATGATCCTTGTGATTTTGAATGATCGTAACACCAACCCCACTGCCCATAAGATATCGATTGGTGATGGCACGTAAGTTACTCGACTCATACATCGCCCACGCGAAAGGAAAGAACCTTCTTTTTTGTTGAATCGCGAATTCCGTAATAGCTAAAAATTCATCCTCTACTTTTCTCTTTCCCGCAGGTGTACCGATTTCGCCCCATGAATAATTGAGTGTTTGACGCACTTCAAACTTTTTTTGGGATAGCGAAAAGTTACTGTAGAGTGGAAGCAGCGTTCGATCTACATTGCCGGTTTGAATCAAACCGGTGGCGGCTAGGTTGTATTTCAAAGACAAAGAATCATTCGCGGTCTTACTTTCTTGTGCCCATAAACAGCAAGGGAGGAGAAAAAAAACGGATAGCAGTAATGGTAATTTCATACACTAGTTATAAGGAATATGCATAGCGATTACCGTTCCCAATTCTTTACCGGAATTATCCCGAACAGTTATTTTAAAATCCAGATGATTTTTATCCACACGTATGAGCTCCGGCTCCACACGGTATCCAAAAGTTTGTGATGTGATTTTCATTTTTTTGCCTGCTGTGTCGAAAGCCCAGATTCCTACGTCTCCTTTTGGTTTGTTATCCGCAGTAAAAAATTCATAGTGTCCGTCTTTTTTATAATGACCAATACCAGCGAATTGTGGAAACTGCGTGGTGACATCTTGTTTACTAGTGGCGTCAATCGATTTCACATGAATCCATTTGTTGCCGGCTATAATGTTTTTAAGCGTGGTAGTGTCAACTGAATTCTTTTTGACCTGACCTGCTGCACTCACAGAAATTAAGAAGAGTAGAATAAGGAGAAAGGATTGATGAGGAGTTTTCATTTTGCGAATTATTATTTTATAGTTTTGTTACCGTACGAGCAATAATTACTCTATGCGTTTACTAGGTTATTGCAAACGTATCAAAATAAGAAGCTCAATAATTACCTAAACTTTAATAGTACTTACCACATGGTAACCACAAAATCCAAACCTAAAACCAGAGACCCTTACAACTGTCCAATGACAGCCGCAATCAAAGTAATTGGAGGGCGTTGGAAGCCCATTATTTTATTTTATTTGACAAGAGGAAGTCGAAGGTTCGGCCAGTTGGCAGCAACTATCCCGAAGATTTCCAAGAAAGTTCTTACTCAGCAATTAAAGATTCTGGAGCGTGATGGCTTGATCACCCGGAGGCAATCAAAAGATCCATCCAAGACCGTTGCCTATGCACTTACTGAATTTGGAAAGACAGCTCTTCCGCTTTTGTTGGAAATCAGTAAGTTGTAATTTTAAAAGCCTTCACCCGACTAATCCTAAACAATTTGAGGGCAATGAGGTTAGCTAAACAGCTACGCGGCAATTATGGCATCTGAAAGAGAGTTTACCAACCTCATTGAGCAAAACAGGGGCATCATCTTTAAGGTGATACGCCTGTACGTTCACCACGAGGAAGACGAACGCGACTTGTTTCAAGAGATTCTATTTCAGGCGTGGCGATCATTCCCTCAATTTAAGGGTGACTCAAAATTTTCAACGTGGCTCTATCGGGTGGCGCTCAATACGGTGCTTACCTTCAAGAGACGGCCACAGTTGGTGGTGCCGCATGAAGATTTGTCATTGCTCAAAACCAGTTCGGGCGATAAAATACAAAGTGAGGAATCGGAAGCTTTGTACATCGCCATTCGCGAGCTCAACGAAATCGACCGGATGATCATTACGTTGCATCTGGATGGATACGAGAACGAAGAGATTGCAGAAATATCCGGCTTGACAAAAAACAACACAGCCGTAAAGCTGCACCGGATCAAAGAGACGATAACGAAGAAATTAAAAATGCTGTGATGATGGATTTGCAGGAAGCATGGAAAAAGCTGGAGAACGATAAACTCACCAAACCGGTGACTGGGGCAGTTCATATTCAAAAAAAATCAAAACACCCCGTTCAAAAACTAAAAACAGCTTATTTACAGACAACCGGTTTCTCGGTAGCTTTTTTGATCTGCTTCGTGACTCTTTATACTTTTTTCCAAGAGCCTCTCGTTAAAATTGGATTAGTGTTGGTTATCATCATATACATTCTAGCTTTTCTGATCAATTATTCCATGTATAGAAAAATCAATGCGGTTTTGCCGGTAGATAAAAGTCTGAAGAACGTATTACAAAACACACATCGCTTTATTTCAGAAAATATCCGGTTTCAAAAGCGCGCGGCATTATTTATTTACCCCGTTGCGGGCACTGCAGGCTTCATGATGGGCGGTTCGATTGGTGGCGGCAATGTGGAAGAGATGATGCAAGACCCGAAAGTGCTATTGATTGCAGCGATTGTTATGGCTGTGCTCACCCCTTTGTGCTATTACCTAGCCAACTGGATGTACAAAGTATCGTACGGCAAATGCCTGATTGAATTGCAAGAACGAATCGATCAATTAGAAGACCCGAATTAAGTAGATGTTCGCTATATTGTCCATAAAACTTTATAGCTAAACTATGCGCACTACTTTTTTCTTCGGATTGCTGATGGCAGTCACCCAACTTTCACAGGCTCAAATCAAACAACCTGATTGGGCAAAACTGCAGGATGAAACCATCCGCCACTTTCAAGCAATTTTAAAAATCAATTCCAGTGTGGCTACCGGCTACGAAGCTCCGGTAGTGGAATATTTAAAATCCGTCCTCGACAAAGAAGGCATCGCCACACAGGTTTTTTACAACGACCCCAAGCATCCCAACTTAGTAGCACGCCTCAAAGGCAACGGCAAGAAGAAACCGGTGTTGTTAATGGCTCACACCGATGTGGTGAGCGTTGATACCACGAAATGGATTCATCCACCTTTTTCCGCTACACGCGATGGTGGCTATGTGTACGCCCGCGGAGCAGTGGATGACAAAGACAATGTGGTAGCTGCGTTGATGGTGATGTTGCAACTCAAGCGAATGAACATAGCGCTTGACCGCGATGTAATTTTTTTGGCGGAAGCCG
This sequence comes from Cyclobacteriaceae bacterium, assembly GCA_044228465.1. Lineage (GTDB taxonomy): Bacteria > Bacteroidota > Bacteroidia > Cytophagales > Cyclobacteriaceae > ELB16-189. Next base: position 8,943 of record JBGAUU010000118.1, read on the forward strand.
GAGAGGAATCCAACACAAAAGTGGGAATCGATTTTATGGTGAAAGAACATTGGGATGCCATTGATGCCGAGTTCTGTTTTGCTGAAGGCGGAGGTGTGACCAGAAAAGAAGGTAAAATTTTATATGCAGCCGTTTCAACTACCGAAAAAGTTCCTAACGGAGTGAAACTCATTGCGCGTGGAACTGCGGGTCACGGATCGGTGCCACTGCAAGACAATGCCATCGTGCACTTATCGCAAGCCATTGCTAAAATTGCCGCTTGGCAAACACCCATGCGATTGAATGAAACGACTCGCACATTTTTTACTCGGTTAGCAGCCATCAGTGCACCGGCCGATGCGGAACGCTATATGGCTGTGGTGACAGGCAAAGGCGCAGAGAAGGCGCAAGAATATTTTGCCGCAAAGGAACCACGCATGCATTCTACTTTGCGCACGTCAATTTCACCCAACATTTTTAAAGGTGGCTATTTGAGCAACGTGATTCCGAGTGAAGCCGAAGCAACTCTAGATGTGCGTGCACTGCCGGATGAAGACATGCCCGCGCTGTTGGCAGAAATGAAACGCGTGATCAATGATTCACAAATTGAAATTGTACCCAACACGCGTAATCTCCGTCCTTCCGCGCGCCCCTCGCGATTGGAGTCGGAAGCGTTTATCACTACCGAAGCAGCTGTGAAGAAAATTTATAATACCGTAACCATCCCTACCATGCCTACCGGTGCTACCGACATGGCCTTTTTGCGCGCAAAAGGAATAGAGTGCTACGGCATCGGCCCGATGACGGACATCGAAGATGGCCCTAAAGGATTTGGCGCGCACAGTGATCAGGAACGAATTTTAGAAGAGTCGCTGCACAAGTTTGTTCAATTCAACTGGGAGTTGATTTTTAATTTGGCGAAGACGAATTGAAGCATTGTTAAATTTTAAAAATACAATTTATGAAATCAATTATTCTAGTAGTGGCATGTCTGTCAATGGCGACAACTGGTTTTTCACAATTTAATAAGGGCGACAAACTTCTGGTAGGAGGTTTTTCTATTCAGACTGACAAACGCTCTAGTACAACGACACTTGGCTCAGCGAATGAGTTTAATGTTTATTCAGTCAATCCGGCAATTGGGTTTTTTCTTAATGACAAAACAGCACTTGGAATAAGATTAGGATATTCAAATACCTTTTCGAAAGATTTTATTCCCGGGTATTATAACTCAGAAAACAATTCCAATAGCTACTATGGAGGTATTATGATAAGAAGATACTTCCTACTCTCCGAAAAATTCTATTTCCTAATTGATGGAAGTATTGGCTATTCTAAAGGAGATAACACTAGCACAACCATAGATTATGGCAATGGATTTAATAGTAGAATTGAAACAAAGACAAGTGAATTCTCGACTGCCGTAACACCTAAGTTTGTTTTCTTTCCTTCACCGAAGTGGGGCATCGAGGCGGGAATAGGTTCTGTGAGCTATTCAAACACGTCCTACAATACTTCGAGTGGTTCAAGCAATAGACTCTATATCAACTATGGAGTATTCACTTTAGGTTTTGCTTATTATTTACGAAAATAGAATTGACCAGTAACAATTGGAACACGGATTTAACTGCTGATGAAAAAACTGAAACTCGAGGAGTTGGGACGTATTTCGGTCGATCAATTTAAAGAGACTGAAAAGCTGCCCCTTTGTATTTTGTTGGATAACGTGCGCAGTCTGCACAACGTGGGCTCAGCCTTTCGTACAGCCGATGCGTTTCGGATTTCAAAAATTATTTTAACCGGAATTACTGGCACACCTCCGCACCGCGAAATTCATAAGACAGCACTAGGAGCTACCGAGTCGGTGGAGTGGACGTATGCCGAAAGCACGGCAGCAGCTATCCGACAACTAAAATCCGAAGATTTTACCATCGTGTTGATTGAGCAGACCAACGAAAGCAAACCCCTTCACGAATACCCCATCGATCGCAATCAAAAGTACTGCCTGATTTTTGGAAATGAAGTAGAAGGCGTCAGCGAGGAAGCCATTGAGTTAGGCGATGTGGCCTTGGAAATCCCTCAAAGCGGAACAAAACACTCACTCAACATTTCGGTGTGTGTTGGAATAGTGGCGTGGGAGTTTTCTAAACAATTTGAAGATTTGAAAATTAGATAATTTGAAAATGACATTCGCAGCTATTTATTCTATCGAAAATCATTTTCAAATTTATTCATTTTCAAATGAATAACATTGGCAACGAATTTTCAAATTTTCAAATTAATTCATTTTCAAATTGAGTTATGACCTTCCCTCCAATCGCAGATATAAAGAAAGAGTTGCAGCACACCGATGCCGAGGTGCTGATGGCGCTCTGTTTGCGATTGGCGAAATACAAGAAAGAGAACAAGGAACTATTAGGCTATTTGCTTTTTGAATCGCAGAATGAAACCAGCTATGTTCGCCAGATCAAGGAAGACATAGACACGCAATTTGTCGAACTGAGAGGCAAAAATTCCTACCTCCAGAAAAAGATGTTGCGGAAGGTATTACGTTTTACCAACCGTCACATCAAGTATTCCCAAGTAGCAGAAACCGATTTGGAGTTGCGCATTTATTTTTGTCAGAAGGTGAAAGATGCCCACATACCATTGAAAAGCAGCCCGACATTGTATAACCTCTATCACGGCCAGCTTAAGAAAATCGAAACCACCTTAGCAAAACTCCCGGAAGACATCCAAGGCGACTACACAAGAGCGATTGAGCTAATTCGATAATTCGTTAATTTGCTAATTCGATAATAAATGAACAATCAACAGACATCGATATTTGTACATTAACAATTCCCCAATCACCGAATTAACGAATCATCGAATCAACAAATTAAGATATGACTTATGACTACATCATCATCGGTGCCGGCTCTGCCGGATGTATTTTGGCTAATCGCTTGTCCGAAGACCCGTCTAAAACGGTATTGCTGATCGAGGCTGGCGGCAAGGACACCAAACCCGAAATTCATATTCCACAAGCGTATTTAAAATTGCATCACAGCAACGTGGACTGGAATTGCTATTACACCACACCGCAAAAATATCTTAACAATCGTCAGATCTATCATCCGCGAGGCAAGGTGATTGGCGGCTCAAGCTCGACTAATGCGATGGCCTACATTCGCGGACAACGCGAAGACTATGACAGTTGGAAAGCATTGGGAAACGAAGGTTGGGGCTATGAGGAAGTGTTGCCCTATTTTAAAAAGTCAGAGCACAATGAGCAGTTTGAAAATGAATTTCACGCCAAGGGCGGCCCGCTCAATGTAACACAAGCTTATTGGTATCATACGCCCATGGGACAAGCTTTTATCAACGCGTGTGCGGAAAAAGGAATCCCTGAAAACAATGATGTGAACGGAGCCACGCAGGAAGGAGCGGGGTGGTTTCAATACACGATGAAGAACAGCCGGAGATGGAGTGCCGCACGTGCATTTTTATTGCCGGCTATGAACCGCACCAACTTGAGCATTGTACGCGGAGCTTTATGCAAGAAAATTATTTTGGAAGGCGTGATGGCGCGAGGCGTAGAATTTATGACCGGAAGCAGTAGCACGATGGTAGCGCGTGCCAAGAAAGAAGTGATTGTTTGTGCGGGTGCCTTTGAGTCACCCAAGTTGTTGATGCTCTCCGGCATTGGCGCGAAAGAAGAGTTGCAACACCATGGTATTGAAATGAAAAAAGATTTGCCGGGCGTTGGAAAAAATCTACACGACCACATTTTTTATCCGGCCAGCAGTTTGGCAAACATCAAATCGAATAACTACTACTTGCCGTGGTATCGACAGGCGGCAGCGCTGGTGGAATACCTCTTTACCAAAAGCGGCCCAATGTCCATCGGACCTTTAGAAGCCGTAGCATTTGTAAAATCTTCTCCGGAAAAATCCCGTCCCGATATCCAGTTTCAGTTTACACCCACCAATGCGGGCATGGATAATGTAGCCGATATGTATGATATGAGTTCGTTCCCATCTGCAGATGGCTACTCTATTTTCCCAGCACAAGTACGACCCGAAAGTCGCGGAACGATTGCATTGCAGTCCGCAGACTTTTCAGCACCACCATTAATCGATCCCAACTATTTACATCAGGAAGAAGATCAGAAAATTCAAGTAGCCGGAGGCCGAAAAGCACTGGAGGTTTTGGAGGCCGATGCGTTTGCATCGATCCGAATTAAAAACCACATTCCGAAGCAGCGCGATTCAGATGAGGCTTGGCTGGCACACATTCGTGAGACCGCTGAGTGTATTTATCATCCTGTGGGCACATGCAAAATGGGTGTCGATGAAATGGCGGTGGTCGATCCGCAGTTGCGAGTGAAAGGATTTTACAATCTGCGTGTGATCGATGCCTCGGTGATGCCGATCATCAGCAGTGGCAACACCAACGCACCTACTATGATGATAGCGGAGAAAGGTGCTGATTTAATTAAGGCGGTATA
>JBGAUU010000119.1:0-13304 GCA_044228465.1 Cyclobacteriaceae bacterium
TGCTGTAAAAATTGCCAAGCAGCGATTGGAGCAACTTGAATCGCTCAGCAAAGGAAATGCAGCATTTGTTATGGAGAATACAGTGCAGTCGATTATTCTTAGCTACTATCAGGCTGCTTTAGAAAAAGAAAGATTGCAAGTGCTCATTAAAAACCAAGCCTTTTCGAAAGAGCGCTACGACTACGTAAAATTGAAGAAGAGTTTAGGCTCGGCCATTTCATTTGATGTGTTGCAAGAGCAGAACAATTACCTCACCGATTCATCCAATGTGTTGCGTCAGGAGATCATTGTGAAGAATGCAACCCGCACCTTGAATGTTTTGTTAAATGAGAATATCACGAAGACGTATGAATTCACCAACCCATTGGAATTTACAAATGAGTCATATTTGTACGAAGACTTACACGGTAAAATGGTGAGCTCAAATACCAATTTAAAAAATCAGTTCATCAGTCAGGAATTGTTTCACAATGCTACCCGCAATGCACAAGCCAATTTGTCTCCGGCTATTTTATTGAATATCGGAGCTACCGGAAGTTTGGATCAGTTGAATGCAAACTTCAGAACGAATACAGGAAATCAAATTGAAAATACAGTGGGCTACGTAAATCGAGATTTAAGCCAGCCTGTATATTTAAAAGTAAATGAAACCGCATTGGTACCACAGACACAAACCGGTAACTCATATGGTGCCTATGGAAACATTTCGCTGCGCTACACATTATTTAATGGTGGCCAGTTAAGAAGAACCATCGAAAACGCTCAAATACAAGAGAAGATTGCAAAGCTAACTACCGATCAGTTAAAGGCATCATTAGAAAATAGTTTACTGGCTACGTATGATTTGTACAATCTGCGCAAGCAATTGGTGTTAATCGCACAAACAAAACTTCAAGCTGCTGAGTTAAATCTTTCCTTGGCCAATGAACGATACAAAAATGGTGCACTCAGTGCTATTGATCTTCGTATCGTGCAAGAGAATTATCAGGCCGCAGCCTTGGAAAAATTTGCTGCTATTTTTGATGGCCTCTCCAGTCGAATCGATTTAGTGCGCCTTACAGGTGGGTTAATCGACAACGCAACAAAATAGTTAGTGATCGAGAAAACTTTGGACCATTGATTCATTGACGTGATCCATTAGCACCACTTTCCACCACGTAGGATGATCGTGGTTATCCGGAACTAAGTTGTAATGATGTTGAATTTCGCGTACCATGTGCCGATGGTGAATAGCCACGATATTCATGTAAGGATCGTGAATGTACTCAATCTTTTTCTTGTCCAAATCGGCACACATTTTTTTCTTCAAATCCATGACTCGCTTCACTTTGGCTTGTAACCCTTTAGAGCCAAACGCACGCAAAATCATCCACACCGAAATGGCGTTAGCACCCGAGCGACTTCCCGAAAGGGTATGAATTTTATGCGCCATAAAGTGCGGCTCCGTGGTAGCCAAGTAATTCAAATATCCTTTGCGAATCAGAAACACACCGGTGCCGTAAGGAGCTTGAAGCATTTTGTGTGCGTCTAAACTGATGCTGGTGACTTTACTGTTTGAAAAATTCAAACTGTTTTTGGGATGCGTAAATGGATACGTAAATCCTCCGAACGCACCATCCACATGAACTTTGTAAAAAACTTCTTCCTCATCCAGTACAGTAGTTAAGTTATCAATATTGTCAACCGTGCCGAACATAGTTGTCCCCATGTTAGCCACCACAATGAAGTACTCGATTTTTTCCGCTTTCGCTTTTTTGATTTTCGCGCGTAAGTCCTGCAAGTTGATCTGCCGCGAAGTTTTATGTACATCAACTACCAACTGTTGAATGCCGAGCAGATTGGCGATTTTCCAAACAGAGTAGTGTGTATCTTCAGAATGCACAATAGCAATCTGATGCGATTCTGCTTTGTATTTTCGTTTAAACAGATTTCGAAATATCCAAGCCGCTTGCATGTTGCACTCAGTGCCGCCAGCCGCAATGTATCCATCTTGCATACCGGGTTTACCGGCCATGAGTTGCTCAGCGCAAATTTGAATGGCTTCCATTTCCAGTTGCTCAGTTCCTTCAAAAAAATCTCCAGAGATTCCTTGTGTGGGGCATCCGCCATGATTGGCATTTTGAAGCATAGCGTATAAAAACGGAGATTGCTGCACGCCCTCTTTCTGAAAAATGCGTGGATCCATTGATGAAATAGGTAAGCCCATCACTTTACTTTTTCCAAAGCGCACGTTGCGATCAAATGCTTTTTTAATCGTGTTTCGTATTTCAGACGCGGGGAGACGTTTCCAATACATAGTTAATGATCTATAAAGGCATCAATTAGAGCATTGTCCACATGATCCATCACAATTACTCGCCACCACTTTGGGTTTTCGGTGTCATCCGGCACCAGCCCATAGTGACTTTCAATTTGCCGTGTCATGTGTTTGTTTTTGATTGCCACGATGTTCATTCCTTCTTCATGAAAATATTCGATGTGTTTTGCATCGAGTGCTTCGCAGAGTTGGCGGGTGCGAATGAATATGCGTTGCATTTTATAATTCATTCCTTTCGACCCGAGGGTTTTGAACAGCATCCAAATGGCGATAGCATTCGCTCCGGATCGGCTTCCAATGATGGTATGATCTTTTCCGGCCACGTAGCGAGCTTCTTCAGTTAAAGCAAAATCCATATATCCTTTTCGAATCATGAAAAGGCTCGTTCCGAAAGGCGCCCTTAAGATTTTATACGCATCGGTGTTGATGGAAGTGATCTTAGGATTTTTGAAACTGAGTTTGTGATTGGGCTGTGTAAATGGATAGATAAAACCACCGATTCCCGCGTCCACATGAATTTTGTAAGGCACATTTTGTTCTTCCAGTTGTGCGCATACTAAATCCGGATCATCTACCGACCCAAATATTTCAGTGCCCATATTTAATACCACAATGAAGTAAAGAATACCCCTGTCTTTGGCAGAAATGATTTGCTGCCGCAGATGTGCTTTATCCATTTTTCGAGTGGTGGGATTTACATTAACAACGATCGGGCGAATATCGAGCAGATCAGCTCCTTTTATAAGAGAGATGCTACTGTCTTCGGAAAAGAGTACACCAATTTCTGACGTGCGGCAGCGATAGGTCTGTTTAAAATAATTTCGGTAAATCCACATCGCCTCCATGTTGCTCTCGCTACCGCCACCGGCAATGTATCCGTCTTGTTGATTGGGTTGACCTTGCAATATTTTTTCTGCGCACAACTTGATGGCTTCACATTCGATTTCGTGAGTGCCACTGAAAAATGATTCTGATTTTTTGTTGATGGTGTGGCAACCGATGTGGTTCGGATTTTCGAGCATGGCGCTCAGTAGTGGATCGCCCTCGGCCACTTTGTGATAGAATACCCGCGAATCCAGAAAGGATCCCGGCACGCCCATAATCTTGTTGCGCTTATACGAAACGTTCTTCCTCAACGCCTGAAAAACGCGCTCACTAATTTGTTCTTTGGTAAGCCGTTTCCAGTACATGCGGTAGGTTTAGTTGAGAAGGCTTTTTTCCATCAGCACACAAGATAGAGACTGATCTTCAATGTTGCCAAATATGGCTTGGCCATCAAACAGAAACTCGCGATACAAAATGCTGGCGTAGGGGGTAAATGCGTACCGTCTTCTCACGCCATTCTGCGATAATCGACCGGTAACTTCTGTAATCATTTTTTTGTAATCCTTTGCCTTGGCCAACTCCAGTGATTGCCCGAAAAGAAGGAAGGCCACTTTCGTGCCCTGATATTCGGGATGCACGCCCGTTACAAAGGAAACCACTACTTCTCCATAGGCTGTAATTTTCTTATCAGCAATATATTTGCTTTGCAATTGCCCAAGCATTTCAAAAATCGGTAAGAAATTTTGATGAGCGGTGATGTCAAACTGAATTTCATCAACCGCATCTTGCAAAATCGTAAAGCCGGCAATTTTTTCGGTGGCTTCATCAATGGCTACTAAACCCATTCCTTGTTCGATTGCTTGCTGACAGCAAACGAGTGCAAACGGTATAAATTCATCTTTTTGGATTCCTAACTGACGTACCATGGGTTCACGTTGGAAACTACGCGCAAAGCAGTCGGCAGCCTCGTTTAAATCTCCCGGCTGCATCAGGCGATATACAATTCCTTCTTCAACTAAAGTTTGTGATAAAATAGATGCTTCTTTCATGGAAAAGGTTTATTTTAAATTTGGGTTCTGAGTGTTTTTTCGGGGCGCAAATATACAATACAATTCAAAGAATGAATGACCGATGTGACTATTTACCAATTCCGTTCAAGTTTGATTAATAATTATACCCCAATTAGATACAACCGGTAATTGCCCAAATAACAAAGTAGCATGAAAGACCTCCCCTCTGATGCGATATTATTGAAAGAAAACTCCTTTTGGTCGGTTTACCGGTGGAAGAATGCAGAGTCTACTCATGAGGTAATCTTAAAGTTGCTTAATCCTACTAGTGTAAGAAATGGCCACTTGAAGCAGTTGACAGATGAATACACCATTACACGTCAATTGGACTTACCCTTTGTGCGCAAAGCATTGGAGAAACTCAAACTCAATAATCGGGAAGGGCTTGTATTAACATATTTGCCCGGCACCACATTGAAAGAATGGATTAAGAAAAACGGTGGGCTCGATGCAAAGAAATTTTTAGAGTTTGCTATTTGTGTAGCCGATCAACTTTTTCAGATTCATGAAAGAGGCTATTACCACCGTGATATCAATCCGGAAAACATGATTGTAAACGAAACGCTAATATCTGTTACGTTTATTGATTTTGATTTGGCCACTCCGTTTGGTGTTTTGCGCGAGCAGCCACTAAAAGAATCATTGGAAGGGACGCTCGCATACCTTTCGCCCGAACAAACCGGTAGAACCAACCGGAAAATAGATTACCGAACCGATCTTTACTCGTTGGGTATTACTTTCTACGAAACGCTTACTGGCCAATTACCTTTTTCTTTTTCCGATCCTACCGAAATGATTCATGCGCATCTTGCCATTGAGCCCAAAAGCGTACATGAAATCAAAAGCAACATTCCCATGATGATTTCGCTGATCATCAAAAAAATGATGGCGAAGAATGCGGAAATGCGTTATCAATCGCTGGAAGGAGTAAAGCACGATCTGGTAAAATGTAAATCCCTTTTAGAACAATCCGGCAGTATTGGCGAGTTTCAGTTGGCCGAACGAGATCACTTTGGTCGCTTCAACATACCGCATCTGTTGTTGGGACGCGAGCGCGAAACAGCCTTGCTACGCCAAATGCTGGAAAGAGTCATTCAAAGTTCTTCCTGTGAAATATTAATCATTACCGGTGAAGCCGGTTCAGGTAAGTCAACCCTCGCTGCGCACTTGCATCCGTATTTACTAGAGCAGCATGGTTATTTCGTTTCTGGAAAATATGATGTTCCTCAATTAAGCTCGCCCTACAGCGCAATCATTTCAGCGTTTAGAGGGCTTACTAATATTCTGCTAAGCGAACCCGAAGAATCCATACAGGAATGGAAGGAGGTTTTGAATAGGGCAGTAGGTGATTCAGGAAATGTACTCACCGAAGTGATTCCGGAATTGCAATTAATTTTAGGCCCACAACCACAGCTTACTCAACTTGGCTCGCGCGAAGCCGGCTTTCGATTCAATTATGTTTTTAACAACTTCATCAAAGCAATTAGCACCAAACATCCCCTCGTCCTATTCTTAGATGATTTGCAATGGGCAGATGAGGCCTCACTGATTTTGATCAAAGCTATCTTAACAGAAAAGGAATTAGGCAAAGTATTTTTGATTGCCACCTGCCGTGAAGAAGAAAGAGCCGCCAATTCGCAATTGGTCGCTGTGCTAAACGACATTGAAAAGAGCAAACCCATTGAATATTTATCATTGGAGCCATTGCCGATGAAGGCCATTGAGCAAATTGTGTTAGAAACAATTAGCTGCACGAACGATCAGGCATCGGCTTTGGCACAAGCGGTGCAACGAAAAACATTGGGCAATGCTTTTTTTGTTAACCAATTTTTGAAATCACTTTACGAGCGAAATTATTTGCGTTGGCAAAATGCAAAGGGCTGGACGTGGAATGAAGCGGAAATTGAAAACCTTACTATTACTGACAATGTAGTTGATTTGCTTTGCCAATCCATTCGTAAAATGGAACCAACCACACAGCAGGCTTTGATGGTAGCCTCCTGTATTGGCCGCGATTTTTCCGTGTCGCAGTTGGCGAGTGTGCTCGAAAACAACGATCAGGTTATTCTTGCATTTTTGCAAGATGCAGTTAAAAATGGACTGATAACTTACTCGGCTATTGGTCGAGTGGTGCAGCAAAATGAGTCGCAGAAGTTTCGGTTTACACACGATCGAATTCAACAAGCTTCTTATTCGTTGTTAGATGAAGCGCAAAAGCAGCAGTGGCATTACAAGATCGCCATGAACCTGGTACAATTTCAGGCAGAAGAAACAGATCAATACTTATTTGAAATTGTAAATCATTTCCGACTATCCAAGCCGCTGATTCGCGAAGATAAACTGAAACTACAAGTAGCACGCTATAATTTAGATGCCGGCCTGATGGCGAAGCGATCAGTGGCTTTCCCGCAGGCGCATGGCTATTTTCAAGATGCCTTGTATTGGTTGCAGCCCTTTCAGCCTTGGGCATCCAACTATGATGTGACGCTGCGTTTGCACGATGAGATTGCAGACACTTCTTATTTGATTGGCGACTTTCAGCAGATGGAATATGCTGTCGAGGCAATCTTAGCAAATGCAATTACATTGCTTCATAAGATTAAAGGCTACGAAGTTAAAATACACTATTATCAATCTCGCAATAAACTGGCGGAGGCGGTTAAGCTAGCCGTTGATGTGTCCGCTATGTTGGGCGTCCGCCTTCCCACAAACCCTACGAAGCTAAATATTTTATCATCGTTGCTCGCGCTCCAATTTTCTCTCGCGCGAAGAAACCCTCAATCACTGGTGGATTTGCCAACCATGAGCGATCCGAAAATATTGGCGGCCATGCGAATATTGGTTAGTATTAATAGTGCAGCATACTTTGCTGTCCCCAATCTTTTTCCTCTGCTGGTATTTCGTCAAGTAGAGCTTTCTCTCAAATATGGTAATTGCGAATTTTCTCCTTTTGCTTATGCTTCCTTTGGAGTTGTAAAAACAGGCGTGCTAGGCGATATCGAAGGCGGTTACAAACTAGGATTGGTGGCCGAGAAGCTGCTGGATCGATTTCCTTCGAAGAGTTTGCGCGTGCGTACCATGATTGTGATTAACGGTTTTTTGAATCATTGGAAAATTCACCCCGGTCATTTTGTGCTGGCGTTGCCCACTTACTTTGATGCAGCAAAAGAGTCTGGAGATATTGAGTATGCTGCATTGTGTTTATTCAATCAAACCTTGTACAGTTTTTGTTTGGGTCAATCATTGATGCGACTTGAACAGGAAGCTGCCCAACGTGATGAGATTATTCAGTCGTATAACCAAAACACGCCTCTTTTTTTTAATAAAATATTTTTACAGTCAGTAATCAATTTGCGTGGCGGTGCGGTGAACCCAACCGAACTCATTGGAAGAAGTTACGATGAGTCTGTAATGATAGATATACACCTGCAGACAAACGACAAATCATGTTTGTTTGCTTGCTATATGCAAAAAGCTTACCTGCAATATTTGTTTTATCAGCATGAACTGGCTCTTACCTATATCACTAAAACAGAGCAATACATTGAAAGCGCTATTGCTTCGGTTATTTATCCGGTTTATTTCTTTTACGAGGCATTGATTTATGCAGCACAGGCTAAAAGCAAAGAAGCTTCAAGCACTGTACTTAAACGCGTTAAGAAAAATCTTCGAAAACTTGAAAAGTGGGCGAAACTATCTCCAGAGCATCATGAACATCGCCATCAATTGTTGCAAGCCGAATATTATCGGCTTATCGGAAACAGTTATGAGGCGGCTAGCTGCTACGAAGAATCAATTAGGCGTGCCAGCGAAAATCAATTTATTCAAGAGGCCGCTCTGGCAAATGAGTTGGCAGGAAAATATTATCTCGAACAAGGCCGTGAATCTTTGGCCGTTTACTATTTAGAAAGTGCTGTGCGCGCCTATGCACAATGGGGCGCAATTGAAAAAGTGAAGCACCTCACCGCTCAGTTTGGAAAACTGTTGCGCTACAGACGAGTAGAAGAATTTACCGTTTTTGAAGCGAATGATTCGCTTCGTCTCAATAACAGCCAAGCGCTGGATCTTAACACCGTGGTGAAAGCGAATCAAGCCATTTCACAAGAATTGGTATTGGGAGCGCTACTCGAAAAAATGATGGTGATTGTTGAACAAAGTGCAGGGGCCCAGCGTGGGGCTTTGATTGACAATGATAACAATCAACTGAAAGTTTTGGTAGATCGCCATGCGATGATGCACAGCCCGCTGGAGTCAGCCAAAGATTTACCTCTTTCGGTGATTCATTATGTAGCGCGCACCAAGAAGAGTTTGGTTTTTGGAAATGCTTATAAAGACCTGCAATTTGGAAACGATGAGTACATCATTCGTGAGCAACCCAAATCCATTCTTTGTTATCCCGTTATCCGAAAAGGAAAATTGAGTTGCATTTTTTACCTAGAGAATAATTTAGCCTACGATACTTTCACCGCCCAGAGGTTAGAGCTGCTTGACATCTTGGCGCCTCAAATGGCCATCTCAATTGAGAATGCCTTGCTCTATGAAAATCTGGAGGCAAAAGTGAAAATGCGCACCGAAGAGATTCAGGTGAAAAACGAAAAATTGGAACAACAGAAAGCCGAGATTGGCTACCAGCGCGATCGATTAGAAGAAGCCCAAAAAGAAATCATTTTCAAAAATGAAGAGCTACGAAAAGTGAATTCTAATCTGGAGTTGATTGTGGAAGAACGAACGCGCGAGCTGATGGTCACCTTAGAGAAACTCAAAGAGAGCAACAAAGAACTCGATACGTTCATCTATCGTGCATCGCACGATTTGAAAGGCCCGATCCTTCGAATTCAAGGTTTGACAATGATCACTCAACGCGAGCCAGACCCGGCCCTGCAGAAATTAAATATCAATCGGATTGAATTCACGGCCATTGAAATGGGGCGCGTGCTTTCTAAGTTGTTAAACATTCATCAAGTATTTAAAGATGAGATCGAAAAAACCAAAGTCAACTTTGAGCAATTGATTAGCGATGTAGCCAAAACATTGCAACCATTAATTTGGGAGAATACCGACTTTTTGGTAGCTGATATTTCAAATGAATTGGTATTCCATTCAGATATTCAATTCCTGAAAACCATTTTGGAAAACCTGATCGAAAACTCGATTGTCTTTCGCAAAGAAGGGGTTGATCTGAAGATCAAAGTAACCATTCGCGTACAGCAAGACCGACTGATTTTGTCTGTTCGTGATAATGGCTCCGGCATCGATCCGGAAATTAAAAATCAATTGTTCAACATGTTCTACCGTGGTTCTGAAAAATCCATTGGAAATGGATTAGGCTTGTACCTCGTCAAAAAAGCAACCGAAAAATTAGGTGGCGAAGTGCACATTGAAAGTACACAATATGAATTCACCGAAGTAACGGTAATAATTCCAGCGTCTTAACCTTCAGAAGGAACATCCGAAGAAACTTCAGAAGATACTTCTTCGTGGCGCATCACCCAGAAATTATTAAAGCCCTCGCCTTGCTGAATGTTGATGAATCCGTTTGCCAGCAATTCTAAAATGGAAAGGAAATTAAAAATTAGAGCAATACGGGTAGGTGCATTTTCAAACAACTCAATAAAAGCAACGCGCGGCTTGCTGTTGATCTGCTCTAAAATGTATTGTTTTTGCCCTTCAATGGTGTAAGGATATTGAATGACCTGATGCACCGGCTTGTTCTTTTCTTCTTCCTGGCGCTTGAGCACTTTTTCAAAAACAGTCAACAACTTGAAGAGATCCACATCTTGTAATTCGGCCTCCACGTTGGTGCTTTCGGCCAACTGACGAAGTTCTTTCATCAAATTGCCGCGCTTTTCTTTCATCAACTCGCCTTCTTCCATCTTATGGAATTGCTCCACTACCGACTTGTACTTTTTGTACTCCATCAAGTGCTTCACCAACTCCTCGCGTGGATCAATTTCATTGCCTTGCTCATCGAGTTGAGGTCGTGGCAATAACATTTTTGATTTAATCCGCATCAACGTGGCAGCAACCAAAATAAACTCACTGGCCACCTCAATATTCATAGTTTCGAGTTGACGTAAATAGTCTAAGAAATCGTTGGTGATTTTTGAAATCGGAATGTCGTTGATTTCCAACTCATCGCGCTCGATGAAGAATAAAAGCAAATCAAAAGGCCCTTCAAACAAAGGCAGATGAATCTCAAACGGTTTTTGTTCCATAAAAATAGTGGACGGCAAAATTATCCAAAACCAACTAGAAATCCGTAGTAATTGTTAAATCTGTAAATTTGTGGCTAAACCTGCCTAAAACATTCTAAAACACTTACATTGGGATGCTGTTTTAATAGGGAGCTGCCCAAAACGCCTAAAAAATGCTGATCACACCCGGAAAATTGTTGTCTAAAATAGAAAGCCCTGCCGATCTGAAAAAATTAGATCAGGTTCAGTTGGTTCAGCTTTGCGATGAGCTGCGTCAATTCATTATTGATAATGTTTCTGTCTATGGTGGCCATTTTGGTGCCAGCCTGGGTGTGGTAGAATTGACGGTGGCGCTTCATTATGTTTTAAATACTCCCTACGACCAACTCGTGTGGGATGTAGGTCATCAGGCCTATGGTCATAAAATCCTTACGGGAAGGCGCGACAACTTCTATACCAACCGCGTTTATAAAGGCATTTCCGGTTTCCCGAAAAGGAAAGAAAGCCCTTATGATGCATTTGGTGTTGGTCACTCGTCTACATCGGTCTCCGCAGCTTTGGGAATGGCCATGGCTTCGAAATACCAAAAGCTGGAAGACAAGCAGCATGTAGCAGTTATTGGCGATGGCGCATTAACCGGAGGAATGGCTTTTGAAGGTCTGAACCATGCCGGAGTTTCAGACACCAATTTGCTCATTATCCTCAATGACAATTGCATGTCCATCGACCCAAATGTGGGTGCTTTAAAAGATTATTTGACCGACATCACTACTTCTCAAACCTATAATCGACTGAAGGAAGATGTGTGGAACATGCTGGGTAAGCTGTCTACGTTTGGTAAGAGTGCACAGGAAATTGTATCGAAGATTGAAACGGGCATCAAATCAACCTTGCTCAGTCAAAGCAACTTATTTGAGTCGCTTAACCTGCGCTATTTCGGCCCGGTAGATGGTCATGATGTGGATCATCTGGTGGCTATCTTAAATGACCTCAAGCAAATCAAAGGTCCCAAGATTCTTCATTGCATTACCACCAAAGGAAAAGGCTACGGCCCGGCAGAAAAAGGAAACGCCACGACCTGGCATGCACCCGGCACATTCGATAAGATTACCGGAGAAATTCACAAGAAAGTCTACGATCAACCCCAAGCCCCTAAATACCAGGATGTGTTTGGTCATACCTTGGTTGAACTAGCCAAAACCAACGATAAAATTGTAGGAATCACTCCTGCCATGCCTTCCGGTTCGTCCATGAACATCATGATGAAAGAAATGCCCACACGTGCTTTTGACGTAGGCATTGCCGAGCAGCACGCAGTTACATTTTCGGCAGGATTGGCTACCCAAGGCCTGGTGCCTTTCTGTAATATTTATAGTTCGTTTATGCAGCGCGCCTACGATCAGGTAGTGCACGATGTGTGTATTCAAAATTTGCCGGTAAATTTTTGCTTAGACAGAGCTGGTTTTGCAGGTGCGGATGGTCCGACTCACCATGGCGCGTATGACATCGCTTACTTCCGTTGTGTACCTAATATTATTGTGGCTTCGCCCATGAACGAATCGGAGTTGCGTAACTTAATGTATACCGCACAACTTTCCCGCAAAGGGCAGGCATTCTCCATTCGCTATCCGCGCGGACAAGGTGTGATGCCCAACTGGAGAACTCCTTTTGAAGAAATTCAAATAGGAACCGGAAGAAAAATTAAAGAAGGACAGGACATAGCAATTCTTACCATTGGCCATATTGGGAACTATGCCGTGGAGGTTTGTGAGAAATTGGAAAAACAAGGCATATCCATTGGTCATTATGATATGCGTTTTGCGAAGCCTTTGGATGAAACGCTGTTACACGAGGTCTTCACAAAATACTCTAAGATCATTACCGTAGAGGACGGCTGTATTCAGGGCGGAATGGGAAGTGCTATTTTAGAATTCATGGCCGATCATCAATACAATGCCTGGATCAAACGCCTCGGTATTCCGGATCAGGTGATTGAGCATGGCGAGCAATCGGAGTTACACAAAGAATGCGGATTTGACGCAGACGCTATCGAACAAACCGTTTTGATGATGCTTGAAAACGCGAAGGCATTGGTTCATTAATGAGCAGTTTGTATTGGATTTGATGAAAACGCGAAGGCATTGGTTCATTAATCGAGCAGTAATGATGTATTCTAAGAAATTAGGTTCGCCCCATTATTTTACTACACGGTTTTTGTGAAACCCATCAGATTTGGGATGGTTTGCAGAATCTTTAGCTGTTGATTTCTCCGTTGTGAGTTTTGACTTGCCTTGTTTCGGTAAAAGCCAATTAATTAATCCGCTTACGATTGAAAGAGTTGCTTTGCGCATCATTCAGGAAATAGAGGCCATGAAATGGGAGCGGTGTGGTGGGTCATTCGTTGGGCGGCTATGTGGCTTTAGCGATGCAAGCGGCCAAACCTGATTTGTTTGCCGGAATCGTATTGTTTCATTCTACGCTATTTGCGGACACAGAAGAAAAGAAGGCCAATCGCAATAAAACCATTGAATTTGTTAAAAATTATGGGGTTGCGCCTTTTGTAGAATACGTTTGTTCGAACCTCTTTCATCAAAAAGAACATGCAGCTATTCCTGCTGTGCATGCTGGCAAGCTGGAAACCCCATTGGATACCCTCCTTCAATATTCAGCTGCCATGCATTACCCGGCTCGCGATCAATGGTTGGGTTATGATTTATTGATTTTGGCGGGGCGATTTGATGCCATCATTCCGGCCTTGATATCCGAACAAATGGCTGCCCTTTCAGGAGCGCGCTACCCCTTAAAGTTCTGGAATTCAGCGGTCATATGGGGATGCTTGAGAAATAGGAGGAAAGCATTATTCGATTTCGAAACTTTAGTTTGCCCTTCTTGTTTATT
>JBGAUU010000120.1:0-13348 GCA_044228465.1 Cyclobacteriaceae bacterium
CCAATCCACAACGATGCACCCGGGTGATAGATGTGCGCGGGCTCTGCTCCACAGCCGTTGAGTTCTACAATTTTTACGTGGCCGTTTTCTAAATCTTTCAATGTGGCGCAGCGCAAATCGTAGCGACCAAAATAAAAGCCGTTGATTTGTTGGCTGATGCGATCGAAAGATTGATTGAGTTTTTCGGTGATCAGGTGGTTGGTATTTAAAAAGGTGGTGCCGAGGCAATGGTTGCCAATGGAGACCAACTCCTTCCGCTGCTCTGCGGGCAAAATAGTTTGCAACTGCGATTGATAGGTGACTTGGAGCACATTCCATTGCAGTCGTGCGCGATCCTTTTCTAAAATGAGTTGTTGCAATGTTTTGGTGCCATCGCCCGTGACAGAAAGAAATTCTTTCATGGTGATGGAGTTGACAAAGCCGTGGGGTTGGCTGGGGAAGCGCAGGTAATACACACCAAACTCCAAAGGCAAATCGACTAACTCTTGTGCAATGAAATTGATTTTGATTTCGGAGAGGTATTGATCGATGTCGGCTTCAGTTTTGATTTTTCGCACCATCCATCCGCGCTCGCCCATGTCTGGTTTGAAGATGACGGGCAAATGCAATCCGGCTTGTTGGATTTGCACGAGCACCTGTTGGCGTGTGGCGGGAACTTGAATTAAGATGGTGATCAAACAGCGATCGCTCACGCAAGGCATACCAAAGCCACATAAAAAATATGGGAAATTGGATAATGCCAAAAGGCCAATATTCCCAATGAAAAAGTTTGATAAAGAAATTTCGAATGTTCAACGGACTAGGGAGTGCTAATAGCCATGGTTTGCTTATGGTGGTAGCGTAAAGTAGAAACGGCTATACCAAAATCGGGTGGCAACGAAACGTAAGGAGCAACTTCATTAATTCCAATTTTCATAATGGCCATGTGGTGCACGGCATGCTCGATGTTATAGGTGAGTTCGCGGAAGAAATTGGTTTCTACGATCACAGATTCATCGCTGGTAGGGTGATAACCCACTTCCAATTTGAGTGGTTGATCTTGTTGCTGGCGATTGACGAAATCAATAATGCGTTGGATTGTGCCGAGTGCAATGAACTTGTCCGTTTCGATGAGTTTATCGTGGTTGCGTTTGTCGTAGTTGACAAGGCCTTTGGTGTATCCTTCTTCCAGGCAAATAAAAAACTCCAAGGTATGCCGCAGGTGCTGGCCAATGGTAGAATTGCTAAGTGCATGTGAGGGCTTAAGCAAATCATTATCGTGCAGTTGCTCTACCAGTTGAGCAAGCTGTTTGAGAATAGTATCGGCTGCCGAAGAAAGTTGCATAACTAAAAGTGAGGTAAAGGTAAAAGTTTAAAGGATGGGATTTTTGCCGTTTGTCAAGAAATTTTAGGGAAGTATCTTTTTCCAGTTTTGGTCGCCTTTGGTTTTGAGTGGCTTTTCGTTTTTGTTCCAGTCTTTGAGAGTATTAGTGCCCCAGAAGTTGTAAAAGAGGTAGAGTTTTCCATCCAGAATCTTAAATGTTTCGGGATCGATTTTTACTTTCTCTCCAGTTTCGCCCATGGCATAAGCACACCAGCCTCCGTAGGCGGGTTCATATTTTTCCGGGTTTTGTTTGAATTTATTGAGGTTGGCTTGGCTGCTGAACCAATAGGTAACACCATGATGCGTAAATGAAAACTGGCTTTTGCCTTCAGCCGGTTTGTTGTCGAAATAGCTGACCGGATCGTAGCCTTCGATGGCTACATTTTTTTTGATGTTGAAATTCTTTTTACGGGCATCGTCTGTTTGCGCGAAGGCGATGACAGAAAGAAAAAGAAAGGCGAGGGATAAGAGATTCGTTTTCATCGATTAATTTATAGGTGATGCTGTTTCACGTAATTCACAAAGGTGGGTTTTTGCTATTGCTTTTATTGTCGTGCTGGCGGCAAAATGAAGCAATTTGCTCTGAAGGGGTTTATTCAGGGGTTAAGTTGTCGATTATTGCTTATTGTCGCTAAAATGGATTCGGAAATTGTTTAATTTTATTAGATGTAAAGGGGGATAATTATGAGCGAATTAAATATTGAAAAAGAGAAACTGGAGATCATTAAATGGGTAACAGATTTAAAAGATGATACAGCCTTTGAACGCTTACGAATGCTGAGAAAGAATTCCAATAAAAACGATTGGTGGCATGAAATTTCTGAAGAAGAAAAAGCCGCTATTGAAAAGGGTTTGGCAGATATAAAGGCTGGCAGGGTAAAGCCGCATAAGGAAGCTAGAAAGTTGTATGAAAAGTGGCTATAAGGTACTGTGGTCTGACCGAGCGCTTTCTGATTTACAGAACATTATCAACTACCTGACTGAAAATTGGACTGAAAAAGAAATACAAAATTTTGCCAGACGACTTGATAAAAGGCTCGACTTGATTTCTATTAATCCCGCTCTATTCCCAAAAACATCCAATAAAAGGAATGTAAGAAGATCTGTTCTCAGTAAACACACTGTCATTTACTACGAATTACAGGATAGAACTATATCTATTGTAACTCTTTTTGATCCCCGCCAAAATCCCAAAAAATTAAAGCTCTGAGTTTTTTATTGCGTTCATGTAAAATTGCTTCATCATGATCACGGAAGTAAATAGGTTTGATGGTTTGGTTTGAAACAACAAAACCGGAAGAATCACCCTTCCGTTTGTAACTCTGCCCATCAAATCTTTAATATTGCAATCCGTTTAAAATAAGTATTCGATAATTATGGCATTTACTTCCTCTTCTGAGCTTCATCAGGCGCATCAACAAAAAATTAAACAGGTATTTGGAGAAGTTTCTAAAGTTGTAGTTGGCCAAAACTATATGGTCAACCGCTTGCTGGTGGGCTTGTTTACCAATGGCCACGTATTGCTGGAAGGGGTGCCCGGTTTGGCCAAAACGCTTACCATATCTACGCTGGCCAAGGTATTACACTTGGATTTTCAACGAATTCAATTTACACCCGACCTTTTGCCGGCCGATTTGATCGGAACGATGATTTACAACCAAAAAGACGGCAAGTTTGAAGTAAAAAAGGGGCCTATCTTCGCCAATATTATCCTTGCCGATGAAATCAACCGCTCTCCAGCCAAAGTACAGTCCGCACTGTTGGAAGCCATGCAAGAAAAACAAGTGACTATTGGTGAAACTACCTTTAAGCTTGACAGGCCTTTTCTGGTTTTAGCCACCCAAAATCCGGTAGATCAGGAGGGTACTTATCCCCTACCCGAGGCGCAAGTAGACCGCTTTATGATGAAGGTGTTCGTAAACTACCCGACCAAAGAGGAGGAACTGGAAATCATGCGCAGAATTTCTAACATGCAGTTTGGTTTTGAGGTGGATACCATTCTCACCAAAGAAGATATTTTCGCGATTCGTGAAGAGGTGAACAAAGTGAAGATTTCCGAATCTCTGGAGCGCTATATTATTGAATTAGTGACGGCTACCCGCAAGCCGAAAGAATACAAACTGGACCACGAGGCTCAATACATCCAGTTTGGGGCTTCACCACGTGCTAGTATTAACCTGAACTTATCCGCCAAAGCGGTAGCCTATATGGATGGCCGCGATTATGTATTGCCGGAGGATATTAAAGAAGTGGCACTGGATGTGATGAACCACCGCATATTGCTCAACTACGAAGCCGAAGCCGATAATGTGAAAACGGCCGATATCGTAAAGGCATTACTCCAAAAGGTGCCGATTGGTAAGTAATCATTTTGCAGATATTGAATGACCTGTGTAAAAATAGGCCATCAAAACAAGGGGTAATTTTTTTGCCCCTTTGTCATTTCTACCTTTTCAGGAAGATTGACAGGTTAACGAAAGATTACATTCTTTAAGTTAGTATCAACCAAATGTTATGCGGGCTTGGTGCGTAACTGATTCACTTTCAGTTGAAGTAGCTCTAAAAATCAAACTTTAATTAGTTTGAAATCAGCCGTTTTGAGGGCTTTTTTAAGGCTTCACTTAACAATTTCATAACACTCCCGACCAGATGAGGTAATATGCCCACCCGACCTTTGCATCAAAATTAATTTGACATGCAAAAGATTTATTTTTTCATTCTCTTCTTACTTGGAGCCATCAGCAGCCTAGCTCAAACAGGTACCATTAAAGGCCAAATTAAAGATGAGAAAACCGGAGAAGGCATTATCGGTGGAAACGTAGTGATTGAAGGCACCACCATCGGAGCCTCTACAGACATTGAGGGTAATTATGTAATACCCAAAGTGAAAGCCGGCAAGTACAACATTGTGATTACCTATGTGTCGTACAAAACCAAAGTAGTTCCAAACGTGGAAGTATTTCCCGATCAAACTACTGTTTTAAATACTTCTATTCATGAAGACGTAATGGAGCTGGAATCAGTGGTTGTTACAACCCAGCGCCAAACCGATACTGACATTTCTGTCATCACAGAGCTTAAAAAATCAGATTTAGTTGCCGTTGGTATTTCTTCACAGCAAATTCGTTTATCTCAAGATAGAGATGCCGCACAGGTAATCCGCAGGGTGCCGGGTGTTACCATTGTAGGTAATCGCTTTGTAAACGTACGTGGTTTAAGTGAGCGCTACAGTACGGTGATGTTAAATGGTGTTATCGCG
This sequence comes from Cyclobacteriaceae bacterium, assembly GCA_044228465.1. Classification (GTDB taxonomy): domain Bacteria; phylum Bacteroidota; class Bacteroidia; order Cytophagales; family Cyclobacteriaceae; genus ELB16-189. Next base: position 4,623 of record JBGAUU010000120.1, read on the forward strand.
CCAAGCTCAGAAGTAGATTCAAGAGCTTTTTCATTTGATCTTATTCCCAGTAATATGATTGACCGCATGTTGGTTTATAAATCAGGTTCAGCCGAGTTGCCAGGTGAATTTGCCGGTGCTGATATCAACATTTTTACTAAAAGCGTTGTAGACGAAAATTCAACCACCTTATCAATCTCGGGTGCTTATAGAGTAAATACCACTGGTCAATCAGTTTCATTAAGTAATGAAAAAGGAAGTTTAGATTGGCTAGGCATTGATGATGGAAGTCGCGCGTTGCCATCTTCATTTCCTGCAGCCAATTTGCGTTCACTTTCTTTGGGTAATCCTACTGAAGCCAATACATTGATTGAAGCTACAAAATCGCTACCTAATAACTGGGGCACACGCAATTTCACAGCTATGCCAGATATGCGCATCAACCTAGACTTGTCACGTTCATTCAAAGTAAGAGGTTTGAAGGTGGATAACATCACGTCCATTAGCTATGCAGCGACCAATCAACTTTTAGAGCTTGACCAAAACTATTATGATGTTTTCTCAACCACACTTCAAAAAAGTACCAAGCGTTGGGGATTTCATGATGTGCGTTTCTCGCAAACGAATCGCATCGGTGCGGTTAGCAACTTCAGCATTTCACTAAATCCTAAAACACGTATTGAATTCCGAAACTTCTACAATCAGCAAGGTCAGAATCAATCTACTTTCCGTACCGGCACAAGCGATGCGCAAGGTTTCGATGAAAAAAATCAATCATTCAATTATTTCAACCGTGCAATCTATTCCGGCCAATTATCAGGACGTCATAGCTTTTCAGATGCTGTGAACTTTACTTGGATTTTAGGATACAACACAACAAAAGCCAGTTTGCCGGACTACAGAAGAATTCGCTCACAAAGAGACATGGGGACAACTAATCCATTCGAAACACAGTTGCCTCCTAATGCAAGCTCTACCGATGCCGGAAGATTCTACTCCAAATTAAGTGAGCAAGCATATACCTTGGCTGGAAATTTGGAAATCAAATTAAACCCTGAGCAACCTGAAGAAAAACAAACCAAGTTATTGACCGGTTACTACTTGGAACTAAAAGATAGAAAATTCAACGCACGCTGGATGTCGTATAAATGGATTGATCCAAGCGATCCATCTAACAATAGTTTGAAATATGGCCCGATTGATCAATTGTTTGCTCCACAAAATTTGGGCACCAAATTGATTCTGGATGAAGGAACAAACGTAGGTCCCGATTTATATGATGGATATGATGGCAAGAATCAATTATATGCAGGCTACGCAAGTGTAGTTACTCCACTTGGCGATAAATTCAGATTATCTGCTGGTGTAAGAGTAGAACACAATTTGCAAACAATTGATGTGTATGATGCGAGTGGTGTTAGAAAGCGTGTTACAGAAAGCCCCGTTACTGTGTTGATGCCTTTCACAAATCTATCTTACAACTTCTCTGAGAAAATGATTTTGCGTGTAGCTTACAGTAAAACTGTTAATCGCCCGGTATTCCGCGAGTTAGCTCCATTCAACTTTTACGACTTCGATCGCAATGCTGATATTTTTGGTAATCCAAACTTACGCACAGCTAAGATCGATAACATTGATTTAAGTTTTGAGCTATATCCAACGAAAGCTGATAAAATCTCATTGGGTGCTTTCTACAAAAACTTCAAAGATCCAATTGAGCAATATTTATCACCGGGTTCGAATTTACGGTATAGCTTCTTGAATGCAGCCAGTGCAACTACCTACGGAGTGGAAGCAGAAGTGCGCAAGTCATTGGAATCGCTTCCGTCTAATTTCTTAAAGAAACTGACTTTCGTATTTAATGGTGCATTGATCAAAAGTGAAATCGAAATTCCCACCGATCCAAACTATAGTAACTTAGAAAGAAATCGTGCTATGCAAGGTCAGTCACCTTATGTGGTGAACTCAAGCGTATACTACAACAACCCTGAAACTGGCTGGCAAGTAAGCGTACAATACAACGTGTTTGGCAAGCGAATTTTTGCAGTGGGCGATAAAGATTCAAACCCGAATCAATATGAAATGCCGCGCGATCAGGTGGATTTGACTATCTCCAAACAAATCAATCACCATTTAGAGATAAAGTTTGGTGTGCAGGATTTATTAAACCAACCTTACCGTCTCGTGCAAGACTCAAATCGCGATGGCGAGATTACATCGGTTGATGAATCGATTCAAACCTACCGCTGGGGGCAATATGCCAACCTCGGTGTCATCTGGAAGTTTTAACAAATTGTTATTACAACATAAAAAGAAGAGGCCGAAAGCCTCTTCTTTTGTTTTTGCCCTGTTTGCATTCCGCATAATTAAACATACTGCTAATATCGAGTTAACAGTAGCATAATGTTGAGAACCTACTTTTGTACAAACAAAAAATTTAAAATCCGATGAAAAAATTCAGTCATCTTTCTATGCGCCTAGTTGCATCCATCTTTGCATTGGGATTGATCGCAATGTCATCATGTAAAAGTGATGATCCGGCACCTTCCACCGGCTCAACTTATACAGAGGTTACTACAACCATTACAACCAATACAACCTGGACGGCCGACAAAAAATATCTTTTGAAAGGCAACATTTACGTACAAGCTCCTGCCGAGCTTACAATCCAGCCTGGTACTGTGATATTTGGCGACAAGGTTACAAAAGGTTCATTGATTGTTAGCCGTGGCGCTAAAATACATGCAGTTGGTACTGCTGCAAAGCCAATCGTTTTCACTTCTGTTGCACCAAAAAGTTTCCGTAATTATGGAGACTGGGGAGGTGTTGTGATTTTAGGAAAAGCTCAAAACAACCAATCAGCTGATCAAGCAATTGAAGGTATCTCTGCACCAACCGGAGACAATGGTAAATATGGAATTGGAACTGCCACTGCGGGAACAACTGAAAATGACAACAGCGGTGAGTTTCAATATGTACGCATCGAGTTTGCCGGTATTGCTCTTTCTACTGATAACGAATTGAACGGCTTGACTTTAGGTGGTGTAGGTAATGCGACTAAAATCGATCACGTACAAGTTTCTTATTCAGGTGATGATTCCTTCGAGTGGTTTGGTGGTTCTGTTAATTCTTCTTACTTGATCGCTTATAGAGGATGGGATGATGATTTTGATACTGATTTCGGTTACAGTGGATTCAATCAGTTCTTGGTAGCGTTCCGCGATCCAAATATTGCTGATAAGTCTGGGTCAAATGGTTTTGAATCTGATAACAACGCGCAAGGTGATGGTAAAACTCCTCAAACATCCGCTACCTTTGCCAATGTTACGTTCTTTGGTCCTTATATGTATGCAAACCTTACTTCAGGTGGAGCTTTGAATGCCAGTGGAATTAGCGCTAATTACAAAAGAGGTGCGCACATCAGAAGAAATACAGCGCTAAAAGTTTATAATAGCGTTTTTGCAGGAGCAAATGTGGATGGAATTTTGTTTGATCAAACCAGCAATTCTGCTGTATTCAAAGGAAATTACATCGGCCGCATTACAGGTTCCGCGAAGCCTACTCCTATTCCGAATGCACTAGCTGGAACAACTCCATATGATGATAGTAATTTTGCAACTGACAACACCATTGAGTCGCCTGTCAACAAAGTTGACTTAAGCGCTTTATTCTCTGGCTCTACCAACAATCTTTGGTCATTAAGTTCTCCAAGTGCATTGCTTGCTGCTAATTCATCCTTATTAACCGGTGCGGTTACAACTCCAACTTTCCCTACAGGTTTTGGTTTCACAACCGTAACTTATAAAGGAGCATTTGACGGAACAAATAACTGGGCAAGCGCTTCATGGACAAACTACGATCCAAACAACACTGCTTACTAAGTTTACTACAATCATAAGAAGAGCCTCGCACACGCGGGGCTTTTTTATTCTTGTCGGATGAAGTTGTTCATTCTGTTGGCTACATTTACCAAACAAGTTGTCAGTTGTATTATGAACAAAAATTTATTTCTCCTTTTACTCTGTGTTTTTCTGTACTCCTGTTCTACCGCGCCCGGCAAACCAGACGAGTGTTTTACAAAAGATGAACAATCAAAATTGATCGGTCAGGTAGTGCGCTACTCTACCAAATTACCTCCAGACGCTACTCAGCAAACCAAATTCGATTCAACTTTTAATTGGTATTACGACATTGCAGCCAAGGAATATGATTGGAGGGCTTGCACAAAAATCAATGACAAAGAATATTACTTTTTAATGACACGAAAAGCGCGGAGCATTTGGCCTGCGCGTGAAGCTATTGGAGGCAAGCTATCCGTAAACGCAGATAAAGCGCTTGTTGACTACGAGGAAATTTTCAGAACCTGGAAAATGGCTGAAGATTCATTGAACAATCGTGCATTTGAATTGTTTCAATTGATGACGCAACAAAAAGATTTAACTCCTTACACATCCAGATATAAAGGAGATCGCTATATCGAATTTCCGGATAACCGCTGGTACTTCCACAAAGAAGAAAAAAAATGGAGAGATCGTTCGCTCGATTCCGCTCGGATTGCTGACTAGCTTATGTTAATGATTTACGATCTCAATATTAAAACCTTAATAGTTTAGTTACTCCCTCTAAAAACTAAAGTAACATTCACACTCTACCTTTCGGTCATCTTAAACAGGATTTTTAGAGTCGTGCTTTGCCGATTTGTCTAGAAATCCAAAGCTTTGGTCTTGAAATAATCAAGTCAGTCATAATGAAAGCATTTGCTTTCGTTCATTTGACTAAAATTTCAATTACCAACAGTTTAAGAGATGAACTTAACGAAAGGAAATGTGAAGAAGATTTTGTTCACTGTAGGCTCGCTCAATCAAACCACCCAGATGCATGCCATTGCATCGCATCTGCCGGAATACGATTGTTACTTCAGTCAGTTTTATAGCGACAATCCCATCATACAATATTTTGTTAATGAAGGTGTTGCGGATCATACGATTCTGTCAGGCCAATTCAAGCAAAATGCGGACACTTATCTACGCCAACATCAATTAAAAAATGATTACGCGCAATCCGTATATAATAATCATTACGATTTGGCAGTAGTATGCAGCGATTTGTTAGTTCCCAATTCCATTCGCAAAACGAAATCAATTTGGGTGCAAGAAGGGATGACCGACCCGATTACACCTCTCTCACGAATCGTCAAAGCTCTAGATCTTCCTCGCTATTGGGCCATGAATACATCACTCAATGGCACTTCGAATCTCTGCGATATTTATTGCGTAGCAAGTGAAGGATACAAAGAACACTTCAAGAAATTAGGAACAGAAGAAGCAAAGCTAATAGTTACCGGCATGGTGAACTTCGATCATGTAGCTTCTCTGGGTTATAACAATTTTCCGCATCGCCATTATGTGCTTGTCGCCACTTCTGACATCCGGGAGTGTATGGGCTTTGAAAACCGGCCTGCTTTTATCCGTAAAGCTGTTGAGATCGCGAGCGGTCGCACACTCATTTTCAAATTGCATCCCAACGAAAAAAAGGAAAGAGCTATCCGTGAAATAAAACAGAACACTCCGGAAGGCACATTGATCTACACCGATGGTAATATTAATCACATGATTTACCATTGTGATGAGTTGATCACTCAATATTCTACGGTTGTATATGTTGGTCTGGCGCTCGGCAAGAAAGTGCATTCTTATTTCAACATGGATGAACTCCGAAAGAAAACACCCATCCAAAATGGAGGCAAATCAGCAGCTCATATTGCAGAGATATGTCGAAGATATATTGAGTATCCTCAAAGCCTTAAGGAATTTTTAGAAAATGAATTGCCAACAATTCAAGCTGACTATCAAAAAATTGCTTGCTAAAAAACTGATCCTTTGAAAATAGTAACCGTAGTACAAGCCCGCATGAGTTCGAGCCGACTTCCCGGCAAGGTGCTGTTGCCATTGTGTGGCAAACCGTTGCTATTGAAAATGCTTGAACGTCTTACTCATTCCAAATTTGTTGGGAAAATTATAGTGGCTACTACAAAAGATAAAGAAGACGATGCAATCGAATCGCTTTGTCAAGCTCATCAAATCTCCGTCTATCGAGGAAGCAAGTATGATTTGCTCGATCGACATTATCAGGTAGCTCATCTTTACAAAGCCAATGCCGTTGTAAAAATCCCTTCGGATTGTCCTTTGATCGATCCGGCTGTTATTGATAAAGTCATCGGCTACTATATCGAACATCAACGTGAATTTGATTACGTCAGCAATTTGCATCCCGCTAGTTACCCGGATGGGAACGATGTAGAAATCATGTCGCTGAAGGCGTTGGAAAAAGCATGGGAATCGGCTACAGCAAAATTAGAACTGGAGCACACCACTCCTTTCATTTGGGAAAATCCAAATCTCTTTCGAATTGGAAATGTAAAATGGGAAAGTGGTCTCGACTACTCCATGAGTCATCGTTGGACGATTGATTATCCGGAAGATTACCAATTCATCGAAGCTATTTACAACCAATTGTATCCCATCAAAAATATATTTTCTCTTTCCGACATTTTAGAATTGTTGGAAGCAAAACCGGAAATACAATCTATCAACCAAAAATGGGCGGGTGTGAATTGGTACCGTCATCACTTAGGTGAATTGAAAACAGTCGGAAAGAATCAAACTAAATTAATTGAAGAAGCACCATGACAGAAGAACAAATAACTGATTTGCAAAAACTCGCACTCGCTGTTCGCGAAAATATCGTGCGCTTGTCAACCGATGGTGGTTGCTTTACTGGAGCATCGCTATCGTGTGCCGATTTGCTGGTCTATCTCTATTCACATTATTTAAATATCAACCCATCTAACTTAACCGATCCAAATCGCGATTATCTTTTTTTGTCCAAAGGGCATGATGTACCTGCACTTTACAGTTTGTTTGCCGAGCTCAGATTCATCGAGCCTTCTCGGTTAGCGAATCATCTGCAAGCGAATGATCATATCTACTGGCATCCGAATACTCACATTCCCGGAGTTGAATTTCATTCCGGCTCACTCGGTCACTTACCTGCAGTTGCTATGGGTGTTGCTATGGACTGCCGAATTAAAAAGCAATCCAATAAAATCGTGGTAATTACCGGTGACGGTGAACTTAATGAAGGTTCGGTTTGGGAAAGCGCGCTCGTAGCTGCTGCTTACAAATTAGATAATCTGATCTGGATTGTTGACCGAAATTATTTTCAGGCTAACGTGGCTACCGAAGAATTGATTCCGCTCGATCCCATTCATAAAAAATTTGAAGCCTTTGGATGGAATGTGATCGATGTAGATGGTCATGATTTTAATGCGATGCACAACACGTTCACTTCCATCGCAAACAATAGCAAACCTACGGTCATCATCGCTCACACCGTTCGTGGTAAAGGATTGCCCAGCATTGAAAAAAGAGCTGATCGCTGGTTCTGCAACTTCACACATGAAGAAGTAAATGCTTTACTCCACGAGTTGCACGAAAACAAATTGGCTGAATTGAATTCTGAAACATTAGTAGTACGATAATGAATTACGAACAACTGATTACTGAAATAGCATTAGCCGATGAGCGCTACATCATCATGACGGCTGAAAACCGTGCGCTCATTCGCAACATTCCAAAAAATCCAGTATTGGCGGATCGCTTCATCGATACAGGTATTACCGAACAAACGATGATCGGCATGGCGGCTGGATTGGCTCTACGTGGTCGAGTACCAGTGGTTCATGCGTTGGCGGCATTCCTCACCATGCGCGCATATGAATTTATTCGCACCGATGTGGGTATCGCCCATCTTCCAGTAAAACTAACTGGTTTCATTCCAGGATTTCTTTCTGATGGAAACGGACCCACGCATCAAGCCATTGAAGATGTATCGATCATGCGTGGAATTCCCGGTATGCAAGTCTTCGCTCCTGCCGATGAAGAAGATATGATCTTGATGTTACCTGAAATTTGGGATTCGTCATCTCCTGCTTACACCAGAGCCAATCTCAATAAGCCTCTGATAGCACACGACAAAAATTTCCGAATTGGCAAAGCCGAAGTGATTGCAGAAGGATCCACGATTACATTCCTCACGTACGGCATGTTATTCAACAATGTGTTACAAGCCAGACAAGCTTTAGAGGCACAAGGTATTTCAGTAGGACTCGTGAACATGCGGAGCTTGAAACCGGTTGACGAAGAAGTAATCATTCGTGTAGCTAAACTAAGTGAATTGGTAGTGGTGGTAGAAGATCACTTCACTACCGGAGGATTGTATTCTATCGTAGCTGAAGTGCTGTTGAAAAACCAGTTGACTGCCAACGTTCAACCACTTTCACTCAACGAACAATGGTTCCGTCCGGCCAGACTTTCAGAAGTATTGGAATACGAAGGCTTCACACCGGAGAAAATCGCTGCGCGTGCGCTGGGAATTTTAGAATCAACTTCAACAAAAATTCAATTATGATCAACCATCAATATCCGGATATCACGATTAGTAATGCTTGGTATAAGCGTGCACAACAAGTCATGTTTCCAGTTACACAAACCATGGCTAAAGGTCCATCACAATATGTGAATGGCGTGGCACCAAAATATGTGGCGCGAGGTAAAAATGGCCATGTGTGGGATGTGGACGGAAATGAATACATCGACTACACCATGGCGGTCGGGCCTGTTTCATTAGGCTATGCTTACGATCGAGTTGACGAAGCCATCAAAACTCAATTGAAGAGCGGCATTACG
>JBGAUU010000121.1:0-13221 GCA_044228465.1 Cyclobacteriaceae bacterium
ACCGGAGATAAACCATTGGTTGAACTTTGTAAGGAATACATCAAAGAAAAATATCAAAAGCCTGGAGAAGTTTTTTTAGGGGTTGTTCACCGGCTTGATCGCCCGGTGAGTGGGGTCGTGGTTTTTGCGCGCACGTCTAAAGCGCTGGAGCGCATGAACGAATTGTTTCGCAACAAAGAAACCAAGAAAACCTATTGGGCCTTGGTAGGAAATAAAGCTCCTCAGGCAGAAGGAACCCTGATTCACTGGCTTGTAAAAGACGAAAAGAAAAACAAAACCACAGCTTATAAAAAGGAGCATCCGCAAGGCCAACGATCAGAATTAAGCTATCGACACATGTTCAGTAAATCCGGCATGCACTTGCTGGAAATAAATCCGATTACTGGAAGACCTCATCAAATCCGTGTTCAATTGGCTTCCATGGGCTGCCCAATCGTAGGTGACGTAAAATATGGTTTTGAAGTGGGCAATGCAGATAATAGTATTTGCCTTCACGCACGTCAGCTTCAATTTATTCATCCGGTTAAAAAAGAGCTATTGACTATTCAAGCCGATTTACCCAAAAATCAGTTTTGGAAACTATTTGCCTGATTGCGTTCTTTACAAAAAAGGAAGCCGGATGAGTTGGTTGCAGCAATTAAAAACACGATGGAAAGTAGACAATCTACTTCAAGTTGTTTTGATATTGGTTGTATTTGCTTGCACAGGATTTACCGTATTGCTATTGAAGCGCCCGCTCTTCAACTATTGGTTTGGTGAGGGAAGCATACCGGTATGGGCCAGCACCATTTATTACATTCTTATTTTGCCAATTTACAATGTACTGTTGCTGATTTACGGTTTTATTTTCGGCCAATTCACTTTTTTTTGGGATTTTGAGAAACGCTTCTTCGCCCGATTAATGGCTATCTTTACAAAGAAAAAATAATGTCATTGCAAATGGCAATGCTATACTTTTTGAACTTCTAAATAATACAACAATGAAAAAAATCCCCTTATTCGTTCCTCTTTTCTTATTTCTAGCGTGTACTTCACCAAAGTTTGTATCTCAAACATTCAACGCACAAGAACAATCTTCCTGGTCCGGAGCTTCCAACAGTGGCGCTCGTCAAGTTGGTGCCGGTGAAAGCGAACTTACTGCCAGCACAAAATCGACTCCATCACTAACCATGGAAGAAGCGCGTGCTGAAATCAAAAAGAACTATTTGAAATTATCGAAAGAGGAGCGTAAAGAAGTGCGCCAACTTCTGAAGAAAGAGATTAAGAAAGTCGTGAAGGTTCAGAAATCACAAAAGAAAGAATTGGGTGTATCATCAACGCAAGCCAGAGGCTTGGATCATGACTTGAAATTAGCCGCTATTTTCGGTGCAGTTGGAGTTGTTGGTTTATTGCTAGGATCAGCTGGTCAGTTTTTCACCATCATCGGTGCAATCTCGTTAATCATCGGCACCGTATTTTTTGTGAAGTGGTTGTTGGAGCAATAGGCAGAAAATGAATTCATAAAAAAGCCCGGTCTTACGATCGGGCTTTTTTGTTGTAATCCTTTCGATTATTATTCAGCTACACCGTCTGCCAGTAGAATTACTTTGTTTTTTAAAACCTCTACTACGCCTCCGGTAATTTTTACCTGATTCACTGAATCTTTGGATTTGTATTCCACCACTCCATCTTTCAATAAGCTGATCAGCGGAGCGTGGTCATTCAATACCTGAAAAGATCCGTCTGTTCCGGGAAAAGAAGCAGATACAACTTCCCCTTCGAATACTTTTTTGTCAGGTGTGATTATTTCTAGGTTCATAAAATCAATTTGAAAATTAACCAATTTGAAAATTTGAAAATTCGTTGCTGAGAAATTTGATCATTGTCAAATTTTCAAATCAACACATTTTCAAATTTTACTTTGCGTCCGCCATCATCTTCTCTCCTTTCGCGATAGCTTCTTCAATGCTACCTACCAAGTTGAAGGCCATTTCAGGCAAGTGATCCAACTGACCATCCATGATCATGTTGAAACCTTTGATGGTGTCCTTAATATCTACCAATGCACCTTTTAAACCAGTGAAGGCTTCTGCTACGTGGAAAGGTTGTGACAAGAAACGTTGCACACGTCTTGCGCGTGATACCGTCAACTTATCTTCGTCCGACAATTCGTCCATACCCAAGATCGCGATGATGTCTTGCAATTCTTTGTAGCGCTGCAAAATCAACTTCACACGTTGAGCGCAGTTGTAGTGCTCATCGCCAACGATGTCAGCACGCAAAATACGTGATGTAGAATCCAACGGATCTACCGCAGGGTAGATACCTAACTCGGCTATTTTACGAGACAATACGGTAGTCGCATCCAAGTGAGCAAACGTAGTTGCAGGGGCAGGGTCAGTCAAGTCATCGGCAGGAACGTAAACGGCCTGTACGGAAGTGATAGATCCATTTTTTGTTGACGTGATACGCTCTTGCATGGCACCCATTTCAGTTGCCAATGTTGGTTGATAACCTACCGCAGATGGCATACGACCTAACAAAGCGGATACTTCTGAACCAGCTTGAGTAAATCGGAAGATATTATCAATAAAGAACAAAATGTCTTTTCCTTTTCCCTGGCCATCGCCATCGCGGAAATATTCTGCTACCGTCAAACCGGATAAAGCTACACGAGCACGAGCACCAGGGGGCTCATTCATTTGACCAAACACGAAGGTCGCTTTAGAGTCTTTTAATTTTCCTTGATCTACTTTTGAAAGATCCCAACCACCCGCATGCAACGACTTCATGAACTCAGGACCGTAATCCACGATACCGGCTTCGATCATCTCGCGCAACAAGTCGTTACCTTCGCGAGTACGCTCTCCTACTCCGGCAAATACAGAAAGGCCAGAGTATGCTTTCGCGATGTTATTGATCAATTCCTGAATCAATACGGTTTTACCAACACCGGCACCACCAAACAATCCAATCTTACCACCCTTTGCGTAAGGCTCAATCAAGTCGATTACTTTGATACCAGTATAAAGAACTTCTGATGAAGTGGATAAGTTTTCATAAGATGGTGCCGAACGGTGAATCGGTAAAGATTTCTTTCCCTCGGGTTGCTTGATACCATCAATGGCCTCGCCAATCACGTTGAAAAGACGGCCTTTAATATCTTCGCCAATAGGCATTTGAATAGGCGAGCCGGTATCTGTTACTTTCATACCACGCACCAAACCTTCAGTTCCTTCCATTGAAATGGTTCGCACTCTGTCCTCGCCCAAGTGTTGCTGACATTCCAGCACCACGCGAGTGCCATCGCGTTTGGTAACTTCAAGAGCATCAAGGATGTTTGGAAGCTTAGAACCTGGTTCGTCAAAGGCCACGTCTACTACCGGACCGATTACTTGGGTGATTTTACCGCTATTCGCCATGAGTTGAATATTTATTTGCTTATTATTTTTTTGGTTATCAGCATTTTAAGAATTAGTGGTATTCATAAAATACGAACCGCAAAAGTAGTTTTTTAGCACGTTTATGCAAACACTTGTGAGGGAAGAATCAGGATATTTTTACTAAAAAATAATGAAGTCCTAAAAACGGCTTTGACAGCCGGAAAAACCACCTCATTTCCTATCTTAAAGCATTCGATTTATGCTATGAACCTAAAATTCCGCCCCTACCTTTTCGCTTTTGCTCTGCTGAGCTTTTGTCTGTACCAATGTAAACCAGACGAAAAACATACCGCTTCATTGGTTTTATTGAATGGCCGTATCTGGACGGGCATTGACTCGGCTGATTTTGTAGAGGCCGCTGCGATTCGAGATTCAGTTATTGTCGCCACCGGCACATCCGAAAGCATCAAATCATGGATTGGTGATCAAACAGAAGTCATCGACTTGCAAGGTAAATTGGCCACGGCCGGATTCAACGATGCGCACATTCATTTTTTAGGCGGCTCACTCGGCCTTACGGAAGTAGAGATGTCGTCCACAAAATCATTGGCTGAAGTGATCACTAGTGTAAAGGATTTTATAGCGAACAATCCAACCAAAGAATGGATCACAGGCCGTGGGTGGCAGTATACTTTTTTTGAATCGGGTCTCCCTGATCATATAACTATGAACGAATTGCAAATCGAGAAACCTGTTTTTATCAAAGCATATGATGGACATAGCGCGTGGGCAAATCGAAAAGCGCTTCAACTGGCGGGTGTTGATCGGAAGACCGTATTTACCGGATTTGGAGAATTAGTAAAAGATAAAAAGGGCGAGCCCACTGGTGCACTCAAGGAAGATGCGATGCAATTGGTGGGCAAGCTGGTGCCACCAATTACCTACCAAGAGCAACTGGATGCTTTGCGTAAGGGCATGAAGTTGGCTGCCTCACTCGGCATCACCAGCATACAAAATGCCAATGGCACCGAATTAGAAATAAATCTATTTAAGGATCTGATTAAAAATCAGGAGGCAACGGTTCGTTATGCCGCAGCTTTTTCGGTGGACGAAAACATCACGAATGAAAAAATAGATCGCTACACATTTTTGAAAGACAGCATTGGCAGAGAAAATGCTTTTCTACGTGCGGATGCTATCAAGTTTATGATTGATGGCGTGATTGAAGGACACACCGGTGCAATGATTGAGCCCTACAGCGATGTAAGCGCTACTGCACCCGAAGCACACGGGCAGTTGAGCATGCTGCTGCCGCGCTATCGCGAATTGGTGAAGCTGCTGGATGCGAAAGGTTTTCGGATTTACACGCATGCCATTGGCGATTTAGGTGTGCGCGAATCGCTGAATGCCTACGAACAAGCTGCTCAAGAAAATAAAACCACCAACCGAAGGCATCGCATTGAACATATTGAAACAATTTCACCGGATGATTTGCCGCGCTTTCATCAATTGGGTGTGATGGCAAGCATGGAACCCATTCATGCCGATCCGGGTACAGTGACTGTATGGGAAAATGCGATTGGCAAAAAACGATTGCCGTATTCATTTGCATGGAATGCGATCTTGCAAAATAAAGCTCAGTTGGTGTATAGCAGCGATTGGCCTGCCGCGATTAGCATCAACCCCATTCGGGGAATACACGTGGCGATCAACCGAAGAACGCCATCCGGTTTTCCGGAAGGGGGATGGGTGAGCCAACAGCGAATTAAAATTCATCAGGCGTTGAAAGCCTACACGTGGGCTGGCGCCTACTCTTCGTTTGAAGAAAATAAAAAGGGGTTGGTGAAGCCCGGTTACTTAGCCGATGTGATCGTGTTTTCGCAAGATCTTTTTACGATTGACCCCATGAAAATTCATGAGACTACCATTGCGATGACGGTGTTTAATGGGAAGTTGATTTATACTAAAAGGTAAAATAGTGTTGATGCCAAGTTCATTTCGATTATTGATTTATGGAGTTTTATTAGTTGGGATGACTACTTGCAAAAAACAATTGAACGTCCACGAAAAGCTACAAGGGCATTGGCATATTTCAGATGAGAATTACAATGTGTCCCTTGACATTGAAGATTCGGTGGTGATTTTCAATAAATACTCACTCGTTTCTTCTAGGTCAGCCGAAAAATTCGATTTGTATGATTCAAGTAAAGTACCGGCTTTACCATTTTATTGCGGATGTGGATCTGCCATTTTGCCCGTTGTGAAAGAATTTCAAATAATAGGTGATTCATTGATTTGTATCGATGAGGCATTGGTTAGTTGTTATCATCCCCCTCCAATAAAATTTGTTCGTGGCGATTTGAAAACCTGCAAACGTGATCACGCCTTCGTGGGGTATTTAGAATATCTTGAATTGGAGCACTTTCCTGAAAGAAAGAAAGTCGCCAATACACTGAATGAAATCGCGCAACAATATCTGACAACATCGCTGTTGATTGCATACGCTGTTGATACTACTCAATTTGGCAGTAAACCAAAAATTCTTGCAGGAGACGTTTTCATTGAGTTGGTAGACGTGAAGAGATATATAAATGAATGGGTGCAAACCGCTCAAGAACCGGTCAACGTTGCGTTGATTATTGATCAACGTGTTCCTCGTTCATTTGTAGATCAAGTGATGGATGAGATTCACAAAACAAATTTTAATGAAATCTATCAATTAGTTGAATATGACAACCGCTCAAAGCTGGGGTATGAACTGATCGAACGAAAGCCAACTGTTAGCACTCAGTAATTATTTGTCTCACCAACTTCTTGAGTATTCGCGGCTAACCTAGAATTATTTTATTGACTAACGTGTGTTTTGAAACCCGTGCGTGAAGGATTGCAACGGAAATCATTTTGCATAAGGAAAGTGAGCTGGTGCAAAATGATTGGAGTGGAAAGCCTGACCCGAGTTTGCCTGCCGGAGCATTTGCGCTGGCAGGCAACGAGGGACACGCCCAAGAAAAAAAATATCTAATGAAACTTGTTTATCGTGCGAGCACCGGCATGTTGGCGGTCAGCACTAACAAATCGTTGTCTTTTACTTCTTTCTTTTCATCGGCAACCACGAGGAAGTTTTCGTAAAGTGTGTTCAACTCTTCGCCTTCAAATTTGTGACCGAGCAATTCCATGCGATGCTTCAACGCTGCGCGACCGCTACGAGCGGTGAGCACGATGGATGAGTTGGGCACGCCCACGTCAGCAGGATTGATGATTTCATAATTTTCAGCATGTTTCAAAAATCCATCTTGATGAATGCCGGAAGAATGGGAGAATGCATTGCGACCTACGATAGCTTTGTTGGGTTGCACGGGCATGTGCATCATTTCGCGCACCATCTGACTGATTTCAAAAATGCGCTCGGACTTGATGTTGGTATGCAAATTCAAATCTTTGTGCACTTGTAAAATCATGGCTACTTCTTCGAGCGAGGTGTTGCCGGCACGTTCGCCAATTCCGTTGATGGTAACTTCGGCTTGTCGCGCACCATTCGCTAAACCTGCGATGGTATTAGCGGTGGCCAATCCTAAATCGTTGTGGCAATGCACGGATATGATTGCCTTGTCGATGTTCTTTACATTCTCAAACAAATATTGAATGCGCTTGCCATACAAATGCGGCAGGCAATAGCCCGTAGTGTCGGGAATGTTTACCACATCGGCACCGGCCGCAATCACGGCTTCGGTAAGCTGTGCCAAAAAAGCTAAGTCGGCACGACCTGCGTCTTCGGCAAAAAATTCTACTTCGTATCCTTTGTCTTTGGCATACTTAACTGCCCACACGCCTTGCTCTAAAACTTGCTCGCGCGTGGATTTAAATTTATGTTTGATGTGAACATCGCTTGAGCCGATGCCCGTGTGGATGCGTCCGTGCTTGGCATGATGCAACGCCTCGGCAGCAACATCGATATCATCTTTCTTCGAACGCGTTAAGCCGCAGACGGTAACATGTTTTACTGCTTTCGAAATTTCTACCACCGACAGAAAATCTCCCGGGCTTGAAATCGGGAAGCCCGCCTCGATTACATCTACGCCCAACGCTTCGAGTTCTTTGGCGATGATTACTTTTTCGTCTGTGCGCAATTGACAGCCGGGCACTTGCTCTCCATCGCGGAGGGTGGTGTCGAAGATTTGAATTTTGTTGCTCATAAAATTAGAAGTTAGAATTCAGAATGTAGAATTTAGAATAGTTGCCTATGCTACTTGTCTACTACCTACTTTTTCCATTTGCTTAATTACCTGATCGCCCATTTTTTGGGTGTTCAATATTTTTTCTTTGTTCGTTTTACCATCGGCTATGTCTGCTGTGCGCAGTCCTTGTTTCAATGTTTCTTCAACGGCTTTGATGACTGTGTCTGATTCTTCCTTAAGGCCAAAAGAAATATCGAGCATTAATGCTACTGATAGAATCGATGCCAGTGGATTGGCAATTCCTTTGCCGGTGATGTCATGGGCACTTCCGTGAATGGGTTCGTATAATCCTACCGTGTCGCCCACCGAAGCGGAAGCTATGCAGCTGAATCCACAAACTGATGTTCCAATTCTACATCGGGATATGCTTTTGCTACTTCAGTAACAACTTGTCGCCACAAGCGTGAGCTTTCCAACACATTGGCTTTATCAACCGATGTTACTTTCTTTCTACGAGTGCGGGCAGCCTGAAATGCTTTGTGTGCGATGCGCTCCACTTCGTATTTCTGATAGATCATCAAATCGTAGGCGGTGTTACCATCGTCTTTGCGGCCTTTCTCTCCGAAGTACACATCGCCTGTCAACTCGCGAAAGAAAAGTATATCGGAGCCTTTCAATATTTCCGGTTTGATGCTGGAGGCCTCCAACAATTCATCAAATAATTTGATTGGGCGCAGGTTGGCATACAATCCCAACTCTTTGCGCATTTTTAATAAGCCTTGTTCTGGTCTTACTTTTAAAGTCGGGTCGTTATCATATTTTGGATGACCAACGGCTCCGAATAAAATGGCATCGCAGTTTTTCAGTTTGGCCAATGTTTCATCTGGCAGCGGATTGCCGGTAGCTTCGATGGCATCATGGCCGATGGCCGCTTCGTCAAATTCAAATTGATGGTCGAAAAGCTCCGCAATTTTGCTCCGAATAAAATGGCATCGCAGTTTTTCAGTTTGGCCAATGTTTCATCTGGCAGCGGATTGCCGGTAGCTTCGATGGCATCATGGCCGATGGCCGCTTCGTCAAATTCAAATTGATGGTCGAAAAGCTCCGCAATTTTTATTAATACTTTTTTTCCTTCAGCTGTTACTTCTTTGCCGATGCCGTCTCCGGGAAGGATAATTATTTTTTTCTTCATGGATTTAAGTTTCTAGTTTCTGGTTTCTGGTTACCGAAAACAGGTAACCGGCAACTGAGAACTAAGCATGTGCTACATCAAACTCCTTAATTTCTTTATTTAAACTCAATAGGTAATCAATGTCGTCATAGCCATTCATGAGACATGTTTTCTTGTAGGCATTGATTTCAAACGATTCTTTTACTGCACCTACTTGCATGATCTGATTTACTAAATCAACCACAATTTCTGTTTTAGGATTTAGCTCAATGGCTTCCAACATTTGTTTTAAGAAGCCATCTGAAACTACAATCGGCAATAAGCCATTGTTGAGCGCATTGTTTTTAAAGATGTCGGCAAAAAAACTGGACACTACTACGCGAAACCCGAAGTCGTAAATCGCCCAAGCTGCATGCTCGCGGCTGCTACCACAACCGAAATTTTTTCCGGCTACTAAAATTTTTCCGTTGTACTTTTTATCGTTCAATACAAAACTCGCAATCGGATTGTTGTCGGCATCGTAGCGCCAATCACGAAATAAATTATCGCCAAAGCCTTCGCGGGTAGTAGCCTTCAGAAAGCGAGCAGGAATAATCTGATCGGTATCGATATTTTCATTGGGCAGCGGAACTGCCGTGGTTTTTAGCGTAGTGAATTTTTCCTTCATTCTTTCTAATTGATTAGATCTCTCACATCTGTTACTTTTCCGGTGATTGCTGCCGCAGCTGCACTCAGTGGACTCACCAAAAATGTGCGTGACTTCGGGCCTTGTCTGCCTTCAAAGTTGCGGTTGGATGTACTGATGCAATATTTACCGGCAGGTACTTTGTCTTCGTTCATTCCTAAACATGCGGAACAACCCGGGCTTCGTAATTCGAACCCTGCTGCTTCAAAAATTTTATTCAAGCCTTCGCTGATGGCTTGTGCCTCTACTTGTTTTGAGCCGGGTATCACCCACACTTCTACATTCTCCGCTTTCTTTTTTCCTTTCACCATGTCGGCCACCAAGCGCAAATCTTCAATGCGTGCGTTGGTGCAACTACCGATGAAAACATAATCAACGGCTTTGCCCAACAACGAAGCACCTTGTTCGAGCCCCATGTACTCCAATGATTTTTTGAATGAAGCGTGCTCCGAAATTTCTTTTAACTCTTCTACGGTTGGAATACGATCTGTCACTTTCATACCCATGCCAGGATTGGTGCCATAGGTAATCATCGGAGCGATGTCAGTAGCATCATATTGCAACACCACATCGTATATGGCGCCTTCATCCGTGGCTAATTTTTTCCACTCCGCTACTTTCTGCTCGAACGCCTCACCTTGTGGTGCAAACTTTCTTCCGCGCATGTAATTGAAAGTAGTTTCATCGGGGGCAATCAATCCACCGCGTGCGCCCATTTCAATACTCATGTTGCAGATCGTCATACGCGCTTCCATCGAAAGATTGCGAATGGTATCGCCAGCGTATTCCACAAAAAAGCCAGTGGCTCCACTGGCTGAAATTTTCGAAATGATATAAAGAATAATGTCTTTGCTGACCACACCCTTTGCCAATGCACCATTGATTTCAATCTTCATGGTTTTGGGGCGGTATTGCAAAATGCACTGTGTAGCTAATACTTGTTCCACCTCACTTGTGCCAATACCAAATGCAATGTTTCCGAATGCACCGTGCGTGCTGGTATGACTATCACCACACACAATCGTCATGCCCGGTTGTGTTAAACCTAACTCCGGCCCAATGATGTGAACGATGCCTTGATATGGATGACCTAAGTCATATAACTCTACACCAAATTCCTGACAATTTTTTCGTAGTGTTTCTACCTGATGGCGGCTCAACGCTTCTTTGATAGGAAGATGTTGATCTTTAGTCGGTACATTATGATCGGCTGTAGCCGTGGTGCGATTGGTATTGAACACCGGAATGTTTCTTTTACGCAATCCATCAAAAGCCTGCGGACTGGTCACTTCATGAATAAAGTGCCGATCGATAAATAAAGCATCCGGATAACCTTCAGCACGCTTCACTACGTGGGTATCCCATATTTTTTCAAAAATTGTACGTGGTTTTTGTTGGCTCATGAGTCTATTCAACAACTGTTAGTTTGGCGCTATGCCTTTAAAATGCAATCGCCCCGTCATCATTTTGTGATTGACGGGGCGACTGATTTGATATTAAATAATCGTTACGAAGATCGGAATTTTTCTACGACTTGCGATTGCTTTACGCAGAAAAAATTATTCACTTACGAGTGTTAGTTGATGATTAGAGCAACTGAGATTCTGATGTGATGTTGACTTTCAATGCTTTAGAGATAATGCAATTTTTCTCTGCGCCTTTGGTGTATTCCGAAAACTGCTCGGCTGTAATGCCGGGCACTTTTCCATTGATGGAAAGATGGATACCTGTGATGTCTAATCCTTCCAGATTGAGAGAGGCTACTGTATCGAGTGAAGTAGCGGGAGTTCCAGCTTGTGTAAGTGCTGCACCTACAGCCATGGTAAAACAGCCAGCATGCGCGGCAGCCAATAACTCTTCGGGATTAGTGCCAATGCCATCTTCAAATCGTGTTTTGAATGAAAACTGGGTGTTGTTGAGAACGGTGCTTTGGGAAGAGATGTGGCCTTTTCCGGTTTTCAAATCTCCTTCCCAATGTGCGGATGCGGTTCGTTTCATAGTTGTATGTTTTTAGTGTTGACTTGTTTAACAAATAGCTTGAGGAAAAGTTCGGTAATAGTTGATTCCCTTTATCGAATGATTCGGATTAAATTGCCTTAGCAATACTCATTATGCAAAAAATCCTTATTCTGTTGTTCTTCTTATTGCCGATGAATCTTTATGGTCAATCTGATGAAATTATTGATAGCCTAGAAATCGAACTTAAGAAAGCGAAAGCGAGAACTGCTAGTGCTAAAAAAGATGCCGACCGAAGAAGATACCTTGCGATAGCTCAAACCATTGCTGAAATATCCATTGAAGTACACGATCAGGAACTTTCAAAATTGTTGGCAATTCAAGCCCATCGATTCAATTCAAAGTATGAAGGATACATCTATGATCCGAAGATTCACTTCGAGTTAACCAAAGCACTTGAATATGAAGGGCTTCTACCTGAGAAAATAAAGCCTACATCTAAAAGCGCACAACGAATTATAAATCCTTTTTCGTCTCCGTTTCTTTTTTGCATTGGAAAAGATAAAGTGCTGACAAAACTTTTGAGGCAAGCGGACACTTGGCGCACTGAAAATGTTCTTCAACTGAATTCTGGTTGCATACCGGAAACAGTAACTATAAATGATGCTGGTGATTTACTGGCTGTTGGAACCAACTCTGGCGTGATTGAAGTTTATGATTTAACGCAACCGAATCTAAAACCCAAAATTATTTCACTAGAAAAGCAATCCATTCAACAGATTGTTTTCACCCCAGAAGGAAAAGGATTTTATGTATTAGCAAATGGGAAGCTTCGGATTTTAAGGTACGACCTAAAGAAAATAGAAGAAGTTATAAAACTGAAAGATACAGTTACAAAACTGGAAATTGCCACAGACGGCAGTCAATTGGTTGGATTAAATGCGCTTGGAAATTTTCATATATGGGATCGTTCGTTTCGAGAACGCACATTCAACATAAACAAATATGGGTCTCCAACTGATTTCATGTGCCCGAATGAAAGTAACATCATTATAAGCAATAAGGCTGGTGAAATTTTGATTTATAACAACGAGCAGATGCGTAGAATTCTTTATGGTTCGAGGTCAGCCATTACGCATATTCTACTAAGTCACAATAAAAAATTCCTGGCGACTGCTACGCAGGATAACTTCATTTTAATTTGGAATTTAGAAAATTTGAAAAAAAGGCCGATTAAAATCCAACAATCAACCACTATTCACAGCATTTCTTTTTCATCGGATGATCAATCGATCATTGTTTCAGGCATTAATCCGACAGGACAAAATTCAATTGATATCTGGCCACTAAATCAGTCATTGATGGCAGAACTGCTTTGTACTACTGTAAAAAGAAACCTAACACAAGAAGAGTGGGAGATTTATGTAGCGGAAGATTTACCTAGAGAATCTACTTGCCCTTCTTTGCCTCTTCATTAATCTGTTTGATCTGAATGGCACAACCGCCACTCTTCGCCAGTTTAATTTTTAGTTTTGATTTGCTAGTAACGATTTTCTTTTCGATTAGATAGGCTTCCGGATTGGTTTGCCAATCGCTGTTATCGGCATCGCGATAAATGATTGCTTCGTATTTTTTGCCGGCTGTCAGAAAATCAAGTGACCATTCTGCAATACGACTATTTTCATCCGTGATGGCTCCCAGATACCAATCGCCTGTTTGTTTTGCTTTTCGTGCGATGGTAATGTAATCGCCCGGCTCTGCCTCTAGAATTTTAGTGTCGCTCCAATCTACCGGCACGTCTACAATAAATTGAAAGGCATCTAAATGTTTTTCATAATTCTCCGGCAAGTCTGCTGCCATTTGCAATGGACT
>JBGAUU010000122.1:0-12992 GCA_044228465.1 Cyclobacteriaceae bacterium
AAAGATCCACATTACGGAAGTAGTCGGTGCCGAGGATGGTGACCGGATAGTGAATTTGTTGTTCGAAAAAGTGCCATACCTGTCCATGATCCAATGAAGATGTTTGATCACCACCTAACAAGGCAACACGCGGTGCGCGGATGTAGCTTACTTCAGAAGATCCAAAATCAGCGCCTTTTTCTACGAGCCCCGAGGTAGTTGTGTAAATTTTGCGACCTAAATTTTTGGCGGTGGTCTGTACCACTAAATCAAAGTCTTCGATCCCTTCATTGTTTCTGCGTGTAACGATGAGCGTGCCTGGTTCAAACTTGTTTCCGTTGGATGTAAAAGGCAACATCGCTTTACGCACCTTCACCCCTTTCTTTATCAGCGCTCCTAAAAATTCAACATCAGCTATGGTTTGATAGGTAAACAAATAAGCATATGGCTTTGCCGCAATTGGTTCCTGTACCACTGCTTTTGGTTGATACGGTTTGCCGATAGTGATTTTTTCGGTTAAAGCAGCTGCTTTCAAATCATACGCGTAAATCAAATTCCACGCGGTGATGTCGTACGTAAGTGAATCGGTTAGTTTGGAAGTGGGTTCGAACAGTGTTGTCACAAAACGACCTTTGGGTTGGTGAATATTGATGATGATGTCTTCCGCATTTACATTCACATTTCCGGTTGCTTGTGTTTGGTAATCAAATCCACGAGTAGGTTTGCTGACAGCCGGATGCCCGAACTGAATTGCATGGGTGCTAAGCCAATTGGTAAATCGTGCTAATTTATCAGGGTTGTTATCGGCTTTGATCACATACGTTTTATAGGGAGCTGCGGGGTTGGTCACATTCTCTTTAAAAAACTTTTCGAATTCGTCTACCAGTTTATTCGCGTTGGTCGATGTTACTTCCAACGTAGACATGCCGGTGGTAAAGTGATGTGTCAATCGATCTTTTAATGTCAACGGATCGCCTTCATTAGCAATTACCGAAAGCCCTGCTCCGATTCCGCCCTTTTCATAGGTCATCCCAATGGCACCATTGTAAGTTGGGTAGGTATCGCCATAGCTTGGGTAATACAGATCAAATCGCTCTTTCGTAAAATACAACCAACCTTGTTCATCAAAATACTTGGCGTTGCTTTTTCCGATCATGGTTTGAAACTCGCGCTGCCAATTAGAAATTACTTCATGGTAGGGTTCAGCTGCAGGAGCAAAATAGTAGGGTGAGTTGTAACCTTGTTCGTGGTAATCCACATGCACGTGCGGCATCCATTGATTATATAATTTGATACGCGCTTGTGATTCCGTTTGTGTTTGCCACGCCCAGTCTCTGTTCAAATCAAATAAATAATGATTCGCTCTGCCACGTGGCCAAGGTTCCGCGTGCTCGCGTGCTTGCGGATCTGCATTAGCCGGAAAGTTTCCATATTGATTATAAAAGTTTGCGTAGCGATCTCTACCATCCGGATTGATGCAGGGATCCATGATGATGACGGTGTTTTTTAACCATTCGTTGGTTTTGGTGTTGGCCGGATTAACCAATTCATAAATGGTTTTCATAGCAGCTTCCATTGAGTTGGCTTCATTACCATGCACATTGTAGCTTAGCCAGAGAATAGCCACTTTCGTGGAAGGAGTTCCTTCTGCCATACCTGCCCTGCGCAAATTATCCAAGCGAATTTGTTCCAGGTTTTTAAAATTATCAGGCGATGCGATGATGGCATAAATCAACGGGCGATGCTCGTAAGTTTCACCATATTGTTTGACAACTACATTTTCAGCTGCATTACCCACATGCTTAAAATAATCTACCATTTGATGATGGCGACTGAAGCGATCTCCCAATTCATAGCCTAAAAACTGAGCCGGAGTTTGTAAATTGGTTTGTGCAAACAGCCATGAACTACTGAATAAGAAGAAGAAAAATAATTTTTTGGTCATAACCGAAAGTAGGATTTAGAAAGACAACTTAGCACAACCGGCTGATGTTACAAAAGCGATTCGGATAGAGGGCGAAAAAGTTACATCAATCTCCTTATTTGAGGATAGTGATGGATGATATGCTCGCGAAAGAAAATGAGTGCATGTAGAATGTTCAACTTGCCGGCACGCACATGTTTATAAATTCTTCGTTTTACTTGGTCGTCTCCCACTTTTTCCAATAGTTGTCGTAGCTCTTCGCGCACAGAAGCCCATTCCTTTTCTAGTGTGACCATGTCCGTAGAATGCGTGGTATTTTCAACCACCACACGTGGGGCTTTGAATTTGAGTGGCAACCGTTGACTGATGATAAGGGCTATCATTTTAATTTCTTCGAAGACACCCGTGTTATCTACTTCGTTGATGGCCCCAATTTTCTTTTGAAGGTAAGCTACAGATAATTTTTCGCCTGCAATAAGATGGGCAATAATCTGGTTGATAGACCAGCGACCTTCTTTCTGATGATTCAATTTGTCCGAGCTTAAATTGGCCAGGTCGCCTAATAAGGTAGCTTTTTGCTTTTCAAGCGAAACAAATGACTCTTTTAGTTTTTTATTCACGGGCTGTTGTTTCATTCAAAGTTAATTATCTTTAGTAACCTTTAACTTAAATCTAAATACTATGAAAGAAATTAAAAGAATGGATGTACTATCTGTAGGCGTTATGTATGGAATGACGCTGGCCTTTATGGGTTTTTTAATCGGGTTGTTTTTTGCGAGTATTGGTAGTCTCTTCAGTGGACTTAGTGGTGCCTCTGCATTTGGAAGTTTCGGTGCTTTGGCAATCGTTATTTTTCCAATTATCTATGGCGGATTGGGGTTTGTTTTTGGATTAATCGGAGCAGCTCTCTATAATTTATTTGCACGCTGGGTGGGTGGAATAAAAGTTGAACTAAGAGATGTAAATACGGAACAATTCTAGTAAAAACCTTATTTAAAAACAGAGATTCTCCTAGTGAGAATTTCTGTTTTTGCTGGTAAATACCCCTGTATCTCTCCATCTGCCTCAATCGCCAGATTTTGAAACGAAGTGAATTCAAATGACGCACCGTGGTTATATTGAATTTTAGAGTCATTTATTTTTTTCTTTCCCTTCAATTGCTGTAAGTAGATTAAAAATTTCAGAAGTGGTAGATCACTGGCTAAAAAGGTATCGAAAATTCCATCATCAGATTTTGATTGCGGAGCGATGTAGATGCGGTTGCCAAAAGATTTTCCATTTGCCATTGCCCACACACGTGCTTTACCGCTCCAACTCCAAGCATTCGTTTTAATGTTCAAGTCATTAGGCCGATGTGTAAAGAATGTATGAAGTATGGCCGCGAGATAGCGCAAGTTACTTCCTAACCATCGCGGAAGCTTTTCCATTTGCAAAACGGTGGCTGGCCCCATGCCCACACTGGCTACGTTCAAGAAATACTTTTGTACCTGAGCGCCTGATGAATCACTGCAGATTATTTTACCCACATCCGTTGCAACGGGTGCATTGTTATCTAATAAAGAAATTAGTTGATGTACATCTTCTTTCAACCCACAAGAACCCGCAAAATCATTTCCTGATCCCAGCGGAAGAATTGCTAGGCCAGGCAAACGCAGAGAATTGCTGGCAAGCATACCATTGATCACTTGATTGAGGGTGCCATCGCCACCGGCTGAAAGAATACAATCAAAATTTTGCTGAGTGGCTTCTTGTGCCAACTTTATTGCGTGACCTGAAAATTGTGTTTCCTGTATGGTACAATCATGCTTAGCTTTCAATACAGGTAAAATCTCACGATAGAATTTCGCCTTCTTGCGTGAAACTCCATTGAGAATGATGCAAAGTTTCACGCGAGAAAATTACTTGCAGCTTTTCTTGATAGCGGCCTTCGCTTCAGGAGAACCCAACTCATCTGCACGTTTCAAATCGAGGCATCCATCGTAGTTGTTGTTCATCGTCAACTTTACCAATGCACGCTGATAAAATGTTTCTGCATCCGTTGGATAGAGTTCGATAGAGGCTGTGTAGTCGTCAATCGCTCCAAGATAGTCTTCTTTGGCCGTTTTGCTGAGGGCACGGTTATCGAAATACGTGGGGTTGGTATTGTCTAATTCAATGGCCTTGGTATAATCGGCAATCGCACCATCATAATCCAATAATGTGTGTTTTAGCACACCACGCAGGTTGAATGTTTCAGAATCTTCGGTATCTAATTCCAAGGATTTGTTGTAATCCTCCAGAGCGCCCTTCAAATCTTCTTTGGCACTTTTAGATAATGCCCGGTTTTCATACTTCAACGGATCTTTCGGATCGAGACGGATTGCTTCGTTGTAGTCGGCAATAGCTTTATCAAAATCGCTGATGTTGTAATACGCTACCCCGCGATAGTTGTAAAGATTTGCATCGCTTTTGTCGTATTCAATGGCTTTGGAATAATCGTCTATCGCACTGACAAATTCTCCCAACTCTGATTTTACCACACCACGGTGGTAGTATTTGTCGTCATTGGGTTGACCCAACTCCAATGCTTTCGAAAAATCGAAATAGGCACTTTGAAAATCTTCGATATTGTATTTGGCAAGGCCTCGGTTGGTGTAGGCCTCTTCGTAATTAGGACGGAAGCGAATGGCTTTGTCTAAATCGGCAATGGCACCTTCATCATCGCCTAAATAAATTTTAGCTTCTCCTCGGAAATTAAGCGCTTCAGCCCACGTAGAGTCGATCTCTAATGCAAAATTAAAATCCCCAATGGCTCCATAATAATCTTGCAAGCCAATGCGCGCACGGCCACGAAGGGTAAAGGCATTTCTGTCTTTAGGATTGGCGCCAATAAATTTAGTGAGGTCTGCTTTGGCCTCCACATAATTGCGTGAAGCAATTTTGCGTTTGGCAGCATCCAGTGCCTGATCTGTCGATTGGGCCAATAACCCGATGGGTAAAAGTAGCAGTAAGAAAAATTTATTCATTCTCATTCAAATCAAAGTAAGCAAGTTACTAAGATTTGACGGAATCAAAAGCGACTAGATGCGTACCCGATAGCCCTTGTGGAAGCGAAAGCGCACTTTTGATTTTGTAACCCACACGTACTTTTGATGCCGATTGCTCCACTTCCAATATCCTTGCGTAGATGCAATGGTTGTGTTTGGCACCGGAGCCAAAAACACAGTGGAGCGATTGACAATCACTCGCTGTGCACTAGCCGAATTTGAAATGAATATCATGCCTAAAACGATCACAGCAAAAATGGAAAACGATACTAGCTTTTTCATACCTCAAACGTTAAATGTTAATCTTTCCAAGAGCATCTGTTTTATGTTGCTTGGATTGACGAAAGAGAAAGAGGTTTAATGACCGTTCACATATTTTTATAAATCTCTGTCTACACAAAAGCGTATTTTAGAGAAACATTTAACTGATTATGCAAAAAATTTTATTGACTGTCTGTTGTTTATGGTCATTATCTGTGTGTGCGCAAGAAAAGCCGCTGGATATGAAGATGGATTTCGAAGAGTACAATCCTCCATCCTCCTTGAAAGTAGAAGAACATCGCATTACGAAAGCAAAATTCCCGTTTATCGATATTCACAATCACCAAGGCAATATGAACACGGCTGACTTGAGTGGGTTGATCAAAGAAATGGATAAGCTCAACATGGGTGTGATGGTGAATCTGAGTGGCCGCGGGTTTCGCAGCAGCGGTGACCACTTGGAAAAATCCATCGACAATATCAAAAAACAGTTCCCCAATCGC
This sequence comes from Cyclobacteriaceae bacterium, assembly GCA_044228465.1. Lineage (GTDB taxonomy): Bacteria > Bacteroidota > Bacteroidia > Cytophagales > Cyclobacteriaceae > ELB16-189. The sequence continues at coordinate 5,694 of JBGAUU010000122.1, forward strand.
TTTGTACTTTTTACGAATGTAGACTTTGGAGCAATCGATGATCCGGATTGGACAGCACGCACAGTAAAACAATTAGAAGATGACGTGAAGCGTGGTGCGAAAGGTTTAAAGATCTACAAAAGCTTAGGCATGTTCAACAAAGATTCTAAAGGCAACCGCATTCATATTGATGATCCGCGGATTGACCCCGTGTGGGCCAAGTGTGGTGAGTTGGGCATTCCGGTTTTGATTCATGCGGCAGATCCAAAACAATTTTGGGAGCCGATCGACAAAAACAACGAGCGCTGGTTGGAGCTCAAGTTACATCCAGGCCGCAGGCACGACACCGACACCTTAAAATGGGAAACGATCATTGCCGAGCAGCATAGCATTTTCAAAAAACATCCAAAGACGAAATTCATCAACGCACATCTCGGCTGGTTTGGCAGTGATTTGAAAAAACTTAGTCAGTTGATGGAAACATACCCCAACATGTACACAGAAATTGGCGCTGTCATTGCCGAATTGGGCCGACAGCCACGCGCAGCAAAAGCATTTTTAACGAAGTATCAGGATCGTGTGCTGTTTGGTAAAGACAGCTGGGTGCCCGAAGAGTATGAAACCTATTTTAGAGTATTAGAAACAGAAGACGAGTATTTTCCTTATCACAAGAGATACCATGCGTTCTGGCGGATGTACGGCATCGGCCTGCCGGACGAAATCTTGAAAAAAATCTATTATAAAAATGCGTTGAACCTATTGCCGAATATGGATAAGAGTGGGTTTCCGAGGTAGCAAGAATTGGGTTGTTATATCTAAAAGTTAAACTCTTTTGATCTTTATCACTGGCTTAAAATCTTACTCTTTTCAAAAATTTTTTAGTTTTTTTATGAAAAAGTATTTTTTTATTTGGAGCCTTTAAGTGAGTGATAATGAAAACCTTTCGTGATCGAATTTCGGTGTTTTGAAAACGTATTGCCTTAAATACTAAGGGCTTGCGTTACAATTTCGGAAAATCTCAAGAAAATATTAATTACATTTACAGATACACTCTCTGATCTTGTAGATGTTTGGCTAATTGAGCTGTCCAACGGTTTAAATGTAGCTTGAGTTGAGCAAGCAGACCAAAAAAAAAGGGAAGCCCTAGGCAAGGTCTCTCCCCAAATTTTCTCCTCGAAGGTCCATACTTCGGGGATTTTTTTTACTATACATTTTATAAGTTTAAAAACTCATAACTATTATAGCTGAATCAAAAGTAATAAAATATTTATCATTTTATGTTACATGTAATTACTTAAAAATTGGAGAGACATTTTGCTCATCATTATTATTTAATTGATTTTGGATCCTATAAATGAAGAGGTTTTGAGATGCTTCTTTTATCGACCAAATTATACTAAAAAAGCCCCGAAAATTCGGGGCTTTTGTTTTTAAGAGATGTACCCAGGACGGGACTTGAACCCGTACAACCTTTAAGGGTCACAGGATTTTAAGTCCTGCGTGTCTACCAATTCCACCACCCGGGCAGGGTTTAGTTAAAAGTTAATCGATTAAATTGTTAATAGTGGGTGTGCATCCAAATAAAAAAGTGTGAGGTGTCTCACACTTTTTACTATTAACAGTTACCTATTAACGGCTAACTGAGCGGGAAACGAGACTCGAACTCGCGACCCCGACCTTGGCAAGGTCGTGCTCTACCAACTGAGCTACTCCCGCTTGTATCAACCAGAGCAAAAGCTCAGGTCAATTTTCCCATAGCTTTTGGCTTTGGGACTGCAAATTTAAGCCTGAATACTAAATTTCCAAATCAGGGCGCATCTGTTGGGTGTTTTCTTTCGCGTGGGGCCTCAAACTTTTTCTGATTATAGCTGTCCGATTGCCCTTTTGGGATGGATAACGACTTAAACTGATCGTTTTTCAGCAGTTTGGCCTGGTACACAATCTGACCCACATGATACGGGTAATGGGCTAATTGCCTTTGGATGGCCTCCAATACCGTTTGCCCTTCGTTGCGGATATAGATCACTTTGCTCAAATCGGCAGGAGTCAAATTGTGTAGCGAACCCAAAACACATTTCCAGCCCGCGTCCCAGGCTTGTATCATCTCCCCTTTTGAGGAGTAGGTTTCTTCAAATTCCGCCTCACGGTTTCGCCAACTTTTCTCTCCATCAGTAGTAAGAAAATCGGTAAAGCGCGACAACATATTACCGCTCAGGTGATGTACGATCAACGCAATGCTATTACTTGCCTGATTGGGCTGAAAAAGTACTTCCTCGTCTGTTAATTGGTCCATTGCTTTTTCGCCCAGCTGCTTGTAGTAGCTTAAAAACTTGATAGCACTTGTCAGAAAGTTTTCTTCTACTCCATTCATACAATTTGATTTAGCGGTTTTTTTGAGTTTAGGATTCTCTTTTTAAATAACTTTATCACTCTCATTAAACTTAAGAGTTGCTGATCAGTCTTACTACAATAATCCCTACAAAAATTATGAAAAATTTATTGATTGTTCTTTTAGCTGTGTGTGTTGCCTCTGCCTCGTTTGCTCAAGGCGGAAAACGTAGAAATGCGTTGAAGGCCGCTAATCTTCAACAAGTGGATGCTTCACAAGTTCCGGATGCAGTAAAAAATGCTTTGAAAACTTCGGCTACAGATGTGAAATGGGAGAAGCACGAAGCAAAAGGCAAAGCTGGTAAAACGCACGTGCGCTATGTGGCCGTTTATACACAAGATGGTGTGCGTGTACGATCTCGCTTTAAAGATGATGGTACTGCCATGAGTTCATCGAAATATATGGGTGGACAAAAACTTCCTGCGAACATTCAAACAGCAGCCACCGCTAAAAATCCGGGAGCGAAATTAATGGGTGGCGAAGAGTTGACTACCAAAAGCGGACAGGTAATTTATCGCGTGCGACTTCGCAATGGTAGTTCAAAAATTACAACTGTATTAGATGCTAACGGAAATGAAATTACCCGCGATAAAATGACCGAAGAACACAAAGAGGGTGAAGAAGAAGAGGGTGATGGTAATTAATCGGTAGTTAAAAAAATAAAAAAGGCCTGACTAATCATCAGGCCTTTTTTCTGCTGCGCTTCGATCTACTTCGCGTAGTGCTTGTAAAAGGCAACAATGGTTTCTATACCAATCAAAAAGTTCTTAATGCCATAGTGCTCATTGGGAGAATGGATGGCATCGCTATCCAGACCAAAGCCCATCAAAACGGTATCAAGGCCCAATTCTTTTTTGAATAGTGAAACAATCGGAATGCTTCCACCATCGCGTGTAGGAATGGGCGACTTGCCCCACACTTCCTCGAATGCACTGCTGGCTGCCTTAAATGCTTTTGAATCAGTGGGAGTTACGGCCGGTTCGCCTCCATGGTGAGCGGTCACTTTTACTTTCACCGACTTTGGTGCGATGGATTGAAAATGTTTGGTGAACAATTCGGTGATCTCTGCACTGTTTTGATTCGGCACCAAGCGCATGGAAATTTTGGCGGAAGCCTTGGAAGGTAAAACTGTTTTTGCTCCTTCGCCTGTATAGCCACCCCAGATTCCATTCACATCCAACGTAGGTCGAATGCCGGTACGTTCGAGTGTGGTGTAGCCCTCCTCTCCTTTTATATCATGGATATCCAATTCTGATTTATAGGTTGCTAAATCAAATGGTGCTTTGTTTAATTGTGCTCTTTCTTCTTTCGTCAGCTCTGCTACTTTATCATAAAATCCCGGAATAGTAATACGGCCTTTTTCATCGTGCAATGAAGCGATCATCTGACTGAGCGTGTTAATCGGGTTGGCTACTGCTCCGCCATAGACCCCCGAGTGTAAATCGCGGTTAGGTCCGGTCACTTCTACTTCCATGTAACTCAATCCGCGTAAGCCAACGGTGATTGAAGGGGTATCGAGCGATATTAATGATGTGTCGGAAATAAGAATCACATCCGCCTGAAGTTTGGTTTTATTCTCTTTCACAAAAGTACCGAGGTTATCGGAGCCGACTTCTTCCTCGCCTTCAATCATGAACTTGACATTGCATGTGAGTTGATTTAGCTTCATCATCGCCTCAAATGCCTTGATGTGCATGTAAAATTGTCCTTTGTCATCGCACGAGCCGCGGGCATAAATTTTTCCGTCTTTTACCACGGGCTCAAATGCAGGCGAATCCCATAAGTTCAAAGGATCGGCAGGTTGCACATCATAGTGTCCGTAAACCAAAACGGTAGGTTTTGTTTTATCGATGATCTTCTCACCAAAAACAATGGGGTGGCCTTTTGTTTCACATAATTCGACACGATCGGCACCGGCATCTTTTAATTTTTGCACCACATATTCTGCGGCTTTGCGTACATCTTGTTTGTGTTTGCTATCGGCACTTACCGAGGGGATGCGCAACAAATCGAATAACTCCGACAGAAAGCGATCTTGATTTGCTAGAATGTATTGGTTAACTGAACTCATTTTTCCTTTGATTTAATCGGGTATGCAAACTTACAAGGATTACAGTGATTAAAACACCAATATTTTGTTAGATTTGCACTTTAACTAACCCCAATAAAAAAGATGAAAAAGTTAATTTTCTCCCTATCATTTGTTGTGTTATCGATTGGTGTTGCCTTCTCTCAAGATGGCAAGTTTTCTGGAGGCTTGGAGCTTGGACTTCCATTAGGCACCGCTGCTGATGCCGTTGGTATAGGCTTTGGTTTAAGTGCACGTTATGAGGCACCTATTCAAGACAAATTAAATTGGTTTGCTACAGCCGGATTTGTTTCTTTTAGTGGCAAAGAATATACTGGTAACATTCTTGGTCAACCTATAACAGTAAAAGGTCCATCCATTACTACGATTCCTCTTCAAGGTGGCGTGAAATACTATTTTCAAGAAAGCAATAATGGTTTCTATGGAAGCGGAGAACTTGGTCTTTTTATCTTTTCGGGTAGCGGTTCAAGTGATACCAAGTTTGGATTCACTCCTGGATTAGGCTATAGATTAGAGAAATTTGATTTGAGCGCTCGTTTTAATGCGGTTTCCGATTTTAATACTTTCGGTATTAGAGCTGCTTATATTTTTTAAAACATATATTTGGTTAAATTAAATAGGCTGCCTTAGAAAAGTAGCCTATTTTTTTTTGCTAAATCAAAGTTTTGAATATTGACTTTTTAAAGAACTTAAGTGTCGTATACCCGTTGAAGGAAAATATTTACACTTAAATGTTTTACTTTTTCACAAAAAAACAAATTATGAAAAAAATTTACTTCTCGTTGTTGATTAGTGCTATTGCGTCATCTGTTACTTTCTCGCAAAGCTTAAGTTTCGGAGTTAGAGGAGGAATCAACATCGCCAATGTTTCTACCACTGTTGGCGCGTTGCCAGTAGGAGTAACGGTAACTACTGCCTCTACAAACTCTAAAACAGGATTTCAATTCGGTGGTTATTTAAAAATTATGACTAGTGAAAAATTTGGAATTCAGCCAGAGTTAATCTATTCACAGATGGGAGCTTCTGCACCTAGCGGACAAACTGGTTCAGTTGACTTTAACTACCTATCAATACCTGTGCTTTTAAGATACAATGTCACTGAAAACTTTAGTTTGCAGGCTGGCCCACAATTAGGCATTTTATTGGCGGCTAATCAAAGCAATGGGTCAACTTCTATCAATGTAAAAGACCAGACTAACGGTACTGACTTTGGTGGCGCGTTTGGGATCGGTCTTGATTTTGGAAAATTTAATGCGGGCGCTCGGTACTATCTAGGTTTCTCTAACTTAATCAAGAATGTGCCACTCGGATTAGATATACAACAAAAGAATTACGCTTTTCAATTAGTATTAGGTTACGAGCTTTTCGGAAAATAGCGTTTAACAAGTTTTGCAAATGCCGCCTCGTGCGGCATTTTTTTTGGCCAAAACCGCAACCTCTACTTTCATCAACGTAAAAGGGTTTCTTTCAACCGATTCCGCTACTAGTCGTTCGTTAGATTTTGATCTTTTTTTAAAAATACTTCTTCGATTCCGCGCATTCGATCTTCACAGCCTTTATTTTTATTTCTTGAAAACCCATAATCAAGAAATTTTCAGGAAGTGAAAGACGAAAACGACCAAGGATTATATCGACAGGAGTTTGAGAAAGACTCGTGCGGTGTTGGATTCATCGCCAACATAAAAGGAAGAAAATCACATCAGGTAATTACTGATGCGCTCACCATGCTTGAGCGCATGGCGCATCGCGGTGCGTGCGGATGTGAACCCAACACAGGCGATGGTGCTGGTATTCTCATACAAGTGCCACACGAATTTTTATTGGGCGAGTGTAGCCGTCTCGGTTTTAAACTTCCGGCCTTCGGTAGTTATGGCGTGGGTCTTGTATTTTTTCCGCGCGATCCAAAAGTGCGTGAAGAGTGCCGCACAGTGCTCAATCGTCAAATCAAAAAAATGAAAATGGGATTGCTCGGTTACCGAGTTCTTCCCACCAGCAACAAAGATCTCGGAGAAACCGCTTTGAAAGCCGAGCCTGTGATGGAGCAAGTCTTCATTAAGCGTGGAGATGCCGGCACTAATCCCGATGACTTCGAACGCAAGCTTTTCATTCTTCGCAAGTACGTTACGCACCTCATCACCGAATCGGTTAATGGTGTCGACAATCAATTTTACTTTTCTTCACTTTCATACAAAACGATTGCTTATAAAGGCATGCTCACCAGCGGGCAATTAAAGCCTTACTTTGCAGATCTTGAAAATGAAGAAGTGGTTTCGGCTATTGCCGTTATTCACTCGCGCTTTTCTACCAACACATTTCCTTCGTGGCGGTTGGCACAACCTTTCCGCTTCATTGCACACAATGGTGAAATCAACACCGTGCAGGGAAACATCAATTGGCTAAAATCGAAAGAAGCGTTCTTTTCATCGCCTTACTTTTCTACCGAAGAGTTGAACATGATTTTGCCGATCTGTAATCCAAAACAATCGGACTCTTCCAATCTGGATAACACCATTGAATTACTTGTGCATGCGGGGCGCTCATTGCCCCACGTGATGATGATGCTCATACCTGAAGCGTGGGATGGCAACGAAGCGATGACGCAAGAGAAAAAAGATTTTTACGAATACCACGCGAACCTAATGGAGCCATGGGACGGCCCCGCGTCCATCACTTTCACCGATGGAAAAATTGTAGGTGCAACACTAGACCGAAATGGATTACGTCCTTCACGCTTTGTAGTAACCGATGATGACTTTGTGATCATGGCTTCTGAAGTGGGTGTGATTGATATCGATCCCGCCAAGGTTGTTTCAAAAGGCCGATTGCAACCCGGAAAAATGTT
>JBGAUU010000123.1:0-13074 GCA_044228465.1 Cyclobacteriaceae bacterium
CAAATAAAAACATGAAGCCAATCAGGTGACAACCTCTGCACACTCCCGATGTGCAGAGGTTACAATTAAATTGTTGCCACGTATTTCATTCTCACTCCGCATCATTCGCATGCGATTATCCCACTAAAAAAAATAAAATCATGACTCAACCACATTCAACAAACACCTTTTATGAAAACCTTCTTCTTTATTTTCATCATTATCATCCTCGCCTTTGGCGCTGGCTACTTGTTTCATAAGTCCGAGCCCAACCCCACCCCGCAGCAGCTCACCTTAGAGCAAATACTTTCCATTAAAGAGTTGCATTTAGTAAAACACACCTACACCGATCTGTTTTACTTACATCGTCATAACAATCCCAACAAACCCATCAGGGCCATCGTCCAGATTCCGGTTTCGATTACTGCATATCTCAACTTAAAAGAAATTAAGTTAATTCATCACCACGATTCACTGAAAGTGATCGTGCTGCCACACGCAAAACTCAACGAACCGAACTATCACATCGATCAAATGATTGTGCGCGAAACGCGAGGCGTGCAAGTACACATCGGAAAAGATTTGTATCCGTTAGTTGGAACCTATTTGAAAGATCGGGTTGCCGAGCGTATTGATACGTTACACAAAGCGGCCATCTCAACGCAAATACTCGCACAAGCCGAAAAAGAAGGCAAAGAATACATTGAAAAACTATTGCATACCCTACACCGACAGGATATTTTGGTCACCTTCGAAACATCGGTTTCAGAAAAGAACAATTAAAACAGCGGGTAGTTCGGGTTGCGAAACGCTTTGGGTTAAAAGAATTCAGAAGTCGGAAGTCAGAAGTCAGAATGGTTGCAGGTTACTGGTTTCCGGGGAGCTTGGGTAGAGAAACTGCGCGTTGTCAACTTCCTCCCCCGTCTACTGCCGAGTGCTTATTGCCTACTTTTTAGAAAAGGTTGCCGAGAAGATTCCTCGTGCCTCGGAATGACAGTGCAGGTTGTCAATTTAAAAGAATTCAGAAGATGGAAGTCAGAAGTCAGAATAGTTGCAGGTTGCATGTTACTGGCTGCCAGTTGTTCGTGTTCCGAGCTGGGCTGAGTTCATGTCTGAATTATGCCAAAAGATGTCTCAAGTCCCATTCTTTTTTGTTGTACCCGGCATCTATTCCGCCACCAATCGTCTTTATCAAATCGCGTGGAGAAATATTCTTGTGATTTTTAATATCCAACGATGCACCCTTTGTCAGGAGCAAATGTTTGATTTTCAATTTTTCTTCCTCACCACGATAATGATAGGCTGCATTCCATAGAGGTGTGTTACCATTTATTTCTTGAATATCAACTTGTGCTCCTCTTTTTAACAGGTGTTCCACTATTTTATAATTATTTTTTCCTACTGCCGCATGAAGAGCCGAAAGCTCATTTCCTCGTTTATTTCTTTTATGATTGATTTTTATGCCACAGCTTAACAGGAAATCAATTAAGTCCTTTGGTTGATATTTATGGTCATAGCCATAACCAGCATATGAAATTAACAAGTTGTTGTTATCGTATTTATTTGTTCCGCTAAAATCAACGCCATTTAATTTGTGGTTCTCTAAAGCAACAATGTCGCTTTCGTAAATCAGTTTTATCAGGTCAGTAAATTCCATATTCAAATTATAGGTTGATCGTTTGTTGTACAATTACAGCCTTAATCATGAACCACGCAACAAATAAAAATGCCCTCTCAGCTTGGCCAAAAGGGCACTCTTATTATGGAAGTGTTCTTCTAAAACAGACTATGCAAATCGCTTTGCTACCTCTGCCCAATTAACTACGTTCCAGAAGGCAGCGCAATAATCGGGTCTGCGGTTTTGATAGTTGAGGTAGTAGGCATGCTCCCACACATCCAAACCTAAAATGGGTGTGCCTTTCACTTCGGCAATATCCATCAATGGATTGTCTTGATTCGGAGTAGACGTGATGGCTAATTTTCCGTCAGCACCTTTAATTAACCAAGCCCAGCCGGAGCCGAAGCGCGTGGTGGCTGCTGCGTTGAATTTAGTTTTGAACTCTTCAAAGTTTCCGAAAGCTGCATTGATGGCATCGGCTAATGCGCCTGTCGGTGCACCACCCGCGTTCGGGCCCATGATCGTCCAGAACAAACTGTGGTTGATAGAAAGATTCGCCTCCGGCTTGTCTGCCAATGCGTTGTTTAAGTTGGTCACATACGCGTTGTGGTGTTTCCCATGGTGAATTTCCATGGTGCGTGCGTCAATGTGTGGTTCTAATGCAGTCGTTGCATACGGTAATGCAGGAAGTGTAAAGGCCATAATTATTTTGGATTTATGATTTTTGAATTATGATTTTGGATTTATGATTTTTGATTGAAATCGAATCACACAAATATAACACTGAAAAATGGATTTAGTTCGGAAGCTCTACTCACGTGATTTAATACTTGCGCACCAACTCTCCCAGTGTCTTCAACCCCTTGTCCACCTTATCACTCCAGGGGGCACCGTAGCTCAACCGGAAGTAATTGTGAAACTGTCCCTGTGAGGAAAAGATTTGTCCGGGTGCTATACCAATATTGTGCTTCAACGCCCGCTTGTGCAATTTATAACCGTCTACTTTTTTATTCAGCTCTACCCACAACACAAAGCCTCCCTGTGGACGGGTGATGCGTGTATCTTCCGGAAAATAATCGCATACCGCTTGCAGGTAGCGCAGGCATTGGGTGTGCAATGCTTTACGCAGATGACGTAAGTGCAACTCGTAGCGACCGTTTTGTAAAAAGTGTGCGATGGCAGCTTGCGCTAAGGTGTTGGTGGAAACGTTGTTCATCCGCTTTAAGCTGATCACTTTGTCTTTGAACTTGCCCGGCACGGCCCATCCAATGCGATAGCCGGGTGCCAATGATTTGGAAAACGATCCGCAGTGCAGCACGAGTCCCTTCTTATCAAATGTCTTGCATGTTTTGGGGCGGCTCTTCCCAAAATACATTTCACCATAGATGTCGTCTTCAATCAATGGGATTTCTTTTTTCGCCAACATCTCTACCAGTTGCTTTTTCTTTTCATCGGGAATGCAACTGCCCACGGGGTTATTAAAATTGGAAACGAACAGACATGCTTTGATCTTAAACTTCGGAATGGCTTTCTCCAGATAATCCAAATCAATTCCGGTGTTGGGGTCCGTAGGTACCTCCACCACTTTCAAACCTAAACTCTGCATCACTCTGAATATTCCATAGAAGGTGGGGCTCTCGGTAGCGACTGCATCGCCCGGCTTGGTCACTGCCTGCAAACACAGCGAAAGTGCTTCCATGCAACCGGCTGTCACCACCACATCTTGTTCGCTCAATGCACCACCCCAATTAAAACTGAGTCGCGCGATTTGCTTCCGTAGTTGTTCATTGCCCTGAATGTGTTCGTAGCCCAAGCAATGATCAGGCGAATTGTGCAGCGAATGCATCACCGACTTATTCAACTTTGCAGCCGGTAATAAACTCGGGTCGGGTGAACTCAATGAAAAGGATGTTAACTTCGGTGAGCGCAAATCAAAATACACACTGGTGATCATCTCATCTACACTCACCGGCAACACTTCATTGGTGGGTTCGCAACACGTGGGAATTTCAAATGTATCTTTTGGAGAAAATTTTACATAGTATCCGGACTGCGGTCGGGCTTCGATCAAGCCTTTGCTTTCCAAATGGTAATACGATTGAAATGCGGTGCTGAGACTAATGCCTTGCTCTTTGCTGAGCGATCTCACCGACAACAACTTATCACCTACCTTCAGTGATTTTTTTTCAATGAGCTGTTCAATGCGTTCGGCCACTTCCAGATACAAATGATCGGATTTCAATTCGGCAGTCTCGGTATTCATAGCAATAGGTATTAAACTGATCTGGTCAAAGTTACTAAAACTGAAACTGTTATTTTATCGTTGGATCAACAAAATTTGTGGAATTGATTTATAGCAACATTCGGGTTTCGAGTGGAGTGCCAATCATCGTCCTTTGTTTAAAATAAAATACATGAGCGCACTTCAAAAATGGATATTCGTCACATTTCTTTTACTGACAGGCACGCTGTACTCACCGATTTGGGCGCAAACGAAAGATTCCGTTAAAGTTGAAAAGAAGCCTTTGCATTGGCGATTGACGGCACGTCTCCATTCGCAAGCCATTTTTAATTATGGTGGTCGGTTGGCCACGGAAAATCCTTCCTTTGATGTGAACTTTATTCTTGAAAAAAATAATTGGGGGTTCTTCTTATTTAAAGGAATGGATTTGTACGATCACAATACGTTCTACAACTTTTCGCTCATCTCCGTTTACCGAAATTTCAAATTGTCCAACAAAATTACATTCACTCCGTATGTTGGGTCTTTCCTTGAACAAGAACATGGTGTGGCCGATCACGGCTCAGACGCAGTGATTATTTTGATCACTACGGCCAAACTCCATCCGCAATTAAGTTTTGAACACATGAGCTTATTCGGGAATTTAGTTTTAGTGCCGGAGGAAAGAGATTGGGTGAACCGATTTCGCTTTTCGTATACCAACCATCATTGGGATGTGATCTCCACGGCTTGGTGGAATAATAATGTATTTGATCACAGTAATTATTGGACCAGCGGACTTTCCATTGCGTACAGTCGCATGAAAGTGCGCGAACATCTTTTCCTCAGCGTAGGCGCATCAGGGCTCTGGATGATGCAAACATCGGATACCGAAGCAAACCCCTACAAAAATGCGCTGCTCCTCACCGTGGCTGCACAGTTCGTGAAGTAAAAGTTATCAACTGATCTGGTTAAAATACTTAAAACTGAAACTGTTTTTTAGCCGTATTAAAGAGAACTTTGAGCCATCAATATGAGAACAAGACGCAAATTGTTTTTGGTGGCCGGAGTGATTGTTGTAATCATCCTATTGTATTTTGGTTTTTAAAGAAAGAAACACAATGACCATCACTTTTACCATTCCCGGCTTTCTGCGAAAAGCAGTACTGTATTTCCCAACAACAAAAACAGAAGATTTGATCTGCTGCAAGCCGATGCAATCCATTGCGAAAAGCGAATCCTTAACAAAAACAAAATTTGAAAAGAATCCCTGGCGATTTTAGTAATATCGTGCTGCTGAATTTCATTTATGACAAAAGATAAAAACTTACTCGCTTACTTCGCGCTGGGGGCTGTGTGCCTGATCTGGGGAACGACCTATTTGGTGTTGCGGATCGGTGTCACTCAATTTCCTCCGTTCTTATTTTCCATGCTGCGATTTTTGGCGGCCGGCCCTATTCTCATTGCCATCACTCTCTTCTTTGGCAAAGCAAAATGGCCCGATCGCAACACGTTGATCAATCAGGCGATCTCCGGGCTCTTCATGGTAACTCTGGGCATCACCGTGGTTGGCTGGGCAGAAGTATATATTTCCAGTGGAGTGGCTGCGATCATCTGCTCGATGATGCCGATCTGGACGGTACTAATTAATGTGTTGGTAACAAAAGATGAAAAACCAAATTGGCTGATTATTCTCGGATTGGCTACAGGCCTCACCGGCATTCTGTTAATCTTTGGTGAACACCTCACTGAATTTTCCAACGCCAATTACCTGAAAGGAATTATCCTCACCTTCATCGCGAATTTGTGCTGGGCGATTGGAAGTATTTGGATCAAAAAGAAAAATCAAAACTCCGATCCTTTTCTCAATGCCGGTCTGCAAATGTTGTTTGGCGGAATCTTCGCGATTCCTTTGAGTCTGATCTTTGACGACTATAGTGGTGTGCAATGGAATTCTTCAGTTGTCTTTTCATTAGGGTATATGATTTTAGTAGGATCGGTAGCTGCGTATGCATGTTATTCCTACGCGATCAAAAAATTACCAATGACACTTGTTTCATTATACGCTTACATCAACCCGATTGTAGCCGTAATTTTAGGATGGTTGGTGTTGAGTGAAAAATTAAACTTTCAAATTGGCCTTGCGATCAGTATCACCGTGTTGGGAATTTATTTAGTGAACCGTGGCTATCAATTAAAAACAAACCCGCTCGGTCTTGGCTCAATTGCAAAAGTATTGAATATCAAATCCAAACTCTCGAACTAAAATCGGATGGAATTAAAAGTGTATCAGGTGGATGCGTTTGCTTCGCAGGTGTTCAAAGGAAATCCGGCAGCCGTGTGTCCGCTCACCGAATGGCTTCCCGATTCCGTGATGCAAAATATCGCTATGGAAAATAACCTGGCGGAAACAGCTTTCTATGTGAAAGAGAAAGAAGGATTTCGCATTCGCTGGTTTACGCCCACGGTGGAAGTAGACTTGTGCGGTCATGCAACACTCGCGACTGCCTTTGTATTATTCAATTACGAAGGTCATACGGAAAATAAAATTGTTTTCAATTCGCGCAGCGGTTTATTGACTGTTTCAAAAAAGGCTAATCAACTTACACTCGACTTTCCGGTTGACACATTAACACCTGTTTCTGCGATCACCGAATTAGAAGAAGGGCTTGGCGTAAAATCGAAAGCAACGCTCAAAGGAAAAACAGATTATTTAGTTGTGGTGGACAATGAAGCGCAGGTTCAGCAACTTCAGCCTGATTTAAAAAAAATCGCTCAGGTGAAAGCACGCGGTGTCATTGTAACCGCTCGTGGTCAAAATGTAGATTTTGTTTCGCGCTTCTTCGGCCCACAAAGTGGTGTGGATGAAGATCCGGTAACGGGCTCGGCTCACACCTCATTAACTCCCTATTGGTCGAGCGTATTCAACAAAACAGAATTCACTGCACGGCAGCTTTCGAAGCGTGGTGGCGAGTTGAGTTGCCGCTTGAATGGAAATCGGGTGGAGATAAGCGGTGAAGCAAAGTTGTTTTTGAAGGGCACCATTTACATGGATTGATTGCACCCCATAGATTAAAAATATAATTCATTCTCAAACCCATTTTACTCTATGAAACCAGTATTGCTCATTTGGTTATTTATCGCAAACAGTATTTGGAATTCACCTTCTGTGGAGGAAGAAGTAATCGCAAGAGACAAAGAGTTGAATCAATTGATTTCCGCGCATCAGGCAAAAGATGCCTCGCTCATTTATGCAGAAGATTTTGTCTTAACTACTTCTTCCGGTAAAGCGAAACTAAAGCAAGATATGTTGGCTGATATCAGTTCGCCTGATCTTACTTTAGAAATTAACGAGACTACACAAGTAAAAGTAAGAGTCATAGAAAACACAGCCGTACTCACCGGCATCTTGCAACAAAAAGGAACGTACAAAGGAAATGCGTTCGATGTAAAACTCTACGTAACCGACACGTGGGTGAAAGTAAAATCCGGTTGGGTATTATTGGCCGGGCACGCTACTGTTATTAACACCAAATAAAATGATACGCGTTGAACAAGCCACCTTACAACACATTGAGCCGCTAGCGAAGTTATTCGATCAATATCGGGTGTTTTATGAAAAGCCATCGGATGTAGTCGGTGCAAAACAATTTTTGGAAGCGCGAATCAAAGCCAACGAATCGGTTATCTTCGTTTCGTTTGATGATAATAATCAAATGACAGGCTTCACGCAGTTGTATCCGCTGTTTTCTTCCACACGCATGAAAAGACTTTGGCTGCTCAATGATTTGTTTGTGCATACTTCCTTTCGGGGAAAAGGTTTTTCCATGGCGTTGATTGAAAAAGCAAAGGAACATTGTCGTGCCACCAACGGATGCGGACTGATTCTAGAAACAGCCAAGACAAATATCATTGGCAACAATCTGTATCCGAAAGTTGGATTTGAATTAGATCGCGATCATCATTATTATAGCTGGGATGCCTGACCGCGCCATGGAAAATAAAATAATTCAAATCAGTTTCTATCAGCCCAAATACCAGGCTGCGTTTGAATCCTTGAACAAAGCCTGGATCGAAAAGTATTTTTGGATTGAACCGATTGATGTCGAAGTGCTGCAAAATCCGGAAAAGAATATAATGGCTGCGGGAGGCGAAATTCTGATTGCACTGGTAGACGATCAGCCGGTAGGCGTAGTCGCGTTGAAGCGCGTGAGCGAAAACGTATTAGAGTTTACCAAAATGGCGGTTGACGAAAAATTTCAAGGAAAGAAAATCGGAGAGAAACTGGCGGTGGTAGCTATTGCAACGGCCAAAGTAATGAAAGCCACCAAAATCATTTTGTACTCCAATACCAAATTAGTGGCTGCCATTCAACTCTATCGAAAACTGGGTTTTGTAGAAGTCGAATTAGATGGCCCGTACAAACGCAGTGATATTAAAATGGAATTGAATTTAGTTTAAATGAATTCGCTATTAAAAATAGAATCGAATGAGTTAGGTCCGTTGTTTGAAAAAATAGTTTCACAAGGAATATCCTATCTCAACGCAATCAACGATCGTCCGACCTCCACAAAACACGTGGTGGAATTAGCAACTAACTTAAACAGTGAAGGAGTAGGCACGTTGGGCGCTTTGCAACAATTCAACGAACGCTTTGAACCGTTGATGGTCGCTTCGTCCGGTCCACGCTATTGGGGATTTGTCACGGGCGGCACCACACCTGCCGCCATTGCGGGCGATTGGCTCACCACTATTTATGATCCTAATCCGCAAGGATTGAAAGGAGCCGGAGATGTGTCTGCGAACATCGAAATGGAAACCACCCAACTCCTGTTGGATTTGTTTGGCTTGCCGAAAGATTTCTTCGGAGGATTTGTGACCGGAGCAATGATGTCCAACTTTACGTGCATGGCGGTCGCTCGTCAGTGGATTGGCAAGCAACAAGGAAAAGATATTGCGAAAGAAGGCATCAGTTCTTCTATTAAAATTATTTCTACTACGCCTCACTCTTCCTCCATCAAAGCATTGTCATTGTTAGGCGTTGGCAGCAACAACCTTGTTAAAATAGATACCCTTCCAGGAAATCGGGAGGCGATGAATGTAGAAGCATTGGAACGTTACCTGAAAAGTAATCCGAACGAACCATTTATTTTGATTTCCAGTGCGGGCACGGTTAACACGGTAGACTTCGATGATTTTATAGCCATCACCAAGCTGAAAGAAAAATATTCCTTCTGGTGGCATATTGATGCAGCATTTGGCGGCTTTGCAGCTTGTTCTTCGATGCGGCAACATTTGCTAAAAGGCTGGGAACATGCCGACAGCATTACAGTGGATTGTCATAAATGGTTGAATGTGCCGTATGAGAGTGCGCTCTTTTTTGTGAAGCAGAAACACGGTGTGTTGCAAGTAGAAACATTTCAAAATTCAAATGCACCCTACCTTGGCAACCCGATTGAGAATTTCAATTACCTAAATTTTCTACCTGAAAACTCCAGAAGATTAAAAGCGTTGCCTGCGTGGTTTTCATTAGTGGCGTATGGTAAGGATGGAATTCGCGAATGGGTTGATAGCAACATAGCGCATGCTGAACAATTTGGCAAAGGAGTTGAGCAATCCAACGCATTTGAATTGCTGGCGCCTGTTCGATTAAATACCGTTTGCTTCTCGCTCAAAGAAGAAGTGAAGCCGAACGAGGTAACAACGTTTTTAAATGCAGTCAATTCAACCGGTATTGTATTTATGACACCCACTGTTTACAAAGATCGAAAAGGAATTCGTGCTGCGTTTGTGAATTGGCGTACGACAACCGAAGATGTGAGTCGTGTGCTTGCGCTGATGCATGAAGTGTTAACTCAACTGCGAAATGAAAATTGATTCCAACATCCTGTTTGGTGTTACCGATTGGGATACAATAACTGCTGAGCGTCACGAAGGCACAACGGGTTTCGCTATCTGGCGTGTTCAACACTTTGGTGATGTACGCGTGCGAAGAGTAGAATATTCAGAGAACTATCTGGCCGACCATTGGTGCAAAAAAGGACATTTCATTTTTTGTCTGGAGGGCGAAATGATTACTGAGTTGGAAGACGGTCGTGAGTTTGTTTTAAAATCCGGAATGTCGTATCAAGTTGGTGATGGCGCAGAAGCGCACCGCACACGAAGTAAAAAAGGAGTGAAGCTTTTTATTGTTGATTAAAAAGTCAATCGTAATCAGGCGTCTGACCGCTCGAAGCGGTCTGACGCCTATAAACTAAATTAAGAAAATCATGAGTTATACCATTGGACAACATTTGGCTTATTCGGTGTGGGCGACTGAACGTTTGAAAGAAACGCTGGATGCCGTAGACGAAACTCTTCTATTTGCAGAAGTAAAAAGCAGTTTTTCATCCATTGCTAAAACACTCTTACATGCATGGGATGCGGAAGTCATCTGGCTGAAACGACTGCAAGGTGTAAGCTTGGATTCTTGGCCTTCGCAAAATTTCAAAGGCGGCAAAAAAGAACTGCTGGAAGGAATTGTGCAGTCGGCCAGAGACTTGTCTGCTTTTGTTGAATCTAAAGGGGTTGATTATGTATCTACCACTGTGCAGTACAAAAACCTGAAAGGCGACTCTTTTGAAAATCAGGTGGAAGATATGCTGTTTCATGTAGTTAATCATGGCACGTATCACCGCGGACAAGTCACTACGCTGCTCCATCAGCTTGGGGTAACGAAGATTCAAAGCATGGATATCATTTTCTATTTACGAACTCTTAAAAAATAATGTATGTACACTGCAGCCTACGCTAAAAATGAAAACGAAGAAGATCGGAGAGATTTTATTCGTAAAAACGGATTTGGAATTTTGGTGAGCACGGTAGAAGGCAAACTGTGGGCAACGCACATACCGTTGATGTTGGACGGAAACAAATTGCTCGGACATATCAGTCGCGGAAATAAGCAATGGCGCGAGTTGCCGCAAAACGAAGAAGTGCTGGTGATTTTTCAAGGTGTGCATACGTACGTTTCCTCCTCGTGGTATGATCATGAAAATGTGCCTTCGTGGAATTATGAAGCGGTGCATGTGTATGGAAAAGTACGCACGCTTTCGGATGAAGAATTACTGGAATCGTTGCGCCAACTGACCAATAAATATGAAAAAGACTCAGTGCATCCCGTGTCGGTAGACACGATGTCACCTAAATTTTTACATGCGGAAATGCGCGGAACCATTGGTTTTGAGATTGCGATTGACCGAATGGAAGCGAGTTTTAAACTGAGCCAGAATCGCGATGAAAAAAATCACCGCAACATTATTTCAGAATTAGAGAAAAGAGGCGATGAAAATTCGGTAGGCATTGCGAATGAGATGAGAAAGTATGGTTATCACAAGAAGCAGTAATTGCGTACTGTGCATCGGCTAGGGATTGAAGCGGAAAGCCCACAGTGGTGCGCTTCGCGCCACGAGGACTTGTAGCGAAAAGCCCGGTGGCTGTGGCGCCTCGCACAGCCAAGCCGCCTAAAGAAATAAAATTTTTAATTCCGCATAACTCTGTAATTTTACCCAACAACTTAATCCATCCACGTTGAGCGTGTAGCCAAATCACGACTCTCATCGGTTGATTTCAACAATCTTGGTTTCGGTAATCACATCTCTGATCACATGTTGGTGATTGATTACAAAAATGGAGAATGGCAAGAGCCTAAAATTGTTCCGTATGGAATGATGGAGCTATCGCCCGCGATGCTGGCGTTGCACTATGGCCAATCAGTGTTTGAAGGTATGAAAGCTTTTAAGAATGATCAAGGTGCGATTACGATTTTCAGACCAGAGCGTCACCACAAAAGATTGCTGCGCTCGCTGGAGCGCATGTGCATGCCTGCGATCAGCGAAGAATTATTTTTACAATCTTTATCTGCTTTGATTGAAGTGGATGCTGATTGGATTCCAACTTCCGAAGGTGCTTCCTTGTATTTGCGTCCGTTTGTTTTTGCGAACGAAGCAAAGTTAGGTGTGAAAGTAGCCGAGGAATATAAATTTATTATTTTGACTAGTCCGGTGGGTCCGTATTTTGCAAAACCTGTACGCGTGAAAGTGGAAGAAGAATTTGTGCGCGCTGCAGAAGGCGGTACCGGATTCGCGAAATGTGCCGGTAACTATGGTGGCGCTTTCTATCCAACTATGTTGGCACAAATGCAAGGGTTTGATCAGGTGTTGTGGACAGACGCGAAAGAACACAAGTACATTGATGAATCAGGTGCGATGAATGTGATGTTTGTCATCAACGGAAAATTGGTGACTCCACGCTTGACGACTTCTTTGTTGGATGGCGTAACCCGCGATTCGATTTTAACATTGGCACCCACTTTGGGAATCGAGAAAGAAGAACGCAAAGTAAGTGTGGCCGAAATTGAAGAGGCATTTAAGAACAACACCATCACCGAAGCTTTTGGTGTAGGCACAGCCGCGGTGGTTTCTCAAATTGCATCGATCAACATTCATGGTACAGATTATCACTTGCCGGCTGTAACGGAAGCAAGCTTTCAGTTGCGTGTAAAAAAGAAATTGAACGACATCCGCAAAGGAATTGAGGCGGACGTACATAGCTGGAATTATAAAGTAAAATAGAAAATTCTTTTCAGGTGTCAGGACGCTTCGAAAGCATCCTGACACTTTTCACTTCATTATCATTTTATGAAAGCACTTGTTTTCAAAGGAAAAGATCTTCCTTGGGGTGTTACTGATTTTCCTAAACCCAAGCCGGTAAAAGATCAGGTGTTGGTAAAACTAAAAGCAGCTGCCATCAACCACCGCGACTTGTGGGCTACGCTCGAGCAAGCAGCGGTGATGCACAAAGATGGTGTGGTGCTGGGCTCGGACGGATGTGGTGTGGTGGAAGATGTAGGCGAAGATGCCGATCCATTTTTGGTAGGAATGGAAGTGGTGATCAATCCAAGTTTGGATTGGGGCAAGAATCCTGCCGTGCAAGGCGACACATTTCGTATTCTGGGAAACCCCGACCACGGAACGATGGCCGAGTACATCGTGATTTCGAAAAAGAATATTTTTGAGAAGCCCGAGCATTTGTCGTTTGAGCAATCAGCAGCAGTGCCTCTCTCAGGCTTGACAGCATATCGTGCGTTGTTTTCGAAAGCACGACTTCGAGCGCAAGAGAAAGTGTTGATTACAGGTATTGGTGGTGGTGCAGCGTTGTGGGCATTGCAATTGGCCAGTGCGTATCAGGCGCGTGTGTCAGTCACATCGGGCAGTGA
>JBGAUU010000124.1:0-12738 GCA_044228465.1 Cyclobacteriaceae bacterium
TTTCGCTACCGGCCACA
The DNA here is from genome assembly GCA_044228465.1 of Cyclobacteriaceae bacterium. Taxonomy (GTDB): domain Bacteria; phylum Bacteroidota; class Bacteroidia; order Cytophagales; family Cyclobacteriaceae; genus ELB16-189. The sequence continues at coordinate 18 of JBGAUU010000124.1, forward strand.
TGGTGTGGTTGGCGATTGAAGCGGAAGCCGCATTGGCCGAAAAAGGAATTCGTGCAGAAGTGATCAACATTCACACGATTAAACCTTTGGATGTTGAAGCGATCCTGGCCTCCGTACAAAAAACCAAGTGCGTGGTGACTTGCGAAGAGCATCAAATCAATGGCGGGTTGGGCGATAGCGTAGCGCAGGTATTGTCACGCTTCTACCCTGCTCCCCAAGAGTTTGTAGCCGTGAATGATAGCTTTGGCGAAAGCGGCACACCCACCCAATTACTGACCAAATATGGTTTAAGCACGGAGCAAATCATCAAAGCCACCGAGAAAGTAATTGCGCGAAAGAAATAAGGCGCGATTGTTGCGAATGATTTCCTGCCGGTTGCTTTTCGGCATTCTAAAATCAATTGATCGTGAAACGATTTGTCAAATGGCTGTTGGGATTTGTATTCGCCTTATTGGCGTTGGCCGTTGCGTTAATTGCCCCCATTAATCACACTCCGCTTGCCAAGCAATCTTTTCATCAAACGATGATGCAAAGGCTGGAGGATACCCAACTCAAAACCTCTACGCCACTACCCATTGAAGTAGGCTGGAGCAAATTCAACCTGCTTCCCTCGTACAGCATGCCCATGGCGGGCTACACACCCAAAGACAAATACGAAAGCATTCATGATTCGGTTTACTGCCGTGTGCTGGCAATCAATCAAGGAACTGCCACTTACTTTGTAGTGAGTGCCGATTTGATGTTGTTTCCTCCTGTCATCAAAGAACGCGTTGAAAACGAGTTACAAAAGCAAAACAAAAACTACTTTCTTTATCTCACCGCCACGCACACCCACAGCAGTTTAGGCGGATGGGATCCGAGTGTGGTGGGAAGAATTACGTTAGGTACCTATCACAGCGAATGGGTTGAAACTATATCGATGAAAATCATCGAGCAGCTCGAAGTAGCGATAGCTTCGGCAAAACCCGCCCGACTTTCTTACTTTGAACAAGATGCGAAAGAGTATGTGGAGAACCGACTGGATGTGGCGCATGGAAAAGTAGACAGCAAAATCAGAGGTATTGAATTCATTCGCTCCGATAGCTCGCGGGGAATCATCGTGAGTTACAGTGCGCATCCCACGACAGTGGAATTACACAGTCGGGTCATTTCCGGAGATTATCCCAATGCATTGACAGATCGATTAGAACACAAGGTTTCTTTTGCCCTGTTCATGGCGGGAATGGTCGGAAGTCATCGACTGACCGGAGTAACCGGCAGCGATTTTCAACGCATCGACACGGCAGCCGATAAACTGAATCATAAAATTGAAGTGGCCACCCGCACCGAACCAATCAACACACTCTCAGTTTCGAGTGCACACATTCCAATTGCATTCGGGCCATCTCAACTCCGTATCGCCAGCAATTGGAAAGTACGCAACTGGGCCTTTGGGTCATTGGTGGGACCACTACAAGGCGAACTCACCCTACTTCAGTTAGGAAACATATTGTTGATTGGAACTCCGTGCGACTTCTCGGGCGAAATCTTTGTGAATAAAGAATTAGAAGCGCTGGCAGCACACTATGGAAAGAAAGTGATCATTACCAGCTTCAATGGCAATTACACAGGCTATGTAACAGACGATCGCTATTATGAAGCGGGAAACGAAGAAGAAGTAATGGCACTCAACTGGGTGGGGCCTTATTTTGGTGAATATTATTCGGAGATGATTACGCACCTCATTACCAAAACACCATCAACCTCCATGCCCTGAGCTACGCGGCTTGCGTCTAAAATTCCTTTTCTTATTAAACGGTTTCTTTTGACCGGAAGAGGCCGGTTTCTTTTCGGGCTCGTAAGCCGGACCGGCACCTAATTCATCCGGCAACTTTACCTTTTCAATTTCTTTTCCAATTAAACTTTCGATGCGGAAAAACTTGCGTTGGTCATTTCCATTGATGAATGTAATCGCTGTACCCGTGGTAGCGGCCCGAGCCGTTCGGCCAATGCGGTGAATGTAATCTTCCGGATCGGGTGGCACGTCAAAATTGATCACCAAATTGATTCCATCCACATCAATACCTCGCGATAACACATCGGTACCGATGAGAATTGAAAGTTGTTTGTTCTTGAATTCGCGGAGAATGTTCTCGCGCTCGTTTTGCTCCAAGTCCGAGTGAATGGCTTTGGCCACCAATCCGATTTTCTGTAAAGAACGATCGAGCTTTTTCACATTCTCTTTCGTTGACGCGAAAATGATAATGGAGGTGTATTGGTTGTTCTTGAGAAGAATATTGATCAGTTTTTCCTTTTGCTCATCGTACACCGAATACGCTAACTGCAAAATGCCCTCGGCCGGTTTGGAAATGGCAATGTTGATTTCTTTGGGATTCTTCAAAATACGATTCGCTAATGCGCGAATCTTCGGTGGCATAGTAGCGGAAAACAAAAGTGTTTGCCGCTCAGCCGGTAAGTATTTAATAATGCGAATGATGTCTTCATAAAAACCCATGTCAAGCATACGGTCGGCTTCATCGAGCACCAAGTGTTCGACATGATCGAGCTTTATGGTGCCGGATGCCAACTGTGCAATCAGGCGGCCCGGTGTAGCGATAATGATCTCTACGCCTGCTTCCAACGCTTTCTTTTGCTGATCCCAGATGGCGCCATCGCCACCTCCATATACAGGAATAGAACTTACGCCTAAAAAGTAGCCAAAGCCTTCAATCTGCTGATCGATTTGCTGAGCCAACTCGCGAGTGGGCGCAATAACCAAGGTGTTGAGGTGACGCTTTTCTGAGTTAACAATGTTATTGAGAATAGGTAGCAGGTAAGCAGCCGTTTTACCGGTGCCGGTTTGTGCGCAAGCTATTACATCGTGTTTTTGCATGATCACCGGAATGGCCATCTGCTGTATGGGTGTGGGGTTGATGTAACCCATGGAAGCTAACCCTTCGGAAAGCTTCTCGTCAAAATTAAAATCGCTGAATGTCAAAGTGTGAAGTGTTTGTCATAAAAAAGCCCCGCGGAGTGCAGGGCTTTTATTTAAAAAGTGATCGGATATTAATTGGCTAAACGAACGTCAACCGCATTTAAACCTTTCTTACCTTCTTTTAGGTCGAATGTGATAGAGTCGTTCTCACGAATCTTGTCTACCAATCCCGTTACGTGAACGAAATACTCTTGACCTGTTGATGTTTCTTTTACGAATCCAAAACCTTTAGCTTCGTTGAAGAATTTTACTGTTCCTTCTTTCATTTGTTTGTTATTGTAATTTGATAAATAAAGGTCAAAGATAGTACAATTTTCTTGGTATTTCAGTTTTCGTGTAAAGTAGTGACCGTTTGAACGAATTTAACGCATGGATATAAAAGCACCCTTTCGGCATGAAATAAGCCCACAGCCGGCCGATATCGACCAATATAATCACGTCAATAATGTAGTTTATGTGCGCTGGGTGCAGGAAGTAGCGATTGCCCATTGGCAGGCGATGGCTTCACCTGAGATGCAGCAAAAGTATGCGTGGATGCTGCTGCGTCATGAAATCGACTACCAGCAACAAGCATTTCTGGGAGATTCGATTGTGGGCGAAACATGGGTAGGCGAAGCCAAAGGGGCTACCTTCGAGCGCTTTGTTGTGTTGCGCAAAGGAGAAATTGTCCTAACACGTTCGCGGATGGTGTGGTGCCTGATGGATGCCGTTACGCTCAAACCCAGAAGGATTGATAATCTGATGACGGAGTTGCTCAAGCAAGGCAGTATAAAATAGAAAAAACCGGACTGTTAACCCGGTTTTCCTTTCAATAACCTGATATCTAATCTCAAGCAGCCTTCCGCACGCGCTCAAGGCTTACGTGCTTCTGAGCTACTAAGCGGATAACACCTACTTTGTCCAGAATGCGAATGATCAAATAGGTAGGATCTAATTCATGCCAACGCACACCACCGAAGTTGGCACGTGAGCCATGCTTGTGGTGATTGTTGTGATAGCTTTCGCCCATCATCAAAACATCTACCGGTAAGAAATTCTTTGAGGTATCTCCTACTTCGAAATTGCGGTAGCCATATTTGTGTGCAAACCAATTGATGATTGCACCGTGAATCGGGCTCATCAAAAACTGCACTGGTAACAAGAACCAAATGAACCAAACGGTGGCAAACTTCCAGTAGAATAAAGTATACAATGTTCCCCAAAACAAGCGTGAAGGCCATGAACGGGCAAACTTATCAAATGAATCCCAACGAGCTACACCTTCTGTAAAGCGTGCTTCAGGAACCACACGGCCGCTGGCGATGTCGGAATAAATCGTTTTAGTCTTCCACATCATCTTCCAGATGGTTTCATCATACTTGGGAGAGTGCGGATCGTTTTCGGTATCTGCGTAAGCATGGTGCATGCGGTGCATAACGCCATAGCCAAACGGGCTTAAATAGTTTGAGCCTTGGAATATCCAGGTAAGAACAAAGAACACCTTTTCGGTGAATTTATTCATCGTAAATGCTTTGTGAGCAGCGTAGCGGTGGAGAAAAAATGTCTGAAAGAACAGCGACAAGTACCAGTGAGCTACAAAAAAAATAAGGATTTCTTTCATTTGCGTTAGTTAGGTAAAGGTTAAAAAAGTCTGTTTCCGGCCTAATTTGGCCAATTTAACTGTAAGACAACCTCACCTTCGATTTGTGACAGAATGGGAGAAAAAGTTTTGGATTTTTTATGCTAAGAGACTTGTTAGGTTCTTTTTACAAGTCGCTGATGGTAAAAAATACTAATTCTCCTCTTTATAATAAATCTTATAATACTTTCTTCCGTCTTTTTCTACGCCTTGTTCAATCATTTCGCGGTTGCCGTGAATGTAAATGTGAAAGTTCTTGTCCAACTTTAATACGGACTTAAACAATCGGGCTTGCTTTTTTACGGCATAGGCCGAAATCTCAAACTCATCGGCCAACTCAATTTGATTTCTATCTTGGTAGTCGGTATCGAAATCGCGGAAGGATTTGATAATTCCTTTGTCTTGCAGCACCTCGCGCTCAAATTCTTTTTTGTTGAAATTCTCATGCTCTTTAAAGTAGCTGACGGAGCGATTCAGTAATTCAATCTGATCGGTTTTGTTGGACTCAAACTCGGCCGGGTATTGCTCGGTAACAAACGTCTTCGCCATAGACAGAAACTGACTGGTACTGTTGATGTTGTCATTCCGTAAGGCAACTTTGATGAATTCGTTTTGCCAGTAATCGGTTTCCTTGCTGTTGTTATCAATGATAAAAACCGTGTAGGTCATATCCGTAAACAAGATCAGACAAGCCTTATCCAATTTCTTGCCTATCCCTTTTTTGAATTTCAGTCCCATCGTGCCTTTGCCGGAAGCAGATGTTTCGATAAAACTTTCCTTGTTTTCAATTTTGTAGATGCCCAAGGCTTCGTAAAACCGGTTGTTAAATTGAATCGCATCAAATTTTACTACAAACAAATCGCCATCTTTTATATTGGGATGTTTGGAGACTGACTGCAAATGCTGGTGGATGTTGATCGACTTCATCACGAAATTCTCATCGTTATGAATATCGGTAGCGATCTTTAACAACGTATTCAATGAAATATCTACCTCGTGGTGAAACTGGTAAGTAACCGTGCTCGAGGCAAACGCTTTCAGAAAGATTCCCTTCAGTATTTCCTCCTCTTCTTTGTTCGATACATCCAACAGCGCGTTGCTGATGATGGATTGATCAGGTTCCATGCTGATCCGATGGAAAATCAATTTATTAATAAAGGCTTCACTAAATTCAATCATTCTTTTCTTTCCGGATGATTAGGTTGGGTGTGATTACTTCCGGATTACAATTTAAACATAATCACTTTAAAAGAAGTCAGAATTAAGAATACAAATACTGAGCTCAAAACACTTTGTTTTGTATGCTTATTGTTTTTTAATTGAAATGCGAACTTCAGATTAGATTTTCTTCAACGAAGCAGCAATGTCCTGCTTGAGGTGGTCGATGAAGCCTGCTGCATTGTCCATTGTGCAGGCGTTTTTGAAGCTTTCAAATAAATGAGTGGCATCCGGGAGATCTACTTTCATCATCGGACTTGCATCACTGAGTTTTTTCTTCGCACGGCTCAACAACTGACGGCAATGGTCCGACTTCTTATCCAACACTTTCTGAATGGATTCGTAATCAAAATCAAATACTTCCTTCAACAGATAGGTAGCTCTTTCCAAAGGCTCCAGCTTGCTCTGAATTACTTTAAATGCCGAGGCCAATTCTTTCTCAAAGTCGATGTGTGCAAAATCGGTTTCTTTCCATTTCACCACCAGGCTCGAAAGCATAATCGAATCCCAATACTCTTCTTTCTTTCGCTTGAGCGAATTGAGGTGATTCAAACAATTATTGGTAACCGACTTAATGAGATACGCTTTTGTATTTTGAATCTTCGTCTGGTCAACACTCAACCATTTCACGAAAGTATCTTGCACAATATCTTCTGCATCTGCTTTGCATCGCAACAAATTGTAGGCAATGTTGTGCAACAGAGGTTGATAGAGTGTAATGGCCTGTTCTTGATTCAAAATAAGGAATTAAAACTGTTGTAAAGATAACCCATTTTCACGGAAAAGAAGAATATTTTTTCCGGTGGCTCCTAACTGTTGTAAGGTATTAAACTTCCTTGATCACGCCTTTATTCTGCATAACGAATACTTGGAATTATCCATATACCGCAATACAAACTATTCGATTATGAGTGATCAAATCTTCTTGGGAAACAGCTTGAGGTATGTCAGCTTGAAGGTGATTATCGAGTTGCCGTTGGTTTCAGTGCGAATGCCTTCCAGCATGTTCTTCTCGGCATCATAAGTAAAAGTATAATTCAGCACTTTATTGCGTGATTCAAAGTGTTTATAAACAAGAATATTTCCTTCGGTAACTTTGTTAAACTCACCGCGAATAGAATACGATGGAAGCCCTTCTTTATCCAACGAAACTTCGAAATACTCACGGTCGGATTTCTGGTGATCGCGGAAGATGGCCACCTTTGAATAATTATCGCGTTGCTCCAGAATTTTTTCTTTTTCCTCGCCTGAAAAAAGGCCTTTACTCTTTTTAATGATAATTCCGGAGACGGAATAAATTCCTTCTATTTCATCCACTGATTGCTTATCCACATACAAGCGGGCGAGATCATCAAAACCCACCTGTTCAAAGGCACTCGACTTTCGTTGCTGTTTAGCATAGTAAAGTTTATCAACAGAACACGAAGTCAAAAGTAGTACACCCGCCAACACAACCACTCTCATAGGTAAAAAGGTAATGACGATTAAAAGATGATATCTTCGTACACACCGTTGAAATACCTGCGGCACGAAATCCGTTCGCGCAAAGCGGTAGGTTTAAACAACGACTTACCCATCAACATGCGCACACATTCCTGAATACCTTCGGTGATACTGGGGTGTGGATGCACGCACTCCGCTAGTTCTTCAATGCCTTTGTCCATGGAAATTAATACCGCCACCGCCTGAATGGCACTACTCGCATGATTACCCACTACTTTCATTCCTAAAATCTTCATGTGCTCATCGTCTGTCACCAAAAGTTTGATGAAGCCTTGAGTGTTGCGCTTAGCAATGGCGCGCGGAATGGTGCTATACTCGAGCGTCACCACTTTGTAATGAATACCCTTCTCTTTGGCTTGCGTTTCATTGAGCCCCACACCTGCAACTTCAGGACTGAGGAACATAATTGTACTGATATTTTCGTACACCAACTTACGATCGGGTTTGCCAAAGATGCGCTCTACGGCATAGCGCCCTTCCAGTTCACCTACGTTTACCAATGAGATATCAGCTGTTAAATCGCCCACAGCAAATATGTTGGGCACATTAGTTTGTGTATCATTATTATGAATACCGCGCTTCGTAATATCGATTCCAACCTTATCATCCCAAAGGTCCTCGAGGTTCGCCACACGACCTACCGACACTAATGCTTTCTCCACATTGAATGTCTCGCGGCTGCCATCTGTGTATTCTAATTCATATTCTACACGGCCATTCAAAACGCGCATGTGTACTAATCTGGAATTGCGGTGAATGAGCACGCCATTGTTCTCCATGTTGCGTTCAATGATCTCCACCACATCTTTGTCTTCGAAAGGAAGAATGCGATCGCCTTTGTCGATCAGGTTGACTTTAGTTTTGCCAAAACCGCTGAAGATAGTAGCATACTCGCAACCGATCACCCCTGCTCCTACAATCACCATACTCTCTGGAAAGTCGGTCATATTTTCGATGCCCTCGCTGGTCATCACCAACTTTTCATCGATGGGCAGTTCAGGCAGGTAGCGCGGACGGCTGCCTGTGGCCAGTATCACATAATCGGCATGTACCATTTCTTTATGCACACCATTCGTAATTTCGATTTGGTGAGGGGTAATCAGCCTAGCTTCACCTGTTTTAAACTTTAACAAGTTGGCATAAGGCGAATCGGCCAGTTGCCGCATATGATCTTCCAGCATAGACTTGCGCTCGTTGACTGCCTTGCGCACTTCGGTCTGTATTTCGCTGTAGCTGATGGTGGGTGCCTGAATGTTGTAGCGCTTCAACGACTTGCGGAAAGCGGAAGCTTCGCGCGATAACTCCCACCACGTTTTGGAAGAGAGTGCCCCGTTGGTAACTCCGGCACCACCTACCCTATTTTTTTCGATCAGTAATACCTTCTTTTTGAAATCGAGGGCGCGCATCGCTGCCGCGTAGCCGGAAGGCCCCGCACCGATCACCACCAAATCATACTTATCCATACGCTAAGGGAGATTAAAACCATTTCTAAACAGTTTTAAATATAGTTTATCTTTACATTTTTGATGTACTCCCTCCTTAAAAAAGTAGCCTCCATCGGCACATTTGCCGGTCAACCAATGTCTAATCGGCAAAGTACTGTCGTCACCAACTACTATGCGCTTTCCATTTTTGCCTTGGGCTTCATTATCGGTTCTGCGATGCTTGGATATTACGGCCAGGTGGTTCTTTGTTCCATGCTTTACGGAGCTGCCATTTTCTCTTTGCTCCCCATTGTATTAAATCACTTTCAATACTATTCTGCAAGCCGCCTAATCCTTTGTGCCGAGATTGTAATCAGTGTATTAGGCATTTCTATTTTGACCAAAAGCCTTTTTAGCGCCACCATCACACCTTCCAACTATTTCGACAGTCGCTTTTTTCTAGTAGCCTCGGTCATCATTCCTATCACCACCTTTCGCATTTCAGAAAGAGGGCTTTTGCTATCCGGTATTGCATTTTCTTTCTTGGGGCTATTGTTATTCGATGCACTGCACAACTGGCTGCACATTGGGTATTACGATCTGGCACCTGCCACCCGCGACTACTACTTTATCGCGAACTTCTACCCGTTGATGGCCTACATTTTTATTGTTACCGGATTTATCTTTATCAAAGATCAGCAGGAAAAAGCACAAGAACAGAATGAATCGCTGATTGCCCAACTTAGCAACACCAACCAACTGCTCAAAGAGAAGCATGAAGAGATTGAAGCACAAAACCATGAGATTCAAACACAGAGTGAAGAGTTGGTAACGAATCAGGAGCAACTGGTAGAGGCCATGCAAACTATTGAATTGCAAAAGACCCAACTGCACGGCATCAACAAAGATCTGGAAAGCGAATTGACGAACAAGAATCAACAACTGCTCGTGGCCAATCAGGAGCTGACCAAATACAACAACGAACTACGGCAGTTTTCATACACCATTTCGCACAATTTGCGTGGACCCATTGCCCGCCTGCTCGGCCTCACCGACCTGATGACCAAAGAGGAAAAAGATCTTTCTACATCGCAATGGCAGTTGGTCAACATGATTCGCCAATCTGCTATGGAATTTGATGGCATTATCAAAGACCTTAACAAGATCATTGACATTCGTAACGAGATTTATAAAATCCGCGAGAAAGTTTACTTTCAGGATGAGTGGGATATCGTAAAAACTTCGCTACTCAGCTTCGTCACGCCCGACATGAAAATTCAATCGGACTTTCAGCATGCCCCGATTATTTATACTGTCAAACCGATCATACAAAGCATTTTGTATAATCTGGCGAGCAACGCCATGAAGTACCGCTCGCCTGAACGTCCGCTCCGCCTTTCAGTAACTACTTCTGCGATAAACGATGAGATTGTGTTGCGAGTAACAGACAATGGTCTGGGCATCAACCTGAGTCTATTCGAAAACGACCTCTTTAAATTATACAGACGCTTTCACACACACACCGAAGGTAAAGGAATGGGGCTTTATTTGGTGAAGTCGCAGATTGAAGCCATTGGAGGATCGATTCGGGTAGAGAGTGAATTGGATAAAGGCACAACTTTTTATGTTCACATGCCGATGCCTAATGAAGTTGAAGAACAACTTGTATTTGACACGCCCTACGGCTCGATCTTCTACAACGCCAAACTCAATTGTGCCGGCATTGTGTGGAAGAAACAAATTACCAGCGAGGAATACCGGACGCTTTTTACGAAATGCCTGAATATTGTGAAGATGTATCACACCCCTTATTGGGTGTCAGACATTCGATTTCAAGGAGTTGTTTCGGTGGAAGATCAGCGGTGGATGTTGCAAACAATCTACCCGGAGGCCAACAGAAATGGGTTAATTCAAACTGCACTCATTTATAATCCACAGCACCATCCCAAAGATTATCTTGAACGTATTCAAGCAGCTGCTGATCAATTAGGCATAACAATTCAGTTTTTTGACAATCGAAAAAGTGCCGATGAGTGGATTCAATATACCTTTGAGAATTCTGTTGCACGCTAATGGAAAGACTACTCGAACTGGATCGTGAATTATTTCTATTGCTGAATGGATTGCATTCTCCGTTCATGGATCCTATTATGTATTTCCTGACGGACGGAAGGGCTTGGTTGCCGTTGTATCTCTTTACAGGATACCTTGTTTACAAGCAATACAAAAAAGAATCGCTGTGGATTTTGGCTGGGATCATTTTATCAATAGTGATTACCGATCAGATCACCACCACTTTCATGAAGCCTTTCTTCGCACGATTGCGGCCTTCGCACGAGCCTTCGCTGGTGGGATTGGTTCATCATGTAAATAATTACCTGGGAGGGCAGTATGGCTTCGCTTCGAGCCATGCGGCTAACACATTCGGAGTGACAATGTTCTTGTGGTTGATTCTGAAACAACATTACCGCTGGGTTGTGTTGCTCTTCATCTGGCCTGCCGTGATGAGCTACTCGCGCATTTATTTAGGCGTACACTATCCCGGAGATATTTTAGTAGGAACACTGATCGGTCTGCTGACCGGATGGTTGGTGTTTCGATTGTACCTTCGAATGAAAAGGCGTCACGACACCTCTCAGGTGTCAGACGCCTAAACTCTTTACTTAAACAATCCTCCCAACATTCCTCCAATGTTTCCCAATGGATTGTTGTTGCCGCCTCCGGTCATTTGTCCCAAGATGCTTCCTACATCCAGACCGCTGTTGCCGGTAGTGGATTTCAGAATGCCACCTAAGTCGAAGCTGCTATCATTTGGGTCGTTGGTCTTCGAGATAAGTTGATTCATCACTGTAGGCAACAAAGACGAAGCAATGCCTTGTGCCACTTGTGGCGATACACCAAACTTCGAAGCGAAGTTTCCGGCAACGGAAGAAATGATATTCGCTACCATTGGGTTGTGAGCGATGGAGCTGCCGCCTCCGTTTTGAAACATCGACACGATCTGTTGCAGGTTTCCACCGGATGCCTGGCTTTGCAAGCCAACTTCGAAGCGAAGTTTCCGGCAACGGAAGAAATGATATTCGCTACCATTGGGTTGTGAGCGATGGAGCTGCCGCCTCCGTTTTGAAACATCGACACGATCTGTTGCAGGTTTCCACCGGATGCCTGGCTTTGCAAGCCACCGAAGATTTGCGAAGCTACATCTTTGATAGCGGCATTGTTGTGTTGATTGGGAATAGCCGGGTTGTTGATGATGGCATCGCCAGCGTGCTCTTCTACTAACTTCATTAATTGATCTAACATAGGGGTTGTTTTATTTGGTTTGTTACTAGTTTTAAGCTGCAAGATATTGGCTGCAAGTTGTTGGTTGCCGGTTAAAGGCATTTCTTAAAATCCTTTTCAATACCTCATCCTGCCTTCTCCACAAGAGAAGGAAATAACGGAATTTTAAGAAATGCCTTTGTGTGCTGTCGTCACAACATTCACAACTCACACTATTACTACACGCTGTCATTCCGAGGTACGAGGAATCTTCTTACGCTACTCTTACCAAAGATGCCTCGTACCTCGGCAGGACAAGGATAGTGAAATCATTTTCCCACCAAGCGCTTCACATACTTGCCAATAATATCAAATTCCAGGTTCACGGCATCACCCACTTTCAATTGATGGAAGTTGGTGTGCTCGTAGGTGTACGGAATGATCGCCACGCGAAAGCCATTCGCCCTTGAGTTGAAGCATGTGAGGCTTACGCCATTCACTGCGATGGATCCTTTCTCCACCGTCACGTTTCCGATGGCTGCATCGTATTCAAAGTCAAACAGCCAACTGCCATTCTCTTCCTGAATGCGCGTGCACACGCCTGTCTGGTCCACATGCCCTTGCACAATGTGTCCGTCAAACCGGCCATTCGCCACCATGCAACGCTCGATGTTCACCCGCGTGCCCACCTTCCAATCCCGTAAGGTAGTTTTGGAAAGTGTT
>JBGAUU010000125.1:0-12447 GCA_044228465.1 Cyclobacteriaceae bacterium
TCTTCTATTTCTTTCTCCGTCACGGCAGCCGGGTGTTGTGGATTTTCAACAGGATTTTCAAAACCAACCGCATCCACATACACCAGATTTTTTACTCGTGTTGAAAACTGCGCTGCAAAAGAAGAGATGGCACGCCCACCATCCGATAGTCCTACCAAAGTTATCGGCTTGGTAATTCTTAAAGAATCTAACAACTCGTGAAGTTGGTTTGTAAACAGCGCAACATCATAAATAGCATCGGGATTATCCGAGAAACCCCGCCCGAAATTATCATATCGCAGTGTAGAATACCCGCGCTTGCTCGCAGCATGAAAAGTAGAATCCCAAATGTAAGATGGAACCGAAAACCCATGCACCAATACCAGCGCTGTATCCGCTTGCGGGTTGCTCCATTCGTAATAGGTATATCCCTGACTTAGTTTTACAAATGCGCCTGTTTTGATCGCAGATCGGAATAAACTGTCTTTGGTGATCGTTTCAAAATCGGTGGTCGATTTTTTAGGCTGACAGCCTACCAGCAGCAATCCAATTGCTAAAAGTGAAAAAGATAGAATTCGCATGATTTAACAGAAAGCCGAAAGCTACCAATCCGATCAGGCAACATCAAGTTAATGCGCCTATTTTAACAAGTATTTAACCCTCTGCCGAGTACAATTTGGGATAAACAATAGCACCTTTTTGATTGTTAAAACAACTGGTAAAATTCGGTAACTTTGTCCTTTCTCTAGTCGCATGGTGAACACACAGGTAGAACAGCTTAAACTTTATTGCAATAGTCTTGTCAGTTACAGCCGCAGAAAAACGCGTGAAGTAACCATAGGCGATGTGCCACTCGGTGGCAACAATCCCATTCGTGTGCAATCCATGACCACGGTCGATACCATGGACACCATTGGCTCGGTTGAGCAAGTGATTCGCATGGTAGATGCAGGCTGCGAATATGTGCGCATTACCGCCCCAAGTTTAAAGGAAGCTCAGAATTTAGAAGCCATCAAAAAGGAATTGCGCTTACGTGGATATACCGTTCCTTTAATTGCCGATATTCATTTTACGCCAAATGCGGCTGAACTAGCCGCACGTATCGTAGAAAAAGTGCGCATCAATCCGGGTAACTATGCCGACAAAAAACGCTTTGAAGAAATTGAATATACCGATGCCGCCTATCAGGCAGAGCTTGATCGCATCCGTGAAAAGTTTACGCCTCTCGTAAAAATCTGCAAAGAGTATGGCACTGCCATGCGCATTGGCACGAACCATGGTTCGCTTTCCGATCGGATCATGAGCCGCTATGGCGACACTCCGCTGGGTATGGTTGAGTCGGCCTTGGAGTTTTTGCGCGTGTGCGAAGATTTGAACTATTACAACATTGTGCTTTCGATGAAGTCGAGCAACCCGCAAGTGATGGTTCAAGCGTACCGATTGTTGGTTCAAAAATTAAATGAAGAGAAGTTTCAGCCGTATCCATTGCATTTGGGAGTGACCGAAGCAGGAGATGGCGAAGATGGCCGCATCAAATCTTCAGTCGGCATCGGCACTTTGTTAGAAGATGGGCTGGGAGACACCGTGCGTGTATCACTCACCGAAGAACCCGAAGCGGAAGTGCCGGTGGCGCAAGAATTGGTGAATAGATATACATCGCGGAAGACATCCATAACCATTCCTGAGATTACAGAGTATCCAATCAATCCGTTCGAATACAAACGGAGAGAAACACACGAGGTGGGCAACATCGGTGGTCACCAGGTGCCGCGCGTAGTAGCCGACTTTTCAGCAAAGCAGAAGATTACACCCGCTTCTTTATTCTCACTGGGATATCACTATTCAGTGCCGCTGGATAAATGGAATATCGCTGACATGGCGTGCGATTACATTTTCGCCAATGAAATAGTCATTGATTTTGAAATTCCGGGAACGCTCGGTATCATTTATTCGCACGCAATTTGGTTGACGCAAAAGAAAAAAGAACGCACCTATCCGTTTATCAAAGCACAGGACTATCTGAAAGGTGTTGAGCTATCTCCGCGTATCAATTTTGTGTATGCTAAGCTGTCAGATCTCAACACCGATTTGATGCAGCGATTGAAAAGCGATGCTACGGCTGTTCTTTTAATTGATACCTACAATGATCATGGCATGGCCGAGCAGCGCAGACTGTTTGTGGATTTACTTTTGAATGATTGCAAAACTCCTGTGATTATTGGTCGTGCTTACCGTGATTTGAAACCTGATCAACTACAAATTTATTCTGCCACCGATGTGGGAGGTTTGCTCATCGATGGTTTAGGCGATGGTATATTTTTAGCTGCTGAAAATTGCGGCTCTGATAAACTCGCCAACGAAACAGCATTCAATATTCTGCAAGCAACCCGCACCCGTATTTCAAAAACAGAATACATCTCGTGCCCTTCCTGCGGAAGGACACTATTTGATTTACAAGAAACCACCGCAAAAATTCGAAGCAGAACGAGCCATCTGAAAGGAGTGAAGATTGGTATTATGGGTTGCATAGTAAACGGCCCCGGTGAAATGGCCGATGCCGATTATGGTTATGTTGGTTCTGGCCCGGGTCGCATTACATTATATAAAGGCAAAGAGGTAGTAAAGAAAAATGTACCAACCGCGCAAGCAGTAGATGAGCTAATCAATCTGATTCGAGATGGTGGCGATTGGATTGAAATTCCAGCAGAAATTTAGATTGTTAAAATTAATATTGAGGAGTATGCAAAAGGAAGCGCAAGAAAAACCAAAAGCGAATTCATTAAAGGAATTCTTTTCATTAGGTGAAGTGGGTGGATATTTCTTTCGGAAGAAAGACCCTAATCGGCCATCCAATATCAATATCAAAATGATGCATGGAATCAACAAACTTTCCATCGCTATATTTTTAGCAGCCGTGGTTTATCTGGTCGTGAAAAGATTGGTATGAATATCAGCACTTTTCAAAGCTTCTGTTTAGCCAAGAAAGGAGTAACCGAGGAGTTTCCATTCGATAAAACCACACTCGTTTACAAAGTGATGGGTAAAATGTTTGCACTCACTGATATTGACGAGTTCATTTCCGTCAACTTAAAATGCGATCCCGAAGTTGGTGCCGAGCTACGAGAACAATATCCGGCCGTTTCTCCCGGCTACCACATGAATAAGAAGCACTGGATTACCGTTCAAATGGATGGTTCCATCAGCGACAAAATCATGAAGCAGTGGATTGATGCCTCCTATCAACTCGTAGTTTCCAGCCTACCCAAGCGTCAACAGGCTGAATTACAAACTTTATAATATTTGTGGAGCGTTTGGGGCGCTCTAAATCGGATTACTCCATCCAATTATTTAGATTTGTTTTCGTTCTACTCCCAAAAAAGTGACGGAATCACCTGTTTCAATTATATCCATGTAAAAAGTTCGAAAAGATAGGATGGTTTCTATAACAACCATCTAACTCACTAATTCAATTTGATTTATATAATAGCTTATTCAAGTGAAAGTACCTGAGATGAAGAAAATTTTTTGTTTAATTGTTTGCCTCGGCCTAGTGTCAATAACGCTGCCCGCACAAAATGCCAGCGACTCTTTATTGGTGATCTTAGAATCAGAAATGCAGCGTGAATGGGATGAGTTGCAAAAAGCCAAACAACCACCCTATTTTCTTTCCTATCGAGTAACCGACAGTCAAGGATTCAGACTTAGAGCTTCGCTGGGAAGTTTGGTCGATGAAAATAAAGATCGATCCAGAGTATTGCGTGCCTCCGTGCGTGTTGGCGACTATGCGTTTGACGATTCGCACCCGCTCGATTTTGATGATAACTATTTCCCGATGGATGGAATGGGAGGTGAGCGGGTATCCCAATTTTTACCTCTCGATAACAAACCATTACCAATTAAGTTGCGCATGTGGCAGCAGACGCAATCAGCCTATCGCTCGGCATTGGCTTCTTTTCAGTCGTTGCAAAATGCTACAATCAAAGAAGAGTCAAAAGCGGTGGCCGACTTCTCGAAAGAAGAGCCTTCTGTTTTTGTTGAACAACCCCTTCCGGCAATCGAACAATTTATTCAGATTGAAAATTGGAAGAAGAAGGTGAAATCTCTTAGCGCCTCATTTCTGAAATTGAAAGGCATTGTGGATGGAGATGTGAGTATTCATGTAGACTTAGATCGTAAATATTATTTGTCTACCGAAGGCTCGCGCATCGTACAAAACCGCACCTCTGCTTTTCTTACGATATCAGCGGCCATCCGAGCAGAAGATGGCGACATACTTCCGCTGCACCTATCTTATTATGCTACCACTCCCGATCAGCTACCTGGCGATGACGTGCTTCGCAAAGACATTGATAAAATGATGACGAAGCTAACGCAACTCAGCACCGCACCGGTAGCTGAGCCTTACACCGGGCCGGCCATCTTATATGCGCATGCAGCGGGCGTTTTCTTTCACGAAATATTTGGGCACAGGGTAGAGGGGCAGCGATTGAAAAGTAATTTCGATGGACAAACCTTTAAAGATAAAGTGAACGAATTGGTTCTGCCGAAAACACTGAATGTAGTTTTTGACCCGACACTTCAAAAGTTTAACGAACAAGCCCTCAATGGTCATTATCAATTTGATGATGAAGGTGTGAAAGCCCGAAAAGTTACCGTGGTCGAAAATGGCGTGCTCAAAACTTTTTTAATGTCACGCACTCCAATTGAGAAATTCCCGCACTCTAATGGACATGGCAGAGCGGAAGCAGGAGCTGATGTGGTTACACGTCAATCAAATTTGATTATTGAAAATAAGAAAGTAGTTGAAATGACAGGCCTCCGGAAAATGTTGATAGCAGAATGCAAGCGCCAAAATAAAAAGTATGGCTACTTGTTTATGGATGTTGTGGGCGGATTTACCAACACCGGACGAGTGATGCCGAATGCATTTAATATTTTTCCAACTGAGGTATACCGCATTTATGTGGATGGAAGACCGGACGAATTAGTTCGCGGTGTCGATTTAATTGGCACGCCACTAGCCATGTTTGCTGAAATTCAAGCGGCAGATGATAAAAGCGAAGTGTTTACCGGATTTTGTGGCGCTGAATCGGGCAGCATACCTGTCACCGCCATTTCACCATCGCTTTATGTAAAGCGTATTGAAACGCAAAAGAAAATGGTAGCACAAGTTGAAACAACCATTTTAGATAAACCTGTTGATAATCACTGACACCATTGCCATGAAATACATTTCTTTCTTCTCTTTAACCTTCGTTTGTTCTATAACTTTTGCGCAACAGGATGATGTAATCCTAAAAGCTATGCAAGATGAACTGGATAGGAATTACAAAGAATTGACATGGAAGAATTTTGATCGTCCGTTCTTTATCATGTATGGACTGACGGATATTAAAACGATGCGAGCCTCAGCATCTTTGGGAGCACTCACAGGTTCTTCAGAAAGTAAAGATCGTTATAAAACAACCACCCGACTGCTGGTAGGTGATTATGAATTTAATGATGAAAGTTTAGATGACAATATCACCACCGGGCCATCCGCAATGGAACTAAGCCTGCCGATTGACGATGATTATTGGGGCATTCGAAGATCTTTCTGGGCGGCAACAGATAACGTGTATAGAAGTGCAGCTCGCCATTTTGAAAAAAACAAACAAACACTGAAAGAAACAGGCAAAGCACTTGAAGAAGTTCCACACCGTAGATTCGCAAAAGTAGCTCCGGTAAAAATAATTCGATCGTTATCACCGGCAACTTACTCACTTCCCAATTGGGAGCAACGCGTACGGAAATTGTCGGCAGCATTTACATCAACAGCTGATATCAACAATTCATTTGTGTTTGTTTCGTATACAGAAGGCCATAAATATCTGATAAACACCGAGGGATTAATTGCTAAAATTCCATTTACTTCGGCCACGCTGGCACTGGCTGTGCAATTGAAAAGTAGCGATGGCAAATTTTCATTCGAGCGGGAAGTTTATGAAGCCAGCAGCTTAGATAAACTTCCTACGGATGAACAAATATTGAAGGATATCCAAAAACTGATTCAACGAATTGAATCCAATAAAAAGCTAGCGGAGTTAGAGGAGGAATATACGGGGCCTGTATTATTGGAAGGGAAAGCTGTAGCCGAAACATTGGCTTCATCTATTTTGCGCGGCCGTGAAGGCATATTTGCGAATGATAATATTCCAAAGCTGAAAGGATTTCAGTTTGATGATGAAACCCAAACATCGGAGGCTAAAATCGGGAAGACGGTAATCAATTCGCAAATTACCATTAAGGCTAAGCCCAAGCTCACTTCTTATAATGGCGTAGAATTAACAGGAAGCTTTGAAATTGACAACGAAGGTGTTGTTCCTCCCGATGAATTAACGATTATTGAGAATGGCGTTTTACGAAACCTCTTAAACAATCGCACACTGACTAACGCAAACCAGTCGGCCAATGGTTTTGGTTCTACTCCGGGTGTTTTAGAAGTTACAGTTTCACAAAAAGATAATGATGCTACGCTGAAGAATAAACTCATTCAACAAGCAAAAAAGGAAGGTCTATCTTTTGCATTACTATTTCGCGAAAGCGCATCTCGCATGGGACAAGCGAAAGTTTACAAAGTGTACGTTGATGACGGCCGTGAAGAGCCCATTAAGAATGTATCCCTCCGCGAGCTAGGAATGAAAACGTGGAAGCGTATTTTGGGGGCATCTGAAAAGTATTCAGCATTCAATTTGGAGGACGCTATCTACGACCGAAACTTTGTGCAAACAACTGTATCGATGATCGTTCCCAATGCGATTCTTCTCGAAGAATCGGAGGTAAAGCCCATGCGAATGCCTTCGTTAAAAGAAGAAGAATACATCAGTAAGCCTACCAATTGATCGATCCGGGCTTCGGGAAATTGTGTCGAAATGGGGCTTTTTTAATGAAAAATTGAATAGTATTTCATTAAATATTCTGATAATCAGCGATTTATATTCTGGTTACATTTCCTGTAATCTTCGGATTACTTCGGTTAATTATTTAGTTTTGTTGATTAGGAATACTCTTTTTGGATGGTTCGGGCATTAATCGTAAGTGTATTGGCTAGTTTGCTGCTGTTTGGCTGTAATACGCAGCAGCGGATATGCCCTGCCTATCAAAGTGCTTTCATCCATGACAAATCAGCTCAAAAGGAAACATTTGTCTATTACAATACCAATAAAAACCAGCCTCGTGAAGTGCTGGCCTCCAATAGCAAAACACTCAACCTGCCCGCCAATGATTCTACCTGGGCGAATAGTGTAGTTATTCAAGGGCCGGCCTTGCCGAAGGAAAAGCGGAACAAACGCACGCGCTACCTCCTGTTGCCTGAAAAAACGTATCGCAAAGCGCTAAAGGCGCTCCAAACCGTTGAGATGAAGCCGGTATACCCTAAAAAGAAACCCGATTCAGTTGATATTAAGAAAGCGTTGGATAGTGCTGCACGCACTATCACCGATACGCTCACCGTCAGCGGCACTTCCTCTCCTGAAAAGAAAGAAGTGAAAGACAGCACGTATGTGATTTCAATAGAGAAAGAAAAGTTCAATGTAGAGCAGGATAACTACATGTGGTATTTCCGCAATGTGCTTGTGTTGCCCGATGTGCGTATAGCGATGGAAGGTGCCGCTGCAGAGGGTAAATCACCTGCCCAAACCAAAGAAAAGAAAGGCTTCTTCGGATTCTTTAAAAACATGTTTAAGAAAAAGCCAAAAGAGACACTGAAGCCCGAGCCTGCGCAAAACCCGGGCGATTCAACAGCGGTATCACCGGAAACGCCTAAGAAGAAAAAAGGACTTTTAGGAATGTTCAAGAAGAAGCCGAAGGAAGATACTGCTGCGCAGCAGAAAAAAGCAGACGAAGCGAAAAAAGAAGAAGAGGAGAAATTCTAAATCTCTCGTTCATGTTTGGCTTATTTGGAAAAAAAGAAAAAGGAATCACCACCAACGATCAGGTGTGGCTTTCGCAGAAAGAAAAGTGGTTTGCAGCCCACCAAATGCTGCAAGCGAATAACACTTGCTTGCTCGTGTTTTGGTTCGAAGATTCGCGAAACGATTTTTTTAAGTTTAGCAATGTATCTTCCGATTCATCGCAAGTTGGTCTAGCAGAATCGCTTTCGCTAGAGTCAGTCGCTGGCAAGTTAGTGATTTTTGCAGAGCACTATCCACTCCGAAAAAAAGAACAAGCCTTGTTTGAAAAACTCCGACTGAGCCAAGTGCCGGTTCTCGTTTCGTTAGAGGAACCCTTCATCCATTTTTTTGGTGGCGACCGAACCATCGAACTGATGCGTAAAATGGGCGTGAAAGAGAACGAGGTGATTGCACATGCTATGATTACTCGCTCCATCGAAAATGCGCAAAAGAAAATGGAAGAAAATGTGGTTGCAGAGCGAAAGGCGCATTCGGCCAAAGAGTGGCTACAATTGAACGCAGCCTCTCTTAATCGAACAACGTAAGATTGCCAAACTGATCGGCTGCAGGCATGGGAAGCATGAGTGACGGCTTATCCATATCGATTGAATTGATCTGCGGAGACACCGTATATCCATCCATCGCTTCGCTAAATACACTGGTTAATACCGAATCCAATTCGGGTTCAGAAACTTCCTGTTTCAACCAAATGGCTTCTTGTGCTTTTGTCAAAATGAGAGGCATTCGCTCGGAGGCGGATTGAACAAAACCCGTTGCCGGAATAGTGATGATCGAAAAAGTGTGAAAGGATTCATTCTCGTCCTCGTATTCTTCCCAAACTCCTGCTATTGAAAACATCTCTTTGGACTTCAAGGTAAATCGCCACGGGATTTGAGTTTTCTTACCGACTCTCTTCCAGACATAAAAGCCATCTGCAGGAATGATGCAACGATGTTTAGATAATTTCTTTTTCAAGGCTGGCTTTTCCAAAATCTGTTCGCTGCGCCAGTTGATGATGCGCTCGGCCATGGATTTGTTCTTAGCCCAACTTGGGGGCAAGCCCCAATAGAAAAAAGAAAAACCTTGTGGGCCTTCGCTGGTAATCAGTGGAAACAATTGCGAAGGTGCTCCATTGTATTTGGGTTGATAGGCAATCGGCTCCTCCACTGAAAAACGGCTGGCCAATAAACCGGCAGGAACAGCAATGGAAAAACGCTCAATCATGATCAATAAAGTCGAAGGCTCTTAATTCCGACCAATATAGTCCATTTTGCCCGAACTGAGCGAAACCTACATGTCCTCCGTGTGAAGGTGTTTCTATTTTCACACTTGAATGAGTTGGTAATTCCGGGTAGCAATCATCGCTTAGAAACGGATCATTTTTCGCGTTGACAATGAGCGTTGGTGTTTGGATTTCAGAAAGGGAATAAAGTGAGCTACACTTTTTATAGTAATCAATGGCATTGGCAAATCCGTGAATAGGGGCGGTGAAATAATCGTCAAACTCAATTAAGGTTTTGGTTTGATTCAGTTTGCTAATGTCTAAGTCGGTGCGCAGACTCGCTTTGGCAACCACTTTGGCTTTCAGGCTTTTTAGAAATCGATGGTGATACATCCAGTTTGAAGGTTTTAATATTTCCAGACAACTGGTATGCAATTCCAGCGGAACCGAAAATACAACCGCTTTCTTAACTGAATTGTTGATATTTCCTTCTCCCAGATATTTCAATGTCAGATTGCCACCCAAACTAAAGCCAATCAGGTAAACCGATTCGTACTTCGCAGATGCGTGATTAATTACCCATTGCAAATCATCAGTAGCACCACTGTGATAAAATCGCTTTTGTCGATTCATTTCACCGCTGCAACCTCGATAATTCCACGCCAGGATATCATACCCATTGGTAAAAAACTTTTTGGCCATCCCTTTGATGTATGCACGCTGACTGTTTCCTTCCAATCCGTGTGAAATAATCACCAGCTTATTCGAGCCTTGCTTCAGCCAATCCAAATCCAGAAAATCAT
Source organism: Cyclobacteriaceae bacterium (assembly GCA_044228465.1). GTDB lineage: Bacteria > Bacteroidota > Bacteroidia > Cytophagales > Cyclobacteriaceae > ELB16-189. Next base: position 9,936 of record JBGAUU010000125.1, read on the forward strand.
CATCAGTTGTGGTAAGGCGTTCGCGCTGGTAGGAGGTAAGTTGAACTTTGCGGAAAAGAGCCGGCCAGATCGTTTCAATGTGGGCATTGAAAAAAAGCGAAGGTGCTTTGTACGCTTGCATGAATCTGAAAACGGAAAATCAAACCCAACCCTTACGATCCTTCAAAGATGTGATATGAGCCAAATGATGCTCTCCGTGCCACGCATATAGCCCAAGCATTTGATCGATACGCACTTCTTTTTTTGATTCCGGGTGAATGAATTTTTTGGACAAATCATCATGCGGAATCGCTTTTGCCAGAGCTACTAATTTCGCATGCAATGCCTGAAGTACATTTAAAGAAAGAAAAATGGGTAATGAAGTATCCGGAGTTTCGGCCCACAATTTTTCATCATAGGCTTTAATTAGCGGTGTAGATTCTGTGATCGTCCATTTGATGCGAATATAGGCATTGCTATGGCTATCAGCCATATGATGAATCACTTGGCGAAGCGTCCATCCATCATCCCGATAAGGTGTATCCAATTGATTGTCATTCAATGTAGATACAGCATTCATTAGCTTTAATGGCAGAGCTTCAATTCGCTGTATAAATGCAGCTACTTCGTCTTTGGAATAACTTTCTTTCGCTTGGAACTTTCCAATGGGATAGCGAAGATCAACCGTCTCCATGCTTATTCTTTGCTTATCGCGTCTTCGATTTCCTTGTCGCTGAAAGACTTATGCAGTTTTACAGGCTTCTTCGCATTTCTCTTTTTCTTTACACGGATATTGGTGAACTCAATCAATAATGAGAATGCTACCGCGAAATAAATATAGCCTTTCGGGATTTCGTTGTGGAATCCTTCCAGCACCAAGGTAAAACCAATTAGAATTAAGAAACCAAGCGCCAATACCTCCATAGACGGGTGATTACGGATGAAATCACTGATGGCACCGGAGAAGAACATCATCACTAAAATGGAAACCATAACAGCAATGATCATAATCAACACTTGTTCCGGAGGCACAATTCCAACAGCAGTTAAAATTGAGTCAAATGAGAAAATAATGTCCAAAAGAATGATTTGAACGATGGTAGCGGTAAAGGTCACAGCCGCTTTTTTCACGCCACCTTCTTCTTCATCATCGCCTTCCATTTCATGGTTGATTTCCATCGTACTTTTCGCGATTAAGAAGAATCCACCAAAGCAAAGGATTAAATCACGACCACTGAAAGTATGATCGGCATGAAATCCAAAGAAATTTATCAACCAGTCGGGCATGAAATCGGCCAACGCAAAAAGAGGCTCTTTGAAACCGATAATCCAAGTAATACAGAGCAAAAAGCCGATTCGCACAAACATGGCAAGGAACAAACCGGTGTTCCGCGCCTTTTTGCGCATCTCTTCAGGAAGCTTATTAGAAACAATTGAAATGAAAATAATGTTGTCGATACCCAACACAATCTCTAAAAAACAAAGAGTTAATAAGGCAAGCCAAGTATCGGCTTTGAGGAAGATTTCCATGTAAACAGGATTTGAAATTCGAGCCAAATTAAGCAAAGAGTTGAATTTAAAAAAACAGCTTTAAGCAAAAGAAAATCACAGTTTTAAACCATTTTTGATAAGATTTTTATTATAGACCATCCCATGGCTAAACCATTTTCATTGGACGTCCGGCAAGACCTCATCAAACAAGCCAAAAATGAATCTTTTGACTTGATCATTATAGGCGGAGGTATCACCGGTGCAGGCATAGCTTTAGATGCTGCTTTGCGCGGATTAAAGGTGGTATTAGTAGAAAAAGATGATTTCGCCTATGGCACCAGCAGCCGATCAACCAAATTGATACATGGAGGCCTCCGCTATCTCAAGCAATTGGAATTTGGGTTGGTAAAGGAAGTGGGAAGCGAGCGAGCCATTGTGCACAAATTGGCACCTCACTTGGTAGTTCCAGAAAAAATGCTGTTGCCGCTTTATGAAAAGCGTGGTTTGGGTTATTGGCTTACTTCTATTGGTTTGAAAATTTACGATTGGCTGGCAGGTGTACTCGAAGTAGATCAGCGAAAAATGCTCACGCGCAATCAAACCCTTCGTCAAGAGCCATTATTGAATCCGGATGATGTAAAAGGTGGTGCCATCTATGCGGAGTACCGAACAGACGATGCGCGTCTGACCATTGAGATTATTAAATCTGCATTCCATTTTGGCGCCAAGCCTTTGAGTTACTGTAAAGTGACCAAACTAAGATATGATTCAGAAAAAATCGTTGGTGTAGAGGTAGAAGATAAAATTAGTCAATCGAACTTTCAGCTTTCCGCGAAAGCAATTGTCAATGCCGCCGGCCCGGGTGTATTTTATTGGCGTGAGTTGTATAAATCAAAAAACGCAAAGCGACTACACCTTACCAAAGGTGTGCATTTGGTAGTAAGCAAAGAAAAGTTGCCGATTCAACAAGCCATTTATTTTGATGTAGAAGACGGTCGCATGATTTTCGCCATTCCGCGCGGAAGAACAACTTACATTGGCA
>JBGAUU010000126.1:0-12542 GCA_044228465.1 Cyclobacteriaceae bacterium
GATTTTAAATTATCAAACGGAGCTTCATCGCCCATAAACTGCGCGAGAAAAATTCCGGGTCCTTGTATATTCTTCATCGTTATAATTTTTTACCATTAAGGCACTAAGGCACTAAGCTTTATTTATTTAAGAATGTCAATATCATCCGATTTTCAAATTTTCAAATTGATTAATTTTCAAATCAAATCAACGAATTACCCAATTTGCAAATCATCGAACTAAAGAATTTTCAAATTTTCAAATTCGCTAATTTTCAAATTAATTAGATTTCAAAGTTCGTCCACTTCTCTTTACTCTGTCCGCTCTTCACCACATTGTCGATAAAGGCCATTCCACGAATTCCGTCATCTACCGTAGGGAAGTCAACTACTTTCGGAGCTGGAGTTCCATCGATTCGTGCAGACAATGCCAACGCAAAATTGCGATACAAATTGGCGAATGCTTCGAGATAACCTTCGGGGTGACCGGCAGGAGTTCTGAAATTGAAGATCGCATCGGGATGCAAAAATCCATTCGTGCCTGCACGTAAAATTTGCGTTGGTTTATCGAGCCACTTCACCAGCAATGTGTTGGGTTCCATCTGCGCCCACTCAAGGCCACCATGTTCGCCATAAATTTTAATACGCAGTGCATTTTCTTCTCCGGCTGCAACTTGTGATGCAATGAGAACACCGGCTGCGCCATTATCAAATTTTAGCAACACGTTGCCATCATCATCCAATGCGCGTCCTTGCACTAAAATGTTTAAGTCGGCACACAGCTGTGTGATTTTCAATCCGGAAATAAATTCGGCTAAGTGCGCGGCATGTGTTCCAATGTCGCCCATCGATCCTGCTTTACCTGATTTCTTTGGATCGGTGCGCCAAGCTGCTTGTGCATTACCTTCACGTTCACTCAACTTGCTCAACCAGCCTTGCGGATATTCTACTACAATCTTTCTGATTTTTCCCAAGGCACCTTCACGCACCATAGCACGTGCCTGACGCACCATCGGGTAACCGGAGTAGGTATGTGTGAGACACAAGATCAAACCGGTCTCTTCTACTTTCTTTTTTAATTGACGTGCTTCATCGAGTGTGAAGGTAATGGGCTTTTCAATAACTACGTGAAACCCTTTCTCCAATGCGAGCATAGCCGGAGCAAAATGTGCAAAGTTGGGCGTAACGATGGTCACAAAATCAATCCGTTTGTCGGCAGGAAGTTTGCTTTCCTTTTCGATCATTTCTTCATAGGTGAGATACGTTCGGTCTTCTGCCAGAAAAAGTGCTTTACCACTTTCTTTGGCGATCTCCGGATTGATGCTAAGCGCACCGGCCACAACTTCAATGAGGCCATCCATATTGGCAGCCAGGCGATGAATGGATCCGATGAAAGCATCTTTGCCTCCACCCACCATTCCCATGCGTAATTTTCTGTTCATAGGTTTAGACTGAAATTCAATTTATTGAAGGTATAAAATCTATTGTTAAACTCTAATAGCAAGGTAAATTAATGAATAATCCCGATAGATTAGTGCTGATTTTCTTTGGGTGGCTGTAATTTTTACACAATCAAAACCTAACAAACTGTAGGCAAAAAAAAGAGGGCCCCCGAAAGAGTCCTCTTGATAAAGGATTTGATGAAATTCTTAAACGGTAATAGTACTTCCATTCAGAACAAGCTGCACCGGCTCGCCTGATTCGCGAATGGTTTCCACACCTTGCTTAGAAACTTTCACTTTGATGACGTGACCTCTGAATTCAATGCGGAAAGAATACGACTTCCACTGATCGGGAATGAATGGATTGAAATGTAGCTTGCCGTCTTTCACGCGCATGCCGCCAAATCCTTTCACCACACTCATCCATGTTCCGGCCATGCTGGTGATGTGACAACCGTCTTCCGTATCGTTATTGTAGTCATCCAAATCCAGGCGCGAGGTGCGCAAATACATTTCGTACGCTTTTTCCTTATAGCCAATTTTTGATGCAAGGATTACGTGCACACAAGGAGACAAAGATGATTCATGCACCGTAAGAGGTTCGTAGAAATCGAAGTTGCGTTGAATTGTTGCATTATCAAAACGATCATCAAACAAATACAAACCTTGTAACACGTCCGCTTGTTTGATGTAACAAGAGCGTAGAATGCGATCCCATGACCATTTTTGATTCAATGGCCTGTCTTGCGGACGAAGCTGGCTAACGGGAATTAATTCTTTGTCAAGGAATCCATCTTGTTGCAAGTAAACGCCTAACTTTTTGTCCTCACCCAAATACATGCGCTTGCGAATATCAGCCCAGCGAGCGGTTTCTTCTTTTTCGTTGAACTTAGTTGATGCCACCAACTTATTGAATTTAGCCGGATCATCTTTGCGCACAAAATCCAATGCTTGTTGCGTGTACTCCATGGTCCAGCAAGCAATGTAGCTGGTGTACCAGTTGTTGTTCACATTGTTTTCGTATTCGTTCGGACCGGTTACGCCCAACATCACATACTGTTGTTTTGCTTCCGAGAAAGTGATGCGTTGCGACCAGAAGCGAGAAATTCCCAACAGCACTTCCAATCCATATTCACTTAAATATTTCTCGTCTCCGGTGTAGCGGATATAATCATAAATCGCGAAAGCAATAGCGCCATTGCGGTGCACTTCTTCAAATGTAATCTCCCACTCGTTGTGACACTCCTCTCCGTTCATGGTCACCATAGGATAGAGCGCTGCACCATTGGTAAATCCTAGCTTCTGTGCGTTCTCAATAGCACGCTTCAAATGTTTATGGCGATAGACCAGCAAATTGCGACCAACCTTCGGATCGGATGTTCCTAAGTAGAAAGGCAAACAATAAGCTTCTGTATCCCAATACGTACTGCCACCATATTTCTCACCGGTAAAACCTTTCGGACCGATATTCAGACGTTGATCTTCACCGGTATAGGTTTGCATCAACTGAAAAATGTTAAAGCGAATACCTTGCTGTGCAGCAATGTCTCCTTCAATGGTGATGTCGCACTTTTTCCAGATTTCCGTCCACACCGCAACGTGCGCAGCAAACAGTTGATCATAGCCTGCGGTAGCGACTGCTTTCAATTTCTTTTTGGCATTATCGGCCAATTTCTGCTTCGGATGATTTTCTGAAGACAAAACAGCTGCATATTTATAGATGATAGTTTCTACTCCTTTCTTCAAAGGGATGGTCACCACATTATCCGCATACTTTTCTTTCTTGTTCGCTTTGCTTTTTCCCTTCACTACTTTGCCTGCGCTGCGGATGCTATAAGTCACAGCGGTGGTGACATGGAACTGTGTCTTCTTAGTTTCAGCAGTTACCAGTGCCAATCCAGCTTTGGCTTCCTTCGCTACTTCGGTCCAGAACTTTTCATCGTAGTTGGAATCTTTATTCACCACATCCGCATCTACCGACAAGGTGATCACGGCATTGGCAGAAAAATTCTCTGGTGTAATGGAGTATCGGATTGCACCAACTTCGCCATCGGCCATGCTACAAAAACGACTGGCTTCAATTTTTACTTTCTTTCCATCGGGAAGTGTAGCCACAAATGAACGTTGCAACAAGCCTTGCTTCATATCGAGCACGCGCTTGAAGCCTGCAACTTTGCATTGCTTCAAATCAAGTTCTTGTTTGCCGATCTTAATCTGAATACCAATCCACGATGGTGCATTCAGTACTTTGGCAAAATATTCAGGATAACCGTTCTTCCACCAACCTACGCGTGTTTTATCAGGATAATAAACACCGGCTACATAGGTGCCTTGATGCGTGTCACCGGAATACTTTTCTTCGAAGTTGGCACGTTGCCCCATGCGGCCGTTGCCGAGACTGAAAATACTTTCTGAAATACGATTGTAATGGGGATCAAATCCTTGTTCGATGATTTGCCATTCGTGCTTTTTGAGATATTGCTTCATATCTATAAGGAATACTGTTAATAGTTAATCGTTAATGGTAATTTGGTTAGAGTGAATTTAATTTAGAAATCGGAAAATCGGCTGTGCTTTTCACAATGGCGTGTGCTTTGCCTAATTGATCGGCTGAGCCAACACCAACGCATTTCATGCCCGCTGCCAACGCTGCTTCCACCCCTGCTTCGGCATCTTCAAACACCACACACACATCCGGTGAAACGCCAAGTTTGCTGGCTGCCAATAAAAATATTTCTGGATCAGGTTTGCTGTTCTTGACCATCGTGCCATCTACTACGGTATCGAACAGATTTTTTACTTGCAACAAACGCAATACAGTTTCCGCATTTTTGCTGCTCGAAGCTAATGCTACTTTGAATCCCTGCGCGCGCAAATCTTGCAGCATTTCTTTCACGCCTTTAAAAATTTCTTCCGGGCGAATGGCTTCAATGTATTCAACAAACCAACTGTTTTTCTTGGTTGCCAATTCTTCTTTCTTTGCTTCAGGAAGAGTAACACCGCCAATCTCCAGAATAATTTCCAGTGAGTGCATGCGGCTAACACCTTTCAGTCGCTCATTTTCCTTCTCGGTAAATGTAATACCCAACTCATTGGCCAGTCGCTGCCAAGCAATAAAATGGTAGTGGGCAGTATCTACAATCACTCCATCCAAATCAAAAATTACGGCTTTTATCACGCTATATAGTTTAGTTGGCGCGAATATAGCCCAGCTTAATTATTTGTTCCGTTTCGGCCTGAGATTTAAATACCGCAAACGTTTTCCCTTGCGTTCTGAGGGCACCAAGGGCGTTTCCGTAGCGGACAGCTTTCACATAATCTTTCGGGCTTTGCAGTAATCCGAAGCCAACGCCTCCGGCAAATGAATCGCCACAGCCTGTGGTATCGATCACCTGCTCAACCTTTACAGCCGGCACCAGGTCTTCCAGAATCTTGTTGCGATCTTTGCGATAAACCAGGCATCCGCGCGAGTCAACGGTGACGCAAACACACTTCACACCGAGATTAAGACAATGAGTAGCAAACGCTAATAATTCTTTGCGATCAGGGTCTTCGGAAATCGTGAAATCCTGACTCTCATATTCTTTTTTAAACCACGATGCCTGCGCTTCTTCGAGATTCATTTTCAGTACATCAATGTAGGGAAGCCACTGGTCGCGATCAACCCAGAATTTGCGCTGACGCTCTCCGTTCGCCAGACACGCAGTAGTTGGTCCGTGTGCATCGAAAATGATCGTTCCTTTGCTGCGCTTCTTCAGATACTTGAGTGTATCTAAGGAGATTTCATAATCGCTGATGGGAATAAAAACAAAAACTTTGCAGTCGAGAAGTTTTTTAAAATCATCGGGCACGATCGGATCCATAAAACCCGTTTGCCGCTCAAGTCGGTTATTCACATCCACAAAGCGAAGGCTGATGATATCACCCTGATCATTTTTAGAAGAAATGAATTTGGTGTTGATGCCTTTGTATCCTTTGAACACTTCGCGCACATTGTCCATATCGACTTTGCGCACGTGGGATACCGGGATGACTTCCAGCTTCTCTCCCGCCATAGCCGAAAGCGCAATGACCGGATGCGTTACACAACCCCACTTTTGAATTAACTCTCCCTGATGGGTCACAATGTGATCTCTGGGAATCGGACCGATGACGGCAATTTTTTTTCTGGGCATATCGACTATTTTTTTAATCGTTGTTCCGTTTCAACTAACTCACGCTCTCTTTTTATTTCCTGAACCAATTGTTTTTCGGTAGGAAGATATTCTTTATTCTCCAATTTCATCGATGGATTCTTGTAAATAAAAATCCTTCGCATCTTCTCGTTCTACTTTGAGTAATAGACGGTAATGAGTCCAAGACAATTCAGGACGCAGTGCGTCCTGAATTGGAAATGAGGAATAAAAGCCTCTCATGTGCCTTAAATTACTTTCATCAAAACCTTTACCATATTCATTGGTTAACTGCTCTGACAATTCTTTAAGCAAAAAGGAACCGTATTCGGCTCTTTTCTTTCCCTTTTGCTCTTCCTCGACAATCAACTTTCCAATCTGCCAATAGGCTTGCACCATAGTAAAATTAGCCGTTCTATAAACCTTACTTCTGGCTTCGTCAATAATCTGACGAATACTGCTGTAGAGCGTTTGAACCTTATTTCCGGTAGCAATTTTCCGTGGCATTCTTCGGGAATCAAACCGTCAAATAAGCTGCACCAAACACTCCGGCACTATCGCCCAGGCTTGGCTTTACTATAGGTGTATCCAACACACCGTTGTTAAATGCATACTTCCTCACCGACTCCACTCCTTCCGTATAAATCTCATCAATATTGCCCACACCTCCGCCAATCACAATCACATCAGGATCAATGATATTCACAATCACACTCAACGCCACACCAAAGAAGTGTGTCATGCGCTGAATGGTTTGCGTAGCGTGTGCATCGCCCGCTTTGTATAACTCATAAATTTCTTTGAGTCGTTTGGGTTGCCCGGAAATTCCGGCATAATATTTTTCGAGCGATGGGCCCGAAAGCACTTTCTCCACACATCCGGATTTGCCACAGTAGCATGGCCCACCCGAAGCATCTAAAAAGTTATGCCCCCATTCACCGCCAATACCTTGTAAGCCGTTCAGTACTTTGCCATCTACGACTAATCCACCGCCAACGCCTGTGCCCATGATCACTCCGAAGACCACATTGGCCTTCGGAAATTTTTCTTTTACAACACCCATCTGTGCTTCTGCGAGTGCAAAACAGTTGGCATCGTTGGCAATGAATATTTCCATGCCCAGCAATTTTTCCAAATCACTTTTCATAGGCTGAAAATTCATGCACTCCGAATTACATCCCTTCATGGTTCCCAACTTAGGGTCTAACGTGCCGGGTGTGCAGATGCCCAGCTTCGAAGTACGATAGCCCATCTTGTCGGCCATCATATCCACTAAGGTTTTGATTTGCCCAAGAATATGCTGGTAGCCATTTTCAGCACCGGTCGGAACACGATCGCGAAACAAGATTTCTTTCATTCCACCGGGGCCTAATACAATTCCTTCTGCTTTTGTACCACCGAGGTCAATGCCCCACAAATAATTTTTAGAGTCGCTCATAATTTATAGATCAAGGCTTCCCACGCACGCAGTTTTTCCGAGGTATCGGGATAGTTGCCGATGACTCTTTTTCCGGTGAGCGGGATAGGAAAGTTAAGATTCTCTTCAGAAAAATTCAGCATCACCAGAAATTTTTCTTTTCCCTCCTGACGATAGTAGGCAAACAACCTATCAGGCGTGTCGGTCAGCATTGTGTAGCTTCCATAGGTGAGCGCGTGATTTTTCTTCTTTAGTTGCGCCATTTCTTTGAAGTAACTCAAGATAGAATCGGGCGTCTGCTCTTGCTGCTGCACGTTGATTTTATCTTTATTAGAATTGATTGGCATCCAAGGAATTCCGGTTGTAAACCCGGCCTTCTCCGCCTCTGTCCATTGCATGGGAGTACGCGCATTATCGCGACCCGAATAATTCGCGCGCTGGATAAACTGGGCTTCACTCATTCCTAGTTTATTGGCCTCATGCCAACCATTCTGCGTTTCGATGTCTTTGGATTCGGCAACTGAACGAAGCGTAGTATTGGTCATACCAATCTCATCACCTTGATAAATGAAGGTAGTGCCGCGCATCGACAGCAGCAAGGTGATCAACAACTTCGATGATTTCTCCCAATGCTCGCGATCATTGCCCCAACGGGAAACCATGCGCGCAAAATCGTGGTTGCCGAGGAATATGCTACCCCAACCTTTCGCGGCAAACGCGTCATCCCACGTTTTGAAGACTTTTTTAAAATCATTCATCGTCCATGGAATCGGGTCGAAGCGACCACCTGAACCTTGATCCATAAACATGTGCCCAAAGTGAAAAATCATATTGAGCCCTTCCTTTTCATCCAGATAATCGAGCGCATTGAGTGGCGTAATGCCGGGGCCTTCGCCTACGGTCATTACATTCGGATAATGAACCAACACGTTTCGCTTCGTCTCGGCTATAAACTCGCGCAAACGCGGACCATTGGAATAATACTTGCGAATGGTTTCGTTGAAGTCGTTTGTATCCGTGTCCGGGAAGTCGGTGCGCTTAGAAATAGCAGAGATCACATCCAGACGCAAACCATCCACCCCTTTCTTCAACCAAAAATCCATCAGCTTAAAAATTTCCTGACGTAATGCCGGGCTCTCCCAATTTAAGTCAGGCTGCTTTTTTGAAAAGAGATGCAGGTAATATTCGCCTGTAGTTTCATCTAGTTGCCACGCGCTGCCACCAAAGAAAGAAGGCCAGTTATTAGGCGGATTCGAACCTTTGCCGGGGCGCCAGAAATAAAAATCGCGATAGGGATTGGTAGTTGATTTTTTTGATTCCTGAAACCACGGGTGCTCATCGGAAGAGTGATTGAGCACCAAATCCATAATAAGTTTTAATCCACGTTGATGAAGCCCGTGCAGTAATTCATCAAAGTCTTCCATCGTGCCAAACTCAGGTTGAATGGAATAATAATCGCTGATGTCGTAGCCGCCATCATCATTGGGCGATTTGAAAATCGGATTCAACCAAACGGCATCAATACCGAGTGATTGAATATAATCCAGTTGTTGAATGATGCCGCGCAAGTCGCCAACACCATCGGCATTGCTGTCTTTAAAACTGCGCGGATAAATTTGATAAACGATGGCTTCTTTCCACCAGCTTTTTGCTGAATCCATTGCGATAAATATTCAGTCTATAATTTCTTAGGTTGATATTGCTCTGTATTCGGATGAAATGTTTTCCACGAATGCCAAAATTCCTGATACGATTGCACGGGCGTTAACTTCGATCCAACAAATTTCCCTTCTTCGCATTCGCCTTTCCAATTCCACCGCGAGCCATATCTTGTGTCGGTCAGTTTCAAACTATCGGTCACTTGAAATTGAAGGGTATCACTTTGCACAATAGATAACCACACATGAAATGTTGCTGAATCTTTCTCGATTGCCACCACGATGGGTTTACCCGCAATCTGGTCATTGATTGCTTTCGCTGCTGTCAACTCATTCCAATCATACGCTTTGGCAAACAAGCCCATCGGCACACCCACTACCCATGATTTATTTTTCCACGAAAGTGAATCTCTTCCTTCCAGTCTGCCTGTCATTTTTCCTTCATCGTATTTTTCCAACACCTCATAGCGGTCTTTAAACTTCGGGTCGGGTTGAAGAATTGTAGAATTGGGATAGCGCTCGAGCCAAGCACGCAATGTCATTTGCTCCGAAGGAATTTCGTTCAACTTTTTTCCTTTGCTGGGTCCGGTAATCGCTTCGCCACTCACCTGCCTCCACCAACTGTGTGTGGACGCATCTTCAAACATCGCATTGTAATGATCCATGCCTACTAAGCGAAACGTCTCCGGCTTGCCATCCACTTCAGGACTAAATACTCGTCCGGTACGACATACGGTACAATACGTGACCATCAATGATTTGCCTGCCAGTGTATCGAGCACCTGATGGTGATAACCGATCACTTCAATGGGATAAGCTTTTGCTTTTCCATCTAAGACCACACCAATGACTAATTGCTGATCGCTCACTTTGTTATCCTTGGCCGATAACAAAACGACCGACTCCGGTTGATAAAACATTTTATCTGCCAGAAATCGGAAATTGAACGCATACACTACGATAACCCAGAAACCGAGTAGCGCAGCTACTGTCCACTTGATGTAAGGATTGGTACCCACAATAAAAACAAATGCAGGGTAGGCAATCATCGCAATGCCAATCACACGGAAAACCCAAATGTATTGATGTAAAAAATACGCTACATCAATCATCTCCTCCGCCTGACTTCCCGGAAATGGCATGATGTAATACACTCGGGCAATCTCGGTTGCGATCAGTAAGGCAATCCCGACTAAGAATAAAAGAACCTTCATATAATTTTATGATTGTTTCAAATGTGTGCTATTCGAAATAAGAAGCTCTAAGGCAGCGGCTTCAGACTGCTTTTTTTCAGAACTCCAATTCATTTGATTGGTAAATTTTTCTAAAATGATCTCTTTATACTTATTCAGTCGTGGCATATTGAAATACAACATGCCGGTTCTACGCACAACAAAATCTGCCAAGCCTGTGGTGATTTCATATTTGATACAAAACCACATTTCAGCATGAAGTAAATCTACTCCAGCATCTTCAGTTTTGTGATTTTGAATATAAGATAAAATGGAATCGCATTGTTTTCCATAAGTACCTACCAAATAAGCCGCTTCATTTTCTAATCCAAACGGCTTCAGTTTGCTAGCTACTTCAGCGATGTAATTTTGAACAGCCTGGTAATTGGCAAAATCGCTGCTCACAAATGGCGTGGTGGCTGTTTGGCATTTCGCTTGGCGATCTTCAAAATGTGTTTCAAAAACCAGGTCTACAATGCGCTCAGCCATTTTGCGATAGCCGGTAAGTTTACCACCCGCAATGGAAATAAGTCCAGAAGGCGAAACGAAGATTTCATCTTTTCGCGAAAGCTCAGATGCTGATTTTCCTTCCTCGTGAATCAGTGGCCTTAGCCCAGCCCAACTTGATTCAATATCACTCCGTATAAGTGTGGCTTTTGGAAACGTGCGATTGACAGCATTGATCAAATAGTTTGCATCGTCATGGGTAGCATGCACATCGTCTTTGCTTCCATTATAATTCGTGTCCGTAGTGCCAATGTAAGTTGTTCTTCCGCGCGGAATGGCGAAAATCATGCGACCGTCTTCTACATCAAAATAAATGGCTTGTTGAATCGGCAACTTTTCTTTGCTTACTACCAAATGCACACCTTTGGTAAGGTGTAGTCGCTTTCCGGCTGCATTGACAATTGCTTTCGCGGAAAGCTGAAAGTTCGATTGACTAATTTTATCTTCTACCTCTACACCAACGATTTTTTCAGCATCATATCGCAATTTGGTTACTCTACAATAACTCAATGGCTTTGCGCCAAAATGAAAGGCAGATTTGATAATTTCGATGGTCAGCCGGGCATCGTCCGTTCGGTATTCTGCATAGATAGCCCCGCCCTTCACATCATCCGGATTTAGTAATGGTTCTTGGCGAAGGGTTTGCTTGCGGGTAAGCATTTTTCGTTGATCTGCCACTAAAACACCCGCCAGCCAATCATAAATTTTCAGACCAATTGAAGTTAACCAGTAGCCTAATCCACGCTTTTCATAGAGGGGCAACAACATTTTTTCAGGAACGACTAAGTGAGGCGCCAGTTTGTGAACAATAGCACGCTCACTGCCCACTTCTTTTACCAACCCAAATTCCAATTGTTTGAGATAGCGGAGACCACCATGAATCAATTTGGTTGATCGGCTGCTGGTGCCATAGGCAAAATCATCTTTTTCTACTAAAACCACCTTCAATCCGCGCAAAGCTGCATCGAGTGCAATGCCTGCTCCGGTAATACCTCCACCGATAACAATCAAGTCAAAAGATTCATTTTTGGCTTGTTTTATTAGGTCTTGTCGGACTGCAAATGAAAACGGTTTAGCCATGGGATGGTCCATAATAAAAATCTTATCAAAAATGGTTTAAAACTGTGATTTTCTTTTGCTTAATGCCTGTTTTTTTAATTCAACTCTTTGCTTAATTTGGCTCAAATTTCAAATCCTGTCTGCATGGAAATTTTTCTTAAAGCCGATACTTGGCTTGCTCTTCTAACCCTTTGTTTTTTAGAGATCGTATTAGGTATCGACAACATCATTTTCATATCGATTGTCTCCAATAAACTACCCGAAGAGATGCGCAAAAAAGCCCGAAACACGGGTTTATTCCTTGCGATGTTCGTTCGTATTGGATTTCTGCTTTGTATCACGTGGATTATCGGTTTCAAAGAGCCTCTTTTTGCTTTGGCCGATTTTATGCCCGATTGGCTCATTAATTTCTTTGGATTCCATGCCGACCATACTTTTAGTGGCCGTGATTTGATTCTTTGTTTTGGAGGTTTCTTCCTAATCGCGAAAAGCACCATGGAAATTAATCACGAAATGGAAGGTGATGATGAAGAAGAAGGTGGAGCAAAAAAAGCGGCTGTTACATTTACCGCTACTATCGTTCAAATCATTTTATTAGACATCATTTTCTCCTTCGATTCTATATTAACTGCGGTGGGAATTGTGCCTCCCGAACAAGTATTAATCATGATCATTGCTGTTATGGTTTCCATTTTGGTAATGATGTTCTTCTCTGGTGCCATCAGCGATTTCATCCGCAATCACCCTTCCATGGAGGTATTGGCGCTTGGTTTCTTAATTCTGATTGGATTCACCTTGGTGTTGGAAGGTTTCCACAACGAAATCCCGAAAGGATATATTTACTTCGCAGTAGCATTCTCTTTGTTGATTGAGTTTACTAACATCCGTGTAAAGAAAAAGAGAAATGCAAAGAAGCCTGTCAAATTGCATAAGTCTTTCAGCGACAAAGAAATCGAGGACGCGATTAGAAAAGAATAAGCATGGAGCCGGTTGATCTTCGCTATCCGATTGGAAAATTTCAAGCGAAAGAAAGTTATTCCAAAGAAGAAGTAGCTCAATTCATAGAGCGAATTGAAT
>JBGAUU010000127.1:0-11836 GCA_044228465.1 Cyclobacteriaceae bacterium
CGGCTTCAATGTATCGCGATTATCGAACTTGACGGACAACCCTAATTTGCGCAGCTCTTTGGCAATCTCTTCTGCTTTAACTGATATTTTGCTCAGTTCCTCTTCGCTTTTAAAAATGGGAACAATCACCACGTGAATGGGAGCCAGTTTTGGTGGAAGGATCAGCCCATCATCATCCGAGTGTGCCATGATCAAAGCGCCCATCAATCGGGTGCTCACACCCCACGAGGTGCCCCACACCTTTTCGAGTTTGCCTTCTTTATTGGTGAATTGCACATTAAATGCATCCGCAAAATTTTGACCTAAAAAATGTGAAGTGCCCGCTTGCAAAGCCTTGCCATCTTGCATCATCGCTTCAATACAATAAGTGTCCACAGCTCCCGGAAAGCGCTCGCCCTCAGACTTTCTACCTTTAATAACGGGCAGCGCCATAAACGTTTCAGCAAACTCCGCGTACACATCCAACATTTGTTTGGTTTCTGCCACTGCTTCGGCAGCCGTGGCGTGGGCGGTGTGGCCCTCCTGCCATAAAAATTCTGCCGTGCGCAAAAACAGGCGCGTGCGCATTTCCCATCGCACCACGTTGGCCCATTGGTTAATCAACAACGGTAAATCGCGATACGATTGAATCCATTTTTTATAAGTGCTCCAGATGATGGCCTCGCTGGTTGGGCGCACCACTAATTCTTCTTCTAATTTAGCTTCTGGGTCTACCATGAGCTTACCGGGGCGGCCTGGGTCATTTTTTAACCGGTAATGGGTTACAATGGCACACTCTTTCGCAAAACCCTCCGCATTTTTCTCTTCGGCCTCAAACATGCTTTTGGGTACAAAAAGCGGGAAATAGGCATTCACATGGCCGGTGTCTTTGAACATTTTGTCCAAAGCCTGCTGCATTTTCTCCCAAATGCTATAACCGTAAGGCTTAATCACCATACAACCACGCACCTCCGAGTTTTCTGCCAAATCGGCCTTTTTTACCAGATCAATATACCATTGCGAATAATCCGCCTCACGGCTTGTAATCTCCTTTCCCATTTTTTAGCTAATCTTTTCTTTAAACGAAGGGCAAATATAGGGTTATTGAAAGGATTGGCAGGTTTTCACTTCAAATTTTGAATAGTGGCATCTTTCTTGTACTTCAAAAGTTGCTATCACATACCTAAAAACTGTAGATTTACGTTAGTATCATTGGAACAATAAACACATTGATTATGAAAACGAAAGTAACATTCTTGACCTTTCTGGCTGTAGCAGCGAGTTTTTGCGGGATGGCACAAAGCACTGAAGAGTTGGACGACATGTACTTTACTTCTAAAGATCGAGCCACACTAAACGCATCCAGAAAAGTAGCACTTACTTCAGAGAGAGCCAGAAGCGTAACATCGAGCGAAACAGCCAGTGTGATCAACCCAACTGATAGCTATTCCGCACGCAATGTTAATCCAGAATATATAGCTGGAACAAAGGTAAATGGATCATCTACAAATGTGGTTAGTTACTTTTCACCCAATTATATTCCAAGTGGTGTTAACCAAAGTTTGGTTCGGACGAATTGCGGTACTTGCGGTAACAGCGCCTATACCAATTACAACAATTCTTTTTACCCCTACAGTAACTTCGGCTATTATGGCATGAATCCCTATAGCAGTT
Organism: Cyclobacteriaceae bacterium; assembly: GCA_044228465.1. Classification (GTDB taxonomy): domain Bacteria; phylum Bacteroidota; class Bacteroidia; order Cytophagales; family Cyclobacteriaceae; genus ELB16-189. Next base: position 1,654 of record JBGAUU010000127.1, read on the forward strand.
ACAGCATGATGAATCCTTATTATGGATTTGGAAATGGCTTCTATCAGCCCGGCCTTTCTTATAGTTTTGGTAATTTCTTTGGTAATGGCTTTGGAAGTCCTTTCTACAGTTATTATGGTATGGGGTCATATTATGGATATGGCAGCTTCTACAATTCATTTTACAATCCATATGGATATGGATACGGATATTCTTCAAACATAATTGTGGTAGATCGTCCACGACCTCAGTCTGCACGCAATGCAGAGGTTAATCGATATTATGGCACAGACGGCATTCGTACGACCGCCAACGCAGGCGGAAGAGTAGCCACTTCACCAACTGAATACTATAACAAAACTTGGAGAAACGATACTCAGATAGCCAGAGGTTCCGACACTTGGAATAACACTCGTTCCTATCAACAAAATAATACCAACTGGAACAATCAAAATAACTGGGGTAATAATAATAACAACAACGGTTTTGGCGGCTTTGGAGGCAACCGTTCATCCTTCAACACGGGTGGTGGAGGCGGTGGAGCCGCTCCGGCTAGTGGAGGCGGTGGCGGATCGCGTAGAGGTAGAGACTAATTACGCTCCATAAAATTCTTTTTTATGTGTTTTACATTCAGAGGGCTTTTGCTCGGAGGGCTTTTTATGCTCTTTTCAATTACCCTAACGGCTCAGAACTATTTCATAGAACAAGCTTTACTTTTCTCCCGACAAAATGCAGGAGGCAGTGCTCGCATGCAAGCGATGGGCGGTGCGCAGGTAGCGTTGGGAGGCGATTATAGTTCAGGGCTCTCCAACCCTGCCGGGCTGGGCTTTTATAATCGAAATGAATTCACAATTACTCCGGCTCTTTCTTTTCAATCATCGAGTGGCACCTATCGCACCGCAGAGCTGGATGGTAGCAACAATGTTATTTACTCAAAGTTTAACAGTTCACTAAGCAATTCTTTTGTAAGCTTGCCCGGGCTTAGTGTTGTTTTTGGTGCAAATAAAAATGATGATCGCGCTCCGTTTTTAGGCGGTACGTTCAGCATCTCTCTCAACCGCATCAATGATTTTAATGGCGGTTTTGAATATAAAGGTCAAAACAATGGTACTTCGATGGTTGATTACATGTTAGAAGCTTCCAGCGGATATACCAAAGATCAATTTGATTCGGAGTATGATCCTAATTTTAGTGATCCCGGGAAAGGAGATAATGTAAACACACCTGCTTTTCTGGGATATCAAAATTATTTGATTGGACCAACCACTGCCAATGGCACCACTTACTTTACGGACGTCACCGGAAAGCCTTTGCAAAGTGAGTTGGTAAAAACATCCGGATCACAAAATCAATGGAGCATTGCGTATGGTGCAAATTTTACGGATAAAGTTTTTCTGGGAGCTAGTATAGGAATTGTTTCTACCCGGTATGAATATGATAAGACATATAAAGAAAACTATACAGGCCAGGCGATGAATTGTAATAGTTGCTTTAATTCATTCGAACTAAAAGAGAACCGTGCTACTATTGGAAGCGGAGTCAATCTTACTCTCGGTGCAATCTATAAACCTGTTGAGTTTTTTCAGGTAGGTGTTTCATATTCCACACCTACAGCCTACCAACTTAGTGACACGTACAAGGCCTCGATGAATTCAAGTTGGAATAATTTCGACTACTATGGAAATGGGTCTAGAATTCTTTCTAAGGAGAAATTTTCCACCTTTGATGATCCGGTCAGTTACTCGTTGAGTACACCCGCTCGTTTTACCTTTGGTGCCGCTGTATTCTATCCTAAAAAAGGATTTGTTTCAGTAGACGTGGAATTAATCAATTACAGTCGTGCCACGATGAGTGGATTTAGCGAACAAACTTATAGTCTCAATATCAGTGCAGATTCGGATGTTAATCCAACCGTCAGTTCACGATTTACATCTGCTACCAATTTGCGATTAGGGGGAGAATACCGTTGGAAAAAATTTCGTTTCCGTGGAGGTATGAATGTGATGGGCGATCCATACCTGCGCAAGCCTACGAATCGAGTAAATTATTCTCTTACTGGATTGAGTTCAGTAAGTGGCGGAATTGGATATAGAGACACCAAATTTTTTGTAGACATGGCCGTCATTCAAACGCAAGGTAATGGGTATTATTTGCCTTATTCAGTCGCTTCAAATATCAATCCTGATTTAAATTATTTAAATACAACCACGCGGGTCATGTTCACGGTTGGATTTCCTTTCTAATGATTTCGACTAATTGCTGCGATTGAATTGCTCTGCCAATCAATGTTTGTTGGGCTTGCTTGTAAAAAGATAGTCTACGGCTTCGCAAGGTTTCAACCTGATCTTTCAACACATCGAAATCCATTGAATTAACCAGTGGGCGGTCTTGCTTATTGGAGGCCGATATTCGTTGTGCTATTTCCATCGCGGGAACATCCAAGAAAAAAGTAAGCCCATGCTGATTCATGACTTGGATATTGTCAAAAAAACAAGGAGCACCGCCCCCCGTTGCCATCAGAAAATCAGTAGATGAGGTAGTCCATTTCTTGAGTAGCTCTGACTCAAGTTGTCGAAAGTAATTTTCGCCCGATTGCTTAAAAATTTCAGGAATAGTGCGCTGCTCGGCCTTTTCAATCGCTGCATCGAGATCAACGAATGGAATGGACAGTTGATGAGCCACTTGCTTGCCCAACGTGGTTTTTCCCGATCCCGGCAATCCGATCAAAAAAATCTTCATTTAACCAATTCCAAAATTTCAGTTGCCGAAGGCGTATCATGATGATGCCAGTTGCCCAGCACTTTTCCATCTTTCCACAAAGCAATGCCGGGATTAGATCGAATAATCGTTTTAAGTACTGTAGCATCCGCAAAATAATAAGGCACTGCCAGTTGATGTTGATGACGAAATGCTTCCATAAGCTCGGTGCTGGAAGAGGTGAGGACAAAGCAATCCACTTTTCCTTCTAAGTCTTGCGTCAATTTGCGAATGGCACCAATATCTTCCGCAGATGCTTTCAATACATCATACATAACAATGATTAAGCGATTGCCTTGAAAGGTGTATTGAGTTTTATCCTCACCTTCAGAACTGGAAACTGCGTAATCAGTAATTTTCGGCTTGATTTTATCTTCATTCAAAACCCGAGAGGAGACATATGTATACCCGGGATCAGTAAGGTACTTTTCGGATGCAATTTCTTTTCCGTCTTTTTGAAAAACATATTCGATAATCGGCTGCTCAGCGGCAATCATCTGCTGGGGTATCACATTTCCGATTCGATAGGCTCGGAAATCAATAAAAGGCAAATGACGAATGGCGTAGACACCTAAGAAGGTGCAAAGTAAAACCGTAGTTAACACAACCGCATGCCCTTCGCGCGTGCGTAACACCGGCACGTATTTTTTGCGATACCAGAATAGATGCAACACAAAAACCATGAGCACCACATCTTTGGTGAAGGATTCCCAAGGGGTTAATTTGATTGCATCGCCAAAGCAACCACAATCTGTTACTTTATTAAAATAAGCGGAGTAAAAAGTGAGGAATGTAAAGAAAAGCATCAGCCCCAACAGCACCCAGGTGGTAAGATTCATTCTCCAGTAAATAAGGATGGCCACCCCTATTGCTAATTCCAGAATGATCATGATCATACCAATTCCCAACGACCAAGGAATAAAATAGTGAAAGAAAGATCCGAAGTCTTGCGCGAATACTTCAAAATATTCTTCCATTTTGATTTGTGTACCTATGGGGTCATTCAACTTAATCAAGCCCGAAAAAATAAACAGGCCTCCAACAAAAAAACGTGAGAACTGGTCAATCACTTTTTGAAACATAGTCGTAGTTATTTCAATTCTAACATTTTTACTACAGTTACCGCTGCCTCTTCACCCTTGTTGCCGAGTTTACCACCGGCACGCTCAAGCGCTTGCTTTTTATTGAGCGTAGTAAGCACACCAAATGCTACCGGCTTATTTGTTTTGAGCATTACTTTCATAATGCCATAGGTTACTCCCTCACATACATAGTCAAAATGTGGTGTATCGCCTTGGATCACACATCCCAGACAGATGACCGCGCTAATGTCCTTTCGTTCGGCCATCCATTGCGCAGCCAGAGGAAGTTCAAAACTACCGGGCACGCTCTTGCGAATGATATTTTTCTTTTTGGCACCCATATCCAGCAAAGCTTGCAACGCACCTTCGTAAAGAGGCTCGGTAATTTCCTCATTCCACTCTGCCACCACAATGGCAAATTTCTTATTGGACAAATTGATTTTACTTTTGGAAGAAACAGAGGTGAGAATGCCGGCCATGAAGATTAATTTTAGAAGGCCTCAAAAATAGCTAAAAAGAGTAGAATGATTCGTGAGCAACAGAGTAGTCGACAATTGTCTAAAAACTAATCAATTCGCACAAATAACAGGAATCGTTCCATTTAAAGGGATAAATCCATGCCACTCTGTCACTTTTTGGCAGAAAAACGCCTGTGGCATAATCATTGACTTTGAGGGGATAAAACCGAAATAATAACACTTAATCAATATGGGAAAGATAATTGGAATTGACTTAGGCACTACCAACAGTTGCGTAGCCGTAATGGAAGGCAATGAACCGGTGGTAATTGCAAATAGCGAAGGCAGAAGAACTACGCCTTCCATCGTTGGCTTTTTGGATAACGGAAAGGGCGAACGCAAAGTAGGCGATCCTGCCAAGCGTCAAGCCATTACCAACCCCAAAAACACCATTTCTTCCATCAAACGCTTCATGGGCAAAAAGTTTGGTGAAGTGTCCGGTGAAAAGAAAATGGTATCGTACGAGGTAGAGAGCGGTAATAATGACACTGTGCGCGTGCGCATTGGCGACAGAATGTACACGCCCCAAGAAATTTCCGCGATGATTTTGCAGAAAATGAAAAGCACAGCCGAGGATTATTTGGGCACTACGGTGACTGAAGCAATCATTACCGTGCCTGCTTATTTCAACGATGCTGAGCGTCAGGCAACTAAAGAAGCCGGACAAATTGCAGGGTTGGATGTGAAGCGTATCATCAACGAGCCGACTGCCGCTGCTTTGGCGTACGGTCTGGATAAGAAAAACAAAGACATGAAAATTGCAGTGTACGACTTAGGCGGTGGTACATTCGATGTGTCTATCTTGGAATTGGGTGATGGCGTTTTCGAAGTAAAATCAACCAATGGTGATGTGCACCTTGGCGGTGATGACTTCGATATGCGTATCATGAATTGGCTGGCCGATGAATTCAAAAATGAAAAGAACATCGACTTGCGCAAAGACCCGATGGCATTGCAACGCTTGAAAGAAGCTTCTGAAAAAGCGAAGATTGAATTGTCAAGTGGTAATGAAACTGAAATCAATTTGCCATATATCACTTCCGTGGATGGTGTGCCAGAACACTTAGTGAAAAAATTAAGCCGCGCGAAGTTCGAACAACTAAGCGATGACTTGATCAAACGCACCTTAGAGCCTTGTAAGAAAGCGATTGCCGATTCAGGTTATTCTGTATCTCAAATTGATGAGGTAATTTTAGTAGGAGGTTCAACACGTATCCCTCGCATTCAAGAAGAAGTTGAAAAATTCTTCGGCAAAAAACCTTCGAAAGGTGTAAATCCGGATGAAGTAGTTGCCGTAGGCGCTGCCATTCAGGGTGGTGTGTTGACAGGTGAAGTGAAAGATGTATTGTTGTTGGATGTTACTCCACTTTCTTTAGGAATCGAAACCATGGGTGGTGTTATGACTAAATTGATCGAGTCAAACACAACCATTCCTTCAAAAAAATCAGAAGTATTCTCAACCGCCTCAGATAGCCAGCCTTCGGTAGAAATTCACGTATTGCAAGGCGAACGCCCAATGGCCCGCGACAACCGCACAATCGGACGTTTCCACTTAGATGGAATTCCTCCGGCTCCGCGTGGTGTGCCTCAAATCGAAGTTACTTTTGATATCGATGCCAATGGTATTTTGCATGTATCTGCTAAAGACAAAGGCACAGGCAAAGAACAAAAGATTCGTATCGAGGCTTCAAGCGGATTGACCGATGCGGAAATTCAAAAGATGAAGCAGGAAGCACAAGCCAATGCTGAAAACGATAAGAAAGAAAAAGAACGCGTAGAAAAAATCAATCAGGCCGATTCGCTGATCTTCCAAACTGAAAAGCAGTTGAAAGAATTTGGCGATAAGCTATCCGATGGAAATAAATCTGCGATTAACAGCGCGTTGGAGAAATTAAAGGAAGCGCACAAGAGTCAGGACTTAGCGGCAATTGACAATGCTATGAATGGCTTGAACACTGCTTGGACCGCAGCCTCACAAGAGATGTATGCACAAGGTGGCGCACAGCCGGGTGCCGATGCCGGTGCAGGAGCTAGTGCCGGTGGTGGTGCTAACACCAGCAGCAACAACGATGCACAAGACATCGAATACGAAGAAGTGAAGAAGTAATAAATAATTTCTATATCTTTAAACAAAAAAGAGTCCTTGTGACTCTTTTTTTATTTTAATGAGTTGTGAATCAATTTTATTTATGTTTTTGAAAATAAATGATCCAAAAAAAAGCAATGGTAGAATACTTTTGTTAGCTATTCTACTAGTTCTAATTATTATCCAAAGCTGTACGTATTCTATAGATGACGAATCTTTCAATGAAATAAAACAAGGTACTCCACGGCCATTTACAATCAACTTTTCAAGTACAACAGATACACTTTACATAGGATCATCAGTTGTTTTAAATTTCGATCCTCCAAACGATAAAGATATAATTGGTTCGAGAATATTTATAGGAGGAAAAATGGTTGCCGAATCTCAACAAGGAATTATATATCAGTATCTTTTAGACCCAAATTCATTTCCAAGTGGATATACCTCCTTTAAAATTGAGTATTATCAAAAATCAAAGTCTGGCAGTCTCGCTGATAAACTAAATTCAGAGTTCTTTACATTTTCTTTCAACAGAACTATTCTAATTGATAACGCGCCCTCACTGCCCTTAAAAATAATAAAAACTGCCATTGTGGATAGTACACTGGTGATTTATTGGGAGCCGTTCAAAGGATATAAATTTAGTAATTATGAAATTGCTTACTCAGGCAAAAGAATCATCATCAAAGACAAAAATATTGATCATATAGAAGTTCCCGAGTTCGGAGGAGGTCAAATTGATTTCAACTTTTATATTTCAGCAAAAGGACTTCCACCACAGTTCAGCTTGTCAACATATAGAAACGATCTAAACTTTAAAGTGCAGTTAATTAGAACTGATTCGTTGAAAATCTCTTGGACTAAATCTCCTTTTAAATATACAAAAGGTTTTTCTTTAGATATAAAGGCAATCGAAACTCCAATTAATTCCGTCCAAGTAAGCTACAGCAAAATAAAAAATTATAGTCTAGTGGCATATCCAATTACATTTCCATACAACCTTGATATAGCAGCTAATGTTATAACACCTACATCAAGTGATTTTCTCATCGCATTCGGGATCAACATTAAATCATATTTTTTCTGGAACGTTCGTCCTAATAATTTTTTTGAAATTGAAGGTGATAAATATTTAAATGCTTACTCGAACCCTTCAAGTAATCAATTAGACTATGTGGTATTAAAGCTTTCTGAAAATCGTGAATTATACCTATCAGGTAAAAAACTTGGATTCTCTCCTGACGGTACTAAAATTTTCAATTGTTATGTGAACTCATCAAATCAGATAGTACTAGAAAAATATAGTACCAATGCATTATCCCTACTTGAAACTATATTCATTTCGCCTCCCTTATCCCCAATCAAAATAGTTACTTCCGTTAATATATCGAATGACGATTTTGTATTCATTATTTTCGATGATAAATACCTGATATTTAATCTAAAGTCCAATAGCGTTGTTAAAACAGGTCTCATTGGGAATTTGGATAGATGGCCAAAAGACACGTTTTTAAGCAAGGGCGGTGGATATCTGTTACAGAATAGCTTTTATTTACTCCCAAGAACAGATTATTTTAACTTATCAGAACCTAGCCTAAGATTAAATTATCTCGCTAGTTATCCTTCTATTCACCTAGCAAGCAAAAATCAATACTTATTCTATGACTCTAATGTAAAGGGGATGAAGGTTTTTGAATTTCTTGGAAGCAGTCCGCTCCTAACTATTCCGGTAAGTGGAAAGATTGTAAATCTTAAGTACAACGAAAAGGATCATGTCGCTGTTCTACTAAAAAATACAGATGGATCATTAAAAATTGAAGTGTATAATATTTTAACTGGTAAGTTATCAGATTCTATAAGATTAGCTAAATCGGTAACAAATCTCACAGACTTCTTCTTTACAGGCAAGACAATACACCTTGAGGTTAGTTCTCAAATTTTTAGCTATTATTTCTGCTCACTTTTATGAAATGGACTATAGTAATTCTTTCTCTATTACCGTTGCCTAATTTTGCCCAAATCAATTTGGAGTTACAAGGACAGTTCTGTTCGTTTCAAATGAATGATCTTAAAAATTTTCAAAATAATCTTTTCACGAATTCCCCCGTTCCTATCGAAAAAGTTACGTCATTCCCCCCTTATTTTGGCATTAGGTTATCGGGATCTAAACTATTTAATAATCAAACGGAAGTAGGACTCACGCTTTCATATGCATCTACTGGTGGTAGGGTCCAATACAAAGATTTTTCAGGAAACATTACAGGCGATCAATTAAGCAATTCGTTCTCTGTAGGCATATTGGCACGAAAATATGTATATAACAACAATAAATTGCGCATTGGTTTGGCGGCTAGCATTTCACCAGAGTTTACTTCATTAACTCTCAAGAATTCTATACAAATTAACTCTAGTATCTCTCAATCCGTTGATGAATTCAATGCATTTGGGATCGTCACCATACCATCTGTAATTGGAAAGTACTCACTTAATGAAAGCCTTTTTTTAACAGCAGAAATTGGATACCACTTGACGATCCAACAAAATACTTTTAGGTGGTCTAAGAATCAAGATATCGAGCTAATAGTAGGGCCAAATAAAACTGGTGTAAAACCAAATTGGGATGGCGTACGCGTAGGCATTGGAATTGGGTATTTACTGAAACTGTAATTTTTTATTAAGCTTATTGTCTTTTCCATTTGGTATGAATTATGGCAGTAAGAATATAACAAATAGCGCTCTGAATTGCTGCCCCTGAAAATGATACTCGTGTAAAATATCGGATGTTTTTTTTGATCAACTCAAGATAGAATAAACGCTTAATTTTCTTGAAAGATAAATCAGTAGTAGGGTCAGTCTTAAATGTAGTAGTCAGTTGCAAAGCTTCGACCCACTGCCTCTGAATATTCTTTTCGCTTAGCTGTATTTTCTAAAAAAAGAAATGCATTCACCCAATCTTCATCTGTTTCGCAAACAATTACACCTTTGCTTGTTTCGGCCACCGCCTGATAGGATAAAATGGGTGAACAAATAGTTGGGACAGAAAGCGCCATCGACTGGAGTAATCGATTTGCTGATTTGGCGGCACTCACTTCATCCTTACCAAACACCGGCAACGCCACCACATCTGCCAACTTAATAATCGTAGTCAGATAATCAGGTTTCCATTCAATAGTGGCTTCGGCATGATTGGATATTGTTATCAACTCCAATCGCGATAAGCGTGAGTCCTTAAAAATAGTTTTTAACTTTTTCACACCCTCCCAGCGATGGACATAGCCATCACCAAACCAGACGCAAGTGAGTTTATCTTTATCGGGAAATAACTTTCTCTCCTCAAATCGCTCGGGGGCATCTTCAATAAAAAAAGATCGCACATTTGTCTTTTCATACGCAGCACGCAACAATTCAGATGAGCAAATTACCCAATCCACCGCTTTGCTAACTTTTTCAGCTACCGGCAAATCACAATCGATCAGTATGATAGTAACGCCAAGTTTTTTGAAGAACTGAATGATTGGAAGATTGTTTTCGTCTTTACACTTCTGAAGGATCACAATGTCTCCGGCATTCAGTAAATGAGGAAAAGCTTTTTTAAGAGAAGTTGAAAAAGGAATGGCTCGTTCAAATGACGTTGGAATGTAAGCTATAGCGGATGCATAGCCTTGTTTTTTTAATTGGTTATGGACAGCCCGGCCTTGCAACCGCGCGCTGGCTGTGTAGGTTGGGTTTGCCCATAGAAACCAAAGAATTTTATTTGCTCC
>JBGAUU010000007.1:0-67235 GCA_044228465.1 Cyclobacteriaceae bacterium
ATGCTTGCACTCGGCCTGTGGGCGTTTTTTAACTACTTTTTAACACATTCTGCTTCGAAAATCTAAAATCTATTTGCCACCTTTGCGCTATTAATTCGCAGCCAGTGTCAGACAGATATAACCAACGTGCGGAGTTTCCGCCTCGAAAGAAGATGTGCACGTTTATCAAAAATCGACAAAGGATTATTTCCAAAGGCGTTTTGTAAAATCGTTCCCGACTTGCTGGCCAATGACCCCGACTATTGCACAGTGATGCATGCCGATGGAGCAGGCACCAAATCTTCGCTGGCCTATATCTACTGGAAAGAAACCAACGACTTAAGCGTATGGAAGGCATCGCGCAAGACGCCATCATCATGAATGTAGATGACCTGCTTCTGTGTAGGCGCTACTGACCCATCTTGTTGTCATCTACTATTGGGCGAAACAAAAATAAAATTCCGGGAGAAGTCATCAGCGCCATCATCAATGGCACCGAAGAAGTTTTGGAAAAGCGGCAGTCACGGCATGAATATTATCAGCACCGGTGGCGAAACAGCTGATGCTGGCGATTTGGTGCGCACCATTATTGTGGACAGCACCGTTACCGCGCAGCGCATGAAGCGGAAGCGAAGTGATTGACAACAGCCGCATTCAGGCTGGCGATGATTGTGGGGTTGGCATCCTACGGAAAAGCTACTTACGAAAGTGAATACAATGGCGGTACGGTAGCAACGGCTTGACTTCCTCGCGTGCCACGATGTGTTCAGTCATGTGTATGCATCCAAATATCCGGAGACATTTGATCCGGCCGTACCAAATGATTTGGTTTACTCCGAAAGTATTTAGTGACAGATGAATTGTTGGGCGTACCGTTGTCGGTTGGCAAGCTCGTGCTTTCACCCACACGCACGTACGCTCCGGTAGTAATCGCGTTGCTCAAAGCATTACGAGGCCAAATTCATGGCATGGTTCATTGCAGTGGAGGCGCACAAACCAAAGTGCTGCATTTATTGAGAACCTTATGTGATTAATGATAACTTATTCGATATTCCTCCACTCTTTAAATTGATTCATGGTGTGAGTGGCACCGATTTGAAAGAAATGTACAAGGTGTTTAACATGGGGCACCGCATGGAAATTTATTTGCCGCAAGCGCATGCAGAACAAGTGATTGCCATCAGCCAAAGTTTTGGTATCGAAGCAAAAGTGGTAGGGAGGGTAGAGGCCGATAAAAAGAAAGTAACCTTGCAAACGCCTCAAGGCGAATTTATCTACGAATAAGGCTACTTTTTCCAGTCACTTTAGCAAAGTCTTTGATTGGATCCCACAGTTTTACTTCATCATCCATATCGCGAAGTTGAATGGCCAGCGCGCGGGTTGAAATTTGAATTTCCCGTAAGGAAAAGCCGAGTGATACAAGAAGGCTGAGCAACGAAGCGCCAAACACATATTTAGCGATCACCAAGTCGCCATCAAAAATAAAAAACATGCAGAGCACGCTGAGAAACAGTGCAAAGATGCTGAGCATTTGCATATCGCGAATCAGCCGCACGCGTATGCGTAAGCTGCGGATTTGATCAGCCAGATTTTTGTCTTTCTTGGTTTGATACTCAGCCGCCAGCTTGCGAATGAGTGCAGCTACCGCCAGAAATCGATTGGTATATGCCAACAAAACCAACGAGACAGTAGGGAATAAAAGAGCCGGAGTAGTTAAGGTAAGTTCCACTAACGTCAATTATCGTTGCCGTCATCCTTGAAATACTTGTCTTCATCAAATTCGTTTGTATTCTTTTTGATGATAGGTCCAATCTCCAAAATTTTAAACTCTGTACGTCTGTTTTTTTGGCGTCCTTCCGGATTGTCAGTTCCGTCTGGGTTTGTATTACGGGCAATGGGTTTGCTTTCACCATAACCTTTAGCCGTCAAACGTTCTGAAGGAATTCCTTTACGAATTAAATAACTGACAGTGGATTCTGCTCTTCGCTGTGAAAGCTCCAAGTTGTATGATTCAGAAGCCACGCTATCAGTATGCGAACCCATTTCAATTTTAATCTCTGGATTATCATTGAGTAATTCAACGAGTTTATCTAGCTCTTTTGCTGCATCAGAGCGAATGTCAGCTTGATTGTAATCAAAGTAAATATTCTTCAGCACGAAGATTTTGTTTTTTTCGAGTCGATCCAGAACCAATAATGTATCAAAAGTGATATTCGTAACCAGTTCTTTTAGCGATTCTACCGGGACAGATTTGCCAACAGTCGTGTATGGCTGACGCTTCACAATGTATCCATCGTGGTCGCCTAATAGCACATAGTTTTCATTTTCATATACGCGGAACAAAAACTTTCCGTCTGTACCCGTTACATATTCTTGCATCACGTCACCACCCTGATCCAACAAACTCACTTTGGTTTCTGCCAGAATTTCTCGGGTGCTGTCTTTGCGAATGTTGTAGGTGATTCCTTGCAGGTAATAGTTCACTACTTTCAGGTTCGGGTCGTCATTCACGAAAGTGTAAATGTCATCATCTCCTTTGCCACCTTCGCGATTCGAAGTAAAAAATCCGCGATCGGGCTTGAACAAAAACATACCGAAATCATCTCCCGTAGAATTCATTGGCTGACCAAGGTTTTCAATTTTCGTTTTGCCATTCACGCGGTTCACTACAAATAGATCCAGCATGCCATAGCCGGGATGGCCATCGGAAGAAAAATAAAGCTTGCTATTGTCGGCCATGTAAGGGAATAACTCATCTCCTGCAGTGTTGATCTCAGGCCCCATGTTTTTCACTTTGCCTAAGCGGCCTCGGCTATCCATCAATGCCGAATAAATATCCAACCCACCATAGCCACCCGGGCGATTAGAAGAAAAATACAATGTGCGTCCATCGGGGCTCAATGCGGGGGTAGACTCCCAATAGTCGGGCGTGTTGATGTTAAGAAACACAGGATCACTCCAAGCACCATTTCTAAATCGGGAGAGATAGAGATCTACATCTTTAGCGCCTTTTTTCTTACCGGTGTTGCCGCGGGCAAAAATCATCAACTTTCCATCCGGTGAAAAGGTAATACAGCCGGAGTTTACGTTTTCTGCATTAATGTTCGAGGGAAGGGCTTTTAATGTGCCCAGATCAACGTTGGCAGCTTTGGTATCTACTTGATACAAGTCGGTGTAAGGCGTGCCGCTGGCTTCGTAGATTTTTGCATTTGCCCGTGACGATGCAAAATATAGAACGCTGTTGGAATAAGCAGGTGCATATTCAGCATAAGGTGTGTTGAGTGCCTCTAATGGCTTTGTGCGGTAGTAGGATTTTTTTTCTTCCAGTTCCTTCAAGTAGCTAAGGCCTTTGAGTTCTTTGTTGGCTCTGTCTTTGATTTTTTCATTTTCAGTAGACTCCACTAATTGATCGAGCACTTGCTTTGCTTCATCGTATTTCGCGTTGGCCTGAAGGGCTTTCGCATAATAAAAGCGGATGGAGTCTTTTACCTCAGCAGGTCCGCTGGCTTTTGCATAATATGCTTCAGATTTTTTGATTCGATTGGATAAACGATAGGATTCGGCCACGAAATAATTGGCCTTGCCATTATTGGGTTGCTTGGCCAATGTTTTCTTGTAATAGGCGATCACCTTCTCGTACTTGCCATACTGAAAGGCTGTCTTGATTTTTTTCTCGGGGCTACAGCTAATGATTAAGCTGAGCAGTAAAATGAAGCCAAGTCCGTTTTTCATAAAAAATTACAGCCCTAAAGTACGAAAATTAAAGTTCTACTGGACTAACGTATGGTTTGCCAAATATTTTGCCATCCACGATTTTTCTACCGGAATTCTCCATTGTGTTTCCCATTCACCTTTGGTGGCCACCAGATTGTTGAACGTAATGGTTTGAGGAGTTAAAAAGCCGGATGCAAACAATGGTTTTAGTTCTAATCGACCAAACAATTTAATTTCTTCATTGATGAGGAATGCGATCTTGGAAGCATCTAAAAAATTGATCCCTTGATTTTGAAGGTTTTTTAACACACGCACCGACCCGTCAATGGAGCAACCACTGGCATGGTGCACCCCTTCGTCTACAGCCAAGATCAAAAACTGCTTGAACAAAAGCTGAAAAGATGTTTTTAACGGTTGTCCATGTGCCTCCCAGCCTACACAAAAAGCTTGAAAGTCGGCACTTACCAATTTGACTTCTTCGTCAGATAGCTTTCGATCGGCCTGATAAACCCAAATGCGCGCATGTTGAGGAAGTGTATCAAATGAAAAAAACATATAGAAATGATTAGCCTCTTATAAACCCTGCGACTCAGCAATTAGTTCTGCCAAATCTTTCACCTGCACGCTGCTTTCTTTCTCTTTGTTCTTCACGCCATCAGTCATCATAGTCATACAAAAAGGGCATGCTACGGCAATGGTGGAAGCTCCCGTGCTGAGCGCGTCTTCCGTGCGCGCGATGTTGATGTCTTGGTTTCCTTTTTCAGGCTCTTTAAACATTTGGGCACCACCGGCACCGCAACACAAACCTGTAGTGCGACATTTCTTCATTTCTACTAAATCGGCATCCAGCGCTTGCAACACTTCGCGCGGAGCTTCATAAATATTATTGGCTCTTCCCAAGTAGCACGAATCGTGGTAGGTGATTTTTTTTCCTTTAAATGTACCACCACCGCTCAACTTGATTTTACCTTCGTTGATGAGCTGCTGCAGGAATGTAGAGTGGTGAATTACTTCATAATTGCCGCCTAACTCGGGATATTCATTTTTCAATGTATTGAAGCAGTGCGGGCATGCAGTAACAATTTTCTTCACATCATAGGCATTCAATACCTGAATGTTGTTCATGGCCTGCATCTGAAATAAAAATTCATTGCCCGCTCTTCTGGCCGGATCTCCCGTACAGGTTTCTTCATTGCCCAACACTGCAAAACGTGTCCCCACTGCATTTAAAATTTTAACAAATGCTTTGGTAACGCGCTTGGCGCGATCGTCAAATGAACCGGCACAGCCTACCCAAAACAACACTTCCGGTTTTTCTCCTTTTGCGGCCAAGTCGGCCATCGTTGGTGCATTCATGTTACTAGGTTTAAACTCCAAATTGACGGAGGTGATGATCTAAATGTTTATACATACCGATTCCCCATTCTGCCGGAGAAAGTTTGCCAAAGAATGGATGCGGATGATTGGTGGCGCCTTTTTCTCCGGCTGAAGAAAATTGCTTTAACAAAGCGATCAACTTCTTTTTTTCTTCTTCAAAATTTTGAGGAGTTGTGATTCGCAACTCATCGCTAGTGGGACTGTGATGACCGAACTCACTTTCATCTGAATATTTTCTTCGAATCATTGGCCCAAGAATCCGGCCGATGAAAACGCGCTTGGGTTTAATGATTCCGATGGCCATCTCAAGCCCTTTCACACAATGCGCTACCATTTGATCTACCGTCATTTTTCCCCACTTGCGATCTGCCTCAGGGGTTAAAGCCTCAACTCGTTGAAGTATTTTTTCAGTAACAGCAGGATCAAAAAGTGTGTGCATTCTATAACTCTTCAAAAATATTTACACTAATCCTTTGACCAATTAAAACGATCAGAAGGAGAAAACTTCCAAGGGGCAAAGCTGGTCTCAATGTTTTGAAACATCGAGTTCCATTGTGCAGGCGAGCCGCTTTCCTCCATCGCCACATAGCGTCTCATTTCCAGAATAATTTCCAATGGATTAATCAATACAGGGCAAGCTTCCACGCAGGCATTGCAACTGGTACATGCATTGATTTCTTCTTTGGTGATATAATCGCCCAACAACGATTTGCCATCATTCAATCCGGGCCCACCGGAAGCCATGCTCTTACCAACTTCTTCAAGTCGGTCACGCGTGTCCATCATAATTTTGCGTGGCGAAAGTTTTTTGCCGGTTAGGTTGGCGGGGCATTCGCTCGTACAACGGCCACATTCTGTACAGGAGTATGCAGCAATTAAATTTGCCTGACTCAGGTCGTTGATGTCTTTGGCACCGAATCGTCCCGGCTCGGCAGGAGTAGCAGATGCTGCAGAAAGACCGAGCATGGATTTCACCTCGTTGGTAACCACCGGCATGTTATTGATGTGTCCTTTAGCCTCCAACTTTGCCACATAAGTATTCACAAAAGCCAAGAATATGTGAAGGTGTTTTGAATAGGTAACGTATACGGTAAAGCCTAAAATGCCGAGGATGTGAAACCACCAAGCAAAACGTTCGATAATAATCAATGAGGAGGTGCTGAGCCCTTCGAAAACCGGCATTAAAAATGAACTAAAGAAAAGAGTTCCGGTAGCTGTATAATGATCGGTACGTGTTTGTAAAATTTGATCGGTGGCGTTCATGGTAAAAATGGCGCCCATCAAAACTATTTCAATAGTAAGAATGAGATTGGCATCTAAACGTGGCCACTTTTTCATTTCAGCTGAATGAAAACGAGCAATGTTCAACACGTTCCTTCGAACTAAGAATGCAACGCAGGCCACCAATACGGCTACGGCCAATAATTCAAAGAAATTCATCAGAAAATGATAGAATCCACCAAGGTAAGGAGCGAAGATGCGGTGTGTTCCGGCAAGCCCGTCAATAATAAACTCCAGCACTTCTAAGTTAATGATGAGAAAGCCCGCGTAGATGAAAAAGTGCAGGACAGCCGGAATCCATTTTTTGAACATTTTCTTCTGTCCGAAGGCAACCAGCAATACATTTTTGATGCGCTCTTGCGAGGGGCCGGTCAAGGTTATTTTCTTGCCCAGCGCAATGGTAGATCGAATCTGCAAAACGCGTTTTCTGATAAAGAACCCGGCAACACCCAAGCTGATCAGAAAGAGAATTTGTTGTAATAGTGCCATCTTTCAAACTTATGAATTCAAAGCCAATGTGCCAATGGATTACGGGCCCACACCTCTTTTTTATTTGCTTAAAATTTTACCAACATTTTCAAATTGACATAATTCTATTACTTTTGTCGCCCCAGACAGTAAAAGTCTGAACAAAATCCAACGGTGACGTAGCTCAGTTGGTAGAGCAAAGGACTGAAAATCCTTGTGTCGGGGGTTCAATTCCCTCCGTCACCACAAGCCCCCTAATTTGGGGGCTTTTTTATTTGCTTCGTGGTTCTTTGATTACATTTGAAGTAACCTAAATCCCCGGAAGTGAAATCTGAAAGTTTCTTTCTGATGCTAATCATCACCTACGTTGCGCAGGCGACTGTGGGGCTTACATTAGCAGGCATTTTTTATTATTTCAGCCGATCTCTTAAAAAGCAATTTTTGATGGCTTGGTCCATGGGATGGCTCTCATTTGGGCTGGCGATGATATTTTTCATTGTCCTTACGGCAGGTTATCGATGGCATCATGGAAATACCATTACAGGGCTCATCATCAGTTGGCTTACATTGCTTTTTTCGTATGGTCAGATCTATATGCTCATAGTTGGCGTTCGCCAACTCAAACGCGAGGATTTTATTAACTGGCGCAAAGTAAGTTTAGCGCTGGGAGGAATTGCGCTGGCTAGCGGCTTTTTGGTTATTTTATATTCCGGAGATCCGACCTACTCCAACGAGCGCTATTTTATTCGGGTGGGGCTCCGGTATTTTATTGTATCCATCAGTTTCTTGATCACAGCTATTTTCTTATTCCGAAAAATGTCTACTGGTATAGGTATAAAGATTATGGCGGTTTCATTGCTGATTTATGGCGGCATGCAAGCTTTTTATTTCGTAGTGGTAATCACCTTCATTACAGGTATGATTGCTCAGCCGTTCCCGGGCTATTTTGGGGTGATTGATTTGGTCTTGATGTCGGGCATTGGCTTGGGTATGACGATATGGCTTTTAGAGGAGGAGCGAATGAAACTGGCCAAGACCAATAAAGAGATGGATAGTTTCTTTTACAGTACATCGCATGACTTACGAGCTCCCATTGCTTCTATTTTAGGTTTGGCAAATCTGGCGCGCCTTGAACTTAAAGATTCGATGGCCTTACATTATTTTGAAATGGTAGAGAATCGGGTGCGGAAAATGGATAATGTAATTGCGGACATTTTGCAATTGGCAAGAAGCACGAAAGCGGATTTAAAGATGGAACGCGTTGATTTTAATAAGCTGCTGCAGGATGTAGTTGCTGATATTAAGTTCAACAGTGGGGCGAAGGCAATCGCACTACGCTATCAACCGAATCCAAACTATTTTCTTCAATCAGACTATTCGCAACTTCGCATTATCTTGGGTAACCTGATTGGAAACGCTGTGAAATATCATTTTCTGCAGCAAGAAGATCCATACATCGCGGTGCGGTTTACAGTATTGGCCTATGAAATTATCATAGAAGTGGAAGACAATGGTATTGGAATCGATAAGGAGTATCACGAAAAGATTTTTACCATGTTTTATCGAGCCTCTACTCAATCAGAAGGCACCGGCTTGGGTTTATACATTGCTATGGAAGCCGTGTCTAAGTTAAATGGCACCATCGGAGTCCGATCAGAGCTGGGTAAAGGCAGCGTGTTTACCGTGCGATTACCTAAGAATTAGCAATGGATTGAGCAGCCAGATAAGCCGTGCTCCACGCGGCCTGAAAATTAAACCCGCCTGTTTCTCCATCGAGATTCAAAACCTCTCCAGCGAAATAGAGACCCGTCATTTTTTTGCTTTGCATGGAATTAAGATCGATTTCTGATAACGGCACACCACCACATGTCACAAACTCTTCTTTAAAGGTTGTTTTGCCTTTAATCTTAAAAGGACATCTGATCAGAAACTCAATCAACCGATTCATTTCTTTGGCAGAGATCTCAGCCCAGATTTTAGTGTCGCTGATTTCTGCCAGCAGTACTAATCTTTCCCATAAGCGTTGTGAAAGCCCAAAGAAAGGATTACCAATAACCTTTTGTTTCCCGCGTTCGGCTTTATGTTTTTGAAATAGTGTACGCAATTCATCTTCGGAAATAGATCCCGTCCAATTAACAAGCGCCACGAATGTGTAATTTTTTTCGTGGAGGTATTCGGCTGCCCAGGCAGATAACTTGATAACAGCCGGGCCGCTTAATCCCCAATGAGTGATCAGCACAGGCCCGCGCTCGGAGAGTTTGCTTCCGGCAATTTTTACTTCCGCATCATTCACCGAAACTCCCATCAGGTCGGTAAACTTTTTTTCGGTGTCATTAAAAGTAAAAAGCGAAGGAATGAGCGGGGTGATCGTATGATTTAATTTTTCAATCCATTCATACGATGATTTTTGTGGATGACCACCGATGGTGATCAATACCTTTTTGCCCTGAAATGTTTGTTGTGAGGTGTGAACTAAAAAATGGTCACCCACTTTTTCGGCACGTTCAACACCACAACTCACCTCCACACGAATGCGAAGTCGATGAGCTTCTGACAAAAAGCAATCAATGATCGTTTGTGAATCGTTGGAGAAAGGAAACATGCGGCCATCCACTTCGGTTTTTAATTCAACACCCAAATCGGCAAACCAGGCTACTGTATTTTTTGCATCAAACGAACGGAAGATATTTTTTAATTCTTTTTGTCCGCGCGGATAGTGCTTCGACAAAGGGGTTGGTTCAAAGCAGTGATGTGTTACATTGCAGCGCCCGCCTCCGGAAACTTTTACTTTCGAAAGTAGCTTAGGTGATTTTTCGAGGATTATAATTTTGAGTGAAGGATTTTGCTGTGCGGCATTGATCGCACCAAAAAATCCGGCTGCACCACCACCAATCACAATCAGATCGAAAGAGAGTGGTGAAGCCATGGCGTGAATGAAATAATTATTCTTGTTGGCTACTCAAAATCCAACACCACTTGATTTCTCAAAATATCATCGAGTGTATCGCGCTTGCGGATCAGTTGGGCTTTTCCATTCAGGATCAAAACTTCAGCCGGACGTAATCGTGAATTGTAGTTCGAAGCCATAGAGTAGCCATAGGCACCCGCATTTTTCAAAACAAGCAAGTCACCTTCGCGCACTTCGTTGAGTTTGCGATCTGCACCCAGTGTATCGGTTTCGCAAATATTCCCCACCACGGTATAAATTTTTTGGTCGCCTGTAGGATTAGATGTATTGATAATATGATGATAGGCATCATACATCATGGGGCGAATCAAATGATTCAATCCGGAGTTGACTCCCACAAACGTAACGGAAGGTGTAGCCTTTACCACATTGGCATTCACAAACAGATAACCGGCTTCGCTCACCAGGTATTTCCCGGGCTCAATCCATAACTCCAGTTGCTTTCCGTAGCTGTGGTAAAACTCTTTGAATGCTTTTCCCAGCTTCAATCCCAAATCGTAAATGTTGGTAACGAGGTCGCCTTCTTTGTAAGCCACCTTAAATCCACTACCAAAGTCAATGAATTTGAGAGACGGAAAATCGCGGGCAACGCCAAAAAGAATTTCGGCCATCTTGAGAAATACATCGGTCTCGGTAATCTCTGAGCCGGTGTGAATATGTAAGCCGTTGATGGTGATTTTGTACTGCTCCACAAACTGCATGATTTGCGGAATTTGATACACTGAGATTCCGAACTTTGAATTGCCATGTCCGGTAGAAATTTTATAATTACCGCCCGCTAAAATATGCGGGTTCAATCGGATGCAGCAGGGATAAGAGCTGCCATACTTCTTACCAAATTTTTCTAACGCAGAAAGGTTGTCCAGATTAATGTTTAAACCCAAATCAACACCGGCCACAATTTCTTCAAAGTCCACACAGTTGGGGGTGAACATAATTTCTGAAGCCTCAAATCCTGCACCTAGAGCAATGTGAGCTTCTTGCAACGAAACCACATCCACACCGGCACCGTGTTTTTTAAGCAGTTTCAGAATGGAGATATTGGTAAGTGCTTTCGCAGCATATTTTACTTTAACTTGATTTTCAGAGAAGGCGTTTTTTAAACTCTGCAGTTGACTGATGATTTTGTGACCATCATATACATAAAGAGGGGTTCCAAATTCTTTACAGATTTCCGCTACATCTAAGCCCTGAATCTGATACTGGTTGTTGACTAATTCCATTTTGAAAATAAAAGCGCAAATATAGTTAGGAAATGGCCATTAATTTGAAACGATGTTTGGCTAGACACAAATCTCGCACTCATCACAATTTCTTGCCCAATGCCTATTGCCTGCCTATCTTGCTGCATGAATTTATTTTTCCGTAAAGCTGGATCAGGCAAGCCTTTAATTATCCTTCATGGTTTGTTTGGTTCGTCCGATAATTGGTTTTCGCTGTCAAAAGTATTTTCAGAACAGTTTACCGTTTATACCATCGATCAACGAAATCATGGACAGTCGCCACAAAGCGATGATTTCAACTACCGATTGCTGACAGAGGACATGGAACATTTTATCACTGAGCAGAAAATTGTGGATCCAATTATAATTGGCCACTCGATGGGTGGAAAAACCGCCATGAACTTGGCCATTAAGAGACCAGAACTAGTTGACGAATTAATTGTTGTAGATATAGCTCCCAAAGCTTATCCCGTGCATCACGATCAGATTCTAGAAGGACTTAAGTCGATTTCATTGTCGCAACTTGGTTCGCGCAACGAGGCGGATGCGCTGTTGACTAACTATGTGCCCGAGCCGGACGTCCGTCAATTTCTTCTGAAAAATCTGACAAGGGATAACGAAGGCAAATTCAGTTGGAAAATCAACTTGTCAGCCATTGATACACACATCGAAGAAATAGGGGAGGGCATGCAATACCCCGGAACCTTTTCGAAATCCACACTATTTATAAAAGGGGCACGTTCATCTTACTTTAAAGAAGGTGATGATGCTCAAATCATGCAGTTGTTTCCAAAGGCTAAAATCGAAGCCCTTGACACGGGCCATTGGGTGCAAGCAGAAAAACCGCAGGAGTTTGTTTCAACCGTAATAAAATTTTTGAACCATTAGTACCGTACCTTTCCATATTCCCAAACTCTACCTGGTGCCCAACACTATTGCGGACGGAACTCAGTTTGATGTGATTCCTCCGCATGTGATTAAAGCGCTCAAGGCAACCAGTCACTTTCTGGTGGAAGACGCTCGAACGGCCAGACGGTTTTTGAGTAGTTTGAAAATTTATGATTCGATTGAGAGTTTACACTTCGGCATTTTGAATAAAGACACGAAACCCGAACAACTCGATGAGTTGATGAGCCCGTTGATGGCTGGGAATTACATGGGTGTCATTTCTGAGTCTGGATGCCCGGGCATCGCAGATCCGGGTTCGATCGCGGTTAAATATGCCCACGAGAGACACATTCAAGTGGTGCCGCTGGTGGGGCCGTCTTCAATTTTCCTAGCACTGATGGCATCAGGCCTCAATGGCCAGCGTTTTGCCTTCAATGGTTACTTGCCGGTAGATGCCAAAGAAGCTATTAAAACAATTAAAGAGTTAGAGAAAGAATCTATTCGTAAAAATCAAACTCAATTATTTATCGAAACACCGTATCGCAACAATCAAGTGTTCGATCATTTACTAAATGCGCTCAGCCCTTCTACATTTCTTACGATTGCATTGGATATCACCGGCACCACTGAAAACATTCGTACCAAAAGTGTGAGCGACTGGCGCGATGCTAAGCCCACGCTGCCCAAGGTGCCTTCACTGTTTCTGTTTGGACAAACCCACTAATGGTAATTTAAGGCTTGTCGAATCGGCCTAAAACAACACCTTAGCAAATCAAATTATTCCCTATTTTTGCGGCTCATAACTTAAAAAATCAACATGGCGTATTTATTCACCTCCGAATCTGTTTCCGAAGGCCACCCTGATAAGGTTGCTGACCAAATTTCTGATGCTCTTATCGACTACTTTTTGGCGTACGATGCCAATTCGAAAGTAGCCTGTGAGACATTGGTTACCACCGGACAAGTTGTTTTGGCAGGTGAAGTAAAATCAGAAGCTTACCTGGATGTGCAGGAAATTACCCGTGAGGTGATTCGTAAGATTGGATACACCAAAAGCGAGTACATGTTTGAAGCGAACAGCTGTGGTATTTTTTCAGCTATCCATGAACAGTCTTCAGATATCAATCAAGGTGTAGAGCGTAAGAAAAAGGAAGATCAGGGCGCGGGCGACCAGGGAATGATGTTTGGTTATGCTACCAACGAAACAGACAACTTCATGCCACTTCCATTGGAATTGGCTCATTTACTTTTGCGTGAGTTGTCGGTAATCCGCAAAGAAGGAAAAGTGATGACCTATCTTCGTCCGGATGCGAAATCGCAAGTGACCATTGAATACAGCGATGACAACAAGCCGCAGCGCATTGACGCAATTGTTATTTCCACTCAGCATGATGATTTCGATAAAGATGCAGTCATGCTCAAGAAAATTAAAGATGATGTGGTGAACATTCTGGTGCCACGCATCATGAAGAAATTGCCGAAGCGTGTGCAAAACCTCTTCAACACAGAGATTAAATATTTTGTAAACCCTACCGGTAAGTTTGTGATCGGTGGCCCGCATGGCGACACCGGATTGACCGGAAGAAAAATTATTGTAGATACTTACGGAGGCAAAGGAGCACACGGTGGTGGTGCATTTTCCGGAAAGGATCCTAGCAAAGTAGACCGTTCAGCCGCTTATGCAACACGTCACATTGCAAAAAATCTGGTAGCAGCCGGAGTTTGTGATGAAGTATTGGTGCAGGTAGCTTACGCGATTGGTGTGGCAAAACCAGTAGGGTTGTATGTAAACACGTACGGATCGGCCAAAATAAATTTAAGCGATGGCGAAATTGCCCGCAAAATTGAAAAGGTGTTTGACATGCGCCCATATTTCATTGAAGAACGATTCAAACTACGCACACCGATCTATTCTGAAACAGCAGCTTATGGCCACATGGGTCGCGAGTCGAAAGTTGTAGAGAAGGTTTTCAACAAGGGCAAAAAAACGGAGAAGAGAGTGAAGGTAGAATTGTTCCCTTGGGAGAAACTGGATTATGTGGAGCCTATTAAAAAGGCTTTCAAAATCTAAACTTGACTAATTATAAGTTAACTAAAAGCTGCAGACAACCTGCAGCTTTTTTTATTGATGCAATTGCCATAACTTTCTTGAGAATGGAAAAGGTAAAACCTATATTCAATAGAAGAATTTTCTGGGACGTAGTTTTTGAGAATATCGACTACGAGGCAAAAGCTAATTTTGTGATTGAGCGTGTATTTGAACGTGGAGATGTTGATGATATTCGTAATTGTCGAAGATATTATGGCGATGAAAAAGTTACAGAAGTTGTTTTAAACGCTAAGTTTTTACCTGAAACACGAATGTACTTGGCAAGTGCGGTTATTAATCGCCCATTAACTGATTTTAGATGCTATTCCTTAAGACAGTTGAACCCGGCACTTTTTCCATATTAAAGGAGCTTTTAGAAATTCCTGAATTAAAGGATTTTTCGCTCGTTGGCGGAACAGCTTTATCACTTCTGTATGGCCATCGGAAATCTGTAGACTTAGATTTGTTTTCACCTTTTCCATTTGAAAACGAAGTCGTGGTTAGTTGCTTAAGTAAAAAATTTGGCTCTCAGTTTCTCATGGAAGAAAAACCACCCCATTTCGGAGTATTTAGCTTTATTGATGATGTAAAAGTGGATTTTGTAAGACATCCTCACCCATTGATTCGTGAAATTGAACATGTAGAAGGCGTAAGAATGTTTTCAACACCCGATATCATTGCTATGAAAGTGCAAGCTGTTTTGGGAAGAGGAAAAAAGAAGGATTTTTGGGATATAGCTGAACTTTTAAACCATTATAGGGTCAACGACTTTATCCAATTTCATCGAGAAAAGTATTTTGCGCAGAACCTGATGATAACAGTACCACAAGCAATAACCTACTTCGCTGATGCGGATGAAAGTGAAGACCCAATAAGTTTGAATGGTCAAACATGGAGTAGTGTTAAAAAGAAAATTGCAGATGAAGTGAGCAATTTCTTAAAATAACTACACCGTCATAATTTCCCCTTCTTTTTTCTTTAGGAGCGCATCGATTTTAATAATGAACTCATCGGTCAATTTTTGAACGGTGCCTTCACCATTTTTTACATCGTCTTCCGATACACCTTTGATTTTCTTCAAACTCTCATTGGTTTCTTTGCGGATGCTGCGGATACTTACTTTTCCTTGCTCGCATTCCTGACTGACCTGCTTCACCAATTGCCTGCGTCTTTCTTCCGTCAGCATGGGCACATTGATGATCACCTGTTGTCCATCGTTTTGTGGCGTAAGCCCCAGATTGGCGTTCATAATGGATTTTTCAATTTCTTGAATCAGCCCTTTTTCCCATGGTTTGATGAAAATAGTGCGGGCATCGGGTGTGGTCATTGACGAAACTTGTTGCAGCGGAGTCATGGCTCCATAATACGACACCAGAATGCCATCTAACATGGATGGGTTTGCCTTGCCGGCTCTGATTTTCGTGAGTTCGTGTGATACGTGAGCGAGTGCCTTGTTCATTTGGTCTTTGGCCTCGTCTAAATACATTTCAATTTCTTCCATGATGGGTTCAAATTTACTAGGCACGAATTACGATTTTTTCTTTCGCATTTTCATGCATCGCTTATTTGTTTTTTATGTGTTTTAGGCCGGGTTTACTTCATTTAGCTTAACAGAAAATCAACCATTTCTTCTGAAAGATCTCTTCCCTTGGCATGAAGCTATTTTTGAGAATGTCTGTTTTTTACCACCAAATAGCTTGATCTAACCTGCATCTTCCCTAAAAATTTAAATTCTATGAATCGCAAACAATTTTTACTGACGGGCTTAACAGTTGCACCCATGCTGGCACTCGGCATGCCTCAGGGCGGGAAGAAGGGTAAAAAATCAGCTACCAAACCATTTGTGGTCGATGCCGAAAAATCGCGCTTTGGCGATGTGGTGATGTTTAAAGGTGTAAACCACAACGATCTGAAAATTTCATCCAAAGATACAGGTGGCCAGCTTTCGGTTTTCGAATACCGGGGAGTGGAGAAAACCGGACCTTCTTTGCACATCCATTTGTATCAGGATGAAATTTTTACCGTTACCGAAGGCAAATTCCGTTTTGTCGTAGGCGATGAAACGCATGTTCTCAGCGAAGGGCAAACCATTTTTTTACCGCGCGGCATCGCCCACACGTGGATTCAATTATCGGATACAGGGAAACTGATTTACTTTTTACAGCCTGCCGGAAAGATGGAAGAGTTTTTTATTACCATGAATGCCATGAAAACCCGACCCAGTGACGAAGAAATGGATCGCATACATGCCGAGCATGGAATGAAAACGGTCGGGCCACCGCTCACGCTCTAAAATAATTCAGCTATCTTCCGAGATCGTCAGCAGATTTGATACTACGCGATTTCATACCGTCCCCACAGGTAAGTGACTTTGTTCAGGTCTACCGTATTGTGCATTTGGTGTTTGACAAAAGTCAGGCGGTGCCTTTTAAAGCGTATCCTCCCCGGCCGGAGCATTGCTTGGCGTTTTATCCTTTTGATCGGGAGAAAGTAGAATACAGATCGATTGGCAAAGTGATTGAAAACTTGCCGGTGGTATTTTATGGACAGCAAACGGAAGTAACGCATCGCCACATTGGCCATCAGTTTTTAGTCGTACAAATTATTTTTCACCCCGGTGCGTTGACTTCCCTGCTGGGGATTCCCGCATCGGATTTTACCAACTTGTATTTGCATGCCGAAGATTTATTTTCTTCTCAACTTCGCGATGTGAACGAGCAACTTCATTTTGCTTCCGACTATCTTCAAATGATCAGCATCGTAGAGAACTTGGTGCTTTCGCTGACCAAAAAACAACGTAAAAACCATCGATCATTAACGCCTTTATTCAATTATATATCGCAGCAGCGAGAAATTCCTTCGATCGATCAATTGGCTGACTTGGCGTGTCTAAGCTCAAAACAATTGGAACGCGTTTTTCAACAGCAAACCGGTGTAAATCCAAAACTCTATTTACGCATTGCGCGATTTGACCGAGCCTTCCGATGCAAAAATCGATTTGAGCATTATGATTGGTTGCGGGTAGCTGTAGAGTGTGGCTACCATGATTACCAGCATTTGGTGCGCGATTATAAATTATTTACAGGCCTCACGCCCGTGGCGTTTCACGATGTGGAAAACAAAGCGCCTGAGCGAAACTTCGGGCTCTCTGAAAATTACTATTCGGGTGGAGGTAAAAATTAGCTAATCAGCGTGCCGGCTTCTTCGCCACGCACGATCTTCAACAGATTGCCTTTTTTATTCATGTCAAAAACGATGATCGGCAATTTGTTTTCCTGACAAAGCGTAAAGGCCGTCATGTCCATGATGTTCAGATTTTTTTCGTAAGCCTCCTGAAAAGAAAGGGTTTTATACCGAACTGCGTCCGGATATTTTTCGGGGTCTTTGGTGTAAACACCATCCACACGTGTTCCTTTCAATACTACATCAGCTTGAATTTCGATGGCACGTAAACTGGCGGTTGAGTCGGTAGTGAAATACGGATTTCCAATACCTGCACCAAAAATGACAATTCTGTTTTTTTCTAAGTGACGGATGGCTCTTCTGCGAATGAAAGGCTCGCAAACTTGCTCCATTTTGATGCCGGCCATCAGGCGTGTATACATGCCGTGACGCTCTAAGGCACTTTGCAACGCCATCGCGTTGATTACGGTTGCGAGCATACCCATGTAGTCGCCTTGAACCCGGTCGATACCCAATGCTTCGGCTTGGCCGCCCCTGAATATGTTGCCTCCGCCAATTACAATGGCTACTTGCACGCCCTGTTCTTTTAGTTCTTTGATTTCTTCAGAATACTGCTCCAACACGGCCGGATCGATATTGCTGTTTTTAGAACCCATCAGTGCCTCACCACTGAGTTTTAGAACAATGCGTTTGTATTTCATTGATTGTAATAGCTAAACCACGCAAATATGCACCCATTTTCAGGATTTTCCAGCCGCTTTTTGTGCTGTTTGGCTACTTTCTTTCAATATGCGTGAGTCGCTCTAGCCAGAGAAGTTTGCCGGTTTTATCCAACCGTTCTTTTTTTACCAATAGGTTTTCTTTGGCGCTCACGTATAGAAGCGTGTAGGCTGAGTCTGTCTTTTGAGGTTCATACGAGCGCTTCTCAAAAACAAAAATCGAATCGGCTGTCAATTGTTCGCTTAGTTTTAACTGCGACTTGATTTCACGGATGCACAATTGATATTTTCCCTGATCATCTTCGCCATCACGACAAAAGCCTTCTTTGTTCAACTCGAACAAATCATTGTTGATGATCAACAGATTTCTTTTTCGAAAAACCGAAACAACTTTATTTGATCCTTTCATTTCTAAATCGGCATCGTAAGCTGCCCATCCGCTGAGTTGATTTCCGGAGAATTTCTTGATAAGTTGTTTGTACGAAGTGTGTACCCCTTGTTCATTTACTCGCTCGTAAGTCGCCTCTTGCATGTTGATTATTCCTTTGCTCAAGTAGATCAACAAAAAGGGAATGAAAAAGAAAGTGAAGAGCAAATACGAAAAGCCCACCAGTCGATATTGCAAAGTAAGCCGCCCAAGGCCATTGGCTAATTTGAGCGGTAAATCTTTGAGATAAGGGATCGGTAAAAAGATTAACACGCCAATAAAGTTGAAAAGAAAGTGTGCAATCGCGATGCTAATCGCTGCATTGGAGTTGAGAGTGGCTGCAATAAATGCAGTAATGGTGGTGCCAATATTAGCTCCTAAAATAAAAGGCACCGCGGACTTCAGTTTTACTACTTTTTTAGCAACCAAGGGCACAACCAACGAAGTAGTGACGGTGCTGGAACGAATGGCCGCAGTAGTAAGCAATCCCCACGCAAACGACTTCAGTGTGTTGCGAAAAAAGAAGCGTTGAAATTTTTCGGGTGAGCCAAACCCCAATAATTGTGTAATGATTTTGCGAAAGAAAAGAATGGAGCCAAAAAGTGAAACGATGGACATCAATCCCAACACAAACCCATTATTGATGCTGCTTTGTAAGAAATCAACTGCCCATTTAAAGTAGCCGCCTAAAAAAGAAAAATCGACTGCTACCTGACCGGTTGGTTCATGAAAAAATTTGGTAGCGATGGTTCTGGCCAGTCCGGACAAAAATCCGAAATAATATTCCAGCGGAAAGAGAATGACGGTTGTAAGAATGTTGAAGAAGTCATGATACGTGCCGGCTGCTACGGCTCTTCTGAATTCTTTTTTGCGAGTGATAAATCCCAAAGAAACAATGGTGCTGGTGATGGTCGTACCAATGTTCGCGCCCATGATTATCGGCACGGCTGCTTGCAACGAAATGGAACCGGAAGCTACGAGAGCAACTACCACTGAAGTGGTGGCCGAACTACTCTGAATAATGGCCGTCATGAGCAAGCCAATGAATAATCCTGTAAACGGATTGGATGTGGCGAGCAAGATGGTGTCGGTTGCTACATTGCCTAATTGCTGCAGCGAGGCAATCATTAAATCGATAGAAAACAGAAACACGAGAAGCGCCAACAAAATGAAAAGCGCATTTCGGGCATAGGTTTTCCAGGGATAACCAGAAGGAGTATTTAATTGATTGGGTAGGTTTTCCTGCATGCTTCCGGTAAATAT
This sequence comes from Cyclobacteriaceae bacterium, assembly GCA_044228465.1. Taxonomy (GTDB): domain Bacteria; phylum Bacteroidota; class Bacteroidia; order Cytophagales; family Cyclobacteriaceae; genus ELB16-189. The sequence goes on from JBGAUU010000007.1 coordinate 19,580, forward strand.
AACGAATGGAGGGAAGCAATTTTTAACTTCAAGATTGCTTAATAATTAAATTATTTCGAAAAAACTTCGTAGCCAAGTATGAATTTGCGCTTGTAATAGATTTGCACTCGGAATGTTCCTTTATCGCAAAGATTGAAGCTAAAATAGTAGTAGCCTTCTTTATCGATAAATAAGTCTATGGTTTTACTGTCAACAGGCTCGAAGCCGCGCTTTGATTTTTTATAGACATCAACTTGAACGGACTTCATGCTTTTGGCAGGTAAGTTGGAGGTAAACGAAAATCGCAACAGCGAATCTGGAGTTACCTTTAGGCGTCCAACTTCCGGTCGGTAATGATTCAGTTTATGTTGAATAAAACCTGATTTCTTAATGGGAGCATCCAAGAAATTTCGAAGAGTAGGCTTATCAAAAGTTAAAAACCAATTCGGATCGGACGGAAAGTGATCAGCCGAAAACAGTTGAGGATCGGTAAGAAAATAGTTTTTGTTAAAGCTGCGTGTAAAATGAAGCTCATCTTCGTCCACATATCCGCTAGCCCAAGTTACATCACATAAATACCATCGATCGTTCAACCGCACGGCATTCCACGCGTGATCAACAGATCCCCAGCCAATGGGGAAATAAGGCCGGCCATAACCTGATATTATTTCGCATGATATACCTGCGTACTGACAAAGTTCTTTCAATAAAATAGCATAACCCGAGCAAACACTCGACTTCTTTTGAAATAAACGCTTGGTCAGTTTCTTATCGAATTGTTTGCGCCACTTCGCTAGTTTATTGCTTTTGAAACGATATTCTTTGTTCTTTCGCTTGGACTCATGATACAGATCTAAGTCATATGAAATGTTATCGGTTACCCATTTGAAGATACACCTGAATTTATCGGCTTCGCTTGGGAAATCTTTGGTCAATAATAATGCGAGCTTCTCTCTATTCTTTAAACTGTATCCCCGATACCAAGTTGCTATGCTATCGGGCAGTGTAAAATCAAGCGAATCAAATTCAGTGAATTGCGAATAAGAAGGCAGACTACAAAAAGTCAAAAGCAATACCCACAATGCCCTCATGATTTGAATTTACCTGATAATCCAGACTGGTGTACAAAGTAACGATGCTCAACAAGTAAGATTAGTTTAATTCTGCAATTGCCATCCAGGCCATAAGTCCCGGTGCAATGACCAGAGCATCTTCATCAATGTCAAATGTAGGCGTGTGTACGTAAGAGGTGATACCTTTCGATTCGTTGCGTGTGCCTAATCGATAGAAAGAAGCTGGTATAACTTGTGAGTAATAAGCAAAATCTTCTGATCCTAATGTCAGGTCGATGTCTACCACATTTTCGGCTCCTACATATTCGGCAGCTGCTTGCTTGATGCGCTGCGTGAGGGCAGGATTATTTTCGAGATAGGGGTACCCGTGATGAATGTCTACTTCACATTTTCCGCCCATGCCTTCGGCAATGCTCTCGGCCATTTTTTGAATTCGTTTCAAACCTTCACTGCGCCACTTTTCATCCAGCGCCCGGAAAGTGCCTGCGATATTTACTTCGTCAGGAATAATATTCGTAGCACCATTGGCTGTAATTTTTCCAAAGGTTAAAACAGTGGGCTGCTTCGGGCTGGCATTGCGACTGATAACCTGTTGCAAGGCGATGATAATATGCGAAGCGATCACCACCGGATCAATCGTCAGCTCAGGTGTGGCACCATGACCACCTTTGCCAATTACTTTTAAATAAATTTCATCGCTGCTGGCCATGTACTTGCCTTCGCGAAATCCAATTTTCCCGACCGGCAAAAGAGGAAACACATGCTGGCCAATGATTGCTTGTGGAGCCGGATTTTCAAGTACGCCTTCGCGAATCATAATGGAAGCGCCTCCCGGATTTTTTTCTTCGCCCGGTTGAAAAATCAGTTTGATGGTTCCCTCAAATTCATTCCGTAGTTGACTGAGAATTTTGGCGGTGCCTAGTAATGAAGAGGTATGTACATCATGACCACAGGCATGCATCACACCGGGTTGGGTAGACTTATAGTCAACTTTGTTCTGCTCATTAATTGGCAGTGCATCAATATCGGCACGAAGCGCAATGGTTTTTTTTGTGGGATTCTTCCCTTCAATTAAAGCCACCACTCCGGTTGTAGCCATACGTGTGGGTCTCAATCCAAAGCTGATCAGTTTTTCGGTAACAAACTTAGCCGTATTTTCTTCCTGATAAGAAAGTTCAGGATGAGCGTGCAGATGCCTGCGAAAGGAGATCACCTCGTTGGCATATTCGCGCGATAAGCGTTGGATTTGTGACAGCAACATGCAGGCAAAAATAGGCAACAAAGCCTACTTTATCATTATTCTTTCGGGGACGAGAATAGAGCTCGAAAACAAGCGTTTCAATCGAAGTAAATCTTTTTGCGCTTCCAGCCGGGTGAAATATTTGCCCACAGTCACTTTAAACTTTGGCTGTTGATATTGAATATTGGTCTTTAAATCGGTGTAAGACTCCATAAGTTTTTTAGATGCACTCAACGCATCTTCTTTCTTCTGGCCGGAATAGATTTGAATGGTATATCCATCCACAAATCTGCGGGTGAGATTAAAACGATCAATACTATCCAACACCTGATCTACTTTTGCATTCACGGTATGGCGTGGTGTGGAGCGCGTCAGTTCAACTTTATTTTTTATAGAATCTTTTTTCTGATCAAATGCATCGGCAGAAACTTTGGGCCTTAACGAACTAAGGTCTTCCGTGTATGCCGGCTTCTGCGCCCAGCCGGGCATGTAAAGGAATAGAAGGAAAACAAAAAGCAGCCATGAGAATTTTACATAGCTACCTTCGGTGCTTCGGCATTTTTCTCTTGGCTGCTTTTTGATTAACATCATTGGCAATTCAAATTTATTGTTCAATTACAATACATCTTCCCGCTAAGATATCATCTTCTACCTTCTTATACTTCACATCTTTCATGACCGTGCCGTTTTGGTATTGCACCGTTACTTTATCATTGCGTCCGGCAATTTTCTCTGATTTCACGGGCATCACTTTTTCTTCAGTGCGCTGTTGAGGAGCGTTAGGCTGACCACCTCCTTGCAATAAAGATCGCGATTCTTCTTTTTGCTCACTCAACTTCTGACGCTTTTGAGCCCGCGCTTCCTGCACTTCGTCAGAGTCTTGCACCGGGATGTCCGCCTTCATCAAGAAGGATATCGTTTCTTCATTCACCTTCGCGATGAATTTCTTAAACGCTTCAAAACCTTCAAACTTGTAAATCAACAGTGGATCTTTCTGCTCGTAGACGGCATTTTGAACGGATTGCTTTAAATCGTCCATATCACGCAAGTGTTCTTTCCATTGCTGGTCGATAATCGCCAACGAAATCATCTTTTCCATGGCCTTGATCAACTCGGCATTTTTAGACTCAATACACTTCTTTAAATTGGCGGCCACACCAATCTGTTTTGAACCATCTGTAAAAGGCACTAATATATCCTGAATGTTAGCACCGCGTGTGCGGAAGATGTCTGTAACAATTGGCATTGCTTTCTCAGCAGCCAATTTGTTTTTGTGGTTGTACTGCTTCAGCGCGTCTTCATACAAATTTTCGGTTAGAACTGCAGCGTCTAGTTTACCAAACTCTTCAGGAGATAATGTAAAGTCTACACCCAGTGTACTCAATACATTCAACTTAAACTCTTCGTAGTTGCCACCGGCTTTGGCATTGCCAACCAATTCGCCACAGGTGTCATAAAGCATCGTGAGAATATCCAACTTCAAACGCTCACCAAATAAAGCGTTCTTTCTGCGTTTGTAGATTACTTCACGTTGTGAGTTCATCACGTTGTCGTATTCCAACAAGCGCTTGCGTATTCCAAAGTTATTTTCTTCTACTTTTTTCTGCGCGCGCTCAATGGAGCTTGTTACCATCGAGTGTGAAATCACTTCGCCTTCTTTCAAGCCTAAGCGGTCCATGATGCGGGCAATACGCTCCGGCATAAACAAACGCATCAAGTTGTCTTCTAACGAAACATAAAACGTTGATGAACCCGGATCGCCCTGGCGACCGGAACGACCGCGCAACTGTCTGTCTACCCTGCGCGATTCGTGGCGTTCGGTACCAATGATTGCCAAACCTCCGGCTGCTCTTGATTCGGGTGTAAGTTTAATATCCGTACCGCGACCGGCCATGTTGGTAGCGATGGTTACCGTGCCCGGCTTACCAGCTTCAGCAACAATTTCTGCTTCGCGCTGATGTTGTTTCGCATTCAAAACCTGATGCTTGATCTTTTTCATTGTCAGCAATCGGCTTACGAGCTCAGATATTTCTACGGAAGTAGTACCCACTAACACCGGTCTGCCGGCTGCTGTCAGTTTTACAATTTCATCGACCACCGCATTGAATTTTTCGCGCATGGTTTTGAATACTAAGTCGTCTTGATCTTTGCGGGTGGTTGGTTTGTTGGTTGGAATTACCACCACATCCAATTTGTAGATGTCCCACAATTCGCCTGCTTCTGTTTCGGCTGTACCGGTCATACCGGCCAGCTTGTGATACATGCGGAAGTAGTTCTGCAAGGTGATGGTAGCGTAAGTTTGCGTAGCGTCTTCCACCTTCACATTTTCTTTTGCTTCGATCGCCTGATGCAAGCCATCGGAGTATCTGCGGCCATCCAATACACGACCGGTTTGCTCATCTACAATTTTTACTTTGCCATCTACGATGATGTATTCAGTGTCGCGCTCGAATAAAGTGTATGCTTTGAGTAATTGATTAACACTGTGGATGCGTTGCGATTTAGTTGTGTAATCGCGGATGAGTTCTTCTTTTTTCTGGAATCGCTCGTTTTCAGAAAGACTTGGGTCTTTTTCGAGTTTATTTAACTCAATTCCGATTTCGGGTAAGATGAAGAATCGAGGATCTTCACCTTCACCGGTGATCAAGTCAATTCCTTTTTCAGTAAGATCTACGCTGTTGTCTTTTTCATCGATCACAAAAAAGAGGGGAGCATCGGCTACCGGCATCTCTTTTTTGTTGTCTTGTAAGTGATAGTTCTCTGTTTTTTGCAGAATGGCTTTGTTACCCATTTCGCTCAACATTTTAATGAGCGGCTTGTATTTGGGCATGGCGCGGTAGGCTCGGAAAAGTGCGAGTCCACCATCTTTCTCCTGACCTTCTGAAATTAATTTCTTCGCATCGTTGAGGTATTGATTCACCAATTTTTTCTGCGCTTCTACCAGTTTGTTGATGCGCGGTTTCAAATCGTAGAATTCGTGTTCATCGCCCCGTGGCACCGGACCTGAAATGATAAGCGGAGTACGGGCTTCGTCAATCAACACGCTATCTACCTCATCGACCATGGCATAATGATGGCCACGTTGTACTAATTCTTCCGGCTCACGCGCCATGTTGTCACGGAGGTAGTCGAAACCAAATTCATTGTTAGTTCCGTAGCAGATATCGGACTGGTACGCATTTCTGCGGGCAACCGAATTCGGCTCGTGCTTATCGATACAATCTACGCTGATGCCATGAAACTGGAAGATAGGTCCCATCCATTCGCTGTCGCGTTTGGCGAGGTAATCGTTCACGGTTACGATGTGAACGCCACGTTTGGCCAGCGCATTTAAGAATGCAGGGAAGGTAGCAACTAACGTTTTTCCTTCACCCGTTGCCATTTCGGCCACTTTGCCTTCGTGCAGCGCAATACCACCGATGATTTGAACATCATAGTGCACCATGTCCCACGTCATCAGGTTTCCCGCAGCCATCCATTGGCGGCTCCATTGCGCCTTGTCGCCAACAATTTTTATGTTTTGATGCTTGGCCGAAAGAAAGCGATCAAAGTCACTAGCCGTTACTTCGAGATATTCATTTTCTTTAAATCTGCGGGCGGTTTCGCGCACGATCGCGAAAGCGCGGGGCAACACATCAATGAGAACTTTTTCAAGTTCTTTGTTGCGTTCTTTTTCGATTTGATCGATCTGATTGAAGATGGCTTCTTTTTCGTTGATGTCCAGATCGGGCTGATCATTGATTTGCTTGTGTAAATCATTCAAGCGGCTATCAATGGAGCTAAGCTTGGTGTTAATTTCAGCTTGGATAGCCAGGGTCAGGTTTCGCAATTCGTCATTCGAAATGGAAGTGATTTTTTCACCTTCCTTTTTGGTAGCATCTACCAAGGGCATCATGCGCTTGATATCTTTTTCTGACTTGGTGCCAAATAGCTTGGCGATGAGTTTTAACATAAACGAATTTTAATGAAAGTTAGCCTTCACAATCCCTGACGCTTTCACCAGATGCCTGCCAGCAATCCACTAAATGCCAAAAGTTGTTACCGGGCGGTAAATTTAAGGAAATCGAAGTGCAATTATAGTTCCAGAATCAGTTCAAGTACATTTTTGGCAGGTATAGTTATGAAGAATATGACTCAATGGCTTGATTTTGCCTGAGTTCAATAGATTTCTGAAATGAAATTTGATTTTAAATGCAGTAAAGAAAATTATAACTCAAACACTCCCTCAAACACTCTTCTGGCGGGTCCAATCAAATAAATATTGGTAAATGTTCCGTCTGGGTTTGCGGTGAACTCAACGGAAAGTTCTCCGCCTAGTGTTTTGATTTTGACAGGGGAGAAGTAGCCTTCCAGATGGGCAGCCAAGGCAGCGGCTGTTACACCCGTGCCGCATGATAGCGTTTCATCTTCCACGCCACGCTCGTAGGTGCGAACAAAGATGGTATTGTTGGGCATTAATTGAATGAAGTTGGCATTGGTGCCATCGGGGTTAAAATTCTCGCTATAGCGAATTTTTCTTCCGGCCTCAATTACGGGAAACCGCTCTGCATCATTCACTATCTGAATAAAATGAGGAGACCCTGTGTTTACAAAAACTCCGGTAGGTAAGGATAGCACCTTTTGCACATTATTCATTTTTAACCGCACAGTTCGGTCGGCCAAAAGAGTTGCTTCGTGGGCACCATCGTAGGCATTGAATTGCGTTTTGCCTTTTACGATTTGAAGAGCAGCTGCCAACGCTACCGCTGCACGACTTCCATTGCCACACAAACTGGAGGTTCCATCGCTGTTGAAATAGATCAAATTAAAATCCAAATAAGGATGTGGCTCTAACAGCATCAGTCCGTCAGCGCCAATTCCAAATTTTCGGTCGCAAATTTTTTTTACTTGTTCTGTAGAAAATGAATATTCTTTGTTGCGGTTGTCAATCACCACAAAGTCATTTCCGGTGGCCTCGTATTTAAAGAATGGTATCCGCATGGTTATTTCACTTCTTCATAATCCACATATTCACCACCTTTAATAGAGCCACCCTTTTTTTCTTTTTTAGGCTGCTGAAAGTCTGTTTGTGGTTGTCGCGGGGGATAATTTCTGGTTTGTGAAGCGGCACCCATTCGAAAGAAAAATCCACCTACTTTATACAGTACGTATGAAATCAACCCGGTAATGATTAAAAATCGTAGCATAGTGTTACAACTGAGAAGGCAAAGATAAAGTTTTACGGAACATCAAAACGAAGTGACAAATTGACTTTGAATATCGCCATTGAGGCTTGAATTAAGCCTTTTATAAAATTCGCCTACCCAATTCGCGTAACTTTTCAACAAAGCGTGGGTATTTATCGTCTGAAAGTAACCTTCTTATCAACGAAATCATGATTCGAAACTACCTCAAAATCGCCATCCGCAGCCTTTTGAAGCAGCGTGTGTACACCTCTATTAATGTATTGGGTTTGGCAGTGAGTATTGCCGCTTGCATTCTCATTTTACTGTACGTTAGCCATGAGTTATCATACGACCAATTTTTTCCGGAAGGAGAGCGTGTGTATAAGATGACACTTGAGCGCAAGTATCCCAACCACAAAACATTTTATTCAGTTGTCCCTCATTCTTTCGCTAAGTCGATTCAACAAGATTTTCCCGAAGTAGAGCGTGTTATGCATCTATTTGGCCCCAATAAGAACGCGGTGGTTACATATAAAGTCAGCGACTCAGAGATAAAGTCGTTTGAAGAAGATTATTTTTTACAAGCCGACTCATCCTTTTTCCACTTTTTTGATTTGGAATTAGTGAAAGGAGACAAAAACACAGCGCTGGCGCTACCGAATCAGGTGGTGATTTCCACAGCCATGGCAACTAAGTATTTTGGTGAAGAAGAGCCCATCGGAAAAATTTTAGGCGGTGATTTTGGTGAAATGAAAGTGGCAGGTGTTTTCAAAGAGTTAGCCGGCCCATCTCATTTGCGTTTTGATTTTTTGGGTTCACTTGCAGGCCCACAGTTTCGGCAGTTTATTAACAGTGAAAACTACACCAGCTTTGATTCGCATACCTACATTAAATTAAAGCAAGGAGCTGATGCAAAAGCGCTCGAGTCCAAATTTCCAAAGATGGTGGACACATATGCGGCAGGGCACATCGAACATGACTTAGGAAAATCGTGGGAAGAATATAAAAAAGCGGGCAACGGCTACCGCTACTTTTTACAACCTCTTCCATCCATTCACTTAGATCCTACCAATATAGAGTTTACCATTACACCCAGTGGCAATATTCGCTACATCTACATTCTCTCTTTTGTTGCCGTGCTGATTTTAATCATCGCGTGCATCAACTTTATGAATTTAGCAACGGCTCGATCGGCAGAGCGTGCCCGCGAAGTAGGCGTGCGCAAAGTGATGGGCTCTGTAAAAAATCAATTGGTGTTTCAGTTTTTGACAGAGTCAGTTTTGCTTTCTGTTTTTGCTACGCTGCTCGCAGTTTTGTTTGCTTTGTTGGCACTACCATCCTTCAATGATTTGGTTGAAAAGCAATTGCCATTTTTCATTAGTGCAAAAGCAATTGTGGGCTTGATAGCCGTAGCCATTTTTGTGGGTGTGATGGCGGGATTGTATCCGGCATTTGTGCTGAGCAGCTACAATCCGGCCGTGGTGATGAAGGGAAATTTTTCGGGAAGTAACAAGGGGGCGTGGCTGCGAAATGGTTTGGTAGTATTTCAATTCATGATCTCGATTGTATTGATTGTGGGCACGGTGGTGGTGAATCAGCAAATGCAATTCATGCAAAATAAAAATCTGGGTTTCGATAAGGAACAAGTGCTGATGGTGGAGCGTGCCTTTGTATTGGATAAGAAAACAGAAGTGTTTATCGAACAGATCAAACAAATGCCGATGGTATTGGCGGCTGCGGGCAGCAGTGCTCGCATTGGAAATCGCGATGATGTGTTTGGTGATCAATTTCAGCCAGAAGGATCCAGCGACATTTTAACTGTGAAGTCGATGGTGATAGCGGACGAGTTGATGGATGTGATGCATTTTGATCTGAAGGAAGGTCGTAGTTTTTCAAAGACTACCAACGACTCGTTGTATATTTTGCTCAATGAAACAGCTGTGAAAACGATGGGGGTGAGTGATCCGGTGGGCAAGCGGTTATCCAACGTGGTGCAAAACAATGATGGTACTACCACCACTAAGTTTTTCACTGTATTAGGGGTGGTTAAGAATTTTCATTTTCAATCATTGCGCGATGAGATTACCCCGCTTGTGATCTATAGCCAAGAAGCTTTTGGCCGACCCAACAATGCTTTTGTTGCCATCAAGTTCAAGGCAGGATCAGGCACACAAACTGTAGCCCAAATCGAAAATCTGTGGAAAGAGTTGGTGCCCGGCCAGCCATTTAAGTATCAATTTTTAGATGACAATCTTGATCAAGGTTATCGGGAAGAAAAACGATCTGGTAAGTTGCTTTCCGTATTTTCGGGTTTAGCGATTTTGATTGCTTGCGTTGGTTTATTCGGACTATCGGCTTACACCGCAAGCCTTCGAACCAAGGAAATAGGAATTCGAAAAGTGCTTGGAGCCTCGGTAGGCGGAGTGATTGTATTATTGTCGAAAGACTTTACGAAATTAGTTGTACTCGCTTTTGTTTTGGCTGTGCCCATCGGCTATTGGATGATGACGGAGTGGCTGAGTAGCTTTGCCTACCGAATGGAATTAGGTGCTGGGTCTTTTTTTATGGCGGGTGTCGTGGCTTTAATGATTGCTTGGACTACTGTTAGTTACCAATCCATCAAGGCTGCTATTGTAAATCCCGTAAAATCGCTTCGAAGGGAATAAGAATCAGGTTTTTGTGGAGTGAAGGAATTTAGTTTTGAAGATTTTGCCTAATTTGCGCGCCAAAATTCCTAAGCTCCCCACATGGATTATAACTCAACTCTTACGGGATTATACTATCTACTCATTTGTGCCGATGGCAAGGTGAATGAAAAAGAACTGCTCCTGGGCAAGAAGATGATTAAAGCGGAGGGGTTTAATGAAGAGAAGTTTGAAGCCGATCTGAACCAGTTTAAAACAAGAGATTCCGCATCTATTTATAAAGACTGCCTGATTGGATTGCGTAAACTGGAGACCGCCAAAATGATCCGGTCTATTTCCTGGATGTGTGTGATCGCCAATTCGGATGGCTTTATGGATAAAGAAGAGTGGGCATTGATCTATAAAATCTATAACAATGAACTCAAGCTTTCACTGGATGAAATCATGAAAACCCAGCGGGAGTTAAACAAAATTCTTCACGGGAAAGAATTCTTGTTATTTGGTGTGAAAACCGACAACTAACATTCATAAAAAAGGCCGGATTTAAAACCCGGCCTTTTCTTTTCGAATCTCTACTGCTATCTGCTGAGATACAGATTTCGTTCGTTGTAAATGTTCAGGAAATAATCGTCCATCAGATCATCGATAAAATAAATGGCTTCTCCGGTTGATTTCATTTCCGGCCCCAGTTCTTTATTTACTTCCGGGAATTTGCTGAACGAGAACACGGGTACTTTAATCGCATAGCCTTTCTTGGTCGGGTTGAAGTTGAAATCTTTCACTTTCTTTTCGCCCAACATCACCTTCGTGGCATAATTTACATACGGCTCGTCATAGGCTTTGCAAATGAAAGGCACGGTGCGCGATGCACGAGGGTTTGCTTCGATGATATACACCTTGTCATTTTTAATGGCGAATTGAATATTGATCAGGCCCACGGTTTTTAAGGCAATGGCAATGCGCTTGGTGTAGCTTTCAATTTGCTTCATTACAAAGTCGCCCAGATTATAAGGCGGCAACACGGCATACGAATCTCCGGAGTGAATACCGGCCGGCTCAATGTGCTGCATGATACCGATGATGTACACATCTTCGCCATCACAAATCGCGTCTGCTTCGGCTTCGATGGCACCTTCCAGAAAGTGATCGAGCAACACTTTGTTTTCTGGCAAATGTTTCCAGATGTCGATGATGTGATTTTCCAACTCTGTTTCGTTGATCACAATCTTCATGCTTTGTCCGCCCAATACATACGAAGGACGCACCAACAATGGGAAACCGATTGTTTTAGAAACTTCCAATGCTTCATCTGCATCGCGGGCAACGCCAAATTCCGGATAAGGAATGCTCAAATCTTTCAATAAAGTAGAGAAGCTTCCTCGGTCTTCGGCCAGATCAAGTGCTTCGTAGGAAGTGCCCAAAATCCGCACGCCATATTTTTCCAACTTCTCGGCTAACTTCAATGCGGTTTGCCCTCCTAACTGAACGATCACACCTACCGGTTTCTCAAATTGAATGATGTCCCACAGGTGTTCCCAAAATACCGGCTCGAAATAAAGTTTATCCGCAATATCAAAATCGGTAGAAACTGTTTCCGGATTGCAGTTGATCATGATGGCTTCGTAGCCGCACTCTTTGGCAGCTAAGATTCCATGCACGCACGAGTAGTCAAATTCAATACCTTGTCCAATACGATTTGGGCCGGAACCCAACACAATTACTTTTTTACGATCGGAAGAAACCGATTCGTTTTCAGAATCAAAAGTAGAATAGTAGTAAGGCGTTTTTGCTTCAAACTCAGCGGCACACGTATCCACTAATTTGAATACCCGGTTGATGCCCATTTCTCTCCGCTTCAAATGTACTTCGCTTTCGAGGCAATCCATCAGGTGAGCGAGTTGCCTGTCGGCATATCCTTTTTCTTTGGCGGTGCGCATCAAAGATGCCGGAATGGTATCTAACTTATATTTCTCAATTTCTTTTTCCAGCTCAATCAAATCCCAGATTTGCTCCAAAAACCACTTGTCAATTTTGGTCAGGTGGTGAATGGTTTTCATTGAGATACCCAACTTCATGGCATCATACACATGAAACAAACGATTCCAGCTTGGATGTTCTAAACTATAAAGTAAGTCAGCTTGCTTGGTGAGTTCTTTGCCATCGGCACCTAAGCCGTTGCGTCTGATCTCTAAACTCTGACACGCTTTTTGTAATGCTTCCTGAAAGTTTCTTCCGATACCCATTACTTCGCCCACCGATTTCATTTGAAGACCGAGTTTGCGATCGGCACCATGAAATTTATCGAAATTCCAGCGAGGGATTTTTACAATCACATAATCCAGTGCAGGTTCAAAGTAGGCTGTTGTAGTTCCGGTGATGGCATTATTCAACTCATCTAGGTTGTAGCCAATGGCCAGCTTCGCAGCAATTTTTGCAATTGGATAACCGGTAGCTTTGGATGCTAAAGCAGAAGAGCGTGATACGCGTGGGTTAATTTCAATACCGATGATATCGTCATTGTCGGGATTGACAGAGAACTGCACGTTGCAACCTCCGGCAAATTTGCCAATGCCATTCATCATTTTAATAGCCAGATCGCGCATGCGTTGATAAACCGTATCCGGCAATGTCATGGCTGGCGCTACTGTGATCGAGTCACCCGTGTGAATACCCATCGGGTCGAAGTTCTCAATCGAGCAAATGATGATTACGTTGCCAACACCATCTCGCAACAACTCCAATTCATATTCCTTCCAGCCCATGATACTCTGTTCGACCAACACTTCGTGAATGGGTGAAGCTTGCAATCCACGATTCAAGGCCTGATCGAAGTCTTCTGCTTTTTGCACAAAACCTCCGCCCGTTCCTCCTAAAGTAAATGAAGGACGAATCACCAATGGGAAACCGATCTCTTGCGCAATCTCTTTTCCTTTTAGAAACGAAGTGGCTGTGGCACCTTTACAAACACCTACATTCAACTCCAACATTTTAAGTCGGAATTTCTCGCGGTCTTCGGTGGTTTCGATAGCCTTAATATCAACACCAATAATTTTTACGCCATAATGTTCCCAGATTCCCGCTTTATCACAGTCAATGCAGAGATTAAGCGCAGTTTGGCCACCCATGGTAGGCAATACAGCGTCTACGTGATGTTTTTCGAGAATCTCGCGAATGTATTTTTTCTCCAGCGGCTTCAGGTACACGTGATCGGCTGTCACTTTGTCCGTCATGATGGTGGCAGGATTTGAATTGATCAGAATGACCTCAATTCCCTCTTCCCGCAAGGATCGAGATGCCTGTGATCCGGCATAATCAAATTCACATGCTTGGCCGATAATGATAGGTCCACTTCCGATGATGAGGACTGAGCGAATGCTGCGATCTCTTGGCATAGTTAGTTAGGTAGGATGATTGACCAACTTTTTGCTCAAACGCGTAGGCAAAAAGCAGGCAAAAATAAACACTGTTTGAAACCAAACCTTCGGTTTGAAAGATTATTTACAGAAAATATGAAAATAAAAAAGGAGGCTTTTGGCCTCCCTCTTTTTTGAAGTTGATTTTGGCGATTACTCGCTCTTAATAAATTTCTTAGTTACCACCACGCCATTTACTTCGGCTTTCAACAGATAAACGCCATTTGACCAAGTAGCGGTGGTGTATTCATGATGAACTAATTTGTCGATTGGAGCAATTTCATCCGATTGAATACTCTGCCCTTGTGCGTTGATCACATTCAGACGCACCGATAGCCCGGACTCTGAAGTTAACTCAACTTTAATGGAATTGCCATTCGATGGGTTAGGGTAGATGCTTAAAGATTCGGCCAACATTGATTTTTCTACACTGGTGATGGGGCCTTGGATGCTGAGGTTATCAATGGCCCATCCCCAGGAGTTGATGGTAGAGTTCGCATTCAGGCGAAAACGAATCAGAATCTGGTCACCAGCTTTAAAATTTCCATTTTCAGTAAGATTAATAGCCCTTAATTTATACATACCGGGCGCACCACTTAATTTAGAACTATAAGCGATTGACCACGCGCTTTGGCTGTTGGCTCCATATTCACTCACTAGCGGTTTCCAAGTAATGCCATTGTCTTTTGATCCTTCAACCACCGCATAGTCATTCAACGGTTCGATAATGGCAATTTCGTCAAACACCATGATTGGATTAGTAGATGAAATAGTGATCGGTTTCTTCAGCAAAATAGTATAAGCTGAGTTAGAGTTGCTAAGCCCAAATCCATTGGGATAAGGATGGGTACTGTTTAATGTGCCGTTATTAAAACCGGATGGTGTAGAGATCGAATAAAAGTTTCCTACGAAATCAGTATTGGCTGAATTGAAATCTGTAATGTATTGGGTTACCGGAGATGCAATCGCAATGATCGGAACATGGAAGAAATCATTGGCTGGCAAAACCACTTCATTATTCAGGTTGTCGATCGCACGAATCCGATATTGCACATCATCACCAATAGATGCCTGAGAAATATCCAGATTCAATGTGTAGTCACTTACATTGGTAGTAACCGGAATAGTTGCGGTGGAGACAGCGCCTGCATTTACTTTATACTCTACGGCCAACGATTTTACACCGCTTAGGTCGCTTACTTTCATGGAGATGGCCAATGGTACTGACTTATCGGTGGTATAATTATAGTGATTGTGCAAAACGGTCGGTGGTGCTTCGTCAATTTGAATTTTCAAATTATCAATGGCCCATCCCCAGCCATTAGAACCTTCATCAATGTTTATGCGGAAGCGAATCACTACTTCATCGTTGGCCGCAAAATTATTTGAAGCCAACATATTGATGGTGTGATTCCTAAACAAAGAAGGATCACCGGTTGCGAGTGAATTGCTGTTCGCATCTTTGGATGAATTCCATTTTGTTTCCCAAACCGAGTTAAACCGGCAATCATATCCATTTTCAAATAGTTTCCAGGTAACGCCCCCATCTTTCGATCCTTCTACGATCACATAATCCCAAAATTTATCATCGCCAAAAACAGTTCCGGCATCACCAGGTTCTACCAAAACAATTTCATCAAAACTGATTAAAGGGTTTTGACTGTTTAGTTTAATGGGTTTGCGTAATACATAAACTAAATCAATTTTACTATTGACGGCTGCGTTGGCATATGGATGTATAGTATGAATCGCACCATTAGCAAAACCACTTGGAGTGGTGATGCTGAATTGAGAATCGCCAAAGAAGTCGGCAGCGGATAGATTGTCAAAATTGTTTTGGTAGTTGGCCTGTGCGGCTGAAAAGCCAACCACATTCAAGGTATGCTTGGTAGTTGAGGTGGGGCTAAAACCTACATTTTGCCCTGCTGAAGTATCCGTTGATCTGATTCGGTAACTGACTACATCGCCACTTTTAATGGTTCCAGATGTAAATGAAATAGTTGCTGTGAAGGAAGTAGAGTAGGTTGCCAACAACGAGGCATCGCTTCTATCAATATCACCAACTTGATTCATTGGTAAGGAGGTTTGTTGGATATTATTGATCCAATAATCAAGCACCACATTTTGTATGCCTATGTTATCCGATACTACTGCATCAATGATCAGTTTTGTTTCGGTCTCCGACAAGAAAGTTTTAGGTGTATGAGAAATAACAGGCGCGGTGACATCAGCTCCCAAACCTATCGTAAATCTACCTTGCGATTCTGTATTTTTTGCCCGAGCAAATTTACCCGGATTCGTATACTCGCGATTTAATACATCGGTAGCAGAGAAGTAATAGAAAAGGGTATCATTTGCTGCCGATGCAGGAATGGAGAATGAAAACTCGTTGGTATTTCCAATGGCTGTGCCTGTTACGGTTGTTTCAACTCCGCCACTTTTTTTGATGTATTTCAATTTGACTTTAGAGGCATCAAATCCGTTGTCGCTATTAATTTTTGCCGTCAGCGTGATAGCACCAAATAACTCTTTGTTTACAGGTGTATGTTCGATGCGGGTAGTTACCCAACCCATATCACTAAACATACCCAATACAATGGGGCCCGGATCGTGCATGACCTCGCGAAATCCTATTTGAGGGGTCATTAAAGAGTTAATATTGCCTGCGAGATAAGTAGATTCATTTAAGTGAGCGATGCTACTACCATTGTCCCAAGTAGATGGCGCGTACAATCGTGGCAATGCATTACTATTCGCAGCTTTCGCTAATGGCGAATTATAAAAAAGATTTCCGCTTACTAACTGTGCGCCTAGTTCCGTAGAGGGTGAAGTAAATGTTTGAAACAGGTTTTGCGCGCCTCCATTTTCTATTGCCAAATCAAAAATGATTGGCACTGTACTCGACTGAACGCCATGAGAACCGGTACCACCTTCTCCATCATATGAATCGGTAAATCCCAAACCATGACCTATTTCATGAAGAACGACTGAAACTAAATCGGTCGTATTGAGGGGTGGTGTGCCGCTGGTGCCATAATACCAGGCGGTGGTGCTACTGAAATTGGCAAAAATGTCCGCTGAATCCGGATGATTCAATTCCTTTCCAGCGATTTTTTCTGCCAACGCTACCGGATAAAAAGTATTCAACTTTTGGGCATTGGGGAAATTCGCAAAAGCAGTTCCCCAGATGGCTGAGCCCAATACGTTCGTGCCGAGCGGTCGCCAGAAGGCTTTGATTTTTATTTTTACCGGAGACTGAATTAATGTTGACCAGATATTTACTGCCTCTTGGAAAGCGGCTTGTGCTTCGGGGCTAAAGCCAACATATTGCACCTCAAAAGTAGCAGTAGCCGTGCGCGCTTGTGGATTTGCCTTCGCTTTCAAATAGGCAGCAGGTGGAGGAATTACGGTGTTCTTATCCTTCGCTTCAAGATAGCAGATCACTGGTTTTTTAGGCGAAATACTCATCATTTGCTGCGCTGACGTGAGGAAGGCAAATCCCATCACAGCGAAAAACAAAACGCTAATTCTTTTCATGGCTAGTTCATTTTTGATTTAAAAATCTTTTTCTCTCGAACTCAACGGGCAGTAGCCCGCTTCCCCTCAGGTTAGGCTTATTATTTAGAATAAGTTCTTAGCGATAAAGATACGATTTACCTTTTTCATTTGTAAAAAGGCCGGAGGTAATAATTTCAAATCAATTGAAACAAAAAGGTATACGCAAATTGGTTGTTCGTCAATGTTATATTAAACTGCGTGCTTTTAATTCCAGGTATTTGTTAATCGTATTGATGGTAAGATCTTGCGGTTGCGTCAGAATTGAATGAATGCCGTTTTTATGCAATTCTTTCACGATAAGTCTCTTTTCATAATTTAACTTTTCTGCTACCGACTGATAAAAAAGCGACTGCAAACTGGTGTGCGGATTCTGGATTAATTTTTTCAATTCGGTGTTTTCAAAAAAGATAACCACCACCAAATGGTATTGCGCCAGCTTACGCAGATAGCGAAGCTGCCGATTCAAACCTTGTAATGTTTCAAAGTTGGTGAAAAGCAATAGCAAACTTCGTTGGGATATATTTTTGCGAACGGCAGAAAACAAAGACGAAAAATCGGGCTCGCGGTAAGCTGTTTTTTGATTGTAGAGAGCTTGAAGAATTTGTGAGATTTGGTTGTTTACGCGCCCGGCTTGCAAAACAGTTCCTACCTTATCCTGAAAAGTAATCAATCCGGCTTTGTCCGATTTCTTGATGGCAATGTTAGAAATTACCAAACTGGCATTGATTGCATAATCGAGTAAACTCATTCCTTCAAAGGGCATTTGCATCAAGCGACCTTTGTCAATCAACGAATAAATTTGTTGCGATCGCTCATCTTGGTAATGATTCACCATCAATTCGCCTCGTCTGGCAAATGCTTTCCAATTGACCGTGCGCGCATCATCGCCCGGCACATACTTCTTGATCAACTCAAACTCCAGGTTATGCCCGATTTTCCTTACACGCTTGATTCCGGTATTTACCAATTGATTGGAGATGGCCAGCAATTCAAATTTGCGCATTTGAATAAATGACGGATACACAGGCACCGTTTTGCTTCCCTGCATTTCAATTTTGCGTGTAAGCAATCTCAACGAAGAGGTAACATACAAATAGGTGTTGCCAAAATGATACTCTCCCCGCTTGACGGGCCGCAGCGAATAAGTAATCTCTTTCTTTTTATTGGGTGCCAGTGAAAGCTGTATATCAAAATCACGCTTTTGAAATTGAACGGGGATTTCGTCAATGATTGAAATATGAACCCCTATTCGATAGGCACTTTCAAGATATAGCGTAATGCTATTTTCGTCTCCATTGGAAAGCCGTTCTGGAATGTGACGTGTAAATAGAATAGTTTGACTTCCACCCCATAAAATCAATCCATCAACTATTGTAATGCTAATGATTAGCAATAGGCTGGTTTTTACAATTGGAAATAGTGCAGGCAACAGGAAGCTGAGAATGAACCCGGCTACACAAAGCCCGATGGCAACGAAAAACCGATTGCCAAAATAGATGGATCGAAAAAATTTCACTTAACGAGGAACTTCTATTTTGTTAACAATCTGCATAATCACATCTTCAATGCGTTGCCCTTCCATTTCTTTTTCCGGAGTAAGGATGAGGCGATGACAAAACAAAGGCATGGCCAGTGTGCGAATGTCTTCAGGCGTTACGAAATCGCGACCACGAATCGCGGCCAACGCTCTACTCGCATTGAGCAAAGCAACACTGGCGCGTGGTGAGCAACCTAAAAATAAGGAAGGATTTGATCGTGTTTCTTGTGCTATCTCAGCGATATACGAAACGATCTTATCTTCTACGTACACTTGTTTTACCAAATCGCGGCACGCTTTGATCTGGTCCGCATTGAGCACTTTTTGAATCTGCACCATCTGGCTTTTTAAATCGTTAAGCAGATTTAATTGCAATATCTTTTTTTCTTCCTCGAGCCCTGGATAGCCCACAACAATTTTAAATAAGAAACGATCTAGTTGTGCTTCCG
The DNA here is from genome assembly GCA_044228465.1 of Cyclobacteriaceae bacterium. Taxonomy (GTDB): domain Bacteria; phylum Bacteroidota; class Bacteroidia; order Cytophagales; family Cyclobacteriaceae; genus ELB16-189. Next base: position 38,639 of record JBGAUU010000007.1, read on the forward strand.
GCAATCGGTACGTTCCTTCTTGTTCGATCGGGTTTTGTGTAGCCAAAACCATGTACGGCTCGTCCAGTTGATAGGTAACACCATCCGAGGTGATCTGGCGCTCTTCCATCACTTCAAATAGCGCAGCTTGTGTTTTTGCCGGAGCGCGGTTGATCTCATCAATCAAAATGAGATTTGAAAAGATAGGGCCTTTTCTAAACTCAAACGCAGTTGTTTTCGGATTGAAGATGGCGGTACCGATTACATCGGAAGGCATGAGGTCAGGCGTAAACTGGATGCGCGAAAATTGCGAATCGATTGATTGCGCGAGCAATTTACTGGTAAGCGTTTTGGCAACACCCGGCACACCTTCAATCAGCACGTGACCTTTAGCCAGAATGGCGGTGAGCAACAAGTCCAGTAATTGATCTTGCCCGATAATGACTTTCGAGATTTCAGTTTTAATGCGATTCACATTTTCATGTAAAGGCGAAAGATCAATGCGGTTTTTAAATATTTCCTCCATATTAGTTTTTATAATTATACTTATCCATTTCAGTGTTCAGATCGATCAACATTTGTGCTGATATAGTTGGTGATGATTGAATGACTTTGATCAGCGAGAATAACTTTTGCGTGTCTTCTACTCGTTGACCTGTTTTTTTTGCCAAAAGCTGTGCAAGCCGTTCGTCCGGTTCATGCATCAAATAGTATTTGCTTCGCACCCGATCTAAAAAATATAGAATCTTCTTGTTGGCAATTGCTTTGTAATCTTTGGCTTGCCAGTATAAGTTGCCAATGGTTTGTACGAACTCCAGCGTGGTATTTGCCAACGGTGATACAATTGGGATGATGCGCTGTTTGCGTTTGCCTTCGAAAAAAATGAAAAGCAGTAAGCCCACCAGCGTCAGATAGTAAGCCCAGCGAAGCGCGTCTGTCTTTAAGATAAACCGCAAGGGTGACGATGATTCAAACCGCCCCACTTGGTAGTAGCTTGTCCACCAAACTTTCTCTACAGGCAAATACGAAAGAGAAGCTGAGATTAGCTCATGGTTTTGTTCAGAAACCATATAGTTGTTGGTGAATGCCAGTGGAGTGCTATTGAGCACAAAAAAACCGGTGCCCCAGGGAATTTTGATGGTGACTGGTTTTTTATAGGAATTGGTTGCCAGCGTTTGATACCCATACAGCAGTGAATCCTTAAAAAAGTAATAGCTGATGTCACTATTTTTATAATAATAATCTTTACCTGAATTTGTCATTTTCAGAAAAGAAGTATCTACCGGGTTGCTAATATCGATTCCTCTTTCAAACATTAAATCATTGGTCGACAAGTGAAGCGTGTCACGGAACAACCCCCGGAATCTGCCGGCTGAAATAAATGCGTGTGCCCCACTATGCACTTTATCCATCAATACTTTTACTGCTTCCGCATCGGGCATAAAATCATCGCTGATGCTGATGAAATTTTCCTGATCAAAGATGGAATCTTGTAATTCGTAAATGGTGAGATTAGAGTGAGCGATGCCTTTGTTTGGAAAAACATCTTTGATTACCTGATTCAATAAATAGTTGCCGAAGGGATTTTTGTCTTTTGGCAAATAAGTAGGATTCCAATTCAATGGTTTTGGCCCCCACAATTGAAATGACACAAACCCAATGAAAATGAGGGATAATATCAGGATGTATTTCTTTTCGCCTTTCACGTAGCCCTACTTTTTGATGGTTTGATTAAACTCGGTAAATGCATTTTGAATGGCAGCATAGGTAGAAGGATCAATTTCAAAATGTCCATACCATGCGTAATCAAAATAATAGCGCAATTCCATCACACGCGGCAACGAGGGGTGGTTTTTAATTTCGCGCATGTAATCGTCATTGGTTTTGCCGGGTACCCATTTGATCAAATTGGCATCGGCTAATTTTTTAAGTGAGTAGAGAAATGTAAGTCGCACGGCTTCGCGATAGTTTCGGTTTTCTACTGCTTGCGCAATGAGCTTGTCAAAATTTAGTTCGTGAATATTTTCTTCTTGCCCGGTTACAAGTACTTTGGCAGATGAGCCTTTGAAGAATAAATTTTTAGCGTCAATTTTTAGCAGCTTCAATACCACATAGGCCAACAATAAAATGGCCCCACCATACAGCAATACATTGCCGATCCACGTATTGGTGGTGAAGTAAAATATCCGTCCGATCATTTGAAGAAGCCAATAGATTATGCGATCCCAAAAAGAATTGGTCTGCACGGGTCTGCCGTAAACAAATTCAGAGTCCGCTTTAAAGGATTCAATTTGCTGTGCTGAAAAATGTCGCTCCGCGTAAGTTGAATCCGGGGCGGCATCTTCCGCGAAAGCGGCAAAAGAACAAATGCAATAAAGAAGAAATAAAATACTAATACGTCTCATCGGCATTCGCGCTGTGTGTCTGTTCTGCTGATTTTCCAAATTCCTCTAGCCGTATCATAAGCCCTTTCGCTTCTCTCCGCTCTACCAGATTGTAAACCTGAAATCCGATTGCTACATAAACCAGCGATTGAAATATTCCTGCGCCAAACGAATAAATCGAAGAAAGGATGATGAGGCTGGCATCGCGCAATTCCGGATTTTCGGATACCTCCCTTATATGAAGTGACAACACTGCGACATAGGCCATCAGCGGTATATATAGAATAAGCGTCATAAAAAAAACGATCAAAAACATGATGATGATGAGCCCCAATGTACTCCACCATTTGTCCGAAATGAGTTTAAATGAACGGCTGAAAGCATCACTAAACGGAGCGCCTTCAATAACCATGATCGGGGGAACAATGGTGAAGACGATTAGCAAATAAATGCCAGGAATAATCAATAAAACGATGCCCAAGGCAGTCAACAAGGCAAGGATCAGGGTAGCGCCAAAAACAGGGAAGTAGTTTTTCTTGACGCCTTGCCAAACTTCATTCACCTCAATAGTAACTGCATTTTTTCGTGATTCATAGATGCGCAAGTATTCGTACACTACAACCATGATCGAAGTGTAACTCAAAATCATCATCAAATAAGACAGCCATAACAAAAATGATATGTTGAAGCCTCCAAACTCCCCTGCTCGTATCCGCCCAAGTGACTCGTTTTGGTAAAACCCGCTGCACAGCCCTTGCAAAAGTAAAAGCGGGCCACTGATATAGAGCACCGCTTTGAAAAGCGGCTTCAGGTTTTGCCGGGCAAACTCAAATGTGGAGTTGATCTTATTGCTAAAATCGCGGTTGCGTCTTAATTCAATTTTTGTGAACATACTTTTTAGTCATGACTATCGGTAAAATGAAAAAGTAATAGATGATGAAGCTCAGCGATGAAAAAATAATTACCAGCTTCAATACAGTAGGCATCGTGGCGTATCGCGTAACAAATGATTCTATGAAGCCTGCTACAATAAATACGGGCATTAACCCCATCACCACTTTCAATCCGTCTTTGGCCCCTGCTTTAAAAGAATCGATTCGACTATACGTGCCGGGAAAAAGAATACTGTTGCCCATGCGCAAGCCGGCACCACCGGCTAAAATAATGGCAGATATTTCTAAGGTGCCATGCAGCATCACCACCAAAACAGAATCTGCCAGCAAATTGTGTTGATAGAAAAGTGCGAAGAAGGCTCCGAGCATCACGCCATTTCGAAATAAGATATAGCCTGTTCCAAAAGAAAAAAAGATGCCCATAGCAAAGGCATAGAATGACACACGAATGTTGTTGAAGGTAATAAAGAAGAACATGTTCAACTGGTCTTCCGAAGCATATACTCCGGTGGGTTTACCTTCTTTTATGTTTTCCAATGTCATGTTCACGTATCCATCGCCCATAATCAATCGAACAAACGTTTCGTCTTGCAAGGCAGAAAGGGCTCCAATAACGGTGGCAAGAAGTGTAATGACCAACGAGTAAAACATCGGCTTGCGCAAGGTGCCGAATAGCAAGGGTATCTCTTTTGTCCAAAAGGTAATAAACCGACTTTGTTCTTCCCGCTTGGTTTTGTAGATGCTCTGGTGAATTCGGGAGGTGAGTTGATTCAGATACGAAGTGGTCTCGCTTGTCGGATATTGTGTTTGAGCAAACGATAGATCATCGGTTAATTGAATAAACAAATCTGCTTTTGAATCGGGCGGCAAATCTCCATTGAGAATTTTCTTTTCATAGTCTTGCCACCGCTTGGTATTTTGTTTCACGAATGCAGCCTCGCGCATAACTATTTTCCGGCTTTAGCTACCTCCTCCACTTTATTCCAAACGCGCCACACGTTTTTATAGCAAATCTTCTCAATGTCTTCGGCAGTGTAACCGCGCTTGAGCAAAGCATAAATCAGGTTAGGATATTGCGATACATCCTTTAGTCCAGTAGGTAAACTATCTCCCACTCCATCAAAATCAGACCCAATACCCACATGGTTGATGCCCACCAGCTTCACCACATGATCCACGTGATTGGCCACGATTTCCACATCGGCATAAAGCGAAGGGTTTTGTTTTTTGAATTCTTCAATAATTGGTTTGGCTAATGAATCGGATTCATTCAACTTCTTTTCTTCCAATAAAGCCCTCAGCTTTTTGCGATTTGCTTCATTCGAAACTCGCACGGTTGAATCTAAAAAGGTCGATCCAAAATTAATCTGAATCACACCGTCATGCGCCCCTAAAGTTTTGATCATGTCATCGCTCATATTGCGGATGAAGCCGGGCGTATAATACCGACAAGAGGAGTGCGAGGCGATGCAAGGTGCCTTGGATAATTTCATTACCTGATAAAACGTGCTGTCAGACACATGCGAAATATCTACCATAATGCCCACTCGATTCATTTCTTCTACCACTTGTTTACCAAAAGGGCTCAACCCATTCCAGGTGCGGGTGGTATCGTAGGAAGAGTCACAGATTTGATTGTCTTTGCCGTGTGTCAATGTAATGTAGCGAATGCCGCGGTCATAGAAATAGCGAACGTTTTTCAGGTCATCGCCAATCGGTGCACCATTTTCCATGCCCATCGGCAATGAAATTTTTCCGGCTTTGAAATTCGCTTCAACCTCGGCCGGAGAATTGGCACGCGCAAATTTATCGGGCAACTGCTCGGTAATTCCATTGATCATATTAATCATCGAATCGGCCAGCGCCTTGCCTTTGTCGGGTTGCAACTGATACGATGAAGGAATATAAATAGACATAAACGGAGCATCTAATCCTCCTTTTTTGGCGCGCTCATAATCAAAGTCACCTTCCGTATTCGAAACTGAAACAGGGATACCCATATACTCACGTTCGATCTTAAAGTTTTTCACTTTTAGTCGAAAAGGAAGGTCTACGTGGCCATCAGTAATGATAAATTGATGTGCCAGTTCATCCGCATAGGCACGAAGCTGCTCATCGTTCATTCGGTCTACCGGTTTTTTCTCCTCACATGAAAAGGCAATAAAAACTACCCACAGAAGGCATAGCAATTTCAATTTATTCATGACTTTGGCTTTATATTTGAACGGGAAAGATAATTGATCCTTTTTGCTATGCCAACCATAAATGTACGTACTACCCAAAATGTTTTAATTCAATATCAGGTTGCCGGATTGTGGGATCGGATTTTGGCATTTCTGATTGATGCACTCATTTTTATCGCTTACGGTATCATTATGGGGGTGCTTCTAAGCGATACGGGTATCAGCCCCGGTTGGATGTTAGTGATCGTGTACCTGCCTATTTTCTTTTATAACCTTATTTTTGAAATACTAATGAATGGACAAACGCCCGGCAAAATGGCTATGCAACTTCGGGTGGTTCGGCTCGATGGCAATTCGCCTACCATTCTCAATTACCTATTTCGATTTTTACTTTGGCCTATCGATATCCTCATGTTTGGCTCGGTGGCGATTACGTGCATTATGCTTACCAATAATGGGCAACGCATAGGCGATGTGGCGGGCGGAACCACCGTAGTGAAGCTTAAGGAAGTAACTGCACATTCGGCCGCCCAGATCATGAAGAACTTAGAGGAAGGTTATATCGTGCAGTTTCCGCAGGTGGTTAACTTAAAAGATCAGGATATCAAGTTGATCAGAGAAGTATTGTATGTGAATGTGCAATTTGGCAACGCAATGCCCAAGGAAATTCTCACGAACAAAATCAAAACATTACTGGGTGTGGAGTCGGATATGCCTTCGGTAAATTTTTTATATACGATTATGAAAGATTACCAGCATGTAACCTCACAAATGAATGACTGAGTTTACCAAAAGTCAGTTGGCCCTGCGAAACGGGCAAGATAAACCGGAAGTGTGGGTGGCTTTTCAAGGACTGATCTATGATGTTACACCCTCGAAGATGTGGCGGCAGGGGAAACATTACGAGCACTGGGCCGGGCAAGATTTAACCGATGAATTGAAAGATGCGCCCCACACCGAAAGAGTCTTTGAAAAATTTCAGGTTATAGGCACCTTGCAGCCAGGGTAGCTTGCAACGGCTTCTTAGAAATAAAATCTTAAATTGTATTTACAACTTTTTGCGTGTAAGGAATGATAATTGTAGCAGACAGTGGTGGTTCTAAAATTGATTGGCGACTACTAAAGCAAGATGGCACCATTGCACAGGCTCAAAGCCCCGGCTTTAATCCTTACTACCAACCCATCGAGCACCTGCAACTTATTCTGAAAGATTCATTGCTGCCGCTGGCAACTGAACCAGTCGCCAAAATATTTTTCTACGGCACCGGTGTTTCATCAGAGAAAAACCAACGCATCATTCAAGAAGCTTTTTTAACGCATTTTAAAAATGCCCAGATTGAAGTGGGCTGGGACTTGCTGGCGGCTGCCCGTGCCCTTTGTGGCCGCGAACCCGGTATTGCCTGTATATTAGGAACCGGCTCTAACTCGTGCCTGTACAATGGTGAAAAAATCATTGGCAATGTGGCCAATCTCGGTTGGATTCTAGCTGATGAAGGGTCCGGCACTTCGCTCGGAAAAAAAATAGTTTTTGACCGGTTCAGAAAAAAAATGCCTGCCAAACTCGAAGAACAATTCAATGCTCGTTTTCCTTGGTCGCGCGAAGAAGTGCTCGAAAAAGTTTATCAACAAGAAAAACCCGGAGCGTTTCTTGCCAGCTTTGCCAAGTTCATCTTTCAACATTTGAAAGAGCCCTATTGCTACAATTTGGTTTACCAAAGCTTTGCTGAGTTTTATGAGAACAATGTGATGAAGTACGACAATTACCAAAACCTTAAAGTGCACTTTACCGGCTCCATCGCTTTTTACTTCAGTGATGTATTGCGTCAGGTGGCCAACGACAAAGGCATTACTGTAAAAAATATTCTCGAAGGCCCTATTGCCGGGCTTACCTTGTTTCACCAAAAAGATATTCAATAACCGTGACTACCACCGAAGCCTCTTCTTTGCATGATCATCTCGATAAAATGGAGGTGGCCGATCTGCTTTCGCGAATCAATCGAGAAGATAGTACCGTGCCTGCGGCAGTTGAGAAAGCCATACCACATATAGAGAGGTTGGTAAAAGCCATTGTGGCTAAAATGAAAAACGGAGGTCGATTATTTTATATTGGTGCCGGCACGAGCGGCCGGCTGGGCATTTTAGATGCTTCTGAAATTCCACCTACGTATGGAGTGTCGCATGGGAAGGTAATCGGATTGATTGCCGGTGGAGATAAGGCTATCCGCAGTGCAGTAGAAAATGCCGAAGACGATGAACAACAAGCTTGGAAAGACCTAACCGCGTTTTCAATTACACATAATGATGTGTTGATTGGCATTGCAGCCTCCGGTAGAACACCTTTTGTCATTGGCGGTGTGAGAGAAGCCAGAAAAAATCACATTATTACCGGTTGTATTACTTGCAACGAAGGGAGTGAACTGGCTGCCGCAGTCGATCATCCGATTGAAGTAGTGGTGGGGCCGGAGTTTGTTACCGGAAGCACCCGCATGAAAGCCGGCACGGCACAAAAGTTAGTGCTCAATATGATTTCTACAGCTGTCATGATTCAACTCGGACGCGTAAAGGGAAACAAAATGGTCGATATGCAGCTCACGAATCATAAGTTGGTGAAACGAGGAGCGCGCATGATTATGGAAGAATTGAAAGTAAGCGCGGAGGAGGCGGAGGTTTTATTAAGCAAGTTTGGCAGTGTGCGCAAGGCCATCGATAGCCGAAAATAGCTAGAGCAGAGGGAGTTGAGCACTATTTACTTCGATATCCAGCGGCACCAGATAATTGCGTTTCGATTTAAGCTCTACACATAAGGCGCGCGTTCTGCGAACCTTTCCTTTTTTGTACCACTTTCCTTGTAATCCGAAAATACTTCCTTCCGGCAGTTGTGATAAGAAAATGGCTTTACCCGCTTTTTCATCATGCTGGCGAAAAGCGGCTGTCAATTCGGAATCTGAAAAACTAGACGCCATGGGGTCGGCCATGTGTTTTTTAAGAATACCGAGTAACGAAGCCGGGTAGACTTCACGATTGAGCACCGGCTGCATTAGTTCCTGAAATTTCGATTTCCACTGATTTCCATGTGCCAACACACGCGCCCCGTGGATAGCGTGTACTTTTAAGTGAGCTACCTCGTGAATGTAGGTGGTTAAGAAAAGGTAAGGGTGCAAATCTCTGTTGATGGTGATTTGCTGGGTTCGGCCTGGCCGGTAACTGAAATCGCCAACTTTAGATGCCCGCGTTTTGGTTGTTTTAAAAATAAACGGATTTTCTTCCCATAGCCTAAAACAGTACTCGATAGCAGCGGGTGGAATGTGCTCGGATAGTATTTTTCGGACGTTTTCGGAATTCATAGGCAATAAAAAAAGGCTTTATCACTAAAGCCTTTCCCGGGAAACAATCTTTGTGAGATTGATTACTTAACAGCAGCAGAATCAACTTTTGTTGTGTCAGCCGCAGCCGCAGCAGCATTAGCTGCAGCAACTGAATCAGCAGCGCGAGTTGAATCAGCTTTAGCTTTAGCAGCAGCTTCTTCTTTAGCTTTGCCACCACCGCAAGCTACCATTGCTACTGCAAAGGCACATACGATAACAGATGCGATAAATTTTTTCATAGTTTACAGGTTATTAAAATTTTGCGCAAAGGTAGCAGAAACGGGCAGATTTGGAGCGATACGTAAGAAAAAATTATACTTTTTTGTCAATGAGGCATCTAAATCCAATCCAACCTATCAATCATTAGGCAAATCAATCGTTTGCTATTACTTCTTGCGGAAGAATAAACGAATGGGTACTCCTTCAAAATCAAATTTTTCTCGCAGTCGGTTTTCTAAAAACCGCTGATATGACTCTTGAATATATTGAGGCAGGTTACAGAAAAAAGCAAAGGCCGGAGACTTAGCCGCCACCTGCGTCACGTATTTAATCTGGATATGTTTGCCTTTCATGCCGGGAGGTGGATAGTGCACAATCTCCGGAAGCATGGCATTGTTGAGTTCGGAGGTAGGGATTCGCTTGGTTTTGTTGTTAAACACTGTTACCGCCTTTTCAATTACTTGAAAAATCCGCTGCTTGGTTAATGTAGAGGCGAAAATAATCGGTATGTAATCGATTGGAGCCAATTTTTCTAACATGTCCTTCTTGAAGGTATCTGCCGTTTTGGTATCCTTTTCAATCAAATCCCACTTATTTACCATAATCACAATGCCCTTGTTCTGCTTTTGGGCAAGCACAATAATATTAATGTCCTGCGATTCCAAGCCTCTTTCGGCATCTACCACTACGATACAAACATCACTTTCTTCTAACGCCCGAAGTGACCTCAAAACCGAGTAAAACTCAACGTCTTCTGTCACCTTGCTTTTCTTACGAATACCGGCTGTATCGATCAGAATAAAATCTTTGCCATACATTTTGTAGCGTGAGTGAATCGCATCGCGGGTAGTGCCCGCTTCGTCTGTTACGATGCTGCGCTCGTTACCCAGCAGAACATTCAATAAAGATGATTTTCCGGCATTTGGTCGGCCTACAATCGCGATTTTAGGGATTCCGGCATCCGGATCTTCCACGCCTTCGTTGGCAAAGGTTTTTACTAACTCATCCAGCAATTCCCCGGTTCCGCCACCATTTTCAGCGGAAATCGGGTATACTTCACCCATGTTCAGTTCATAAAACTCACTGGCTTCTAAATTTTTTGTGGGGGTATCGGCTTTGTTGGCAGCAACAAACACCGGTTTTTTAGATCTGCGAATAATTTTGGCAAACTCGTGGTCAAATCCCGTAAGACCTGTTTTGCAATCGACCATAAAAATCACGGCCGTGCATTCTTCCAGCGCCATTTCAACCTGCTTACGAATTTCCGATTCGAACTTATCATCAGAGCCGGTCACATAACCCCCGGTGTCAATAACGGTAAAGTGCTTGTTTGTCCACTCCGCATATCCATAATGACGATCGCGGGTAACGCCCGGCATATCATCCATAATAGCTTGCCGCTGCTCGACTAGGCGATTAAAAAAAGTAGATTTTCCTACGTTTGGCCTTCCTACAATTGCTACAATATTTGCCATAAGATTTTAAAAGCCGGGGCCAAAGCCCATAAATGATAGTTGAGGCCGCAAGTTAAGTCAATAGTGCCTAATTGAGCGCACCTTTATTCCAGATAGCCGAAATGCTTCAGTTTCAGCTTCTGTTTGCGCCAGTTGTCGGCCACTTTTACATGGGTTTCCAGAAAAACTTGCTTGCCGAAGAAGGATTCGAGGCTTTTGCGGGCTTCGGTGCCCACTTTTTTTAGTGAACTGCCTCCTTTTCCGATCAAAATTCCTTTTTGCGAGTCGCGCTCCACATAAATCGTAGCGCGAATCTTAATGATCTTTTCATCTTCCTTAAAAGCTTCTATGCCTACTTCCGAACTGTAAGGAATCTCTTGATCATAGTTGGTGAATATCTTTTCGCGAATCATTTCGGCCGCGAAAAAGCGCTCACTGCGATCAGTGAGGTCATCTTTGGGGTAATAGCCGGGGTGCTCGGGCAAATGTTTTTTGATGATGGGCAGTAGGGTGTCGAGGTTTTCTCCCGTAAGCGCTGAGACTGGAATAATTTCTACCGTCTTGATGAGGTCTTTCCAGTAGGCAATCTTATCTGTTACCTGCGATCCTTTCGCCAAATCAATTTTGTTGATCAATAAAATGACGGGTGTAGCCAGGTTTTTGAGCGGTTCAAACAACTTTTCATCAAATTTTTCACCCAATTCCACAATCAACAGCACCAAATCCGCATCGTCCAGCGAAACTTTCACGTAGCTCATCATGGCCTCATGAAGTTCATATTTGGGTTCCAGCATGCCGGGCGTGTCGGAATAGACGATTTGAAAATCTTCGCCATTCAAAATGCCCATAATGCGGTGGCGTGTAGTTTGCGCTTTGGCGGTGATGATGGATAGATTTTCACCCACCAACCGGTTCATCAAGCTCGATTTGCCCACATTGGGCTTGCCTACAATGCTAACGAAACCGGATTTGTGTGGAATGGTGGACATTTGATTCGTATAGAAATGCAAAGAGACCGTTTGATCGGTCTCTTTTTTTAGTAGCGGGGACAGGACTCGAACCTGTGACCTTTGGGTTATGAGCCCAACGAGCTACCAACTGCTCCACCCCGCGATTTGGATGGCAAAAGTAGAACCATTGTGCTTAATAAACAAATCAGCTTTTGAATCTTAGGTTATTAAAATTTCTGTGAGACAAAGTTTCCCAAAGTTGGATTTAAGAACCTTCCTTTTTATGTCTCCCTCTTTAGAGGATCGATCTTTAAAAAGTAAAAATCTTTCATTGCGCTGCGTATTCGCAGTTTTTTGATTGGCATCGAATGGTCGGGTTAACTTGAAATAGTTGTGGCACATGTGTTGCGAATAAATTGCCAAACGGCTACCACATGAAAACATTCATTGCACTCTCCACCACCATGCTGCTCGTGATCGCGTCTCTTTCCATGGCAGCACCCAAGCCGGGCTTGTCAACGCTTTCAGAAAACCAACTTTTTATCTTGAAGACGACCCGGCAATTTAAAGGGGGAGAAGTGGAAGTTTATTCGTCATCCGGTTATCTCGTTACCTCCCACCGCCTTATCCGTAGGAAAATGATTATCGATTTTAAGCATGTGATCCCGGGTAGCTATCGGATCAAAGTAAAGAAAGGAGCTAGTGTAGAGGAATTTACGTTTACTAAGAACTAAAAATCAACCAATAATTATGCGTTTCATTCGAGCAACTTTCTCACGCACTATTTATCTCATGCTTTTTGTGTGGCTGTAGTATTCTTCTGAAACTGGGAAATCAAAAACAGTCCAACGAAAGTAATCAACCCGTTAATAATTAAGATTTCAATCCCGATTTTATACCCGTCAAACCACGTAGCTGAGTTCGAACTCAGCACATAAGAAAGAATCGGAGAAAGAATACAACACACCAACACCATCACGCCCCGCACATTTCGTTTGGTAAAAATACCAAAGGCGAAAAGACCGAGCAACGGCCCATAAGTATATCCGGCCACATTCAACACAGCATCAATCACCGACTTTTCATTTAATTCTTTGAAAACAAGAATAATGATGAGAAAAAGCAGCGAAAACCCTACGTGTACGATGAACTTCTGGCGTTGCTTGACCGCTTCGGTTTTATTTTTGAACTGAAGAAAATCAATGCAGAAGGAGGTGGTGAGTCCCGCCAAAGCCGAATCGGCACTGGCATACGAAGAGGCCGTGATCCCCAATAAAAATAAAATTCCAACAAAGGCGCCTAATTCATTGAATGCCAAACGCGGATACAGTTCATCTGAACCAGCGGGAATGGCTAAGCCTTTTTGTGAACTATATATATAGAGTAGTGCTCCTAATGTCAGAAAGAGCAGATTTACAAAAACAATCGTGAGACTAAACCAAAACATGTTTTTCTGTGCATCGCCTAGGGTTTTGCAGGTCAGATTTTTTTGCATGATTTCCTGATCGAGCCCTGTCATGGCAATGGCGATAAAGGCTCCTCCAAAAAATTGTTTCGGAAAAAAAAGGGTGGAATTGACATCGTCAAAATAGAAAATCCGCGAGTAGCCTTTCTCTTGGATGGCCGCAACCATGGTAGCGAAATTAAAATCGAGTTTATCGGCAATTTGCCATACGGTTACAGCTACAGCCGTCACTAAAAAGAGCGTTTGGAATGAATCAGTCCAGACAATAGTTTTTACACCGCCTTTGAAAGTGTAAACCCAGATTAAAACAATGGTGGTGGCAACTGTCACGATGAATGGAACATGCCACGCATCGAATAAGAAAAGTTGAAGAATGGTGGCAGCCAGAAACAATCGCAAGCTGGAGCCGATGGTGCGAGAGATCAAAAAGAAAAGAGCTCCTGTTTTATACGACCAATTATCGAAGCGTTGCTCGAGATAGGTGTAAATAGAAACAACGTTCAGCCGATAGTACAGCGGCATCAAAACTCCGATGATCACCCAGTAGCCTAGCAGATACCCAATCACTACCTGAAAATAACCAAACCCAATTTTGCCTACGTTGCCGGGCACCGACACGAATGTAACTCCCGATAAGGAAGAGCCGATCATACCAAAAGCAACTAAATACCAAGGCGACTGCCTGTTTCCCGTAAAAAAAGTAGTGCTGTCGGCACCTTTGGAAGTGAAATAAGAGATTGTAATCAATGCCAGAAAATAGATGACAAGGATGGAGGATACCAGCAGTGGCGACATAATCAGTAGATTGAAATGGAAAACTACGCTAAGTTTTGAACAATAAAAATCGCAACCCATTTGGAACGAACTTGCCGGAACTGCACTTATTTCAATTAATGTATCGCCAGTTTTTTTTACTTTTGCTCAACTGATAACCGTGAACACACAAGAACAAGAGTTGATCGATTTGTTGGAAGCAGTGGAGATTACCGATGTGAAAGATTTGGTGGTCTTCAACGATGACTTCAATACGTTTGATCATGTAATCTATACGCTCATTCGTGTTTGTAATCACACACCCGAGCAGGCAGAGCAGTGTACCTGGCTGATTCACTATAAAGGCAAATGCACGGTGCGCACCGGATCATATGATCAACTCAACCCGATGCGTGAAGCCATTTGCGAAGCAGGCATAGACGCAAAAATCATTTAACAGTTGTTGCTGTTTTTGCCGCATTGAATTTCTAACGACAAAAAAATTGTGGAGTATCCCTCAAAATTAATTGAAGACGCAGTCAACGAAGTAGCCAAGCTTCCCGGCATTGGCAAGAAAACGGCTTTGCGACTGGTGCTTCATTTAGTGAAGGAAGGGCAGCATAAAACAACCGCGCTCACCGAATCGCTGAATCAGTTAAGAAGTCAGATTAGGTTTTGTGTTACCTGCCATAATATTTCAGATGAAGAGGAGTGTGGCATCTGCAAAAGTCATCGCAGAGATAAGTCGGTATTGTGTGTGGTGGAAGACACCCAAGATGTGATGGCGATTGAAAACACGGCACAGTTTACAGGAATTTATCACGTGCTGGGAGGCGTGATCTCGCCTATGAATGGCGTGGGCCCATCCGACCTAAAGATCGATTCGCTGGTGTCTCGGGTGATGTCTCCCGATTCGCAGATTAAAGAAATCATTTTGGCACTCAGCCCCACCATGGAAGGAGACACCACCAGTTTTTATATCAACAGAAAACTTTCAACTCAATCAATTAAGATTACATCGATTGCAAGAGGTGTTCCGGTGGGTGGCGATTTAGAATATGCCGATGAAATCACATTGGGAAGAAGTATTCTTGGGCGCACGTTGTTCAATTAAGCCAATGATTGCCTTGGCATACTTTATAAATTCACTACTTTTATAGCTTAAAATAAGCTGAATGGCTACGATTTTAAAGAAAAATCTGAAAGACAAGGAGCGGTCGAAGAAATTCAATAAGGCGATTGCTGTGAAGGGCGTTGACACAACCAGATTTTGTGGTGTTATAAAACTGGCCAAAGATCCATTGGTCATTCAAAAGGAGCTTCGGGATGAGTGGGAGTAGTATTGTTCTTGACACAAACATCGCTTTGTATTTACTGGCAGGAGATCAAAAATTGTCCAGCCTACTCTTTCAAAAGAAGTTATATCTATCATTTATCTCTCAGTTGGAGCTTTTAGGTTTTAAAGGAATAACTGCCAAACAGCATACCGAGATATCAAAGTTTATTCAAGCATGTATCGTCATTGATATCAATGAAGAAATAAAAACAGGAGTGATTTCTTTGCGGAGAACTCACAAGTTGAAATTACCAGACAGCATCATCTTAGCCACTGCTTTGTATTTAGATCTTCCCCTTATAACCTCTGATACCGATTTTAAATCAATCGAACATCCACAAATTATTATTTACGAATAAATATGAATCACCTTTCGAACCGAATCAACGCTATTGAAGAATCTGCCACACTAGCCATGGCTGCTAAAGCACGCGAATACAAAAACCGTGGCATCGATGTAATTAACTTAAGTTTGGGCGAACCTGACTTTAAAACTCCTCAACACATTTGCGATGCAGCGAAGAAGGCGATTGACGAAGGAAAATATTTTTCATATCCTCCCGTAGCCGGCTACCAGGATTTGCGTGAAGCGCTGGCAGCAAAATATGCCAGCGAAAATAAAGTGCCCTACAAAGCAGAAAATATTGTGGTTTCCAACGGAGCGAAACAATCCATCGCCAATGTGATGTTGGCATTACTCAATCCGGGTGATGAAGTAATCATCTTCGCCCCTTATTGGGTAAGTTATGATGCGCTCGTTCGTTTGACGGAAGCAACACCAGTGATTGTGAAAGGAACAATCGACAATGATTTTAAAGTAACTGCTCAGCAAGTAGAGAAAGCAATCACACCCAAAACCAAAGCCATCATTTTTTCTTCTCCTTGCAATCCTACCGGTTCGGTTTTCTCCAGAACGGAATTAGAATCCATTGCGGAAGTTGTTAAGAAACATAATCTGCTTATTATTGCCGATGAAATTTATGAACACATCAACTTTACCGGAGAGCGTGTGAGCATGGCTTCCCTTCCGGGGATGTTTGATCGCACGATAACCGTCAACGGTTTTGCGAAAGGCTTTGCGATGACCGGCTGGCGTGTGGGCTACATTGCAGCACCGAAATGGATTGCCGATGGTAGCAACAAAGTACAAGGACAAATTACTTCCGCTAACTGTTCGATTTCACAACGTGGCGCATTGGCCGCGATCACAGGTGATATTGAGCCAACCAACAAAATGGTGACTGAGTATCACAAACGCAGAGATATAGTTTATAATCTTTTGAAAGAAATTCCGGGAGTAAAAGCAAATTACCCGCAAGGGGCATTCTATTTCTTTCCGGATGTGAGCTACTACTTCGGTAAAAAAGATGGAGACACCGTGATTAAAAATGCGGATGATTTCTGTTTCTTCATGCTGGATAAAGGACATGTTTCACTGGTGCCCGGTGGTGCGTTTGGCGATGATAATTGTGTTCGCCTGTCGTATGCCGCTTCTGAAAAAGATTTAGTAGAAGCGATGAAACGCATGAAAGAAGCTTTGGCCACACTAGCATAAATTCAATGGTTGTTCCGGCAGACATATTTCAATCATTTACGAAACTCAATGTGCTCATCATTGGCGATGTGATGCTGGATAGCTACATATGGGGATCGGTAGAACGGATTTCTCCGGAAGCTCCGGTGCCCATCATCAATGTAAAGAAGAGAGACCATCGTTTGGGCGGTGCCGCCAATGTTGCTCTGAATGTGCACGCACTCGGAGCAAAGCCGGTGCTCTGCGCATTAGTTGGCGATGACGATGACGGAAAAAAGTTAGTGCAACGCCTGCATGAAAAAAATCTTTCAGTCGATGGAATTATTGTTAGCACCGAAAGACCCACAACCGTAAAAACCAGAATCATCGCCAGCCATCAACATGTAGTGCGTGTAGACGATGAGTCGGATAAAGTAACGAGTGCTGCTGAGCAAGAGCAACTCTGGAAGCGCATTGAAAAATTATTGCCGCAAAGCGATGTAGTGATTTTTGAAGATTACGATAAAGGAGTTTTGTCGGCTGCACTGATTGAGAAGGCGGTTGATCTGGCGCTCAAACACAACATTCCGACCGTAGTTGATCCGAAGAAAAGAAATTTCTTAGCCTACCAGCGAGTAACTTTATTCAAACCCAATTTGAAGGAACTGCGCGAAGGCTTAAAAGTGGAAGTGGAGGCTGGCAATCAAAGTCAGGTAGAAAGTGCTGTTACTTTGTTGAAAAACAAACTGAATGCCGAAGGCGTGATGCTCACGCTTTCCGAACATGGTGTTTTCATTGATTTCCAACAGCAAAAAATAAAAATTTCGGCACACGCCCGCGAAATTGCGGATGTTTCCGGAGCGGGTGATACGGTTGTAAGTATTGCGGCATTGTGTGTGGCGTTAAAACTGTCTCCCGAATTAATTGCCGAATTATCCAACCTTGGAGGTGGGCTGGTATGTCAACATGTAGGCGTTGTGCCCATTGACCGCGAAGAGTTGATTCAAGAGTCCAAAATGTTGGTATAATAAAAAAGCCATCCTGAGATGGCTTTTTTTCAAGTTCTAGTTTAAGACTATTACACTAGTTGAATTTGAATCCGACAGAAAACTGGATAACGCTATTTGGATACGATCCCGAAGAGGATTTTGATGTTGAAGTAAATCCGATATTATAACGCGCATTAACAATCATTTTGCTAAACTCACCGCCTAATCCGAGACAAAGTGCAAAATCTATATCCTTTAATTGATCTTTGACACTTACACTTGACGTTCCGCTTGATACGTCTGCAGATGCTAAAACACCCAGTTGAGGGCCGGCTTGCAAGAAAAACTTTTCGCTGGTATGAAAATTAAACATAACTGGAAGATTGATGTAATTGTAGGTTATGCTGGTAGTGCCTGCCGATGCGCCTTGCGATGAATAAATCAACTCTGGCATAATCTTAACTGATTCTGATAAAGGGGCTAGATAAAATAGACCAACGTGAAATGATGTTTTAGACGAAACGCCTTTTGAATCGCCAACGAGGTTAGCAATGTTAAGCCCACCTTTTAACCCGAGATTTTGACTCATGGCTCCAAAACTCGCAATGAACAGTAGAGATACAGTTAGTAATCTTTTTTTCATAGATGTTTATTGTTTAATTATAGTTAAAAAACGAATGAAGCTGTCCGTATGAACAGCTTCATTAAATTTTAGGGTGGGCGACGGGACTCGAACCCGCGACCCTCAGAATCACAATCTGATGTTCTAACCAACTGAACTACGCTCACCGTTTTGAGGACTGCAAATGTAGGCACCCAAATTCAATTCGCAAAGTTAGAATCGCAGGAATTGAAGCCTTTCCCCTGTTTTGCCTTCATTAATTTGACCATTTTTATAGGCTCGGTGCCCCGAAACCCACGTGTCGGTAATTTTTGAGTGGAAGGTTTCGCCTTCAAAAGGCGACCAGCCACACTTCGCCAGAATGTTATTTTTCTCCACTTTCCAGGGGCTGTTGGGGTCTACCAGCACCAAATCCGCAAAATAGCCTTCACGAATAAACCCGCGTCTGTCGATTTGAAAAAGGATCGCCAGATTGTGGCTCATTTTTTCTACTATTTTTTCCAAACTGATTTTTCCTTGCTTTTGGAACTCGAGCATAGCCACGATACTATGTTGCACGAGCGGCCCGCCCGAAGGCGCGCTGAAATATTTATTCTTTTTTTCTTCGATGGTATGTGGCGCGTGATCGGTGGCAATCACATCAATCCGATCATCCAACAGTGCTTTCAAAATTTCTTGTTGATCGCTGGCGGTTTTAATGGCCGGATTCCATTTTATGTTCATGCCTAACCGTGCATAGTCGGCATCATTAAACCATAAGTGATGAATGCAGGCTTCGGATGTGATTTTTTTCTTTTCCAGCGGAATGGTGTTGTCGAACAGGAAAGTTTCCTTGGCAGTGGAGATGTGAAGAATATGCAAGCGCGTACCATGTTTTTTGGCAAGTCCGGCAGCAAACGAGGAAGATTTGTAACAAGCTTCTTCACTTCGAATGATCGGGTGATAGGTCACCGGGCAATCTTCACCATATTTTTCTTTGAAGTCCGCCAGATTTTTAAGGACGGTAGCTTCGTCTTCACAGTGTGTAGCAATTAATCCTGGAAACTGTGAAAATATTTTTTCGAGTGTTGTCGGGTTATCAACCAGCAAATTGCCGGTAGAGGAACCCATAAAAATTTTTAGTCCGCAAACATTCTTCAAGTCTGTCTTTAGTACTTCCTCCAGATTGTCATTGGAGGTTCCCATGAAGAAAGAATAGTTTGCTAAGGAAGACTGCGAAGCGATCTCATATTTATCGGCCAACAACTTTTGTGTGAAAGCCGGAGGATTGGTGTTGGGCATTTCCATGAAACTGGTAACACCACCTGCCACGGCAGCGCGTGATTCGGTGTAGATAGTACCTTTATGTGTGAGCCCCGGCTCCCGATAGTGAACCTGATCATCGATCGCACCCGGCATCAACCATTTGCCGGAAGCATCGATTACTTCATCATTCTGCTCGGCAGTGATATTTTTATCAATCTTTTCAATAAAAGATCCTTTGATTCGCACGTCACCTTCGAAGACCTTGCCTTCGTTTACTATTTTTGCGCTCTTTATGAGTGTAGCTTTCATTACCTTGTAAAGATACGATACAGACTGAACCCATCGCAAATGACATGGAATGACTTTAAGTTGAATAAGCAATTGCTGGATGCGGTGGCTGATGCAGGTTTTGAAACGCCCACTGAGATTCAGGAAAAATGCATTCCATTGATTTTAGGCGGGCAACAAGTAATCGGAATAGCGCAAACAGGAACCGGTAAGACGGCAGCTTACTTATTGCCAGTACTGATGAAAGTAAAATTCGCACAAGGCACTGATCCCCGCGTGCTTATCTTGGTTCCAACCAAAGAATTGGTGGTGCAAGTTGCTTCGCAGGTAGCTGCACTTACCAAATACACTGACTTGCGGACCGTTCACATCTACGGAGGTGTAGGTCCGAAAACACAAATTGAAAATATTCAAAAAGGATTGGATATTTTAGTAGCTACACCCGGCCGCTTTTTAGAAATCTATCAGCGGAATGAGATTGTCACCAAACAAATTAAAACCTTGGTGCTCGATGAGGCAGATCGTATGATGGACATGGGTTTTATGCCTCAGCTCCGCAAAATTTTTGAAGTAATACCCAACAAGCGACAGAACTTACTTTTCTCGGCTACTTTTCCGCAACGTGTTGAACGGCTCTCACAAGAATTTTTAGAGTTTCCTGTTCGTATTGAAATTACTCCACCTGCCACTGTTTCGGTACAGGTAGAACAGGAATTGTACTTTGTGCCCAACAGCCGCACGAAGATTAATTTTCTAGAGCATCTGTTGTTGGATCATGCAGTTTTTAACCGCGTGATGATTTTTACACGAACAAAAGAAGCGGCCAATCAAATTTTTAAATTTTTAGATCGCAAGGGATACGGTCCGGTGAAGGTGATTCACTCGAACAAAGGCCAGAACAGTCGCATCAATGCGGTGAATGAATTCAAAGAAGGCGAGTTGCGTATTTTAGTTTCCACCGATGTGGCTTCGCGTGGCATCGATGTTACGAATGTGTCGCACGTGATCAATTTTGATGTGCCGATTGTGTACGAAGATTATGTGCATCGCACCGGTCGCACCGGCAGAGCCTTACAAGTGGGTAAAGCCATTACGCTCGTGACCGAAGCCGAGAAATATCACATCGACAAAATTCAAAAGATTATACGCGAGAAAATTCCGGTGCGCATCATGCCACCGCACATAGAAATAGCAGAAACTCCTTACGAAGAGGCGCAAGACATGGCGCGCGAAATCGATCGGCAAAAAAGATACGAAGACCCTGAGTTTAAAGGGGCCTTTCATGAAAAGAAGGGATCGTAATACTTTACGAGTTCAGTAAAAAGAACAAAACTGTTCCAATAGTAATTACAATCGCAGTAATCACGCCCACCATTCGCATCATCTTTTGACGTCTTACTTTTTTAAGATAGTCGGGGATGTTATCAATAGCGGTGCGCAAACGAACCAACGCAGATCCATTTTTCTCGATGTAATCGAAAGCGCCCATTTTTAACGCTTTGGTGGCGGTGTATACATCGCTGTCTGCAGAAAGAAATACGATAGGTGTTTCACTCGCCTTTTCTTTTATGTCTCTGATATAGTCGATACCCAATTCATTTTCGCCCAGGTGCTGATCCAACAAGATCAAGTGAGGAGGTTCGTTGAGTTGCTTTAAACATTCTTTGGCTGAAAGGAAAGATTTTACTTCAAAGCCAAGTTGATTTAAATGCGAGCTTATTATTTTTTGGTAGCTCACGTTGTCGTCAATTACAAAAGCGGTTTTCATATGGGTACTATTAATTATAAGTATAGATGAATTATCTCATTTTAAGACAGAAGTTCCATTTTTGAGAATTGGATTAGGTCCTTTTCCAACATTTTCAATCGCTCTAAAACAGAATATAAATTCAACATGCGTGAGGGGTCTGTAGCTCTTTCGGAGAGCTTTAAATCACTTAGTTGCTCATATAAACCGGAGCATCCAAGCAATCCAACAATTCCTTTCAAATCGTGTATTTCCCTTCGTAAAAGGCTTGTATCGGGTTGATTTAGGCCATTTTGAATGTTTTGAATGCGAGCGGGCAACTCGGTTAATACGAGTGCTAATATCTTTTTTCCAAGCCCATCGTCATCGCCAATCGTGGTTCGAAATTCTTCCAATTTAAAGATGAAATAGGTAGGGCTCATCGTTGCATTCATGGGATCAGTCGCATTTGGTTATACCCATCAATTACAAGTGTTGTACCAGAAAATGGCAAGCCCAAACACCAAAAGAGGTTAGTCTTAAAGATTTAGCCATTGATCTAATACCTCGCTGCTTTAGTCGAATAGAAAATCCGAGCGCCTATTGGCCATCTACTTTTGAGTCATCAAGCACAGCAAAAAGCTACGATCACTTGATGACATGATAAACTTCAACACGAAAACACTAATTAAATGAAAAGAATATTTGACATTCTCGCCTCTTCTTCGGCTCTGCTGATTTTAGCACCCATACTGATCTTGATTGCTATCATTGTTAAGTTAGAATCTCCGGGTCCCGTATTTTATTCTTCGTATCGCGCGGGTATGGGCTATGAGCGATTCAAGCTGATCAAGTTTAGAACCATGAGCGCCAATGCTGATTCGAAACTAAAAGATCTGGCGCATCTCAATCAATATGAATCGGTGCAAACCACCAGTGATGGATGCGAACATTGCAATCATCTGCCGGTAGCGGCTTGTACATTAATAGTGATGCCCGATGGCTCTTATTCATGTGAGCGTTGGGAGTCCGCCAAAGCAAAATTGAAAGCTGCTTTTTTCAAATTCAAAGATGATCCGCGGATTACACCGTTTGGAAAATTTTTGCGCAATACCAGTCTGGATGAATTGCCGCAATTAATCAACGTGTTGCGAGGCGATATGTCGCTGGTTGGCAATCGCCCCTTGCCGCTATACGAAGCTGAGAAGTTAACGGCCGATGTAAGTGCTCAACGATTTTTAGGACCTGCAGGAATTACAGGTTTGTGGCAAGTAACCAAGCGCGGCAGAGGCGGTGCCATGTCAGAAGAAGAAAGAATTCAATTGGATAATCACTATGCGCAGAATTATTCTTTTCTAGGAGACATTCAACTCGTGCTGCGCACCATCCCCGCCTTATTTCAAAAAGAAAATGTATAACAACTAAAAATAAATTAAGAAATATGAATCTATCATTTATTGGAACAGGATATGTAGGCTTAGTAAGTGCCACTTGCTTTGCAGAAATGGGTAATCAGGTTTATTGTGTGGATGTTGACGCAGCGAAAGTAGTGCGTTTGCAAAGCGGCCAATTAACAATTTACGAGCCCGGCTTGGAACAATTATTTGAACGCAATGTGCGCGATGGCAGAATGCAATTCACCACGTATTTGAAAATGGCTGCAGTACATGCCGATGTGATTTTTTTAACACTACCCACACCGCCACAAGAAGATGGATCTGCCGATCTATCGTATGTGCTTTCCGTTTGCGAGCAATTAGTTCCAGTACTAAAGCAGCAATATAAAATTCTGGTTACTAAAAGCACCGTGCCGGTTGGCACGGCCGATAAAATCACACGGCTGTTGGAGAATGCCGGATTGGAAGCCGGTAAAAATTTTGATGTGGTTTCGAATCCGGAATTTTTACGCGAAGGTTCGGCTGTAGTAGATTTTATGAAACCCGAACGTGTGGTGATTGGCACTTCGAGCCCACGCGCAGAAGAAATCATGAAAACACTTTACGAGCCATTCGTCCGCAATGGTAATCCGATCTTATCTATGGATGCACGTTCGTCTGAGTTAGTGAAATATGCAGCCAATGGATTCTTAGCTATGAAGATCAGCTTCATGAATGAGATTGCCAATTTGTGCGAACGCAGTGGAGCAAACATTGAGAAGATAAGAAAAGGCATTGGAGCGGATAGCCGCATTGGTCATCAATTTTTATATGCAGGATTGGGCTATGGTGGAAGTTGTTTCCCGAAAGATGTGCAAGCACTTTCTTTCACGAGCCACGAATTCAATTATTCGTTTGAGATTTTGGATGCGGTGATGAATGTAAACAAACGACAGCGCAAGCAGATGATTGACCGCATGGAAGCGGAAATGGGATCGCTGCAAGGAAAAAAGATTGGTTGCTGGGGATTAGCGTTTAAACCTAATACGGATGATATCCGCGAAGCTCCTGCCCTTTGGTTGATTGATGAGCTTACAAAACGCGGTGCGAGTGTAGTTGCCTACGATCCTGCTGCAATGGAAAATACGCAGCGCGTTTTACCCAACATTCAATATGCAAATGACCTCTACGAAGCTACCCACAATTGCCATGCGTTGCTGATTTGCACGGAGTGGAATGAATTCAGAAATCCGGACTTTGAAAAACTGAAGTATGAATTGTTAAGCCCGTTGGTATTCGATGGTAGAAATTTATTTGATCCGGCTAAGATGGCATCTCTCGGATTTGTTTATCACAGCATTGGTCGCGCTACAATGCCGGCTGAGGCTCCTTATGAATTACAACTCAAATTGGCGGTATAACTCAATCAACCCAATAGATTATGGAATCAGTTTCAATCATCACACTGAACTACAACACGACCCACCATACCATCGCTTTGCTAAAAAGTATTGAGCGAGTTTATGGTCATGCGCATCAGGTTATTGTGGTAGACAATGGCTCTGCTGAAAATCCGAAGGAAATATTGACTCAACAATTTCCCTGGATTGACTTCATTCGCAGTGAGCGTAATCTTGGATTTGCCGGTGGCAATAACCTGGCTATGTCCATAGCGCGAGGAGAACATTTGTTCTTCATAAACAATGATACGGAATTTGGTAGCGATATTTTATCGCGCATGGTTGATCTTCTCAATCAGTTTCAGTGTGTGGGTATGATCTGCCCTACGATTCATTTTCACAATGAACCTGAAAAAATTCAATATGCAGGATTTACGGCACTTGATAAAATTACGGGCAGAAATAATTGTGTGACCGAAGCGAAGCCCGGACCGGCCGGTATGTCGCTAACACATTATGCACATGGTGCCGCGATGCTCGTGCCCCGCAGAGTGATTGACCAAATTGGGCTGATGCCGGAGAATTATTTTCTGTATTACGAAGAGCTCGATTGGAGCGAACGTATTCGTAGAGCCGGCTACCAAATAGCAGTAGACACGCAATCCAAATTTTACCATAAGGAATCACAATCGGTAGGAAGGTTAAGTGATTTGAAAAGCTACTTGCTAACGCGCAACCGGATTTTGTTTATGCGCAAATATTCAAGCCGTGCCCATTTGATTCTCTTCTGGATTTTCTTCTTAGGTGTGGCAACGCCAAAACATCTTTTGAAAAATTTGGTGGAATTCAGAATTAAAAACGTGTGGGCTTTTTTACAGGCGCTCCGTTGGAATTTCTTCAACCCTGTTCATTCCAATTCAATCGGTTACAAGTTTAACTACCTCCGTCATGATGCATAATCGTTTTCAAGTTCCCGGCTGGGTTAGTCAGCATGATTTTGCCCAAGCACATTTTTCACTGATGCAATTGGAAGAACTGGCGCATTTGCGTAAGCAGCTCATGCGATTCCATTCTTCCGAGCCGATTGTCTCGATTGTAATTCCGGTATGGAATGAAGAGAAAAATATTGTGCGCACACTTTCATCTTTCGCAAAGATGCATGTACCGTATGAGTGTGAATTAATCATCGTGAATAACAACAGCACCGACCGCACTCCGGAGATTTTGGATTTGTTGGGAGTGAAAGTAATTCACGAAAAGCGACAAGGCATCGCGCATGCTCGCCTGGCAGGACTCCGCGCCTCCAAAGGAGTCTATCAATTGTGCGGGGATGGTGATTCGTTGTATCCACCCGATTGGATTTCAGAAATGGTTAATCCGTTGGTGAAGAATCCTTCGATTACTTGTGTGTATGGAAACTACAGCTTCACACCCGCAGCGCACTTATCTCGATGGCAATTGGGCTTGTATGAATTGGTTGCAGAATGTTTGTTTGAATGCCGAAGATGGCGCAGGGAATTTTTGAATGTGCGAGGAGCAAATTTTGGATTTCGTGTGGCCGAAGGTTTGGCCGTGAAAGGTTTTGAAATGCCGGTCACCCGAGTTTATGATAATCAGGAAGGAGCGCGGACGTTTGTTGTGTTTGGCGAAGATGGTCGCATGGGAAGAAAACTCGGTGAGATAGGTAAGATAAAATTAGTACGCAGCTATCGCGCCAGAATCTGGACTAGTTCGCGCAGACTACTCAAAGATGGCACGCTGTTACAAGCATTTAAGAAGCGAATCAAAAAAGAAACAGCTCGACTTTTGGAGTACGCGTTCGGTTCGCGACAATTAACATTTACTACCGATCAGCTTCAACCGGAAAAGAAGTAATACAGCGCCATGAATAAGAAAGCGATCATCACATTTGTAACCGATTACCATCCGCAGCAGATCCATGATTTCATTCTTTCGTGTCAGCGCGAATGCCCTGATGCCGACTTGTTGATCTATACATCAGAAAATTATAAGGAAGTAGAGCGGGTTTGTGCTTCGTTTGATAATACCCAAGTGATTCAACACCGGGAATCGATTCTACCAAAGATCGTTGGCAAACGGCTTATGCAATCTGCAAAGGGTGCAAAAATAATAGCTCGGCTTATACAACACTTATACCAATGGACTGGCAAAGCCAAAGGATTGGAAATTTGGTTGGCGCCTCTCTTGCAGTTTAAGCTGAAGCGATTGATCATGATTCGGGAACTGATGGAACTCCATCCGCATGATCAGGTTATGCTGATCGATTACCGCAGCGGAATCTTATCCGGCAATCCATTTAAAAATTTAAGCCGCAATATGATCATTACCGGGAGCAGTCGGACAGATGCGAAGGAAGTAGAATCCGGAAGAAAATGTTATGAGGTAATTTATTCATCCGAAGAATTGAAGCAAATTAAAAACCGCCCTCAGTTGAGTGCGGATGTTGTTGTTGGTTTTCGTCATGCCTTTGGCCAATACGTGCGCGAAACAATAGAAGAGATTTTTCTTCATACTTCTAAAATTGTGGCCATGCCGGAAGCGGCAGAGGCCATACACGCACACTTGTTTTATAAGCGCCTACAAGGCATCGACAAACGAGTGCTGTCAACGCAAGTCAACACTCACACATGATTAGGTCAAATGGCGAACCCTACTGTTTTATTAAATTAAACATTCATGCCTCATTCACATCCCTATCTTTTTTTTTCATTGCCGAAGCATGACGATGCGTATACATCTACACCGTGGCAACTAGCCCGCGAATTGGCACTAACTCAGGAGGTGATTTACATCGATCACCCATATAATTTTTGGGAGGCACTGAGATCATTTTTATCTCCTGCTATTCAATGGCGCTTTCGATCGTATTTTAATCAGTCTCCAAAAAAAATAGATGGCGTTACAATTCTGGCAACGCCTTTTGTTTGGCCAACCCATTTTCTACCTCCCGGGCGAGTGCATCGTTTTTTTACAGAATGGAATGAGCGACTCGTTGCCGCGCGCGTCAATTTTTTTTTGAAACGTTCCGGAATTAAGTCGGTGATTTATGTGAACTCATTTGAATTTTATTATCCCACACTTCAGCACAAACTGAAAGCCCGCATCAGTGCATCCGTTTATCATTGCATCGACCCCATGGTGAAGGAATATACTTTGAAGCATGGCAAGGCACTTCAACAGTTAGCGGCCAGTAATGCAGAAATGATTATCACCACCGCACCGGCATTGCGCAAGCAATTTACTGAGCGCGGATTTTCTAAGGTTTATCTGGTGCCCAATGGCGCTAACTTTAATTTATTTCATCAAGCTGTGGATGAACGCTTGCCAATACATCATGCGATTCCTACACGAGGAAAAAAGATCATCGGTTATCTCGGAAATATTGAGCGCAGAATTGATTTTCAATTGTTGTTAAATCTAATTGAATCGTTTCCTGATTTTGAATTGGTGATGGCCGGACCCGTTGAAACGAGCTATGTGCCCGTTGTTGCGATGCAGCATCCACGCATTCACTTCATTGGTCCGATTGCTCATGAAGAAGCTCCGTCTGTTGTCAAAGGATTTGATGTGGCGATCATTCCGTTTTTAGTGGATGAAGTAAGTGAGGGAATTTATCCTTTAAAATTATTTGAATACTTGGCGGCAGGAAAACCGGTAGTGACTACCAACTTTAATCCCACAGTCTTGAACGAGTTGAACCATGTGGTTCATGTGGCGCATACAGCGGAACAATTTAAAAATCTTGTTGCAGAAGCTTCGATTCCATCCGTGTCCGCTGACCGCGATAAGCGAGTAACCGTTGCACAGGTTAACACCTGGAAAGACCGAGCACACCAATTCGCACAGTATATTCAATTACATGTAGCTTAAAAGTATATGAATCTGAAATCATTCGTCAAGGAAAATCCAATGATTAAGAAATTAGTCTTGTCCATTTTGTTCAGAAGGAGACCGTACCAGTCGAAGGTGCGTTGGTTTGTTTGGTGCCTTTTTATTTTTCCAAAATATTTTCGGAGGGGCATCAGTTGGCGCTCACGACTCGACTTAGTGCCATTTAATAAATTTTCTTTAGGATCGTATTCACGCATTGAAGATGACGTGGTAATCAATAATGGCATGGGCGATGTAATGATTGAAGATGAAGTTCATACAGGTATCGGTTGTGTTTTGATTGGACCAATTACCTTACACAAGCACGTAGGGCTTTCGCAGTATGTTCGTATACTAGGCATGCACCATGGCATCGATCCCGATAAACCGCATCATCATCATCCATCTACCAAAGCACCTGTTATCTTAGAAGAAGATGTTTTTGTGGGTACAGGTACTGTGATTATGGGCAAAAAGAATGGAGAACCATTGGTGCTCGGAAAATATTGTCGCATCGGGGCAAACTCAGTTGTCATGACCGATATTCCACCTTATTCCGTGGCGGT
>JBGAUU010000128.1:0-11659 GCA_044228465.1 Cyclobacteriaceae bacterium
CTATCCTATCACATTGCTGTGATGCGTGGTTGCAACGTAGATCAGCCAAGAAATTTGGCAAAGAGTGTGACGGTGGAGTAATTCCCATTTCGGGGGCGCCTAAACTCTGACAAGCTTATTGCCACCATTATCTTTAAGGATGTAAATCTTAATTGTTCATGAATTTAGGTATTCAGGCAACCGTGACAACTTGGTTGGCCAAAATGAAAAAATATCTATTTACTTACCGCGATGGTTTTTATGAATTACCTTATATAGCCAACTCACCCGAGTTGATTGTTGCCAGCTTCAGCAGCTTTATGAAGCATGACCCCAAAAGAAAAATATTTGGTGCCAACAATATTTTCATCAATGGAGAAGGGCACTATGAGAAAATAGAAGAAGGGCTTTGGATCATCCTATCTAATTTTGAAGCCAAGAAAAATCTTAGTTTCAAATTGCATTATGAGCCGGGCATTGAATCCAACTATCACTCACTCACGCTTTACATTAACAAAGACATCCGGCAGGTTAAGTTTCCAAAAGTAATTTATGATGTACCCAGCCAAGATCGATCTTGGATGTTGGTAAAGGCTGGCGCACAAGTCCTTAATTCTCATTTCAAAGGCCAGAAATCTATATTTTTCACTATTTATTTCAGCAACGACTGGATGCACCAAAATGTCGCTTCCAATGGAATCTTCAAGAATAAAATATTAACCGATTTTTTTAGCTCTGATAGAGATTCTGTTTTTCTATCAAACTTTCTGGAAGGCAAGAAGGAAACCTATTTAAAGTTGGTCAATAGCATTATCGACAAAGATGAAAATGGTGTTAGTGACTTGCTCTTGCTCCGAAGCCGAACGCTCGAGCTTCTATCTGCATTTACATCTGAGTTAAGCCATAGTGCGATAAAGGATAGTAACAGCAATTTGCCCGAACGGGACAAACGCAGGCTGGCTAAAGCCGAACATCTTATCAACGATGCCATCTTTAAAGAATTCCCCAGCCTTCGATCATTGGCAAGTGAATCCGGGATTTCAGAAACGAAGCTTCTAGCCGACTTTAAGAAAATGTATGGATGCACACCCTATCGGTATTACGTGGCCAAACAAATGGCTTACGCCAAAGAAATGATTCAGGCTCGGCAAGTTACGGTGAAGGAAATAGCTCTTAAGCTTGGCTTTCAGCATGCCGGAAAGTTTTCGGCTGCTTACAAGAAAATACACGGTCACTCCCCCACGCAAGTGATGTAAATCGTTCTATTTCAAATTGATATCACTATAAAAATGTGGTATTGGAGCATTGATTTGAGGTATTGGAGCATAATACGGCTTGTCGCTAATCTTACTTTTGTGGTGACTATTCAAATCTTAAAATGAACCTACCCCCACTAAAAAAAACGAGTTATGTGCTTGCCTTATTGTTGGTGAGCTTACCCCTTCTTCAACTGGCGGCTCAAAATGCTACCTGCGAAAATGTTAAAACAATTCATAATGAAGGATCCCAAACCGAAACAAATACCGGTCAAAGCGAACAGTAACTGCCACAGGTACTACCATCAGCATTTTTAATTTCCCTTGCGTAGCGAATGATTTGATTATCGCCTCTGCTCCGGGATTAGGATCAGTAACGGCTAGCAATTTGATTCCCAATACAGCGTATATTATCAAGATAGTAGGTCCAACCCCGGGCTCGCCTTTCGATCTAAACAGCTTTACTGTTACTACTGCTATTTCAAGTGGTGGCGGAGGTGGAGGTGGAGGATCTATTAACAACACTTGCGCCAATGCCATTGTAATTACTTCAAACGGCACTAAAGTCGTTACCAATACAGGAGAGACAGAATATTGGTACCAATTTGTAATGCCCTCAGCTCCGAGCAACCTGGAATTGAGTTCCGATCCTGGCGCTAATATACCTGTGACTGTTTATACCGGTACTGATTGTAATAATCTTAGCATGAAAGCACAAGGCACTAGTGCCAATGTATTAACTGTAACCACCTTATCTCCTAATTCTGTGGTTTGGATAAAATGGGGTGCTCAACTTGGAACGACCGGAAGCTTTGTTCTAAACGCTCTCCCTACCGGAGGAGGTGGAGGTGGCGGCAGTAACCAAGCCCCTACTAATATAGCTCTTGACAAAACAACTCTCAACAGCAGTGATGGTGCTTTTTCCGTTGTAGGAAATTTGAGCACTACCGACCCAGATGCGAATGATACATTTACATACACGTTGGTTTCCGGCACGGGCAGCACGGATAATGCTTCCTTTGATATTATGCCTTTGCCGTTTTCAGGCGGAGCTCAACTGGTGATTACCGTTGCGGCCAATACTCAAGCCAGTTATTCTGTGCGAATTCGTTCTACCGATTTGGGAGGTCTCAGTTTTGAAAAGGCTTTTACGATTACCGTAAATGCAGGTGGTGGCAACAATGCCCCAACAGATATAGCACTCTCGGCTACATCTATCAGCGAAAATGTGGCTGCCAACACTACCGTGGGTACGCTTAGCACTACTGATCCTGACAATGGTGATACATTCACTTACAGTTTAGCATCAGGTACCGGTAGCACGGACAATGCTTCTTTCAACATCAGTGGTAGTAGTTTGCGTATCTCCAACAGCCCAGATTTTGAAACAAAAAGCAGCTACTCAATCCGCATCAAAACAACCGACCAAGGCAACCTCTCATTCGAGAAACAATTCACCATTTCCATCAACAATGTTAGCAACCAACCTCAGACCATTACTTTCAATGCTGTTTCAGCAAAAACGTATGGCGATGTAGTTGCACTTTCTTCATTGGGCGCTACCAGTTCATCCGGATTGCCAGTGAGCTATCAGGTAGCATCTGGGCCGGCAACAATTACTTCCGGTAATTTAACATTCACAGGTGCCGGAAGTGTGAACATTGAAGCCAGCCAAGCAGGTGATGGGGACTTTGCGGCAGCAACTCCAGTGCAACGCAGCATTACTGTCAATGTTAAACCTCTCACCATTACGGGCCTATCTGCATCGAACAAAGTTTATAATGGTAGCAACGCGGCCACTCTAACGGGCACTGCCACATTAAATGGAGTTATCAATAGTGATGACGTTACCTTGAGTGGAACACCCGTCTCTAATTTTAGCGATGCCGATGCTGGCAACAATAAAGCTGTAACCGTAACCGGATATACCTTAAGTGGTACAAAAAGTGGTAACTATTCACTCACACAGCCTACTGGAATAACCGCTAATATTACCAAAGCCGATCAAACCATCACATTCAACGCCATCACTGCTTCAATTGAAGTTGGAGGCTCTGCTTTTGCTTTGGGCGCAACTGCTACATCCGCTTTGCCGGTAAGTTATTCGGCTACACCCACAGGCAGAATTACCATTGACGCCAATGGCAACGCAACTCCGGTTGTAGGAGGGAACGTGGAAATTACGGCCAGCCAAGCCGGTAATAACAATTACAATGCCGCCACATCGGTTAAACAAACGGTGTGTATTGCACCAGTAGCACCCGTTGTTATCGTACAAACTCAGAGTGGTAAAGAGGTGCTTACTACTGCCAATGCACAAGTTTTAAGTTGGTTTAAAGAAGGAACAACCACTGCCCTATCCACCGGGGCTACTTTTAATCCTGCTAGTCAGGTAACGGCTGCCGGCATTTACTATGCCAAAGCAGATGCTGGTGGCGGATGTGTAAGCAAAGCATCTAACAAATTTATTGTAAGTGTAATAACGGGTATAGAAGATCTATCTCAAGTAGCCACTGTTTGGCCTAACCCCGCTACAGATTATGTTTATGTAGACAATGTAAGTGCTGACGCCATTGGAAATGTAGTGCAACAAAATGGCTCTGTGATTGCATTGCCGGGGCAACACACAAATAATCGGTTGCAATTAGATGTTCGCGGGTTAGCTTCTGGTATCTATGTTCTTACCATTTTGGATGGCAACAATAGCAAAGCCGTGCGCTTTATTAAAAATTAATTAACAACCCTATTTAAATTATTGACTATGAAAATTAAAAGGATCATACTCACACTTATCTGCGTGCCGGCTACTTTGTTTGGCCTGCTTATGCTTAGTGGCTGCCCTAGTGGTGGACCTGAACCAAAAACCCTAAGAGAAACTTTAAAAGGTAGCACATACATATTAGGAAGTGTTGATAAGGATGTAGCCAGCGGAACCATTTCTGTGACGAGTGAATTTACCGGCTTTTTAATTGCTTTTAATGCTGAAGGAAATACCGCGACAATAAAATACAACAAATGTAGTAGCCCTATCGATGTATCTGTAAGCTATATTCTCGATAATAATAATATTAATTCATCAATTACTCTGATAAGTAGCAATAGCTGTTTTCCTTCAAAGGATTTGAGCGAAATACCTAATACAAATGTAGTACCTGCACCAACTTTTACTTTCAAGTGCAAGTTGCCTTCTTCTTCAATTGTTATCACTCCGGGTGGTAAAACCTCCGGTGCTGATGTGTTCTATACCTTTAAACTTGTCAAAAAATAAATTCAAGTTTGATAACAAATTGATAAAAGGCAGGCTTTAAAGCCTGCCTTTTATCATACAGGATTGAGATTATTTAGAAGCCATCTCAAAAATACCTTTTGTGAATTTTCTTCGTCTTTGTCCATTCTGCTTTGTTGGCTTTTTTGCCCAGACAACTTCCAGTATGGGCTGCAAAAGCCGCCTCACATAATGGTCAAATACTTGAAAATTGATCTAAATCTATTTTTGAGATTGCCTCTAGTCAGAAGTCAACCCGGTTTTTAGAGACATCCACAATGTCATTAACTTAGTTCCAATCCCCAAGAGAGGATAGAAGATGAAGCTCAAGTTATTCACATTTGAGATACCCAAAAGACTCTCTGAAACTCGGCTCAAGAATCTTTATCTTTGATGCAAATTCTCAGCATATCGGTATGCGCTCTTTTCGTTCCACCTTATACAATTTGCTACTGTTGCTTGGTATCGTTTTAACAAGCTTCGGCAGTGCTCCATCAGAAAGCTCTTATCGATTGATCATTTTTGAAGGATCTGATTGGTGTGCCAGCTGTCGCAAATTAGAGAAAGTAATAGCCGAGCCTTCATTTGTTTCATTCCTTCAAGAAGAATCCATCCATATCCTTCGTGTGGATTTTCCTCAGCGACTCAAGCAAACCAAACAGGAAACCCAACGCAACGATTCCCTTGCCATTCTTTACGGCTTTGAGGGCGTTTTTCCTACGTTAGTTCTCGAAGGAAAAACCGGATTCAAAAAGTTTTATTACGAAAATGAAAAGGCTATGCAATTTCAAAATAAGCTTCTTGAAGTTCGAAAATTACTCGCACAAAAATAATTGTCATCCACCTATACGGATTTTAAACCGGCATGAACGAATATAACATTACAGAAAAACTGATGGGTAGTTCTTTCACGCTGGGTGTGGTAACAGATGATAAGTTGTTTGCAGATGAAATGTTACAGGCTGGAGTTGCTGAAATTAAAAGGCTGGAGTTACTGCTATCAGAATTCGTAGATGGCTCGGCTACTTACGCGATCAACCGCCTCGCCAGCGAAAGTCCTGTAGTGGTAAATGAAGAGTGCTTTAAGCTTATCGAAAGAGCTGTTGCCATTTCACGGCTTACCCAAGGCGATTTTGATATTACCATTGGGCCTTTAAAAAAAATATATCAATTCAAAAATAAATCATTTCAATTGCCCTCGCATTCCAACATAAAAGCAGCACTTCAGCATGTTGGCTATCAGAAAATGCAATTGAATGGGGCAAAGACTTCTGTTTACTTTCAAGCTAAGGATATGAAGATCAGTTTTGCCGCCATTGGCAAAGGCTATGCTTCCGATCGCGTAAAAAAGCTTTGGATGGCACAGGGAGTTCACTCAGGATATGTGAATGCCAGTGGCGACTTAAACGCATTTGGCAGCAACGCCAACGGAGAGCCTTGGAAAATTGGTATTGCCAATCCCGACAATCGAAATCATACACTTCTTTACCTTCCATTGAACCAAGTTTCTATCGCGACTTCTGGCGATTACGAACAGTACTTCCTGCACCATGGCACACGCTATTCACATAACCTCAATCCGCACACAGGCTTGCCCCTTACGGGAATAAAAAGCGTATCGGTTATTTCGCCCAGTGCCGAACTTTCAGATGCTCTCGCTACAGCGGTGTATGTAAAAGGTGAAAAAAAAGGAATTGAATTTATCAACCAAATGCCTCACACCCATTGCATCATTATCAATGATCGAAATCAATTGTTTTTTTCAAAACATCTAAAATATCATTCTTATGAAATGCCCATCAGCAAAACCTATTCAACGGTAAGTAATGTATCGGGCATTCCATGTGACCTTAAAAAATCAAAAATTAACATATGAAGTGGGTAGCTAAATGGAAAATTTTATGTCTGATTCCATTATTGGCAATGAATTCATGCCAGACTGTAAAACCTTATCAGCGTCAATATGTGAGCGATGTAGAAATGCAAATGACAAATGATGCCGGCAAGAATTTTAATAATTATGTAAACTCCATACGCGAAGGTGCCACGCCTGCCAGTGCCAATGGAAAAGGAAGTGGTGGGTGCGGATGTAATTGAGGTGTAGCTGGCTAATGAGATGAAGAAAAAATATTTAATTGTTGGAACCCTCGCATTTGCACAATTTTTGGCGCAAGCTCAAAATAAAAAAGACAGTACCTACCAGCGTGTAAACAGACTTGAGATTGAAGCTGTCTATAATCACTATGTGCAAGATGGCAATAATTCTGCTGTAACGGGTGGTAAGGGAACCGAGCAGCTTACCGTTTATGGCCCATCGATACAAATTAAAAAATACAAGGGTAGAAACACTCGCAGTTTTCAACTTGGCGTAGATGTAATCAGTTCAGCATCTACCGACAATATTGACTTTGTGAAATCATCTGCCTCAATCATTGACCAGCGGGTGTATAGTAATTTTACTTTGGAGCATTATATGCCTCAAAAGGATCTAACTCTTATTACAGGATTGGGGCTTTCTGGAGAAAGTGATTACTTCTCTCTATCGGCCAAGGTTGGCATTTCAAAAGAAGACGAGGAGAAAGGACGTAGTTACAGCATTTTGCTTCAGGCTTACCGCGATGACTTGCGGTGGATTCAAAGTCTGCAGCCTGTAAAATTGATTTACCCAGTAGAGTTACGTTATAAAGAGTGGTACAATACGTATTTGCGCAAGTCCTACAATTTAAAACTAGGCTTTTCCCAAATTATCAATAAGCGGAACATTGCCGGAATTTATCCCGAACTCACTTATCAGGAAGGATTGCTGGCAACCTCCTTTCACCGCGTGTATTTTAATGACGCCTCATTACAAGTTGAACAGTTTCCCGATCAGCGATGGAAAGGTTCGCTTGCTATCAAGTTAAATTCATTTATTGGCGGGAGAGTCATTCTTAAAAACTCTATAAATCCATATACCGACAGCTTCGGCATTTTGGCGATTGCCTTGGAGCATGAAACGGCTGTCAAACTAAACCCGGAGTTTACACTACTCTCCAATGTCAGATGGTATAAGCAGAGAGCGTCCATGTATTTTAAACCTTACAAAGAACATTTGCCAGACGAAACTTACTTTACTTCCGACTACGACTTATCTGATTTTAATACCTACCAGTTAGGTGTTGGTACTAAATACAATCCCTTAGGGAAACCGGAAAAGAAGTGGTCAGCGCGGGCCATTGTATTTCGCTACTATTTTTTGAGCCGTTCCAACGGGCTTCAAGCACACCAATTCTCAATGGCTTTTCTGATGGAAAGGAATTGATGGAGCTAATTTGCTGGTAGAGAAAGATTTTAAAGATTCCTCACAAAATAGCGCAAATCTTTACACGCCATAAAATACAGATTCCAAATTTGCCTGAACTTCCTGCGCCATTTTTACATTTGATGAGTATGTTCCAAGAGAAAGACATTGCAGACTATTATGATCAAACCATAAGCCATTACAAGCTATGGTGGAATTTGAATGATAATCTGGCGGTGCACTATGGGTATTGGGATGAAAATACTGGGAATTTCAATCAGGCACTTCGAAACACAAACCATGTGATGGCTTCTTTAGCGGGCATACAACCTCATCATAAAGTGTTGGATGCCGGATGTGGTGTAGGTGGCGCAGCCTTTTATCTGGCAGAGAAAATTGGTTGTGATGTAACCGGCATTACGCTAAGCCAAAAGCAGCTTATGCTGGCCTTAGGATACCAAAAGCAATTTCAACTGGAAGGCAAAACTCGTTTCTCCATTCAAAACTTTTTGAGTACCAACTTTAACAACAATAGTTTTGATGTGTACTGGGCTTGCGAGAGTAGCTGCTATGCAAATGATAAGGCAGCTTTCCTGAGAGAAGCAAAACGAATATTGAAACCTTCGGGCAAAGTAATCATTGCCGACTACTTTTTAACCGAAGAAGGCAAAGTGGATAAGAATCAGCACATAAAACGTTGGGGTGATTTGTGGGCTATTCAATCTTTTCACACGCAAGAAAACTTTATAGACGAATCTGTTAGGCAGGGATTTAACGTGATCATGAATAAAGATGTGAGTAAGCAAGTGTGGCGATCTTCCAGGTACATGTATCGGGCTTACTTGATGGGTAGCATACCATCAAGATTATACAACCTGTTTAATAATACCTCCCGATTTGCCAAGCACCACTACCAGTCGGGTTATTACCAGTATCAAGCGCTTAAAGCGAACCTCTGGCAATACCGAATGGTGGTACTTCAATCTACCCAATGAGGTGATTGAGCGTAAGGAAAAGAAAATTACTTGCCGAAGTTATTGTTGTTTTGTGAGTCGATGGTAATTGAATTACAAAATTGGTTGCCTTTCTGACAGAGAATGATGATTTACATCTTAACCCTAGATCGATCGTTTCAACAGCGCACAAATCTTGTATCGCTCATCGTGGGTGTCGTGGTAGACGGTGTTGAGGAGGTTGTAGACATTTTCAATTCCAATTTTTTTGCACCACTCAAAAGGACCGAAGGGATAATTGGTGCCGAGCTTCATGGCAAGATCGATGTCTGCTCGAGCAGCGGTGCCTTCCTGTACCGTGTAATAGGCTTCGTTGATGATCATGCAGATAATGCGCGGTGTTACTAACCCCACGCGATCATCCACAACCGCAAAATCAGTTGCTAATAACTGACAGGTTTTCTCCAAATCAGTTCGATGATCGACTGAAAGTAAACTTACTTCCAACACCTCGCGATTAAAAAATGTAGGCAAGCCACAAAAGCCGAACACTTTGAGCAAATCCAGGTTTTTCTTTTTGATGGACACGAGTGTGGTAAACACCGAATTCAAAAAAATGGCCTTCTCTACATTCGCATATCGCTTCAGCGATTCTTCCACCACCAAAAAATCAAAGATCACGTCTGCACGGCTGATGGAATCGGAGGTTGGCTGCGCAGTAATCTCGTAGTGATGCGCTTCACCTAATTTCTGTCTGCACTCTGCCGCCTGCAATTCATGGCCAACCACTAAAATATTCATAAGCAAAACAGAAGTTTTTCGGATATTTGAAATCAAAACTAACAAACCTACCGCGATGGCCAAAGAAGTAATTTATTCAGCGCAAGCTCCGGAGCCTATTGGCCCTTACAGCCAGGCGATAAAAGTGGGCAATATGCTTTTTCTATCAGGGCAAGTTGCCATCAACCGCGCTACCGGACAAATGGTAACGGGGAACATTACGGATGAAACTGCACAGGTAATGAAAAACCTGAGCGAAGTGTTGCAGGCTGCCGGCATGAATTTTAGCCACGTTGTAAAGAGCACTATCTTTTTGAAAGACATGAATCAGTTTTCGCTTGTGAATGAAGTGTATGGCAAAAGCTTCAGTTCACAACCACCCGCTCGGGAAACAGTAGAAGTGAGTCGCTTACCCAAAGATGTAAACGTAGAAATCTCGTGCATCGCTGTGAAAGAGTGATGTAAGTGGAGTGACGATGCGCTACTTCCGTGCGCGGGCAAAGGATTGAAGCGGAAAACCCGAAGTGGGCTAGCTAGCGCGCGGACGGATTTGAAGCGAAAAGCCTGGTGGCGCGCCTCGCGCCATGCCCCCAAAAAATCACATTTCTTCTTTTAAAAAATCAGTGTTTTGAGGTGCTGCATTAGCCGTAGCTTCTCCTGCTTTTGCATCAATTTTTGGCTTAACTTTGATGCTCACTTTTTTTAAATGGATAACGTACGAGTTCGATTTGCACCAAGCCCGACCGGGGCATTACATATCGGTGGTGTGCGCACTGCGCTTTATAATTATTTGCTGGCTCGCAAGCATGGTGGCACCATGATTTTGCGTATTGAAGATACAGATCAAACGCGCTATGTGCCGGGCGCAGAAGAATACATTATCGAGTCGCTGGCTTGGGCCGGAATTCAAATTGATGAGGGCGTGGGAAAAGGCGGACCGCATGCTCCTTATCGCCAGTCGGAGCGCAAGCCCTTGTATAAACAGTATGCAGAAAAACTAATTGCCGATGGCAATGCGTACTATGCGTTTGATACGGAAGCCGAACTCGAAGCGATGCGCGAGCGACTAAAAGCTGCGGGCGATTCGAACCAGCAATATGGAAGCCAGACACGCATGCAAATGAACAACTCGCTTACTCTATCACAAGAAGCGCTGAAAGAAAAACTGGAAGCGGGTGTGGGTTATGTAATTCGTTTGAAGGTTCCTGTGAATCAGGAAATTCGGTTAACGGATTTGATTCGTGGTGAAGTAGTGGTGAACTCATCGCAGATTGATGACAAGGTGCTGATGAAGTCGGACGGCATGCCTACGTATCATCTGGCGAATGTGGTAGATGATTATTTGATGAAGATATCGCATGTGATTCGGGGCGAGGAGTGGTTGCCTTCTGCTCCGCTGCATGTGTTGTTGTACGAATTTTTAGGTTGGAAAAGTGCGATGCCTCGTTTTGCTCACTTGCCGCTGTTGTTGAAACCGGATGGCAATGGCAAGCTGAGCAAGCGCGATGCTGACCGCATGGGCTTTCCAATTTTTCCACTTACGTGGACAGATCCGGCTACGCACGAAGTGGCGAAAGGCTACAAAGAGTCGGGCTACTTGCCGGAGGCGTTGCTCAACTTTCTCGCTTTCTTAGGATGGAATCCGGGAACGGAAAAAGAAATTTTTTCACTTCAGGAGTTGATTGACGAGTTTACGATTGAGCGAATCGGTAAGGCGGGTGCGAAGTTTGACATCCAAAAAGCCCAATGGTACAATCAACATTATCTGCGTGCGAAAAGTAATGCGGAGTTGGCAGCGTACCTATTGACCGATTTAAAAAATGCAAACGTGACGTGCGATGAAGCGAAGGCGGAGAAGATTGCGGCTTGTTTGCGTGAGCGTATCACGTTTCCAAATGACTTATTCGTACAGAGCAAGTTTTTCTTTGAAGCACCAGTTCAGTTTGATGAGCAGGTGATCAGCAAGAAATGGAATGCTGAAGTAGCAGCGGTGTTAGCTGCGTATGGCAAGGA
This sequence comes from Cyclobacteriaceae bacterium, assembly GCA_044228465.1. GTDB lineage: Bacteria > Bacteroidota > Bacteroidia > Cytophagales > Cyclobacteriaceae > ELB16-189. The sequence goes on from JBGAUU010000128.1 coordinate 11,527, forward strand.
ATTGCAATCAGCTTCCGGGCTGACGACTGAATCGGCAAAAGCGATCTTAGATGCTACAGCCGTGCAACACAACATGAAGGCGGGACAAGTATTGCAAGTATTGCGTATGGTGCTGACCGGGCAAGGTGCTGGC
>JBGAUU010000129.1:0-11582 GCA_044228465.1 Cyclobacteriaceae bacterium
CGCATCTGTGAACTTTCCCGAAATCTTACCTCCGGCCTTTGATAAAGTAGAATATGTGAAGGACACTAACCTGTTTAAAATATTAGGAGAAGTAAAACTATTACTCAACTCGCTTAACGAAAAGGTAGACAGCACCTACATGGCAGTTGGTCGAGAATCGATGGATGCCAGCTTGCACATTTACGAGTTGGTACAGTCTTCGTCTAAACGAATACCCGGATTAAAAAGCGTAGAGTTGAAGTTGAAGGAGCGCTTTAAGAAACAAGGCAGAAAACGAAGCAACAAGCAAAATCCGGAAACTGATCCGCAAGCATAAGACCCATTCTGAGTTAATTTGTTGTTTTACCCGGTACTTCCGCAAGGGAGTCCGGGTTTTTTTATTTTTTCACCTTTCAGATTTTTCTCTTACCGCAGTATTCAATTAATATACCGCTGTATACTTCGAGCCTACAGCTGTACCCTCCGAGCCTACCTAAACAAGCTTTTTGCTTTATCGTGTACCCTCAAAGGGTACCGCGAAAGCCTACGAGCGTACAGCGGCACCCCAGGAAGCTACCCGTTGAAGCTTAGACTTTAAATGATAAAGCAATTAACGTAGAGCGGTAGCCTTTTTGCCTTTCGTTGTACCCTTGAAGCTTAAGTGGATAGCCTAATAGCTTAGTGATTCGAGCTTTGAGGGTGCTGCGGTAGGCTTTAGGCTTACAGCATTATAATTAGTAGTATTTTGAGACAAGGTAAATGATCAGCTGCAAACTGATAAGAGTGGTACAGACTAACGATTGCTTCAGCGCTATTAGTTGCAAGCTACATGCAACAACTTAAACTGACACGGACTTAAGGTTCACTGAGGGTCAATTCCCAATTCTTCTAAGATTCTCAGGTACCACGGCTTTTTACATTCAACCACTTCCACCTTTGTATCAGCAAATCGATTCTTAATTGAGTCAATTACTTTCATGGTATGATCCTCCATGACAGTAGTTTTAATATAAAATTCATACCTGAGTACTTTTCCTTTACTCTCAAACTGTATCCAATTCTGAAAGCCTTCACGGGCAGATCGTTCGCCATACATCTTGGGAGAATTGATGATAAATTTAAGAGACTTGAGTTCCTCCCATCTGTAAATAGCTCCATTCGCATTCAAGCGATCCACTCCGATCTTAATAAATCCACGGTTATAGATCGATAAAAGATAAATGCCAAGAATCGGAATGGTTATCATCAAAAAAATACTAAGCCATATTGCAACATCGATCATGGTATCGAAATTTCGCTTAACAAACGGATTGCTTTTAAAGTACTTAAATATTGGGTGCGATGCTATTTCTGTATGAATTGAAGCCCTCGCACTGCGTCTTGGGTGATCACCAATGATGTGCATCAAAAACCAAAGTACTATTGCTGCTATGGCAAGCCGAAGAACGATCTTATAGAGCTTATAGCTGACGAGTGTAGTTTTAACTTCCGTTACTTCTTGTATTTCCTGATTTGTATACATTTCTGATTTGGGTTCTCCTGTGATCTGGTCTAAATGCCGATATGAAAATGTGTTAATTAAGTGGTTTCAGTACTTCACCAACCCAAAGTTGATGCGTTTTTAAAACGCGCCATTTACCATTCTCCTTACCTACATATATTAAATACCCAACACTGCATCCGTCCACATTATATTTAAAACAGTTCAATGCCAGATAATAATACCCTATCCCTTCTTCTAAATCGATTACAGGATTTGACATGTTTATGCTACCAAAGTAACTGGAATCATATTCAATTGTCTGGAAATCATCTTCAATAATCCGGTTGTGCTTGAATCGGAAATCTTGAAATACAATGGTAACTGAGTCTTGTATTTTATTGCTGAGTATCTTTAATATTTCCCGATGAGAACCGCTGAGATTTGTTGCGTCTTTTATGAAACGATCTAAAGTTACTTTCTTAATTCGATTCGGGTACTTTTCCACGTGATTAAGCGTGGCGCTATCGAGAGCACCAAAAGTAATACTATCCAAGGCTACACCCACAGTCTGCATTACAATATCTTGCACGTCATCTTCTTTTTCAAGACAGGCATATAGCATCAAAGCCAATATGATCAACTGTAATTTCTTCATTCAAAATTTTTTGTTCACTCTTTTGTTTGTGAAAAACAACTTATGAGTTGCAAATTCCTGAGAGCAGTGCAGACTAACGATAGCTGGGGCAGCAGCAAATTACTGCACATGCCTTTGAAAACCTTTCATGAATTCCAAAAAGTCGGTAAAGTCAACTGAATTATTCAAGAGTCCATCTAAGTAGAATTTTGATTCCCTGTCAAATTTGAGAGAATTATAAGGTGAATCTTGAGGTGTTATAATGAAGTTGTAAGGAGTCAAATATCGCACACGCAATTTGGCGTCACCAGCATCTACAACCTTCCCCTTAATCTCAGCAGAACCGTCATCATATTCCTCTCTTTTAATTGGTTTCCCATTTAAAAGTCCGTATTCTTCCCACACGTAGCCAAAATGGTCAGTATAGTCTTTTCTTCTATCAGTTAAGTTTTTATAAACCCCTGTCGGTTTGTCCGCTGAAACCTCTACGTAGATGAAGTGTCTATAATCATAGTCGTCTCGATAGACTGCTATCTTGCTTACGACAAGCTCATCAATGTTCATCAAGCATTTTGTCTTCGATAGCCTCTTAAATCTCTTAACATACATCGAACTGCCAGCTCGAAACCACCAAATTGGTTCCCTGTATGTATTCTCTTCGCTTCCTCTGAAAAGGAGTGGCTTTTTAAGAAAAATTTCCAATCTGTCAATCGCCTGTTTTTCGTAATACCATTTAACCTCACTACACATCGCGGGAAATGCTTTTCCAAGTCGAGCCTGAAAAAAGATCATGGATTTTCCATAGTGAAATATTGGTAAACTGTCGTTAAATGGAGACTCAAATTCGTCTTCTTCGTCTCTTGACTCATCGCTGTTTGCTCGGATTTTTTTCCAGAGGTTTCTAACGAGTGCACGGAATATCAGAGAAACTGAAGTTAGCACAAAAACCAATAAAATAAATATTAGCCAATTCGGAATAGTTATTGTCGTTAAAAAAATCTTTTTGATATTCTCAACGATATTCTCAAATGGGATTTTGTCAAAAAGTCCATTAAGTAGGGCTATGATTGAACTAAATAAAGCAAGTGACACTGCTAGAATAATTCCTGCAATCACATTACCCCAAACGTTGTCTTTCCAAATCCTTAGTAGTTCTCTTTTCATTATTTGTTATTGCTGCCACACATTTGCATATCAGAGACTAAGTCTCCTACATGTCTTTATTGATCGTTCAAATTTAAGCCTTTTGCCCAATAGCCCCCCCCTTCCTTCCCCCCAATTTAACATTGGGTAATTCCACCTTCCCTTAATATCTTTGCCGCCTATTTTTATGCTCTTATGATCTCAGTTGACGCAGTTTCAGTCGAATTTAGTGGCACCACGCTCTTCAGCGATATTACCTTCAACATCAACGAAAACGATCGCATCGCCCTCATGGGCAAAAACGGGGCGGGCAAGTCCACGCTCCTCAAAATCATTGCAGGTGTCAACAAGCCCACACGCGGCAAGGTGTCGGCCCCCAAAGATGCCATCATCGCCTACCTGCCTCAGCACCTGCTCACCGAAGACAACGCCACCGTGTTTGAAGAGGCGTCCAAAGCGTTCGGTAAAATACTGGACATGAAGAAGCAGATGGACTACCTCAATTCGCAGTTGGAAACACGCACGGACTACGAATCGGAAGAGTATTCTAAAATCATCGAACAAGTTTCTGAACTGAGTGAAAAATATTACTCCATCGAAGAGATCAACTTCGATGCGGAAGTGGAAAAAACCCTGATGGGTCTGGGCTTCCTGCGCAGCGATTTTACACGCTCTACCAAAGAGTTTAGCGGGGGCTGGCGTATGCGTATTGAATTGGCTAAGATTCTGTTACAAAAGCCGGACTTGATCTTACTCGATGAGCCTACCAACCACCTAGACATTGAATCGGTGCAGTGGCTGGAAGAGTTCTTGAAGACCAACGCCAAAGCAGTGATTGTAATCAGTCACGATAAGATGTTTGTCGACAACCTCACCAACCGCACCATCGAAGTAACGATGGGCCGCATCTACGACTACAAAACCAACTACTCGCACTACCTGCAACTGCGTCAGGAAAGACGCGAGCAGCAGCAAAAGCATTATGATGACCAGCAGAAAGAGATTGCCGACATCACGGCTTTCATCGAGCGCTTCAAGGGCACGTATTCTAAAACACTACAGGTGCAGTCGCGCGTGAAGATGCTGGAGAAAATGCAGATCATCGAGGTAGATGAAGTAGACACTTCAGCTTTGAATTTGAAGTTCCCTCCTGCTCCGCGCAGCGGAAACTATCCCGTGATTGTGGAAGGATTAACCAAGCGCTATGGCGATCATGTGGTGTTTCAGGATGCCTCGTTTACCATTGCACGCGGTGAGCGGGTAGCTTTGATCGGTAAGAACGGTGAAGGTAAATCTACCTTAGTGAAGGCGATCATGGGCGAGATTGATTTTGAAGGCAAACTACAAGTGGGGCACAACAGTTTGATCGGATACTTCGCGCAGAATCAGGCGGCTTTGTTAGATGAAGATCTCACGGTTTTCCAAACCATCGATCAGATTGCCTTTGGCGACATTCGCACCCAAATCAAAAACATTCTGGGTGCGTTTATGTTCAGTGGAGAAGCCATCGACAAGAAAGTAAAGATGCTGTCGGGTGGCGAGCGTACTCGACTGGCTATGATTAAACTGTTGCTGCAACCAGTGAATCTGTTGATTCTGGATGAGCCTACCAACCACTTGGATATCAAAACGAAAGACATCCTGAAAGATGCGCTTCGCGCGTTCGATGGCACGCTGATTCTCGTATCGCACGATCGTGATTTCTTGGATGGGCTTGCCAACAAAGTATTTGAGTTTGGCAATAAGCGCATCAAAGAACACTTTGAAGATGTAAATGGATTTTTACGTAATAAGAAATTAGAAAACCTACGCGAAGTAGAACGCACTGTAACCAAATAAACCATGATCAACTGGCAGGCCATCAGTTTTTATTTGCTTTACCCATTCATTTACCTGATTGCGTCACTCCCGTTTTGGCTACTCTATCGGGTGTCTGATTTCTTTTACTTTTTGTTGAACCTATCCGGCTACCGCAAACAGGTGGTAGTCGAAAATTTGCGCAATTCTTTTCCTGATAAATCAGAAGAAGAGATTCAGGCAATACGCAGAAAGTTTTTCCGCTACCTGGTAGACCTGATTTTTGAAACACTGAAAACGCTGCGCATGGATGAGAAAGAATCAGCAGCAGGTTGCACAATGGATAACCCACCGTGGTTGCAACAACTGTACGAACAAAAGCGCAGCATATTGATTGTGATGGGGCACTATGGCAATTGGGAATGGGCCGGCCCCAGCGTAACGCTCAACACGAAATATCAATTGGTAGTAATCTATCGCCCACTCACTAACCCATACTTTGAGAAAATGATGGTGGGTATGCGCACCCGCTTTGGCACGATGATTACACCGGTGCCTCAAACTTTGCGCGACATGGTGGCCAAGCGCAGCCTGATTACCGCTACGGCTTTTATTGCCGATCAATATCCGCCAGCAGAAGGAAAGATTTGGTTGGATTTTTTAAATCAGGATACAGGCTTCTTTACAGGTCCGGAAAAACTCTCCACCAAATTCGACTACCCAATTGTCTATATCAAGGTAGCCCGCCTGGAGAGAGGACGCTATCACATCACCCCGGAGTTGTTGTTTGAGCATCCGCGTCAAACGCAAGAAGGAGAAATAACGCGCACTTTTGCCAAGCGATTGGAGCAGGATATTCAGGAACAACCGGAAATATGGCTGTGGTCACACAAGCGCTGGAAGCACAAGCGTTGAGCACCATTTCATTCATCTTCAATTACCTCCTTACATCCTATTTTCGATCAAATACTTGGGTGTGAAGTGTCGGCTTTCTGACAAAAATGGTTAGCTTGCGGCACCCCCTAAACCTACGTTATGAGATCTGGTAAAGAATTGCTTGCAGCCAGTAAGGCCTACGCATGCGAATACAAAACACGAAGCTGGGTGGAAGTGTTGTTAACCATCGCACTGTCCGGATTGGCGATGTTCTTTACGTTGTTGGCGCCAATTTCTATTTGGTATAAAATCCCGGTGAGTATTATCAATGGCTTACTTTATGTACGCTTATTTGTGATCTACCACGATTACCAGCACCGAGCGATCTTACAAAATTCAACCATTGCTATATGGTTAATGCGGGCGGTGGGGGTATATGTGTTGGCACCTGAAATGGTGTGGAAACGCACGCATGAATATCATCATAATAACAATTCGAAGTTATCGATCTCTGGCATTGGCTCCTATCCTACCGTGTGTACCAAACGCTACCGTACGCTCACTAAAAAGCAGAAACTTATTTACCTCGTTAACCGTCACCCGGCTACCATCTTACTGGGATACATTACGCTATTCATTTATTGGCTCAATTTAAAGTCCTTTGTACAAAGTCCGTCAAAGCACATTGACTCGCTGTTGGCACTGGTTGTACATTTTGCTATCGGCTTTGCGATTTGGAATTACTTCGGTACCGGTTTACTATTATTGGGATGGATTGTGCCCTTCTCCATTACATTCGGCATGGGTGCGTACCTGTTTTATTGTCAGCATAATTTTCCGGGCGCCACCTTCCGTGAAAATCAGGATTGGACTTATGACAATGCCGCGCTGTCTTCTACCAGCTACATGGTGATGAATCCGGTGATGCATTGGTTTACCGGAAACATCGGGTACCATCATGTGCATCATTTAAATTCGCGTATTCCCTTTTACCGATTGTATGAAGTGATGCAAGATATGCCTGAGTTGCAAAACGTAGGTAAAACTTCATGGAAGCTAACCGATATGATTGCCTGCTTCAAATTAAAACTGTGGGATGCTGAAAAGGGCAAGATGATTCCCCTGCGTGAATTGACTAAGAATTAGTTTCTGAAAATCTTAGTACGATTAAATCTTCATCACTTTCATTACTTCGCTGAGGCCACCACTGGTCACTTCCAATATGTACATGCCATTGGGTAATGAAGACACATCTACTTGTAAGGGGTTGGCTGACCAATCTGTTGTGCCGGTGTAATTGATCAATCTTCTTCCAAAATAGTCGGATAAAGTAATGGTAACCGATTGGCCGGTTGGCTCTTTGAAGAGTACTTGCAACATCGATTTCACCGGGTTGGGATAAATTGAAATTTCCTTCGTGAGTTTGCCGTAGTTCAGATAACTTTTTGCTCTATTGTAATTAGGGATTCCATACCCCAATCGGTTATCCGGCCGCTCATATTGACTCCCCGAGTAGATAATCGCCTGGTAAATTTGTTGGGGCGATGCATTCGGAAAAGCTTGCACCAATCCCGCCACTAAACTGGTAATAAGCGGGCTGGCCACCGAGGTACCATCAGAAGCACTCACATTGCCAATGGGGTTAATGGTAGCCGTACCGGAACCAAGCGCCACCACATCGGGTTTGGTTCTTCCATCGGCAGCAGGGCCAATCGAACTAAACGAACTTTTCGAGCCATCGCTGGTTATAGCACCAACCGCTATTATACCATCGGTGTCCGCAGGCATCATAATCGTTTGCCACGGCTTAGCGCCTTCATTTCCGGCAGCAGATACCACCACAATTCCCTTACTAATTAATTTGCGAGCGGCATTGCTGATGACCGAAGTTTTTCCATCCAAGTTAGTCTTGGTGTAATCCATTGCGGGATCATCAAATTGATTGTAACCCAATGAAGAATTAACAACATCTACACCAATACTATCTGCGCGCTCTGCCGCAAAAGTCCAGTTGTATTCTTCGATCCGATATTCTTCTACTTTGTCTTCTGTTTCATACAAATAGAAATTGGCCATGTAGATACCACCCGTAAATGATCCGGGAACTAGTCCGGCCATTACCGAAAGTACCGATGTGCCGTGCGTGTCATCGGTGTAAACATCGGTGGTGTTTCGAACAAAATTTTTGGTTTCCTTGATACGACCTGAATTAAAAATATGCGCAAAGGGAGCAGCGAGGTTCATTCCTTTCCAGCCGCTGTCAAACTGCGCAATGTCTATGTTCTGACCTTTGTAATTATCCGCTTGCATGCGGTCGATGCCAAGTTGATTGAGTTGAAAATCGGTGGCCTGTAATGCGGTTGCATCATTCTCTGTATTTGTTTTGTTCGCTTTACGACCCGTGAGTTTCGCGCCATAAGCAACTCGTTCCACTTTGCTTACAAAAGATAAAGCAGCAATGGCACTTGCGGTGGCGGCATCGGTCTGAACCAGCACACCGTTCCACCATTTGGAGGTAAAAAATGTTTTTGCTCCGGTAGCTTTTACCTGCGTTACATACGCGGCATTTACGGGCAAATCTTCTTCGGTAATAGCAATGCCTAATCGGTTTCTACGGGCAATACTTTTTGCGGAAAGAAATGCAGCCGGATTTGAAATAGTGAAAGCTGAGTTTGCCTTATCCTTAAACGACACAAAGTACCGATCCTGCGCTTCCGCGAAAGCAGCTAGTAACAAAAAAAATAATAAGAAGAATCCCCTCATACATTCAACCGCTTAAAGCGATGAAAACTCTTTCAATGTCTGTTTTAACAGCACTCCATTTTGCACCCGTTTTTGCGCAAAGCATTTAAAGTTCGTATCATTGGCGGCTGATTCTGCAAAATACTTCAACACAAAATACTCTTTGTAAACCAGGCCCACACCCAATGCGTACACTTCTTTGCGCGCATCGCGATAGAGAATGTTTCCTTCTTCTTTGTTCTGAATTACCGTTACAGACTTCGCGTAACTTTGACTGGCAGAAAGTGTGTACGGCTCATGAACCGACACCATTTGATACATATCTACGTTGGAATTACTCAATTGTATCTGCGTATTGAACTCATTGCCGTTCCAACTGATTCCGTCCACGCAAGGCAACACGAGTTTTACATAAAGCACATTGGATTCATTCATAATCAGCTTAGTGCCTCTGCGCTGGGCCGACCACGTGCCAGCGGGTGTCCACGGTGCGGTGGGTTGTGTTCGCTTGCTGCGCTCCATTACGTAGGTAGTACCTCCTTCGCCATTCGCAAAGGAATCCGTAATCGCTACTTTCAATTCATACGTGCTATTGGTTACTCCATCATCGTCACACAGATTTCGCAACGTGTTGGTTTCTTCTACATTGTAAATCCATTGCATCCCCACTTTTAAAGGAAAGTACTCTTCGGAAGCAATCGGAGACACTGAATCGCCACAGCCGGTCGTCATCGCAACGCAAAGGACAAAAATTGCTTTTGTTATCTTGGATTGGATTAAGGACTTTTGCATTGAAACAACCAACGTTAATCCCTCAAAGTTATTTCTTCTTTTTGATAATCTATGCAGTTAAAAACCAATGTGTGGGTAAATAAAATCACCAGCCTGAGCGAAGCGCGTTATTGTGCAGGAATGGGCGTTCAGTTTTTGGGTTTTCAACCCACGGTAGTTGACCTCAAAACCTATCAGGATATCATCGGCTGGGTGTTAGGCCCCGCTTTCTTTCTGGACATCAGTGAAGTAGAAACCATCCCCTCCAATTTGGGGGAATATGCCTGCGACTATTTGCTGCTGCGAGACGATCAGACCGATCAATTACCTTCTTCGATCGATTCCAAACTATTGATAAAGAGAGCCTTAACCCACACCCGTTTTGGTGAACTTCCGGCTAAGGCCGAATTCATTTTAATTGAAAATTGGACTGTCGACTCATTGCGCGTTTCCGCATCGAATAGCATTGCCACCGTTACTGATTCTAGTCAACTAGCCTCCCTTTTAACGATTCCAATTGCCGGAATACTTTTGCAAGGAAGCACCGAAGACAAACCCGGACTGATGGAGTATGACCATCTTTCGGAAGTGCTCGAAATGCTGGAAGCGGAAGACTAGTTATACGAATCTGAGCTTGTTCATCGTTACTTGCCGAACCAATCGATAATCTCTTAAACTTAAGGTGTATGATCAATCTCCGAAATTTCATTGTTGGATGCTTATTGGTATTTCTACTAGGCTGTGACGGACGACAGGCCATGGAAGAAAAATCATCTCTCGCAGATACAACGGGCATAGGAAACAGAGTACTCGGCAACATTTCTTCCTCTGCCGCGGTAGTCAATTCAAAAGATACTACCCATCGGTTTATTCGCACGGCAGATTTAAAATTCAAAGTTAAAAGTGTGGTGAAGGCTACGTATACCATCGAGGATATTGTGGCAAGGCAAGGCGGTTTTGTTACGTACACCAATTTGGGCAGCCAGATAAACTACTCTACTACTACCGCCATCAGTGCAGACTCTTCACTTGTAACAAACTGGTATACGGTTACGAACACGCTCGTGCTTCGTGTGCCTAATGTAAAACTGGATACTACATTAAAATTGATTGGACGGACCATCGACTTTTTGGATTACCGCGTGATAAAAGCAGAAGATGTAGCCTTGCAGTAACAAACTGGTATACGGTTACGAACACGCTCGTGCTTCGTGTGCCTAATGTAAAACTGGATACTACATTAAAATTGATTGGACGGACCATCGACTTTTTGGATTACCGCGTGATAAAAGCAGAAGATGTAGCCTTGCAGATATTGTCCAATTCACTGACACAAAAACGAGCAGACAAAAGTGAAAAACGCCTGACAACGGCCATTGATCAACGCGTTTGTAATCGACAATACGAACCCGACAAAAGAAGAACGAGCTAAATACATTCAGGCCGCTAAAGCAAATCGCTACAAGGTGATAGGATATTATTTCCGATCTCAGATTTCGGAAGCATTAATACGCAATGGAAATCGTTTGGGAAAGGAAAAGATTCCGGATGTGGGCATTCGCAGCACATTTAGTCGTTTGGAACTTCCGGCATTAGAAGAAGGCTTTGATGAATTGCATTATGTGCAGTTGGAAGATCAACTGTTTACGGTAAAGCCCTGGTCACGTCAAGTTTGATACCTTAAAAGCAAATCGAGGAGATTTTTGAAACTCGTTTGGAAGGCGAACTTGTTGATTTAGTATATTCGTGCATGACTTTTCTCCAAATTCTACATAAGCGCAAATATGAGTTTCTGCTCATTTCGCTTATTCAGCATTTGTTCATCGGCATTTTTCTGAGCGACCTTCATTTTTACACCACCTTTGTATGGCCCATCAATATGTTGATTTTGGGTATTGCCAGCGTGGGCGTTTTTGTGGGGAAAGGCAAATGGAAGAACATCATTCGCAACCTGCTTTTTATGATTGTGTGGGCATTGCCAATTGGGTTGCCCTTCTTTGGGAAAATACCGGGCTACTTTCAGTTTTTGAACGTGGCGTACGTTGTGTTTTTTCTATTTATCCTGTGGGAAGTGATGCGCTACCTTATCAAACCCAGCTACATCAATGCCGATATTATCTCTGCCAGCGCCTGCGGTTATTTTCTGTTGATTGAAAT
>JBGAUU010000008.1:0-65601 GCA_044228465.1 Cyclobacteriaceae bacterium
GGGCCCGTGATCGCTTTGCGTGCAGACATGGATGGATTACCGGTTACGGAGCGCGGCTCACTGCCTTTCGCATCCAAAGAGAAAACAGTTTTCAATGGACAAGAAACGGGTGTGATGCATGCCTGCGGCCACGATTCGCATATGGCGATGTTGATGGCGGTAGCGGAAATCTTATCAAAAAATAAAAGCGAGTTGAAAGGCACGGTGAAGTTTTTCTTTCAGCCGGCAGAAGAAGGGGGTTTGCCCAGCGATGGTATGTCGGGAGCGGAGTTGATGATCAAAGAAGGGGTGATGGAAAACCCGAAAGTAGATGTGGTGTTTGGTTTGCACATTCAATCGCTAACGCCCAGCGGAAAAATTGCTTTGAAGCCGGAAGGGTTGATGGCAGCGGTGGATGGATTAAATATAAAAGTAACAGGCAAAGGAGCACACGGAGCGACTCCTTGGGATGGTGTCGATCCGATTATGATTTCAAGTCAAATTATTACCGGATTGCAAACTATTGTAAGCCGCCAATCTGAATTGACGAAGGCGGGTGTTGTGATCACCATCGGAAGTATCCACTCAGGAAATAGAGGAAACATTATTCCGGAAACGGCAACGATGGAAGGAACGATCCGCACATTTGATGTTTCCATGCAGGCAAAAGTCCACGAAAAAATAAAACAAACGGTAACAAAAATTGCAGAGTCCGCGGGTGCGACTGCGGAAGCGAATATCAGCCGCGGCTACCCGGTAACGTACAATGATCCTGCGTTGACTTCCATGATGATGCCTAGCTTGCAACGTGCAGCCGGAAAAGAAAATGTAATTGCAACGCCAGCTGTAACGATGGCTGAAGATTTTTCATTCTTTCAGCAAAAAGTGCCGGGTGTGTTTTTCTTTCTCGGTGCCTATCCTACTGATGTAAAATTGGAGAAGCAGCCTGTTCATCACACCGCTGATTTTATGATTGATGAAAAATCGTTTGTAACAGGCGTGAAAGCATTGCTCGCACTGACTACGGATTATATGTATATGTCGTCAGCGACTTCGAAGAGGTAAATAGTTTCATTAATTAAGTTCAGACCTGTGGTTAGTTGAGAAGCCATACAGATGGGAATTACTACCTTTGTATTTATTATATGAGGCTAAGCCTTTTTTAAAAATCAAATTACATTTATGAAAATAATTTTAGGAGTACTCCTTCTACTATCTACTAGTTTATCTTATGCACAGCCTGGAGTTTTAGACACATCTTTTGGAAATGGAGGAGTAGTATTTACTAAAGTGGCCCAAGATGCTATACAAATTTTTGACGTTAACAGTTCAAATGCGGTAGCAGCTACCAACAATCGAATTTATTTGGTTGGCTTTTCAAGCTCATCAACAGAAAAAGGGATAGGCATTGCTGCATATACTATGAATGGTTCGCTAGACCCAACATTTGACGGTGATGGAAAAAAGTTAATTAAGGTAGAAGCAACAGCAATGGATGTGATTACGCAAAGTGATGGAAAAATCATTTTGGGCGGGTTTAGCACGGATAATTTTTTTATTCTAAGATTAAATTCAAATGGTACACTAGATACCTCTTGGGGAGGCACAGGAATGGTTGAGACAGATTTAACTGGTACTTGGGAGCGAATAACAACATTAGCATTACAATCGGATGGAAAAGTAATAGCAGGAGGATATAGCGGAACAAATGTCAATGATTTGACCGTTGCGAGATACACCACAACAGGTACACTAGATACCACATTTGGTTCAAATGGATTCTTAAATATTGATTTGCAACCTAGAGGTTCAGAAAGAATCGAAGGAATGAGTATTCAATCAGACGATAAAATATTGTTTGCAGGTTCTTCCTCTAGTGCCGCAACCGGAGAAGATGGTTTTATTATACGACTTACAAAAGACGGCCTCTATGATAACACCTTTAATAACAAAGGATATGTGCTTATTGATTTTGGAGGAAATGAGAGTTTATCAGATGTTGTACTGCAACCAGATAATAAGATCATTGCATCGGGTGTAAAAAATCAAGGAAGGAGTGGGGTATTCCGATTTAACACCGATGGCTCGTACGACCCAACTTTTGGAATTTCTGGTTTTGCCGATACAAATATTGACATGTGGTCAGCTTCCATCGCTTATCATATTCCTTCATCTAAGATTATTGTGTTTGGATATACGTATGGGATGCCGAGCAGGGATTTTGCCATTTCAACATTTGATAAAACGGGGCAGAAGGATTTATGCTTTGGTACGAATGGTCTCGCTCGTTTAGACATTAATAACACATCAGAAGATTATGCAAACAAAGGCGTGCTTCAACCTGATGGGAAGCTACTAATTACAGGTGCATACACGAATAGCGAAGCATTTGTTATTGCCAGATACACTGCGCCTTCCCCTACCATTGATAAAACAGTGACAATTGTTGGTAATACATTTTCAGCAACAGAAACAAATGCAACATATGTTTGGATAGATTGCAATACTAATTTACCAATAAGCGGAGCAACTAATAAATCGTATACGGCAACAAAAGCGGGTAACTATAAAGTTGATATTACAAAATACGGCTGCAAAGTAACGTCAGCGTGTTTGAAAAGTAATATTGAAACTAATTATGCTGACCTTCAAGACAACAGTATCTTTTATAGTAAAGGCCCATCCCTAGGACACGCATGGGGAGATTATAATGGTGATGGCTACGATGATCTCTTCGTAGTAAATTATGCAGGTTACGAAAGCTTTTTGTTTAAAAATAATGGAGACAAAACTTTTAGCCGGATTAACAATGACCCAGTCTCAACCACGAAAGGTGACTCATATGCTGGTAGCTGGGGAGATTATGATAATGATGGCTTATTAGATTTATTTGTTGGGAATTATACAGGAACCAATTCGCTTTATCACAATAGCAACGGTTTATCATTTACTAAAGTTACTTCCGATCCACTTGCTAGTGATGTCACAAATCTTTGGGATGCTTGTTGGGTTGACTTTAACAATGATGGTTTGCTCGATTTGTTTCAGGCGACTAACAACAAAAACTATTTGTATAAGAATTTGGGGAGTGGACAGTTTCAAAAAATAGTCACGGGTAATATTGTCACAGATTCAGAAGCATCATTTTCCTGCGCTTGGGGAGATTATAATAATGATGGTAACATTGATTTGTTCGTGGCCAATTTCGGAAATCAAAACAACTCACTTTATAAAAATTTAGGAGATGGTACATTTCAGAAAATAACGGCAGGATCAATAGTGAATGATGGTGGACAATCGCGTAGTGCTTCGTGGGGAGATTATAATAATGATGGGTTTTTAGATTTGTATGTTACCAACAGCGGCCAAAAGAATTTCTTGTACAAGAACAATGGCAATGAAACATTCACAAAAATCTCTAATGATCCGGTAGTAAATCAATCCAACTGGAGCTTTAGCTCTACATGGACAGATTATAATAATGATGGTTATATCGATTTGGCAGTTTCACGATCGACCGATACCGACTCTGTTTCTTTGTTTAAAAATAATCAGGATGGTACTTTCACCAGAATACTTGACCCATCGTTAATTGCTACCGGCACTTCTTCTTGGAGTATATCTGCTTCGGATTTTGATAACAATGGCTATGAAGACTTGTATGTAGCAGGACGTGGTTTTAATCGTGGATTTTTGTTTGAGAATAAGAATTCTGGAAACAATTTCATTAGGGTTTCATTAACCGGATTCTTATCAAATAAAGCTGGTATTGGGGCAAGAGTGAAAGTGAAGAGCAACGGGTTTTGGCAGACAAAACAAGTGTCAGGTAATACAGGCAGAGCAAGTCAAGGAAGCTTAAAATTAAATTTTGGAGTGGGTAAGGCAAGTATAATTGATTCGTTGATTGTGTATTGGCCGGGAAATAAAAGCCAAGTGCTGAAGAATATAAATGTAAACCAAATACTCAAAATTCAAGAGTGTGATCCAAACGCCAAAATTTATGAACAGAAGAAGATATGTTGGGGTCAATCATACACCTTTGGCTCGAGTGTTCTTACAGAGTCTGGACAATACACGCGCAAATTGATTAATGATAATGGTTGCGAAGTAACGGCTATTCTTAACTTAACGGTAATCCAAGATTATTCCAACGTTTTAGTATCTCAATCAATATGCAAAGGCAATAAAGTTCTTTTTGGGACCAATTATGTAAGCGAGCCCGGAAAATATGTCTATAGTTATAAAACAAGTCATGGATGTGACTCTGTGGTTACCCTTACCTTAAGCGTAAAGTCAATGAATAAAGCAATTGCCCAATCCGGAAACAAGCTCATTGCGCAAGAGACAAATGCTTTATATCAATGGTTTAAATGCGATGGACCAAGTACAATTGCGATTTCAGGGGCTAATGAGAATACCTTTACTCCCTTGGAGTCAGGTTCGTATAGCGTTCTTTTGAAAAAAGACGAATGTACAGAAACAAGTGATTGTATTTCATTCGTTATACTTTCAGCAGGAGATACCGAACAATACTTTCAAGTATATCCCAACCCAACTTCACAAAAGGTAACTGTTCAGTTGCCAGAACAACTCACATATTTTTATATATATGTGAGAAATGTACATGGTGCAGTAGTTGAAAAGCACCGAATTGAAAATAAAGATAATGCCGAAATTAGCTTAGCTTCTTTTCATAGTGGAGTTTATATTGTAGAAGTTGAGACCGGAAAAGGCAAGTCATTTGTAAAGGTGATTAAGAATTAATGTTACAATATGAAACTGAAAAAAATAATTGTTTCTATTTCTACCTTCTTCATGCTAGAGGCAGCAGGAATAAACTTGTACGCCCAAACCGGCTCGGAAATTTTTCTTTTTGATTTACAGGCCAAGAAAACAAAACTGAGCTTATTTAATCCGAAGAACATTAGCAATCATACAGGCTATGACAATCAACCCTCATTTCACGCAGATAAGCCATTGATTTATTATTCTTCATTCAATGACGATGGCCGCTCCGATATAAAGATTTTCAATTACAAAACAGGCGAGACGACTAACCTCACCAAAACCACTGAGCGCGAATACTCACCCACACTTACACCCGACAAAAAATTTATTTCTTGTATCATTCAGCGCGATAACAATGCACAGGATTTAGGGAAATATCCGGTGGATGGCGGACAGCCCACCGTAATCATCGACAACTTGATCGTTGGTTACCATGCATGGATCGATGATACTAGGTTGCTTCTTTTTGTTTTAGGAGAACCACAAACATTAAGGCTGTATGACACGAAGGCAAAAACAGATAAAATCCTATCGGAGAAGATCGGTCGATCACTGCATGCAATTCCTGATCAGGATGCGATGAGCTTTGTTCATAAAGTATCGGAGAGAGAGTGGATCATCAAACGATTTGATAAAAGTACAGGCGCCATAACCGATATCGCGACAACATTGCCCGATCGGGAAGACTTGTGTTGGACACCCGATGGTAAAATCATCATGAGTGACGGCTCAAAAATTTATTGGCTCGATCCTGCGCAAGAAAAGAAATGGATCGAAATCCCAATTCCGTCAAACGAAAAAATCAAAGGAATTACGCGCTTGGCAATTAACAAAAAAGGAACTCAGTTGGCCTTGGTTGTGGCAGAGTAGAAAGTTGAACTGGCAGATTTCACTTTTCACAAAAAGCTCCTTTTGCGATATACAGCTTTTTAAAATCCAACTCCAATAGACCTTCGCGAACAGCGGGGTCTTTCTCAACTGCCTCTTTGTTGAAGTCCCCTTTCACAATCCAGATGCCACCTTCAGTGTCTCCATAAGTACCTTCGGCAATGGTATTGCCGTCTTTCATCAATTCTTTCACATAGCGATCGTGTTTGCCAAATAACTCAGGCGAATCTTGTACATTAAATTTTGCAATGTTGGGGATGAAGCGGACAAAAGAATACATCACCATCTGATATGGCTCACTCGCTTTACAAATGCCACCTGTACGAGGTGTGTACGTTAGCATTTCGAGTCGCCAGCGGTTTGCCTGAATGCCGGGATCGCCCTTCAGCCATTCTTCTACTTCAGCACGATTCGTAGTGTTGAAAACAAAAATTCCGCCACCACCTTCAAAAGGGCCTGCCGCCAACAACTTTCCTTCTTTCGCCATATTGTTGATATTCGCCATGTGGCCCTCCATTAGCTTATCAACTTCTGCTTTGGGTAATTCGGGTAGGTCGGTTCGCTTATGAAGAAACACAAAAATGTGCGAGGTAGCTTTTTGTGCAAGGAGAGTGCCACCGGTAGCCAGAAGCACGATCAAAACCAAAATTTTTTTCATGTGTTAATAATTACTTTTTAGTGGCCACGTGGAATCGCTTGAATTATCATCGCATTGAGTGTAGAACTTCTTAATAGCGATTTCACAACCTATTTTTGTTTGCCAATGATCAATACGCCAAGCAAGATCAGTAAAGTTCCGGCCAATTGCCAGAAGGTAATGGCTTCGCCTAAAAAAATATTTGCCAATACAATAGTTGATACAGGCCCTACACTTCCCACAATGGCTGTGTTATCCGAGCCCATTCGGTTAATGGCTGCTGTTACTAAATATGAAGGAATGACCGTAGAAAAAACAGCCATCAAAAAACTGTAGACATAAACCAGCGGAGGCAAATGAAACAGCGAGATATTGCTGAACAGAGCAAAATGTAAAAACACACCCACCGATGCAAAGCTCATCGCATAGCTATTAAATTTCGAAGCGCCTACTTGGGGAATCAATCGCCCGCTGCCAACGATATAGGCTGCGTAAGTAAAAGCACAGATGAAAATATACAAAGAGCCCAACATGAAGTGATTGCTTTGCGGTGCACTCCAATCGGTTTCACTGATGAAGGCGACAGCCAGACCAACATACGTGATTGCTACCGCTAGCCACTGCAACGGTTTTATTTTCACTTTGAAAATTACAGCCGACATTAATAAAACCAGTGTGGGATAGACAAATAAAATTAAACGCTCGATGCCGGCAGATACGTAGGCCAATCCAAGAAAGTCGAGCAAGCTGCTGATGTAATACCCAAGGCAACCAATGATGGCGATGTAAGACCATTGACGTGGAGTGAATTTGGTGTTGGTTGCTTTGCTCGATGAAATGACAGCAGCACCTACAAAAAACGGAACAGAGAAAATCATGCGCCATGCGAGCAATGTCAGCGCATCAATCTGTGTATCGCGATAAGCAAGTTTTACAAAAATGGCTTTGGTGGAAAAACAAACGGCACCTAACAGAGCTAGTAAAATGCCTTGAACAAGACGTTGATTCGATTTTATGGAAGAAGATTTCACAGATTGACCATTGGTAGTTTAGAATTGGCAAACAATTCTGTGATTCTTTCCATTACTAATTTACAAGTTAACTCATCAGCATCTCAATGTCTTCCCGCGTCAGCGACTTCACTACATTCTCTTCGTTTTGAATGAGATTTTCAGAGAGCTTGAGTTTATGCTTTTGCAAGGTGAGAATTTTTTCTTCTACCGTGTTGCGGGTGATGAATTTGTAGGTGAATACTTTTTTCTTCTGCCCGATGCGGTGAGCGCGGTCAGCTGCTTGTGCTTCGACTGCCGGATTCCACCAAGGATCGAGGATAAACACATAATCGGCTTCGGTAAGATTTAATCCTAATCCTCCTGCTTTGATTGAAATTAAAAATACTTTTAGATCGGGATTTTTGTTGAACTTCTCCACCTGCTCTTGTCGATCTGTGCTCGATCCATCCAAATAAGCAAATGGAATTTTCCGGTCCTTCAACATCTCCTTCATGATTTCGAGATGTTTCACAAACTGGCTAAACACCAGAAGCTTGTGGCCTTCCAGCAACGCATTTTCAATCATGTGCGAAACATCTTCCAGCTTTCCGGAAGAACCGGTGTAGTGGCTGTCCACCATTCGGGGATGGTTGGAGATTTGTCGCAGCTTGGTTAAGCCTTCTAATATTTGAATGCGTGAGCTTCCGATTCCTTCTTTATCGATCAGCTCCAGAATTTTATGGCGATAGAATGATTTTACCTCTTCGTACTTCTGCTCTTGCTCGGCACTCATGTTGGTGTAGTAGATGTTCTCTACTTTCTCCGGCAAGTCAGTGGCTACCTGCGATTTTAATCTGCGCAGCATGAATGGCCGAATAATTCCGTTAAGCTTTTTAGTTTTGGCCTCATCAGCTTTTTTCTCAATGGGCAATTGGTATTCTTTCTTGAAGAATGTTTGGCCCCCCAGCAATCCGGGATTGATAAACGTCATCTGCGACCATAGATCGAGTGTGGTATTTTCTAATGGCGTTCCCGTCAGGGTCAATTTATATCTTGACTTTAGCTGCATCACTGCTTTCGCAATGTTGGCGGTTGGATTTTTAATTACCTGCGATTCGTCCAGAATGATGTAGTTGAAATAAAATTTATCCAATGCCTCAATATCCAAACGGGTGATGCCATAAGAGGTGAGTACTAAATCGTATTTGGTGAACCGACTCACATCTTTATTGCGAAGTGTGCCTGTGTAGGTAAGAATTTTAAGATCGGGCGTAAACTTGGATGCTTCCATCTCCCAATTGTAGATGAGCGAAGTAGGCATTACTAACAAAGAAGTGCCAGCATTTCCTTTTTCTTTTTCAGATTGAAGCAGCGCCAATGTCTGCACGGTTTTTCCCAAACCCATGTCATCGGCTAAGCATCCACCCAAATGAAATTCATTGAGGAAACGCAGCCAATTGTATCCCGCTTTTTGATACGGGCGCAACGTGCCTTTGAATTGTGCCGGCAGTGCATAGTCTTTGATGCCCGTGAATGATTGCAGATTGCGCAAGCGATCACTCATTTGCACTTTGGCTAGATTGCCTTCTTCTAATTCGCTCACCAAATTGATGTGGTGTTTTTTCAACATCGGCTTTTCTTGTTCACCATGCGTTTCGCTCAGGGCAAACAGATCTCCATATTTAATTAACCACGCATCTGGAATGATTGCAATTTCGCCATTCGGTAATTTAAACTCTACCTTCTTTTTGAGAATGAGTTTGCGCAGTTCTTTAAAAGAGATTTCATATTCGCCAAACTTGATGCGGGCGTGAATATCAAACCAGTCGATGTTTTCTTTTACCTCCAACTCAATCACCGCTTTCCCCACAAAATATTTCTTGTCGCGGTTTTCGGGTTGACTCACTTCAAAGCCAAGATTGAGAAGATTGACTCGATTTTCGTTGAGCCACGAAAAAGCATGCGCTTTATCTACAGCACATCGAAATCCCCGTAAGGGCAAGCCTAACTTAATTAATGTTTGCGCTGATTTTTTTTCAGAATCCGTATTTCGCTTGATGCGATGGAAAACGTAGTCGTTGTCTTTTTTCTCTACTGTAACGCTTACCGGCCCAAAGGCATCGCCCCGAAATTTGTATTTGCCATAGCGGAAAGAAAGATCGAATACAATTTTGCCGGCTTCATCGTCTGTGCTTTCGGCACCTTCGCCATCTTGCCCAAATAAAGTAGGAACTGTTTTTTCACTCGCTGTGGGCAATTCTGAGATGGTGAGTAGCGGATGTGGATCGTGCTCGTGCTTGGCAATTTCAAAACCATGAGCTTCGATTTCGTCAAACGATGCGATGAGCGGAGCGACAAATCGGCTGTAATAGGTTTCTTCTAAATTTTTTGGAATAACTACATGCTTCTTATTGAGGAAAGGCTGAAGCTTTTTTCCATCCACAAACTTTTCAAATCCGTACAATTTTCCATTGAAAACCATCCAAGCGGGCAGTTTGCAAATGAGATAAGCATTGGGGCTCGGAATTTCTACGCGCTTGCCATTATGTGAAATGGTGGGATAGTAGTTGGTATTTTCTTCGCTGCGCTTAAAATGAAATTGAATGGTGGCACGGGTGTCGAGTACTTCCAGCTTTCGCCAGGTAGGCTCGCCATCATTGCCCATTTCGAAAAGCATTTTTCCTTTCAGCTTGTCGAGCACTTGTGCTCTGCGCTTTTCCATGTACGCCTCAATTTGTTCTTGCAGCATTTCATCGCCTTTCTCTTTGTGAAACACTTTGCTGAAAAACTCATCGGGCTTCATTATTTTTTTTGAGAAGTGTTTCAGCACTGCATCTTGATTCATGCTGTCCATCATCTCAATCAATTCAAAATCGCGTGCATCTAATCCTTTCGAAAACTCGCGTGCGTTTTTCGAAGATATGTTTTGATGCTGATAAGTCAGTTTACCCTTTTCATCCAAATGCACGATGAAGGACTCAAAAATGTAGCCCAAGTACTCATGCTGATAAAGCGAGTAGATAATTTGAAAGGGTTGTGCTGCCGATACTTTCATTTTAAAATCCCAGTTCTAACATTAAAAGTTTGCTAAAAGCAGCTCAAGGAACCGTTTTTAGAAAAATTCAGACCAAGGGGACTTGCAAAGTAGCGATTCTAAGTCAGACTTTTCTTCATTTTTTGAACCAGAACCTACATGTTCATTACATGTTAGAGCATTTCGGGAGAGAATGATTTTGCGGCAACCGAGGCCGGATAGAAGGAAATCAGCAGGGTGATGACAATCATGACAGCCGAGGTGGATAAAAAGTCCATGGGGTTCAATTCTACCGGGTAGTTGGCTACGCGAGTTTTCCATGCCTACGCCTACCAAACCAATGTGATCTTGAAGCCAGCAAATGGAGCCTCCAAGTATAGCCCGAAGGCCGTTCCGAGAAATGCGATCACGGCCCCTTCACTCAAAAAATACTCCGCACCAACCCTGGGCTGGCACCGATAGCCGACAAAATGGCTATGTCTTTTTTCTTATCGATCACCAGCATCATCAATGAGAAAAATATGCTGATGGAGGCCACGAGCGTAAGTATAGCCAGGGCCAAAAACATAAACAGCTTTTCCATTTTGAGCAGCTTGTGTAAATCTCTATGCTGCTGTTCATTGGTAAGAACGGAATACGCATCACCCAGCAATGATTGAAGCCGTTGCTGCACCTCAGCTGTAGCTCCGGTTGTTTTTACTTCCAGGCTTGTTCGTTTATTGTCATAGTCTAGCAGATCCTGAGCAAATTCGAGTGGAATGAAAATGTAGTTGTCGTCATAATTCTTCTCGATCGAAAACACACTTCCGGGCTCTATGTCTCTGCGGGCATAAAGTTTCGAGACATCCAATGTAGAAGCTCTTGCATTTTTGATGTAATAAACCTGCAATGGAAAAATGTTGTTTTCAATGCCTATGTTTAGTGCGATGCGGACGCCTCTGCCAATAATGGCATAGTTGATTCCATTTTCTTGAAGGCGCAGCTTGCCCTCTACAATGTGATCATCTAACCGATGTTGATTGATGAAGTTGTTGCTCACGCCTTTGATGGTGACGATGACATCAGCACCATGGTAGCGCACCAAAGCATAATCTTCGATTACTTCAGTTACCGTTTCTACACCTTCAATGGCTCTGATATTTTGCAGGAAAAGAGAATCGACTTCAAAAGATTTTCCTTTTGCTGCTTCTATTTTAAGCTCAGGGTCAAAGGAGGTGTGTATTGAGCGCAGTAATTCTTCAAAGCCATTGAATACAGAAAGCACAATGATGAGGGCGGCAGTTGCAATGGCCACCACAATCATAGAGAGAATAGAAATGATATTGATAAAATTTTTCTTCCTTTTGGAGAGAAAATATCGTTTCGCTATAAAAAGGGAAAGATTCACCTGTGATGAATGGGATTTACTTCGGATCCTCTTTAGGGATGTTCAGATTTTTGATAATGTCCTCGATACGCTGCGCACCTTCTTCTACCTCGTCAATAAAAAACACTAATTGCGGTACGATCCGAGCCTGATTGCGAATTTTGTTGCCGAGTGCTTTGCGTATTTCGCTCTTCTTTAAATTGATTTTATCGAGTATTGCCTGCTTGTCTTTGGCAAGCGTCATGCTGAGGTAGATTTTGGCCACACTCAAATCGGGGCTCATACGCACATCCGCTACGGTAATAAAGGCATTGTCTAAAAAATTAGTCTTTTCCTTTAGAAAAATGTCGCTTAGCTCTTTTAAGATTAGCTTACTGTATTTTTGTTGTCGCACGGTTCCACTCATAAAGTAAAAGTACAGAATGTCAATCACACTATTTTTGATTTTATTTGCGACTTAACACTTTTTTGTGCTTCGATTCTTTAGATATAATGATCCGTATAGGCTGCTGGCAGTTCTCTTCATTCTGATTTTAATCAGTTTGCCATTATTTATCAGCCCTGCTGCCATTACGTGGCAAGAACTGAAACACTTGGTATTGGGTGAGGCACTGAATAGCGGCAAATCAATTTATACCGGATTGGTAGATGACACAGCCCCTCTTTTTGCCTGGTTTGCCGGATGGATGGATTTTGTTTTTGGCAATTCGCTTACAGGCCGGCACATCATCGCTTTTCTGTTGATATTCTTTCAGGCATCATTTTTTGCCATCCTGCTGATCAGCAATAAAGCATACAACGAAAACACATATTTGCCAGCGCTGATTTTTGGCGTACTCGGTTTCTTTTCATTTGATATGCTGGCACTATCTCCTGAGCTGCTGGCCTCTACGATTTTGCTTTTTGCGTTGAACAACCTCTTTAAAGAAATTGAATTCAGAGAACAGCGCGATGAGGTGATATTCAATCTGGGCATCTATCTCGGGCTCGCTTCGCTCATCTTATTTAGCTGCTTTATTTTTTTACCGGGCACATTGGTCATCTTGTTCATCTTTACGCGTATCACAGCTCGCAAAGCTTTGTTGTTGATATTCAGTTTTGTGCTGCCACACCTTATGCTGTTTTCATTTTTCTTCCTAAAAAATAATGAACAGTATCTGATCAATTATTTTTACGCGCCTAATTTTACCTTTCAAACGGACGCCATACTTTCTTCTGCTTCGCTATTATGGTTGACGGCCATTCCGGTAATTTACCTTGTGTTTTCGCTCATCATGCTCAATCGAGAGGCACACTTTACCAAGTATCAATCGCAACTATTACAAGTGATGCTGGTATGGTTGATTATTGCGTTCATGCATTTAGTGATTACGCGTGAGCGAACTCCACATAGTTTCTATTTCTTTCTGCCACCGTTATCGTACTTTATCAATCACTATCTTTTGCTCATTCGAAGAAAATGGCTGGCTGAAGGCATGCTTCTTTTATTGCTCGCCTCGGTCATCAGCATTTCGTTTGTTAGTAAATCCGGTAAATGGAAAGCGGTTAACTACGAAAAACTTTTTGCAAAAGCGGCAGGTACAGAACCGGTCATCAAAGGAAAACGAATCTTATTGTTGGAGAAAAATGATGGTTATTATTTGGATAACAAACTGGCTGCCTCATTTCTCAATTGGGATTTGTCGCAGAAGATGTTTGCAAACCCCGATCTTTTTGAAAACGTTAATCAAGTGGACAGGTGTTTTCAAAACGATGCTCCCGAAGTAATTATCGACAAAGATAATTTGATGCAAGCTTTTTTTGAACGACTTCCGGCTTGGAAATCGAAATACAAAAAAGAAGGAACGCGCTATTATAAAATCAGCAACTGATTTTATCTACACGCTTGGCATGGCGTCCACCTTCAAAAGTGGAATGCAGAAATTTATCGAGAATTTTTTCAGCCAGTTCAATGGAAATATGCCGTGCCGGAATGCAGAGCACGTTGGCATTATTGTGCGTTCGAGCCAATTCGGCTAGCTCCTCTTTCCAACAAATGGCTGCACGGATGCCTTGATGTTTATTAGCCGTCATGGCTACGCCATTGGCGCTGCCACAGATGAGCACACCTAAATCAAATTCTTTTTTTTCAACACCACTTGCCACCGGGTGCGCAAAGTCAGGATAGTCGGCTGAGTCGGTGCTATACGTTCCGAAATCTTTAACTGCATATCCGTTTTTCTCCAGCCATTTTTTCAGCAACTCTTTGTATTCAAATCCGGCATGGTCGGCTCCTATTGCAATTTTTTCCATAGAGCTTATGATGTTTAATTGTTTTGTTGATCGGCACGAAGTTCAGCTGCTTCTGCTTTTTCTTTTTGCCGAACCACTATTGATGAAATGTAAATACTGATTTCAAACAAAATATAAAGTGGCAAGGAAATAACGGTTAAGCTGAATGGATCTCCGGAAGGAGTAATCACAGCACCTAAAATCAATATAACCACAATTGAGTGCTTGCGATAATGACGCATGAGTTGAGGCGTTACCATTCCGATTTTTGAAAGGAAATAAATCACCATCGGAAACTGGAATAATAATCCACAACCTAATACTAAACTAGAGATAGTTGATACATAAGAGGTAATGTCAAATTCATTCACAATCAAATCACTGATGGAATAAGTGGCGAGAAACCAAATCGTGGTAGGGCATAAAATGTAGTAGCCGAACAACACACCTGTAATGAAGAGAAACGAAACAGCAAAGACAGCACCCTTTGAATATTTTACTTCTTTATTTTGAAGCCCCGGCTTTACAAATCGCCACAACTCCCAAGCTACGTAAGGAAATGCTATAATCAATCCAATGACAAATGAAGCCGTCAGCGACATCATAAATTGCCCGGTCATATTTCTGCTTTGAAGCTTAAAGGCCAAATCGGTTACGCACAAATCTTTGATGCCCGTAAGCTCACTTAGCTGGCACATGTACTTAAATGTGGGGAAATCGATTTTGGCGGGAGCAAAGATGATGTAATCAAAAATCTCTTTGATAAATACAAACGAACCTATCATTGCAATGAAGATCACACTAGTCGATCGAACTACATGCCACCGCAGTTCCTCCATGTGATCGAGGAATGACATTTCTTTTTCTTCAGACATTACTTCTTATAATTAGAATTAACTCTCTCACTACAAATTAGAGCGAATGGCAACTTGCAACTCGTTCCGATCCAAAGTTTATTACTTATGAAAACAACGGAAACTTTTTCATCAAGCCATTTACTTTGCGCTTCACCGCTTTCAGGTGTTTTGTGTCTTCAGGCTTTTTCAAGGCTTCGTCAATTAAATCAACCACCTTCACCACATCTTTTTCTTTCAGTCCCCTTGTGGTGATGGCCGGTGTGCCAATGCGCATTCCCGAAGTCACCATAGGAGATTGCGTATCAAACGGCACCATGTTTTTGTTGATAGTGATGTCCGCCTGAATTAATGCCTCTTCTGCAAGCTTACCCGTCAAATTTTTAGAGCGAAGATCAATCAACATTAAGTGATTGTCAGTACCTCCGGAAATGATTTTATAGCCTTTCGAAGTGAAAGCTTGTGCCATGGCTTTCGCATTTTTCGCTACCTGCACAACATATTCCAAATACTCATCTGTTAATGCTTCACCAAAGGCAATTGCTTTGGCAGCGATGACGTGTTCCAATGGACCACCTTGTGTGCCAGGGAAAACACCGGAATCTAACACGGAAGACATTTTGCGCAACTCGCCTTTGGGTGTTTTCAAACCGAACGGATTGTCGAAATTCTTGCCGATCATAATCAATCCTCCACGTGGGCCTCTCAAGGTTTTGTGGGTAGTTGTAGTTACAATGTGGCAATGTTCCAATGGATCGTTTAGCAAACCACGGGCAATCAATCCGGCCGGATGTGAGATATCTGCCAGTAGAAGAGCACCCACGCTATCCGCAGCTTCGCGCAATTTTTTATAATCCCAATCGCGGCTATAGGCAGAGGCTCCGCAAATCACCATCTTCGGTTTTTCGCGTTGAGCAATTTCAATTACTTTATTAAAGTCAATCAAGCCGGTTTCCTGTTCAACTCCATAAAAAGAAGGCTGATACAGTTTGCCCGAAAAATTAACCGGAGAACCGTGTGTTAAATGGCCACCATGTGAAAGATCAAAACCTAGAATCTTATCGCCAGGTTTCAAACAAGCCAACATAACTGCAGCATTGGCTTGAGCACCCGAGTGAGGCTGCACGTTGGCCCATTCGGCACCAAATAATTGCTTAATGCGATCAATCGCCAATTGTTCTACTTCATCTACCACTTCGCAGCCGCCATAGTAGCGCTTGCCGGGCAGGCCTTCGGCATATTTGTTGGTAAGCACAGACCCTTGTGCTTTCATCACCTGCTGTGAGGTGAAGTTTTCGGAGGCAATCAATTCAATGCCGTGCTCCTGGCGTTGTTTTTCTTTTTCAATGAGGTCGAAGATGACTTTGTCGCGCTTCATGAGTGGGTTTATTTTAAGGCATCAAAAATAGGCATAGAGCGCGCATTTGCCTAAAAACAATCAACATTCCTCACGTTTCCTTTTCCTCCACCGATTCGACCTAAAACCTGCCTAACCGATTTTGGAAATGTGCACTTCGACTTATTGCACAATTGTTTATGTACTTTTGTTGAATATTTTGATGTTATGAAGGATAAAGTAGTGATTATCACAGGGGGGTCTTCGGGTATAGGAAAAGCGATGGCGGAAGTCTTTGGAACGCATGGATCGAAGATTTTTATCACCGGACGGAACTTAAAAGACCTGCACCAAGCGGTAACCGAATTGAAAAGCAAGGGTATCGATGCCCATGGCTTTCAAGCCGATGTAAGTGTAGAAGATGATAATCGTAAGATGGCTGAGGAGGCTATCCAGAAATTTGGAAGAATAGATGTGCTCATCAACAATGCCGGCATTTCCATGCGGGCGCTATTCAGCGAAGTGGATCTAGCAGTGGTTAAGAAGGTCATGGACATTAATTTTTATGGTGTATTGTATGCCACGAAATATTGTATGCCCGAAATTTTAAAGAACAAAGGATCGGTGGTTGGCATTTCATCAATTGCCGGCTACCGTGGTTTGCCCGGGCGTACCGGATATTCTGCATCTAAATTTGCATTGAATGGATTTTTAGAAGTGCTGCGGACAGAGATGTTAAAGAAAGGCGTGCATGTGCTTACAGCTTGTCCGGGGTTTACCGCTTCCAATATTCGAAAAAGATCGTTGACGAAAGATGGCACTTCACAGGGCGAGTCGCCACGCGATGAAGTTGCCATGATGACGGCCGAAGAATGTGCGCTTCACATTTACAAGGCTACCGTAAAACGCAAAAAGATTTTAATCTTAACAAGCCAGGGAAAACTTACTGTATTCTTAAATAAGTTTTTCCCCGGCCTTACAGATAAGTTGGTTTACAATGTGATGGCCAAAGAAGCCAACGCACCAATTAGCTGAAACTAGGTTTTGCTTAAGAAAACCAGTTTTGTGTTGTCTGCCTTGTTGATGTTCTTGTAGAAATCTACTAATTCAGAATATGCAGCTGGCGGATGCTCGCCCGGAATCATTTTTAGTTTACGTGTGTATATCAGTTTGCCCTGATCAAATTTGAAGTTTGCTTCATATTCTCCGTAACGGCTAGAAATCTTTACAGGCTGCGGAATGAATTCAGGATAGATTTCTTCAGGTATAGAGTACACAATCGTGTCTACATCTACATAAGAATTTTTAAAGACTACCGGATTTTTTCTGGTTTCTGCCTTTGGGGGAATGTAAGTATTACGATTCATCAAATTTGGTGTAAGGAAAACACGTTTACCACTAACCGATGCATACCGATTTAAAGTAAGATCGACACTCACTATTGCCGAAGGCACTTTGTCTTTTTTGTTGATCATACTAAATGTGCCTAATTCAAAACTTGGAATTTGTAAATTTTCTTGAAGCCATTTCTTTTGGTCATCGTTAGAACTGTTGATGTGAAAGTTTAAGTCGCCACTTTCATACTGAAGGCCTGAATAAACAGTGGTTACTTTGGCTATAGCGCTTCCGCCTTTGTCTAAGGTAACTTCAGCTTTTTGATGCTGTGAGTTTTGTTCAGTTTTCAATTTGGGAGTTCGAACTAACTTACCGCCCTCATCAGTAACCATAAGTGCGTAGCGATCACCAGTGAAACTGCCCAGATAGCCAAATGGATTTGTTTGACTAGTGCATTCTAACCACAAAGTATCTCTGCCATTGGGGACACTGACTATAATATGATTAAAACTAATATTAGCAAAGTCAGGGGAGAAGTATTCTTCTTCACCCCCGGCATTTATTAGTGTATAATAACCTTTAACTCCAGCTTCCCTTAGCATAGCAACCATATAATTGGATAAAGCCTTGCAATCACCATAATTGTTCTGGTCAACAACACTTGCTTCGAAAGGCTGAAATCCACCAATGCCAAGTTGTATACTTACGTATCTTGTTTTACTCTGTAGGTAATCGTATAAAGCCTTGGTTTTCTCTTCTATCGTTGATAAATTTTTCGTTAACTCTTTAATTTTGGCAATTGTGATTGCTGGCAATTTTCCTCGACCTTGATTTAGGGATATTTGCCATTTACCCATCTCATCCCATGATTTCATAGACCCATGATATCCACTGAACTCAAAATCAGATGGACCAATTAAAAATCCGGGTACGTTATTCTTTGCAAACTTTTCAAATTTCTCCGGCTTAAAATTGGCAAATGACCAAATCAGTTTTTCGTAGGCTCCCAAATTTTCTTTTTTGGGCTCCTCTATTAAGTTTAGTTTGTATCTCGGCTTTAGTGCAATTGGGTATTCGATTTCATAGGTTTTCTTTTCAATAGATACCTCATCATCAGCATACAGCGTAAATGATGGAATGAAATACAAATACTTCATTTCTGTTTCATATTCAAATTCAACAGTATAAGGATATATGGATTGAACAAGATCCATTAGTTTGTAGCGATCGTCAGTAAACAAGCTAAATCCATCATAAGCGCTACCATCCATGATCTCATTAATTTTTAGTCGTTTAATTAACTCACCATTGGTATTATATGCATTACCAGAAATAGAAACTATTTTCTCAAACTTGGAGTAAAACACAGCCTCAGTTGCAAACTGCTTTCCGTTTTCGTTAAGAATCGTAATTACTTTACGGGCTTTTTGACGCGAACGATTAATAGAGATTATTTCGAAGTGATAAAAATCTTCTCGCACCACAGCATACATGCCGTCTTTCATATTTTGCGGTATGCTGCTAACCGGATATTTGGGACTATCATTAGCCAACATACTAAATGAAATGGCGATAAGAAATGAGATGATTAATAATCGCATGAGACTTCAATTTTTTATTCTACACCTAATCTAAACACAACACTATTTTAAAATACTACTTTTTCTTTAAAACGATTTGCTCGGCTTGCTTTGCAACGACTTGATTATAGAATTTGCTGCAATTCTATTCTTGCTACACTTATGATATTGCCAGTTTGCAAAACTCTTGCCTACTTTGTAGGCAAAGTCTAATGCAGAGTGGACTTTTACATTCTGCCAAGTCATTTTGGCGAGATTGATGTTTTGATTACATTTTTCTTTAAAGAAAGAATCCTCTTAAGCCAATGCAACGATTAACTAAGTTTAAGTTTTGCTTAGGAAAACCAATTTTGTATTATCCGCTTTGTTGATGTTCTTGTAGAAATCTACTAATTCAGAATATGCAGCTGGCGGATGCTCGCCCGGAATCATTTTTAGTTTACGAGTGTATATCAGTTTGCCCTGATCAAATTTGAAGTTTGCTTCATATTCTCCGTAACGGCTAGAAATCTTTACAGGCTGCGGAATGAATTCCGGATAGATTTCTTCAGGTATTGAGTACACAATCGTGTCTACATCTACATAAGAATTTTTAAAGACTACCGGATTTTTTCGGGTTTCTGCTTTGGGGGGAATGTAGGTGGTGCGATTCATGAGGTTGGGCGTAACAAAAATTCGCTTGCCACTAACTGATGCATACCGATTTAAAGTGAGCTCAACATTTACAATGGCGGTAGGCACTTTGTCTTTTTTGTTGATCATGCTGAAGGCACCTAGCTCAAAACTTGGAATCTGTAAATTTTCCTGAAGCCACTTTTTTTGATCATCATACGAACTGCTGACACGAAAGGAGAGCCCGTTATTTTCATATTGTAAACCGGAATAGGCGGTGGTTACTTTCGCCTTAGCGTTGCCCGATTTTTCAAGAACAACTTCTGCCTTTTGTATTTGCTTGTTTTGATCTGTTTTAAATTTGGGCGTCCGTACCAATTTGCCACCACTTTCCGTAACCATCAGCGCATAGCGATCTCCCGTGAAATCGCCCAAGTATCCAAATGGATTGGTTTGACTAGTGCACTCTAACCACAGTGTGTCTTTGCCATTGGGTACGTTTACGATAATATGATTAAAGCGATCGATCGTAAAGTCTGGAGGGATTATTCGTTCTTCGCGACCGCCATGAATTAATGTATAATAAGCATTAACACCTACCGACTTCAAAAGCGACACCATATAATTGGAAAGGGCTTTGCAATCGCCATAGCTGTTTACATCAACGACTGATGCCTCGAAAGGTTGAAATCCACCGATACCACGTTGAATACTGACATAGCGTGTTTTGCTTTGAAGCCATTCATAGATCGCTTTTGTCTTCTCTTCAGCGGTAGATAGGTTCTTCGTTATCTCTTTCATTTTAGCAACCGTAGCGTCCGGCAATGCGCCACGACCGTCATTGAGAAGTATTTGCCATTTCCCCAACTCATTCCATGATTTCATCGATCCACGATATCCATCGTACTCAAAATCAGATGGACCAATTAAAATTCCGGGGATGTTATTTTTGGCAAACTTTTCAAACTTTTCGGGCTTCACGTTGGTAAACGACCAGATCAACTTTTCATTCGCACCCAAACTTTCCTTTTTAGGTTCTTCGATAGAATTTAATTTGTATCGAGGCTTTAATGCAACAGGGTACTCAATTTCATACGTTTCTTTTTCAATCGAAACTTCGTCATCTGTATACAAAGAAAATCCAGGAATAGTATAGAGATACTTCATTTCTGTTTCATATTCAAACTCAACTGTATATGGATAGGTGGATTGTTCTAAATCCATCAGCTTATATCGATTGTCCGTAAAAAGACTAAACCCGTCAAAATAACTTCGATCAATGATTTCACTGTTTTTAAGCTTCTTAATTACTTCCCCTTCGGCATTGTAAATTGTTCCTGAGATAGATGATATTTTTTCTAGTTTATCATAAAATACAGCTTCGCTGGCATATCGCTTTCCATTTTCATTTAGAATGGTAATCACTTTATGCACTTTTTGTCGCGATCGATTAATAGAGATAATTTCAAAACGATAAAAATCTTCGCGTACCACAGCATACATACCGTCTTTCATGTTTTGCGGAATGCTGCTAACGGGATACTTTGGATCTCCTTTGGCTAGAAGAGAAAAAGGAATTGCCAGTAGGTAAACGATAGAAAGTCTCATACTCATAACTTTAAATATCTGCTCGATTCTAACAGGAAAATTACTAGCGCCTTATTTTTTCTTCAATACAATTTGCTCTGCTTGTTTGGCTACTACTTGATTGTAGAATTCGCGCAGTCCTTCGTATTCATCTGGAGTAAATAAGCTTTTATTTATAACAAAGTTACTGGATATACTCAGACTATTTCCGGTTTGCGAAACACTGAAAGTGTACCGAGCAAAATTCTGAGGGAGAGCAATTACTTTGCTTTGGGGCAATTCATCCACTTGAAAGCCTTCCGGAATTTTAATTTTAGCTAAAAACAGAACATCAGATGTGTTGGTGAAATCGATTGGATAAACTCTCTTTTCAAATTTAAATGGATTTTCTTGTATTCTAGCCATTAATAAGGGGCTAAAATATAGCGCGTCACCAGCCTGCGTTATATATTCACTCACAATAACCTCGTGTGATTCTTTGAACGGGAGTTGTAAATGTTCAATATTTTGAAATTCACTTTTTTCAATTTGCCAGGGCCGGCCATTTACAAATTCCTTTAGGTATTCTTTTTCACCTTTTTTCAGATAACTGCGCCTTGCATCAGCGGAGTAGTATCCGCTTCGATCTATTTTTAGTGTTCCTTTTAAATCGGCTGATTCAGTTAAATTTACATCAAAGCTGTAGACAGATCTTGTCTTGGTTTTAGAGGATAAATTAACCCATTTAAATCCTTCTTGTGCAACGACAAACCCATTTCCATTTATGCATCTCTGAGGTAATAAGCCGACCTGACAATACTTGTCGGTGGCATCCAATAGATAAGACTTACCGGCAATATCAACTAAGCAAACCACATAATTAAACTGTGAAGAAATAGGATAGGATTCTCGTACGAATCCGTGGTCTCGTGTACTTAACAATACCATATTAACTTTGATGTCCGCCTTTTCCAGTAGAGATGCCAGAAGAACATTAATTTCTGCCACATTTCCTCTTTTTTGATCCAACGTTTGCTTAACTGAATTTTCGAAATATTTTCCATAGTGCTCATCCCAAAGAATTGTTTTACGAACAAATTCGAAAATGGCTATCATTTTTTGTTCAGGGTCAGTTATAGAACCCACGATTTCTTCTACGAATTTCTTCAATGAGTTATTGCCCTTGATCTCTCGATCCACTACATCCCAATAACTTTTGTTGATGTCTTCCCATGAACCCATGTACTGTTTAATACCCGGATTGCTAAACTCATTTGGAAACTTGGTATAGGATAGTTCAAAATTTATTTTCGAAAGATAGTCTCGAGTATTTGTCATATACGGCTCTTCCTTAAAAGCGGGAATATCCTTAGCAGCCCATCTGAATTTACTTTCAGAATAATCTATACGCTCTTGCTCTCGACCTCCTGGGGCATTTGACCTGTAATTAATTGTGAAGGAGTTTTGTGATAGTTCATTGGTACTCACATCAAGCGTAATATACCCTTGCATATACTTTTCATAATTAAAGTACTCTGGTATTCTTGCACGATATTCACTCCACCGAGTGGGAATATCTGATTGAAACTCCCAATCTTGAAAATTAAAGATAAAATCAGAAGTAACCCGATACGCAATCTCTAACACGGATCCTACCTTTACATTCTGCCAAGTTATCTTGGTTACGTTCACATTTTGATCAATCTTTTCTTTAAAAAATGAATCCCCTTTCGCTTTTGTTTCAACCGTTTTTCCATTTTCAAGATTGTAGGTAACTACTTTAAGTCCTGATACTTTTTCTTCAAGATCATTATTATGGTAGA
The DNA here is from genome assembly GCA_044228465.1 of Cyclobacteriaceae bacterium. GTDB lineage: Bacteria > Bacteroidota > Bacteroidia > Cytophagales > Cyclobacteriaceae > ELB16-189. The sequence goes on from JBGAUU010000008.1 coordinate 23,062, forward strand.
GCGGAATAGAGAAGTTAGCATATTCAAGGCCTTCTTTTGTTAGTATCTTAATTCTTCGGATGCGATCGAATATCAATTGAAATCCGTTGCCTTGTGAATAACTGATAATTGATTCGCCAAAATCGGCCAGAACAACTGCGCTAGCAGAGGAATCTTTTTCATAAACCGCCATCTTTAAATCCTCTAAAGGGATGTCACCAAATTTGATCGGAGATTTTTGAGAGTAGCTAACGATCGATAAAAGGATAAAAGCAACAGTCGAACAAATACGCATATTTTTAATTTTGGATTAAGAGGTAATAATCTTAAAATATTTCAGCTTTGTAAAATATTTGGTGTTAATTATTATGCAAAGACTAAGAATTTCATTCGTATTTCTCAATTTCCTTCTTTTTGGATCAGCATTCGCGCAAGAACATGGATTCCCGTTTGCGAATTCGATTACACTTCGTGAGTTGTCCAAAACGAAATATGATTTAGATACTGCAGCTAACGCAATCGTTATTAATGAATTTGGGGAGGCCTATTTTGATGAAGGATCTGGAAGGTTGATAGTAACTATTCATCGTCTTATTAAGATATTAACGAAAGAGGGTTTAGCTCAAGGAAACTTTGAAATACTATTAAGAAAGGGAGATAAGAGCAAAGATGATTTAGTTTCAATTAAGGGCGTCACTCATTTTTTGAAAAGTGGGTCCAGAAAAATGGCGGAGTTAGAAAAGAAATCCATCTTCTATGAAAAGAATCCTACCTATGAATTGGTTAAATTCTCGATGCCAAATGTGGAGGTAGGCTCGATTGTTGAGGTTATGTATACGATTTCAACACCCTTTATTCTTAACTTCTGGCCGTGGGAATTTCAATCGGAAATACCCAAACTTTATTCTGAGTATTGGGCTAAGATACCGGCAAATTATGTTTATAACATTGCATTGAAAGGCATATCTAAATTAGAAAAAGAAGAAAGAAAATTGCTAAATGATTGCTTTCGTGCCGGAGGAGTTTCGGATTGTAGTTTGCTGAAATTTGGAATGAGAAACATTCCGGCATTCAAAGAGGAAAAATACATGACAGCTAAATCAAACTTTCTATCCGCCATAAATTTTGAACTTTCGGAGATAAAATATTTCGATGGTCATGTGGATAAAGTAACGAAAGAATGGATAGATGTAGCGCAGGAATTATTTGAAAATCCAGACTTCGGAGCCCAAATTAGAAAATCAAAAAATTTATTTGAAGACAATTTACAATCTATAGTCCCTACTACGGATGATCTTTTATTAAAAGCGAAAAGCATCTACTATTGGATACTATCACGTTATCAATGGAATGAGCACTATGGCAAGTATACGGATAAGGGAGTGAAATCAGCTTTTGAGGAAAAGAAAGGAAATGTAGGTGACATTAATCTATCATTGTTAGGTGCATTGCAAGCAGCTGGACTAACAGCTCATCCGGTGATAATCTCGACACGCGAAAATGGCTTGCCTATTTCACTTTATCCCGTCTTGAGTGAATTCAATTATGTAATTGTACAAGTACAAATAGGCGAAGAAAGTTTTTTACTGGATGCGACCGACCCATTTATTCCGTTCGGTATGTTGCCAGAACGTTGCTTGAATGGCACAGGTAGATTAATTATGAAAAAGGAAGTTAAAGAAATTAACTTGATGCCTAAAACGAAATCGCGTACAGTTTCTACGTTAAATCTTAAACTGACGGATAATGGTGACCTTGCCGGAACATTACAAGTAAAACACCAAGGATATGAAGCGATTAAAAAGCGTAAAGAAATAAAGTCCTTTGCAAATATTGCTGCCTATTCGAAGGCGACTAGTGATCGCTGGAAAGTACGTCAAATCCAAAATCATAAAATCGATGAATTAATGGATTTGGAAAAACCTCTCACCGAAGAAATGGAAATAGAATTTAATGCACATGATGCTTCAAATGTGAATCGAATCTACCTGAATCCTTTTATTATTGGAGAATGGAATGCCAACCCTTTCAAAGCAACGGAACGTAAATATCCGATAGACTTTGGAGTAGCTCAGGAAGAAATCATTTTGTTAAATCTTGAGTATCCCGCAGGCTACAAGTTGGATGAAACTCCTAAAAATCTTGTTTTAGCATTACCTAATAAAGGTGGTACATTTAAGTTTAACTTTAGTAATGTAGGAAACAAAGTCAACATTTATTATTCACTTTCGCTCGCACAACCTATTTATGATTCCTCAGAATATATTTCGTTGAAAGATTTATTCGAGCGCATGCTTCAACTAAAGCAAACCGATTTAGTATTTATTAAGTTGTAATTTCGGGCTTCTCTAATTTTCAATGGCCAAATCGAAAACAACTTTCTTCTGTCAAAACTGTGGATATGAATCCGCCAAGTGGCTGGGCAAGTGTCCTTCTTGCAACGAGTGGAATTCATTTGTGGAAGAAATCGTAGCAAAAGAAGAATCAAATAAAAATGAGTGGAAGCCCGAGCCGGGCAAGGCTCGTCAGGAAAAACCACGCACACTTAGCGAGATTGAATCCACCAAAGAAATCAGAGTTGATTCGTCTGATCAGGAACTCAACCGTGTGTTGGGCGGTGGCATTGTATTTGGATCATTAGTATTGATTGGAGGCGAACCGGGTATTGGTAAATCTACCTTGATGCTTCAGGTAGGCCTTGCGTTGCATAAACTGAAAGTTCTGTATGTCTCGGGTGAAGAAAGTGACCAGCAAATTAAAATGCGAGCCGAGCGATTGCGAGGTCCTGCAAAAGAAACACACGATCATTTTTTTGTACTTACCGAAACCAATACACGAAACATCTTTCAAGCCGTGGAGTCCATTCAACCACAACTGCTCATTATCGATTCCATTCAAACGCTGCACTCGCATCAACTTGATTCCGTTGCCGGAAGTGTGGGCCAGGTGCGCCAATGTGCTGCGGAGCTAATGAAGTTTGCCAAAGAAACCAATACTCCGGTGTTTTTAGTGGGCCACATTACGAAAGATGGAATGCTGGCGGGTCCGAAAGTTTTAGAGCACATGGTGGATACGGTGTTGCAATTTGAAGGTGATCGACATCTTGCATACAGAATTTTGCGCACCACCAAAAATCGTTTTGGTTCAACCTCGGAAATTGGCATCTACGAAATGCTGGGCAACGGCTTGCGCGAAGTATCCAACCCATCTGAGATTTTAATTTCACAAAAAGATGGCAACTTGAGTGGAGCAACCATTGGTGCCACTATCGAAGGGAACCGACCTTTATTAATCGAGATTCAATCACTGGTCAGCTCTGCTTCGTATGGCACACCGCAACGCACACCTACCGGTTTCGATCAAAAGCGATTGAACATGTTGCTGGCCGTTTTAGAAAAGCGATGTGGTTTTCGTATGGGAACGCAAGATGTATTTCTGAATATGGCTGGTGGAATTACTGTGGAAGATCCAGCGATTGACTTGGCCATTTGCATTTCCATTATTTCATCGATGGAAGAAATTCCGGTTTCTGATAAAATTTGCTTTGCAGCGGAAGTTGGTCTTGGTGGCGAATTGCGCGCGGTCAATCGAATTGATCAGCGAATTTCGGAAGCAGAGAAACTGGGTTTTCAGGAGATTTATATTTCGAAGTACAGCCACAAATCACTCGACTTGCAGAAAACGAAAATCAAAGTCAAATCATTCGGCAAATTGACAGAGGTGTTTAAAGAATTGTTTGCGAATTGATATGCTATCAAATCAATTACAATCAGTTCTCAAAAAAGAAATACAAGACTTTATTTATTCGAATGAGCAATTAGATGAAAATAAACTGATCTTGTCGCAGCGTGAATTGAACTCAGTTCCCACTACCCTTATCGCACATCAAATTACTGGCAGGCGAAAAGCGAAATATAAATTGCCAACTTGGTATAGAACGCCTCAAATTGTTTATCCACCTTCGCTCAATCTGGAACAATCTTCTTCAGAAGCAACCGCAGAATACAAGCACCAATTTTTGATTCGCCATGTTTCTAATAGGGCGAAAGCAATTGACCTGACTGGTGGTTTCGGAATTGATACCTTCTTTTTCTCTAAGATATTTGATCAGGTGGATTATGTAGATCGAAACGAAGAATTACTGGCCATTGCACAGCACAATCATCTTCAGCTTGGCGCGACAAACATTTCTTACCACGCACGTAGCGCAGAAGAAATGATTTCCGAATCAACTCATTGGGATTTTATTTACATCGATCCCTCACGCAGAGATGAGCAAGCCAAAAAGTTAGTTCGACTGGCCGACACACAACCCAATGTGGTGGAGTTACTAACAGCACTTTTGGAAAAAACCGATTATATCCTCATCAAGACATCTCCCCTGTTAGATATTCAAGCCGCTTTGCGCGAATTGAAATTCGTGAAAACAGTAACCGTACTTTCGGTTGATAATGAATGCAAGGAGCTTTTATTTTTTATCAGCAAAAACAGTGATTCACCACCGACTATTGAAGCGGTTAATATTGTATCTGCATCGCTGCATCAGTACTTTCATTTTAAATTGGAAGAGGAGGCAAACGCAATTGTGTCTTTTTCAGATCCGCTTACCTTTATCTACGAACCCAACGCCTCTATACTTAAAGCAGGTGCATTCAAATCAATAGCACAAAAGTTTTCTTTAACAAAGCTCAGCAAGAGCACACATCTTTATACATCAACTAATTTGATCGAAAACTTTCCGGGCAGATCATTTAAAGTAATTAAACTTCAGTCGAACGAGAGTGATTTCGCAACTATCCCGCAACGACAAATCAATGTAACCACCCGCAACTATCCGCTATCACCGGAAGAAATCAAGAAGAAATACAAATTGAAAGACGGAGGCGAGCAGTTTTTGATTGGATGCAGCGGTGTCAACAAAAAGTTTTTGATGTTGGCAGAACTTATAAAGCCACACCCATAATCCAATAAGCCAGTAAAAAGAAAAGCGAAATTGATCCGTACACTAAAATAATTTTCTTTCGGTTTTGTACATCTTCCCACCACAGCATCACCCAGGGCTTAAACAAACCGATCACTAAAAAAAGTGCTGCCGAAATCGACAGTAACAAAAACATCAACCGAAGGTTCTCCATACCGCAAAGTTAATCCGAATTTTACGATTCGTTTTTCCTACTAGCCACGGGCTTCAGCCCGTGGTTAAAGAAAATTTCAGATAACCAAAATTAGAAATGAACATGTGATGATCTTATTTATCGTGGTATATTTGCCGCTCATTTTTTCGGTTGAAAGCGGCAGATTTCATTTCTCTTTATCGCGCAGACGGTTTTATACAAACCTTGGCTGAAGGGATTCGTACGCTCTCTCCGAAAAGCCCAACCTCGAAAGACGAAGCCTCTACCATTCAGGTAAAAGGATTGCACGGTAGTGCAGATGCTGTCGTGCTGGCGGCTGTTTATAAAAGTGTGCGTCCCAATCATGTAGTGATCTTACACGACAAAGAAGAGGCTTCCTTTTTTATCAACGACTTGCAAAACCTGTTGGAAGAAAAGGAAATTTTTCTTTTCCCGATGTCCTACAAAAGGCCGTACGAGTACGATGAAATAGAAAATGCCAACGTGCTGATGCGTGCAGAGGTACTCAATCAACTGAGTAGCCACCCGGAAGGCAACATCATCATCACGTATCCCGAAGCGCTCTCTGAAAAAGTAATCAATAAGAAATCGCTCTCCTCCAACACGTTTATTGTTCAAAAGGGCGAGCAACTGGACCGTGAGTTTCTGGAAGAGTTTTTACACACCTACGATTTTGAAAAGACCGACTTTGTTTTTGAAGCCGGTCAGTTCGCTATTCGTGGAGGTATCATTGATGTGTTTTCGTTTGCCAATGAATTACCCTTTCGTATTGAATTATTTGGCAATGAGGTAGACAGCATTCGCAGCTTTGATCCGGGCTCGCAGCTTTCGGTAGATGTGCTGGAGCGTGTGAGCCTCATGCCCAACGTACAAACTCGGTTGGTACAAGAAGAGCGTCAATCGATTTTTGAATTTATTTCTGCAACCTCACGCGTTTGGATAAAAGATGCACGCCTTACGGCAGATATCGTTGGCAAATGTTTTGACAAAGCAAGTCAGAGTTTTGATCGTGTGCTCGCAGAAGGTGGAAATGTAAAGGTGGTCATGGAGCCACATCATCTCTTCGATCCGCAAACTAATTTTGAAGAACGGCTGGCAAAATTTTCAAAGATCGAATTCGGGTCGCGCTTTCATTATACAGCTTCAAAGACAGTAGAATTCAAAACGTCCGTGCAGCCGGCCTTCAACAAAAATTTTGAGTTGCTGGCGGCTAATTTACTCGAATATCAGCAACAAGGTTTTGGCAACTTTATCGCTGCAGAACAACCCAAACAAGCCGAGCGCTTGCATGGTGTGTTTGAAGAAATTCATCCTGAACTGAAATTTCAAACACTTTCATTTTCCCTTCGCCAGGGATTTGTGGATCACAACCTGAAAGTAGTTTGCTACACCGATCATCAGATTTTTGAGCGCTACCATCGCTACAAAAGCAAAGAGAAGTTTTCGAAATCCAAGGCACTTACCTTCCGCGATTTGCAGACCATGCAACCGGGCGATTTTGTGACGCACATTGATTATGGTATCGGAAAATTTGCTGGCCTTGAAAAGAAAGAAGTAAACGGGCGTGAGCAAGAAGCCATCCGCCTTATTTTCAGAGATGATGATATTCTGTATGTCAGCATTCATGCGCTACATAAAATTTCGAAATACTCCGGCAAAGATGGTGCGCTTCCTTCCATCAGTAAGCTGGGCAGTGGCGAGTGGGATAGCAAAAAAGCCAAAGTCAAGAAGAAGGTAAAAGACATTGCCAAAGAGTTGATTGACTTGTATGCCAAGCGAAAAGGAGCCCCCGGTTTTGCTTATGCAGAAGATGGGTTCTTACAGGCAGAGTTAGAGTCTTCTTTTATTTACGAGGACACACCCGATCAAGCGAAAGCCACCGAAGATGTTAAGAAAGATATGCAGCAACCGCACCCGATGGATCGATTGGTGTGTGGCGATGTTGGCTTCGGTAAAACAGAAGTGGCGATTCGTGCGGCATTTAAAGCAGCTACCGAAGGAAAACAAGTGGCAGTGCTTGTGCCCACCACCATTTTGGCGATGCAGCACTATCGCACTTTTTCAGAACGTCTTTCCAATTTCCCGATTAAGATAGAATACGTATCGCGATTCAAAACAGAAAAAGAGATCAAGGAAATTATCAATGAAGTGAAGGAAGGAAAAGTGAACATCATCATCGGCACACACCGCGTGGTAAGCAAAGATGTGGTGTTTAAAGATTTGGGCTTGTTGGTGATTGATGAAGAGCAGAAGTTTGGTGTGAAGGTGAAAGACCGCCTCAAAGAACTGAAGGTAAATGTAGATGTACTTACGCTCACCGCTACACCCATTCCGCGCACATTGCATTTTTCATTGATGGGCGCACGCGATTTGAGCATCATCGCCACACCGCCACCGAATCGTCAGCCGGTAACGACTGAATTACACACTTTCGATGAAGTGATTATTCGTGATGCTGTAAGCTACGAATTGAAACGAGGAGGTCAGGTGTTTTTTGTGCACAACCGCATCAGCGATATTGATCAAATTGCGAATGTAATTTTTAAACTCGTTCCGGATTCGCGCATCGGCATTGCCCACGGACAAATGGATGGCGATAAGCTGGAGAAAGTGATGCTCAAATTTATCGAAGGAGAGTACGATGTGTTGGTGTCTACCAATATTATCGAATCGGGTTTGGACATCCCCAATGCCAACACCATTATTATTAACCACGCCAATTTGTTTGGCTTGAGCGATCTGCATCAGATGCGCGGCCGCGTAGGTCGCTCGAACAAAAAAGCGTTTTGTTATTTGCTCACCCCACCCACTTCGGTGCTCTCCTCTGATTCGCGCAAGCGGTTGGCAGCGCTGGAAGAATTTTCGGATTTAGGAGATGGCTTTAAGGTGGCGATGCGCGATTTAGATATTCGTGGAGCCGGTAATTTGCTTGGCGCTGAACAGAGTGGTTTCATCACCGATCTGGGTTTTGATACCTATCACAAAATTTTGGATGACGCCATTCAGGAATTGAAGGAGACAGAGTTCAAAGATTTGTTTGCTGATGAGTTGCTGGCCAAGGCGAAGTTGATCGTGCAAGATTGTGTGATAGAAACCGATCTCGAAATTTTAATTCCCGACACGTATATTAATAATACCAGCGAACGGCTTCAATTGTATGCTTCGTTGGATAATATCAAAAACGAAGAAGCGCTGATTAAATTCACCGACTCACTTCGCGATCGATTTGGCGCCTTACCTCCTTCAGTAGAGCAATTAATCAATTCCGTTCGCTTGCGCTGGATAGGCGAAGAGTTGGGCTTTGAAAAGATCAGTCTGAAAAATGAAAAAATGCGAGCCTATTTCATCTCCGGAAAGGACGAATACTTTAAATCAGAGGTTTTTGGCCGAGTTTTGAGGTTTGTTCAAACGAATTCCAAAAAGTGCAGGATGAAAGACACTTCCGGTAAGCTGATACTTACCATTGAAGATATCACCTCGGTAGATCAGGCGATTGATCTGATGAAACCCCTCTTGGCTTAATATCCGATGTCAGCCAAGGAAATGGAATCCGCATACACATGCAGTCCGTACACATCATCGAAGGCGTTAATCATTAAAACCTTTTTGTATTTCGATGAATAATAGACTTCTACAAAGAAATTTTCAGTCTGATAGAGATAAACGGTAGCCTCGCCCAGCTTTCTAGACATTAAATATTGAGTGGAGTTAATGACCAAGTCACACTTTTTTTCAAAACTGGAGGTCATAAAATCTTCTAGCGTAATCATACTTCTATAAATACGTTGATATAGTGCCGAAAGTGTGCCAACGCTCAAAAGGCGCCAAAAACGCCAATTCAGGGGACAAAACCGGCTCGATACGAGAAAATTTTTCCCAAATTGGAAAAACAATAACCAATGCTGGACGGCCGTTAAGGTTGGGTATCTAAAAGCAGAGCAGTTCGATTAAGGATTTATCAAAAAAACGCTACGCTTTGGAAAACATGTATTTATCTCTTTATATTAGCGGTTACTTTGATCTATAACCAAAAGCAAATGAAGTATTCCAAGTCATTTTTATTCTTAGTTGCGCTGTCATTTTTAGTCTCCTCATGCTTTTTAAGGAAGGGAGGTAAGCCTAACGCCCAAAATCCTGGTCAGGTTAGTACTACTACCGGTCTGAAGTATACCCGCGATAAGGCCGAGGGTTTTGAGGTTCAACCTTACAACGAACAGCCGGATGCCCCCAACATGGTATTCATTGAAGGTGGTCGTGCCGTTTTGGGATCTTTTGAAGAAGATGTGATGTCTTACCGCGATAACGTAGAAAGAACCGTTTCGGTAGCATCTTTCTATATGGACGAAACAGAGATTGCCAACATCCACTGGTTAGAGTACTTGTATTACTTAACTACTGACTCTACAAAAGTAGACGGTGGTAAAGCGTATACGGCTGCTTTGCCAGATACTACCGTATGGAGATCAAAGTTAGCTTTCAACGATCCTTATGTGGACTATTATTTAAGATATGCCGGTTTCCGTTATTTCCCTGTTGTAGGTGTAAAATGGAAACAAGCCAATGCATACGCTCAATGGCGTACGGCACGCGTAAATGCGGATCTTGCTGAAAAAGCAGGTGAGGCAGTGCCAGAGCAATTAAGTGGTGCTGGCCGTGTGCCAATAGAATCTGGTTATAGTATCCCAGCTTATCGTTTACCAACAGAAGCAGAATGGGAATATGCTGCACAAGCATTGATCGGAACACAATGGTTGGAGGAAATGCAAACCCACCAGCGCTTGTATCCTTGGGATGGTCACGCATTACGTAATCCTTACGGAAAGCAAATGGGTTATTTCTTGGCTAACTTCAAGAGAGGTAGAGGTGATTATGGAGGTATTGCCGGAAGATTGAATGATGGATCTTTGATTACATCATATATATATGAGTATCCTCCAAATGACTACGGTTTGTACAACATGGCCGGTAACGTGAGTGAGTGGGTAATGGATGTTTATCGTCCGCTTTCTCACCAAGATTTCGATGACTTGAACCCTATCCGTAGAGATGACTTCATCGATAGCCATGGCGATTACAGAAACCGCTATTCTAAAACACCTAAAGATTCAACGATTACATTGCCTGACGGCACTTCGAAGACAATCAAAACATATGAGTACACTAAGAATCCTTCCGGATTTATCTCATTGGTTTCTGATAAAGTGCGTGTTTACAAAGGCGGTTCATGGAAAGATGTTGCTTATTGGATGTCTCCAGGAACCAGACGCTTCTTAGATGAAGACTCTGCGACAGCAACAATCGGTTTCCGTTGTGCTATGATTCGCGCAGGATCTTATTAATAGAAAATAAACTTATTGATTTCGAAAAAGAGCCCTCGCAAGAGGGCTTTTTTATTGAGCTTCGGCAATGCAGGCTACACTTAATTCAGCGCAACCACTATTTATCAAGTGGTTGCCGCATGCTTCAATGGTTGCTCCGGTGGTGATTACATCATCTACTAATAAAATGCGCTTGCCAATAATCTTGTCAGTATGATGTAGTGCAAAAACGCTCTCCACATTTTCCCATCGCTGCAGTTTTGTTTTCTTAGTTTGCGTTGCGGTAGATGTAGTGCGCAGTGAAATATCATCATCGAAAGGAATATTTAGTTCAGAGCTAAGGCCTTCGGCAAACATAGCACTTTGGTTGTACCCGCGTTTTCTTCTGCGCGATGGATGCAATGGCACCGGAATGATCAGGTCAAACGCATTTTCATATCCTGCCTTTTTCAAATCGTATGCATAGGCTTTTCCTAATTTAAGACCCACCTCCGGATGATTGTTATATTTCAGTTGATGAAGTAAATGCTGTACTAAACCCGTTTTTCGGAATTTCAAATAGGCCCATGCGTGCAAGATGGGTAATCGCAAGGCCAATCTGTTTTTAATCGGATTCTCATCCCATTCATGGTATTGCGTTTTGGGTAGTTGAACTAGGCAATGGGTGCACAGTATATCTTCTCCTTTTACCAACCCATCATTGCAGCCCAAACAAAAATTAGGATAGAATAGCGAAATGAAATCTCTGCTAAGTTGATACAGCAATTGATTTTTTAAGTTCATGGTCCTTTTTGAAGCGCAACGATGGCGATAAATGCAATTAGATTATTAGTCACGTGTATTGAAACACCCGTAACCAGCGACTTGGTGCGGTAGCAATAATGACCGGCCACAAAGCCGAATACAAAATAGAAAATGAAAAGCTTCAGGTTTTGATGAGCCAATGCAAATACAATGGATTGAAGAATGTTTGCCACCCAGAAATTGATGTGTTTTTGAACGGAAGAAAGAAAGACGCCACGAAAAAGAACTTCTTCGTAGAAAGGAACGATCAGCACGACAAATAAAAATCCAATAAAAGGATTATAAAACTGATTGATCGACAGGATATCGTCATTGATTGACATAATCGTGAGCGTTTCACCTAAGTCGTGCCACCCCAATCGTTGAATAATAAGCAGGTAAATGCCTAAACCAAATCGCATCAAAAAAGCAAGACCAATCCCAATTCCAATAGAATGCGATTGCTGTTTAATTGTTGAGCCAATGGATTTTATATCATCGAGCTTAATAAATGCGAATGTGCCAATCGCTAAACCGATAAAGAAGTAAAGCGTAACCTTTGCAGTAAGCTCGCTGATGGGTTGCGTATTATCTTCTTGAAACGAATCGTTGAAAATTGAAATGATATTGGGGTAGTTGAAGAAGGCTGTAACCAGAAATGTGATTATAAAGTAAAGCGAAAACGCTACCCACAAGTGACGGAGCCCCCATTTAAATTCCTCCGTTGCTGGTTCGATTTCTCCTCTTCTGTTCTTGAGATAAAGCCCGATAAAATGCAGTGGCAAAATCCACAAGTAGGGTACCAGCAGCAACAAAAGTATAATCAGCCAAAACACAAAAAATCGAAGTAAATCAAAGAATGAAACCGCAGCCAGTGGAGCCTTGGCAAACAAACGAAGCCGCGCTATGCCCAGCGGATCGTTCCAAAAATTTTCTTCTACATATTTTTGGTACGATGCTTTAGCCGAATCTGCCACTCCATATTTTAAATCGTAATCCAACAACTTGTAGCGAGCCGTAACATTATTCCAGGTATTGCGATCAATTTCTTTCACTAAATAGTTGCGCGCTTCAGCAAATAGACCATTATCAATTAGCGCTTGTGCCAATGATCCTGAATCTTGCCAGCCACTCGTATCTTTTTGAGCGAGCCGAAATACTTCAATAGCTTTGTCTGCTGCACCTAATTCTAAATAGAGCTTTCCTTTCTGGTTGAGAACCCACGACTGCTCTGTGCTATCGGTTTTACTAGATAAGATCTCAATTGCTTTTTCATTTTGATCGGTTGCTTTGTATAGACGCGCCAGAAATAGAGATAAGTCCAACGTATCGTTGGCAGATATTGCCCTTTCACCATAACGTATTGCCAACCGATTGCTGTCGCCATTATATTGTTGTGCGAGCGATTCATATACCTTCCAGGAGTAGCCGCTCCAAATCTCAGGCTGTTCATGAATTTTTTTCTCTAATTTTTTTAAGAACCGAATCGAGGAATCGCCATAAATGCCCTCCGACCGATACACTAGTACTTCGGGTATATTTGGAAAACGCTGTACTAATTCGTTGATACACTGTTCTGCTTCTTCATACTTCGGATTGTATTCTTCGGAATAATCGTAGTAAGCTTTTTCGATAAACTTGCATCGCTCTATCTGTACTTTGTAATCGGCACCATGCTGATCAATGTATACCTTATATTGTCCCAGAATTTTGCTGTATAGGGAGTCCTTAGAATGACCTAAAATATTCAGATAATCTTTATGATTGTAAATGCCTGAGGATTTTTGCGCCTGTGCGAAACAAGAGATCAGCAAAACAAGAAAGAGGAAATTTTTTTTCAAATGAATCGATATTAGAAAGTGTTTCTATTTACAAGGGATTAGATCCTCTTCACGGCCGTAGAGCCAGCATTCTTTGTAGATGGAGCAATAACATATTTCATAAGTGAATTTTGGATAGAAGTCTTTCAGCGCCTTCTGTAACTTATTATACTCGGCTTGATCTTTTACATAAATGTGAAAGACTTCTACTTTTTCTCCCGGAGCTAAGACCATTTTCTCCAATGAAGAATAGTACAAACTGATGCTATCAGCATTAATAAATTTGGAGATCAAATGATAAGGTGTTTCTACCGGCTCGTTATTCCAGCTCATCTTGGCCGATTGAATGATAGCCGGCCCCACTCCTTTGTTGACCACACGAAGAATAAATCCATCGGTGCTTGTTTGCACATATTGACGCTCGATGTGCGGCCAAACAGCAGCGTGTTGCTGCCCTTGCATAATCTTAGCTTGATAAATATACACAAACAAAGTGGCCACACTCACAAATACAGCAGACAAGGCAATGATCATTTCAGGTTTTAAACTGAATGATTTCTTAGGTTGAGGAATTAGATTTTCTTCTGTTTCGTTTTCCATAGCCGCTTAAAATAGAAAAAGATGATCAATTATTTTTCCGGATGCTTGGCATATCGCTCAAAGAATTCGATCACACGCAGCATGTGGTCCATCATGCGACCGGGATTACCGCTGCGAGTCAGTTCGTGCCCTTCCTTTGGATAGCGAATGTACTCCACCGGCTTATTCAATATCTTCAAACTTTTATACAACATCTCCGATTGAATTACACCGGTGCGCAAATCCACATCGCCATGGATAATTAGCATAGGTGTTTTGATTTTGTCTACGTAAGTTAATGGCGACTCGGAATCGAGCAATGCTTTCGTTTCTTTTTGCCAAGGATAACCGCCAAAATGATCAGGCACTAATCGCCAAGCATTTCCTTCACCCATAAATGTAGTGAGGTCGTAAACACCGCGTTGTGCGTTGGCTGCCTTAAAGCGATGGTCGTGACCAACAATCCACGCTACCATGTAACCGGCATAACTTCCCCCTTCTACAAAAAGATTTTCTTTGTCGATCCAAGCGTGTTGCTTCATGGCTTCATCCAACGAAGCGAGGATATCCCCGGCAGGACTTGCTCCCCAATCTTTGAAATTTCCTTTTTTGAAGTTATCACCATAGCCACCACTTCCACGTGGGTTGCAATACACTACTCCATATCCCCAGCTATTTTCTAGTTGATATTCGTGCCACATCGAAAAAATGCCTGGCCCCCACATGGCTGCCGGCCCACCGTGAATATTCAGAATAGTAGGATATTTCAATCCTTCTTTTTTGTTGATGGGTTCCATCACCCAATATTGAATTTTGGTACCATCGGGTCGTGTGTACCAATATTCAGTGGGTGCAATAATGTTTTTTTCTTTTACCCAACTTTCGTTGAATTTGGTGAGTTGCTTGTGTGGCTTAGCCGATTCTTTGAGATTGAATGAATAAATCTCCCACGGATTTTTTGTTTCGGTAAGTGCATACACCACCTTATCGCCACGAATATCAAAATCATTTACACCATTGTCGTTGCCGAATAGTTTGGTTTCTTTTCCTCCGGTAGCCGCAATTGAATAGAGCGGAATATCACCTTCTGTTTGAGCTACAAAGAAAATGGTTTTGCTGTCTGCAGACCAAACACCCTGACCGGCATCCCGATCAAGTGATGCGGTTAATGATAGCGGTGTGCCTCCGGTTGCATTGACAACAGCTAATTGATTTTGAGTTGCGTGCCGGTTAGCAACGGTTTCAGCAGAAAATAAAATCTTCTTTCCGTCCGGTGAGAATTTAGCATTCGATAAACTATAGCCATTCCATGTCAGGAATTCTTTGGCTGTTTTTCCGGCCACGTCAATCATCCAAAGATCAGTATCCTGTTCATCATCGGGAGCTACTTTATAAACTTTTGAGTGACATACAATTTGTTTTCCATCAGGGCTCCACTCACCACCTTCAAAATCCTGATACCCGCTGGTAAATTGAATCGCTTTTTCATCCGCGCCAAGCGACTTGACAAACAAGTGACTAAAATCTTCTTCGGGTTGAAGGTTTAATTCGCCTTGTAGTTGTTGACGAGTGAGAACGCGTGGGTTTCCATCTATTGCATTCTTCGAAAGCCAGGCCCGAACTTCCTCTAAACTACCATCCGGGCTGTTCTTAACATTTTTCTTTTCATCGGCTTTTAGTTTTTTCCAATTCGGTTCGTCACCCACTTTTCGTGCGGGCCGCTCGTAATCCCACGTAAGTGAACCTTCGATTGCATAAAATGGAATGGACGATGCAAATAAAATTTTCTTTCCATCGGGGCTCCAGCGCGGACGAGTGGCACCGAATTCGGCTTTCGTGATCACCGAAGCTTCACCTCCATTCATGGGCAGTATCCATATTTGTGATTTATCGCCATCGCTTCGTACGAAGGCGATCGTTTTGCCATCAGGACTCCACTGTGGTTGACCATCATTTTTATCGCCAAACGTAAGTTGACGCGGCTCTTCGCTGCCTACCAAATCCAAGAGATACAGCTGACGCGTGTAGTAATATTCATTTTCGTTTTTCACCGCTTTGCGAATAACTACTGTAACCGCTTTGGAGCCATCCGGTGAGATTTGAATTTGGTTAGTGGTAACAATCTTCATCAGATCAGAAGCTACCACGGGAGTTTTAGTCTGTGCCGATGCATTGACAGCAATGAAAATCAGCAGTAGAAATTTTAATTTTTGCATGTATTCTGTGAATTAAAAGTGAAGCAATTTTTATTTGTTGTCAGTTGGAATAGGAGGAGGCCCTTCTGGAATGTAGGGTTTATATACGAAGGCACCTTTGCGTTTCTCGAATTCTGTGCGAATGTCTTTACGCAATTGCTCATTTTCAAAAAGATCAACCATTGTCATAGCCAATGATTTGGAAGCGAGGACAAGACCTTTGTGGCCAATGCTCATGCCGCCACAAGCAACTACACTCCATCCGTGCCACGCAGTATTTTTTGGAGCGGTAGTCGCGACTAATGTGATTTCCGGTACAAGCCAGCTAACATCGCCCACATCGGTAGAGCCACCAACAGGATTTTCGAGTGTTTCGCGAAGCAGATAAATTTTTCCATCCAACTCTACTATCTTTCCACCTTGCTCTTGCTGAATTTTTTGTGCGAATGCTTGCTCTTCGGGCGTGTAGGTGATTGGGCCGAGAATTTCTAAATTTTTTTGCAGCACTCCTGCTCCTGTGCGATTGACGAGAATTTCATAGTCGCCTGCCTGCACGGTTACTTTCGCTTCTACTCCGGCAATCATTCCCGCACCTTGCGCAATTTCTTTGACGCGCGTAAAAACTTCATCGACACCGGTGCGCTGACTATCGCGCACCCACATCCAAACTTTAGCATATTCAGGAACCACATTTGGAACATCGCCACCGGCTTTGATTGCATAATGCATGCGTACGCTGGGGCGCACATGTTCGCGTAATAAGTTAACGCCAAATGTAAATGCCTCGAGCGCATCTACGGCACTGCGACCATTCCATGGGTCAGCTGCTGCGTGTGCCGCTTTGCCTTTGAACTCAACCACAAAATCAACCATGGCTTGAGAGCTTTGAGTGCTGGCACCAATCTCTACATCCGGATGCCAATCCAGACAAACATCTAAATCATTGAAGAGACCTTCACGAGCCATATACACTTTTCCACCTACCGATTCTTCGGCAGGAGTTCCATAAAAACGAATGGTGCCTTTTAGTTTTCCTTGTGCGATCAAATCTTTGATAGCGATAGCGGCACCTAAACTGCCGGCACCAAACAGATTGTGACCACAACCATGCCCGGCTGCTCCTTTTTCTAAAGCTTCTTTGGTAGGAGTTGCTCTTTGTGAAATGCCGGGTAGCGCATCGTATTCGCCCATTATGCCAATGATTGGTTTGCCGGATCCAAATTCCGCTATAAAAGCTGTGGGCAACCCGGCCACGCCACTTGTAACGGAACCCTTGTGCCTGGGCATAGTCAGCTAATTCTTTGGATGACTTATGTTCGCGCAAAGCGGTTTCTGCATACGCCCAGATTTTATCACTGATGGCAATGAGATTTTGATTTTTTTCTACCGATTGAATGACCGCTGATTTATTAGGACTTATTTTTTTGGTTTGTGCCTGCGATGAGATCGTGGCAAATATCAAAATAAGAATCAGAGCAAGCCGCATAGGTTTTAGTTTAGGTACGGAAGATATTAAAAATAATGCGGGTATAAATGCCGAGGAAGTTGATTTCACAACCTTTTTGACAAACGGTGTGTCCAAGGGGAAAATCAGATGTTTATGAAAAAGCTATTCATATTAATAATGGTCATCGTTTCAGCTTGTTCCAAAGAAACGGTTAAGACCTCGAATTGCGCTGTAGAAGCAACTGTTCGTGATTTGACAGGTTTAGATGGTTGCGGTTTTGTGTTTGAACTGAACGATGGCACCAAACTAGAGCCGAGAATTCTGATGTATTGTGGTGTTCTTCCATTATCGCCAGAGGTTACGAATGATCCACTTTATAACTTTCAATTCGTGGATGGAAAGAAAGTAAGGATAAGTTATGAACAGGTAGAAGGCGCCAGTATTTGTATGGTGGGGCCTTTGGTAAAAATCACGTGCCTCACAGAGTTGTCGGCACCAGAAACTAATTACTGACTTGTTGAAATCAATTCTACTTCTCGGCAATCATCGCCAGAATCTCATCAATAAATTCGCGGGTGTTGCTAAGCCTGGGTACTTTATTTTGTCCACCCAGTTTACCTCTGCGCTTCATCCAATTGTAGAAGGTTCCATTCGACACGCTACGAACAATCGGGGCTACCAATGCAATATCGTGCGCGCGCTTGGCATCATAATCTGAATTGACTTTACGCAAGGTGGTATCCAATACATCCGAGAATTTGGATAAATCAGAAGGTTGAATTTTAAACTCAATGATCCACTCGTGTCCACCGCGCTTGGATTTTTCAAGGTAGATGGGAGCAGCTGTGAAGTTATCAATAACAGCTCCTGTTTGCTCACAGGCAGCAGTGATAGCCGTTTCAGCATTTTCGATGATCACCTCTTCACCAAAGGCATTGATGAAGTGTTTGGTGCGACCGGAGATTCGGATTCGGTACGGTGATTTACTCGTGAATTTGATCGTATCACCAATATTGTACCGCCACAAACCCGCATTGGTAGTGATGACCATTGCATAATTTTTTCCTATCTCCACATCCTGCAATGCGATTGCATCCGGATATTCTTTATCTAATTCCTCCATCGGAATAAATTCGTAGAACACCCCGTAGTCCAACATCAATAAAAGATCTTCAGAATCTTTCTGATCTTGAATACCAAAGAACCCTTCGCTGGCATTGTAGGTTTCCCAGTACTTCATGCGATCGCTTGGTATCAGCGACTTGAAAAGATTTTTGTACGGTTTGAACGCCACCGCTCCATGAAAGAAGACTTCCAAGTTTGGCCAAACATCTAAGATGGAATTTTTCTTCTCAAGCTCTACGATGTGTTGCAGCAAAAGCACTGTCCAGGTGGGCACACCGGCAATCTGAGTTACATCCACACGAGCGGTTTCGCGCGCCAGCTTTTCAATTTTTTCCTCCCAATTATCCATCAGCGCTACTTCCAAACTAGGTGTGCGAATGAACTCCGCCCACGGAGGTAAGTTTTGCATGATCACTGCAGATACATCACCATAGTGTGAAGAGGAAGTGGGGTCGTATTCGTTTACACGATAACTGCCGCCCACACCCAGCCCTTTGCCTGAGAATATTTTAGTATCGGGATAATTGTTGATGAAGATGGAATATAAATCTTTACCTCCTTTAAAGTGACAATCTTCGAGTGCTTCGGATGTTACCGGAATAAATTTACTGCGCGCGTTGGTGGTGCCGCTGGATTTGGCAAACCACTTTACTTCGGATGGCCACAGAATGTTTTGCTCACCTCGCATCAATCGTTCGATGTAAGGAAAAAGCTGCTCGTAGGTGTGAACGGGGATGCGTTTCTTAAAATCTTCGTAGTTGACTAAATCCTCAAATGCATATTTCTGTCCGAACTCGGTGTAGCGAGCGGCTGCGATCAGCTTCTTCAATACTTCGTCTTGCACTTCATAGGGGTATTTCATGAAAAGCTCCATTTGATGGATACGCTTTTTCATGACCCAGGCAAGGATAGAGTTTAGGATTTGCATGCCAACGAAACCTCAAAAATAGCCCTAATTAGCTAGGTGGCAATAGGGAAGTAAGGTAATTGCTAAAAATTAAGGATTTGGTATCCGGGCCTGCTTTCGGTAAATCCAGATATTGCGGATGTACACCACCAGCCCCAGTGATTGGGCTACCAACAGCACGGGGTCTTTGCGGAAGACAGAATAAATCACGACCAGCACAGACGCAAATGCACTGATCACCCAAAAGCCAAGAGGAAGTAAGGACTGTTTTGCTTTTTCGGAGAAGTACCATTGGTAGAGATAGCGACAGTTGAGTAGCAATTGCCCGCTAATGCCAATGAAGAGCAATAGCAAAGTCCCTTCTCCAAGTGAAAAATTTAGCTGGAGTTGAACTGCTGTGAATGCAATGCCGGGAGGAACCAGGTATAGCAACCATTGTATCAACCTCGGGATTTTTACCCACGCGCCTTTCAGTTGCAGGTTGCGAATATAAATGTAAAATGAAATGCCTTGGCCGAGCAGAATAACGGCATCATGGCGTATGAGTCCATAGATTAAAAAAAGAAAAGAGCCGCACAAACTCAGTACCCAAAAGATAGTGGGAGATAGCACGCGCCCGGCTCGCTCGGATAAAATCCACTGCACTACCGAGCGCGCCCCGAACAAACCTTGAGCGAAAAATCCCAGCGCATAAATCCAGTACGACTGATCCATATCTGCCGGAAAATGTACGCATTATTCTTCGGTGTTTTTTAAGATGCTCAATAAGGAATACGTTCCGTTGATCACCATTTTTGCTTGCGCTAATTCAGTAGGCAAGATCACTTCTGTAAAGTCGTTTTGCGATTTACCCACTTGCACCTCCACCATTTGATAGTGCAGCGAGTCTTTCTCGACAAAAACAAAATGTTGATTGTTGTAGGCCACTACAGCAGTCGAAGGTAAAACAAGATGCTCGCTCGCTTCTGTTTCGATTAGCGCTCTGAAGTACAATCCGGGAATTAAACTTTGATCTTCTTTTTCCAAGTGGCAATGCACCCGCACCGTGCGATCGGCAGAAATTTCTTTGCCAATCAAAAATACGGTAGCCTTTCGTTCAGTATTTTCATTGGAGAGCATCACCCGCACGCGTTGGCCGATTTTTAAATTCGGCAAATCTTTTTCAAACACCATCGCCTCGGCATGCAAATGTTCGGTGTCAACAATTTTAAATAATATATCCGTAGGACTTACATGCATGCCCATATTTACATTGACTTGCGTAACAAAACCAGTAATAGGTGAAGCGATGGTGATGGTGTTTTTTATTTCGCCTGCTTCTAATTCATCGGGGTTAACCCCAATCAATTTCAATTTGGCGCTCATGCCTTGCACCTTGGCTTTTGTGCTGAGATAATTGGACTTGGCCAGTTGCAAACTTTTGGCTGCACTTACATTTTCTTTTACAAGCTCCTCCTGGCGTTTATATTCCAGCGCAAGAAACTCCAGTTGATTTTTGTTGAGCAAATAATCTTCTTGTAACTGAATGTAGTCTGGGTGTTCCATCACCACAATGGTTTGCCCTTTCTTTACGCGCATGCCTTGCAAAATGTCGGTGGACTTTACAAAGCCTCCCAACGGGGCGGAGATGGTGACCATATTTTGAGGAGGCACATCGAGCATGCCATTGGCATTGATCACGCCACTCATGATTTTTTTTTCAGGCGTGCCCAATTTTATATCCAATAATTTGAATTGCTCTGCCGACAGTGTTACCTCATTGCTTTCGTGAGATGTTGCATCGGCTGCCGGTTTATCCGATGAAGAGCAACCGACTAAAGCGATAAAAAGACTGAGACTAAGTTTTGCGATTAAGTTCATGTGTATGCGATTAAAAATTTCCAAGTAAGTATTCCATTTTTAAAACCGATTGATTGTATTGCGTGAGCGACAACAGGTAATTGCTTTTGATGCTGAGTGCAGTTTTTAAGGATTGCAAATATTCTATGTAGCCGATTTCACCGGCTCGATACGCTTTGCCTGATTGGGTGATCATCAAATTCGCATTCTGTAGAGCACTGCTTTCGTAATAAACTAAGCTCGCCTGATTTTTAGCCAGCTCTTTTTGCGCTTGCGCGAAACTGCTTTTCAAGTTGGTTTCAAATTGCTCCGTTTCGTTTCGTGTGATTTCTTCTTGTATGCCGGCTGATTTGGCTCGTGCCAATTGCGGAGCTACCCAAATGGGAATACTCAGGCCCAATTGAAATCCGGTGAAACTTTTACTCGAAGGAAAGAATACATCCTGACCGTTGATATTTTGAAATCCGGTGAGGCTTTGTGTGAAAAAACCGACCGTAAAATCCGGAAGCAGTTTATTGTTTTCAAGTCGCTTGGCTTGCTTGCTAACGGTGACTTGTTGTTTTAAATAGCTCAATTGTGGATTCGTCATCCAGTTAGAAGAATCAATCAACGACCGCTTGATTAATTTTTCTGAATGATAAACCGGCTGCTCGGCTTTGAGTAATGCTTGCAAACGTGTGGCCGCAATTTCCATATCGGTTTGATTGATGCGCAATTGGTTTTTCACTTCCAGCAGTTGACTTTCGGCTGTGGTTTTTTCCAGCAGATTGCTTTCACCGGTTTTAAATCGTACGCCTGCTGCGCGACTGAAATCCTGAAACAAGCTATCCTGTGATTCGAGCAAGCGATGGAGCGCATCGAAATACAATAATTGCTCGTAGGTAAATTTTACCTGATAGGCAATTTCATTTTGGATCACCAATAAATTTTTCTGGCTTCCCAGCCTTGCACCTTGGCTTTTGTGCTGAGATAATTGGACTTGGCCAGTTGCAAACTTTTGGCTGCACTTACATTTTCTTTTACAAGCTCCTCCTGGCGTTTATATTCCAGCGCAAGAAACTCCAGTTGATTTTTGTTGAGCAGATAATCTTCTTGTAACTGAATGTAGTCGGGGTGTTCCATCACTACAATGGTTTGCCCTTTCTTTACGCGCATGCCTTGCAAAATGTCGGTGGACTTCACGAAACCACCCAGCGGAGCGGAGATGGTGACCATATTTTGTGGAGGCACATCGAGCATACCATTGGCATTGATCACGCCACTCATGATCTTTTTTTCAGGTGTGCCCAATTTTATATCCAATAATTTGAATTGCTCTGCCGACAGTGTTACCTCATTACTTTCGTGAGTTGTTGCATCGGCTGCAGGTTTATCCGATGAAGAGCAACCGACCAAAGCGATAAAAAGACTGAGACTAAGTTTTGCGATTAAGTTCATGTATATGCGATTAAAATTTTCCAAGTAAGTATTCCATTTTTAAAACCGACTGATTGTATTGTGTGAGTGACAACAGGTAGTTGCTTTTGATACTGAGTGCAGTTTTTAATGATTGCAGATATTCAATGTAACCTATTTCGCCGGCACGATACGCTTTGCCCGATTGGGTGATCATTAAATTGGCGTTTTGTAAAGCACTGCTTTCGTAATAAACTAAGCTCGCCTGATTTTTAGCCAGCTCTTTTTGCGCTTGCGCGAAACTGCTTTTCAAATTTGTTTCGAATTGCTCGGTTTCATTTCGCGTGATTTTTTCTTGTATGCCGGCTGATTTGGCTCGGGCCAATTGCGGAGCTACCCAAATGGGAATACTCAGGCCCAATTGAAATCCAGTGAAACTTTTGCTCGAAGGAAAGAATACATCCTGACCGTTGATATTTTGAAATCCGGTGAGGCTTTGTGTGAAAAAACCGACTGTAAAATCCGGAAGCAGTTTATTCTTTTCAAGTCGCTTAACCTGTTTGCTAACGGTGACTTGTTGTTTCAAATAGCTCAGTTGTGGATTTGTAACCCAGTTAGAAGAATCAATTAACGACCGCTTGATTAGTTTTTCAGAATGATACATCGGCTGCTCGGCTTTAAGTAATGCTTGCAAACGAGTGGCCGCAATTTCCATATCGGTTTGATTGATGCGCAATTGGTTTTTCACTTCCAGCAGTTGACTTTCGGCTGTGGTTTTTTCCAGCAGATTGCTTTCACCGGTTTTAAATCGTACACCTGCAGCGCGACTGAAATCCTGAAACAAGCTATCCTGTGATTCGAGCAAGCGATGGAGCGCATCGAAATACAATAATTGCTCGTAGGTAAATTTTACCTGATAGGCAATTTCATTTTGGATCACCAATAAATTTTTCTGGCTTCCCACTACGTGTTCTTTTCCCAACTTCACCTGATTGATTAAAGTGGTTGGAAATGGAATACTCTGCGTAAAGGTGTAATTATCATCTTGCTGAAGCGAGTTGTATTGCCCATGCATCCACATCGCATTCAGTTTACCAATATCGGTGCCCGTCTTCTTTAACTGTCGGTAGTAGTCAATAGAATACTCCGCTGCTTTTACCGACTGATTTTTTTCTAGAGCAATCTGCACCGCTTGTTGTTGCGAAAGCACCTGTGCATTCACCAAAAAAGTACTGACCGAAAAACAAATCAGTAGGATTGCAAAATTTTTTAAGTTCATCTTATTCATAGGAAGGTTTGTCTTTTTCAAAGTAAGTGTAGAGGACAGGCAGCACGACCAGCGTTAAGAGTGTAGCAGAAATCAATCCGCCAATCACTACGGTTGCCAAAGGACGTTGCACTTCCGCACCCGAGCCATTCGAAAGTGCCATCGGTAAGAAACCAAGCGAAGCGACCAATGCAGTCATCAGCACGGGGCGCAGACGCGTTTCGGTTCCCTCTTTCACAATTTCAGAAATCAATTTGTTTTCATCTTTTTTCAATCGGTTAAATTCAGCAATCAATACGATTCCATTCAATACAGCTACACCAAACAATGCAATGAATCCAACACCTGCAGAAATGCTAAATGGCATATCGCGCAGCCACAATGCAAAAACACCACCAATGGCAGAAAGAGGGATGGCGGTGAAAATCAGAAGGCCATGCTTGAATGAATGAAAGGTGAAGTAGAGTAACACAAAGATGAGTGCCAATGCCAAAGGAACCGCTACCAGCAGTCGTTGTTTGGCTTCTTCCAGGTTTTTGAACGAACCACCATACGTGGTGAAGTAGCCCGGTTCAAATTTTATTTGCTTCTGAATTTTTTGGTCGATCTCTTTTACAATGCTCTGCACATCTCGGCCACGAATATTAAAGCCAACGGCAATTCTGCGCTTGGCATCATCGCGTTGAATTTGATTGAGACCTGTTACTAACTGAACAGAGGCAAGTTCTTCGAGACGCACCTGTTGGCCATTGCTGGCTGTGATGTACAAGCCCCGGATATCGTCCATCGATTTTCTTTTCTTTTCATCGAGGCGAATGACCAACTCAAATCGTTTTTCCTTTTCATAAACCCAACCGGCTCCTTCACCGGAAAAACTACTGCGAATCACGCGGTTCAAATCATCAGTGCTTAAGCCATATTGCGCAATGCGGTTGCGATCAAACTTTATCACATACTGTGGAAGTCCGCCCATCGGTTCAATATAAATATCAGCAGCGCCTTCCACCTGTCCCGCAATTTTTCCGATCTCATCAGCATAGCGTTCCAGCAGTTGAAGATCTTCGCCATAAATTTTTATCACCACATCTTGTCGTGCACCCGTCATCAATTCATTAAAGCGCATTTGAATGGGTTGCTGAAATCCGTAGAGTACACCCGGCATTTTTTCTTCCAGCTTCTTCGACATTTTTTCGGCCAGCTCATCGCGTGTTTCAGCGCTCGTCCATTCGCTTTTATCTTTTAAAACAATTATTAAATCGCTGGCCTCGATCGGCATGGGGTCAGTTGGAATTTCAGACGTTCCGATTTTTCCAATAACTTCTTTCACCTCAGGGAAATGATCGAGTAACACACGCGAACTTTTTTGGGTAGTCTCAATCATCTGCGTAAGCGAACTGCCCGTGAGCAAACGAGTTTCAACTGCAAAATCTCCTTCGTCCAATGTGGGAATAAATTCGCCACCCAATTGTAAGAAGATGAAAAGGCTGGCCAGAAAAAATACAACGGAGCTAATCACAATGATCAACCTTCTGCGCAAAGCAAATTGAATCACCGGTCGGTAACTGCGATGAAAAAATGCAATTAAGCGATCGGAGATGTTTTGTTTGTGATTGGTTTTTTTGCTGAGGAAAAGCGATGACACCATCGGTACGTAGGTGAGCGATAAGACCATGGCTCCGATAATGGCAAACGCTACCGTCTGCGCCATAGGTCCAAACATTTTTCCCTCAATACCCACAAGTGATAGAATGGGCAAATAAACAATTAAGATGATGATCTGCCCGAATGCAGCGGAGTGCATCATGCTGTTGGCAGAATGATTCACTTCTTCGTCCATTTGCTGCTGTGTGAGGCGAATGCCACTTTGCATTTTAGCTAAGTGGTGTAGCGTGGCCTCTACGATGATCACTGCGCCATCTACAATCAAACCGAAGTCAATCGCGCCTAAACTCATCAGGTTTCCGGATACACCAAATAAATTCATCAAGCTGATGGCAAACAACATGGCCAATGGAATGACCGATGCAACAACGAGCCCTGCGCGGAAATTGCCCAGCATCAGCACCAACACGAACACAACAATCAATGCGCCTTCGGCCAAGTTTTTAGTAACTGTGCTAATGGCATTGTTGACCAGTTTGGTGCGATCGAGGTAAGGCTCAATGGTGACGCCTTCCGGCAATGTTTTTTTAATTTGCTCGATGCGCTCTTTTACTTTTTTAATAACGAACGAAGAGTTCTCTCCTTTCAACATTAGCACGAGCGCACCGACCACTTCGCCTTGATCATTGTAGGTCATGGCTCCGTAGCGCATGGCATGCCCAAATTGCACAGTGGCCACATGGCTGATGAGCATAGGCAGCCCGTTGTCTAAATTTTTAACCACGATTTTTTCGATGTCGGAGAGATTTTCTACCAACCCTTCGCTGCGAATAAAGTAAGCGTATGGTTTTTTATCGATGTAGGCGCCACCGGTGTTCTGATTGTTTTTCTCCAGAGCCATAAAAATTTCGTCCACGCTGACATTCATGCTGCGCAACTTTTCCGGATCAAGCGCAATCTCATATTGCTTGACATGTCCACCAAAACTGCTCACATCGGCTACACCCGCAGTGCCGAGCAGTTGCCTGCGCACAATCCAATCTTGAATGGTTCGCAGTTCGGTAGGATTGTATTTTGATTCGAATCCTTTTTTAGGTTTTAAGATGTATTGATAAATCTCACTCAAGCCGGTGGAGAGAGGTGCCAATTCCGGGTTTCCGGCTCCGGCCGGAATAGCGCTTTTCGCGGAGGCGAGCCTTTCGTTTACTTGCTGACGTGCCCAGTACACATCGGTATCGTCTGTAAATACAATGGTAACAACAGAAAGCCCGAAGCGAGAAAAGGAACGCATCTCAGTGATGTGGGGGATGGTGGCCATCGTTTGCTCAACCGGAAAGGTCACGAGTCGCTCCACCTCTGGTGCAGCCAAAGATGGTGAAACGGTAAGCACCTGTACCTGGTTATTGGTGATATCGGGCACGGCATCAATGGGCAGGCGCGTGAGCGAATAACTGCCCCATACAATGAGGCAGAGAGTAAGAATCGAAACGATAATCTTATTCTTGACAGAAAATGAAATGATGCGACTAAGCATGTCGTATTTGTTGAAGAATGAAATAAATGGATGACAATCGCTTTAATGTAAAGCAAGATTGTTTTCAACGAACCTGTAAGTAGAATGAACTTACGAAATGATTAACAGGCTTTGGGCGGCTGAAAAATAACGATCAACGGAGCGTTGAAAGAAGATTCTTTGTAATGAAAAGGAGGCTGCGCGATGATAATGGGCATGAGCTGGGTCACAGCAATTTTTACATCAGGCTCGGTAGCCGAATGCGCATTAAAACAATGACCCGCCACTTTAAATGGCAATTCATTGTCGTGTTCATCATGGGCTACATCACTTTGGTAATGCAGTTCTAAAAAATCCCAAAAGGAAATTTCTTGAGATAGTTTTTTGTGTTCAGCGTAATGCTCTAATAAAATCGGAAGACGCATAGCTTCATGCAATTCGGTGAACGAATTGATGTAAACCAATAGAAATAAAATAGAGAGAGTGCGCTTTAGCATGGTCTTCTGTGATCGTAAAGGTATAAAACGATTAGCAAATTGATACAACTGACCATGTAATAAATGGAAATAGTGGTGATTTAAGGGTTTAATCGGTAAACAGCCATTCGCAAAAAGATGTAAATAATTGTCACAGCTCAATTATCGCCAGTAACCATCCAACTAACTTGGCGTACTACTCATCACTAACCAAACCCTTCTTTATGATATTCAATTACTTCTTGTTGTCGTTTCGCAATCTGGTGCGCCAACGTGGCTATGCAGTGGTGAACTTGTTTGGATTAGCGTTGGGTTTGGCTGCGGCTCTGTTTATTCTTTTGTATGTAAAAGACGAACTCACGTTCGATACCATGCATCCTTATGCAGCAAATACCTATCGCATGGGGTACAAGGTGCAGTTTCCGAATGGCAACTCAGAGGCAGCGCCTTACGCACCCGCTGGCTGGGATAATTATATTCAATCGAACTATACCGGCATTAAAGGAATCACCAGCTATGCTTCATGGGGCATGCCTACTAGCATTGGCTACGCACCGAAAGAACGGATCATTTTAACAGAAGATATTGTATGGGCTGAATCTTCGTTCACCGACATAGTGTATTGCCCAATTGTGAAAGGAGTCGCTACCAATCCATTGAAAGAAATTAATTCGATGATGTTGACGGAATCTTCAGCTAAAGAATTATTTGGAGATGAAGACCCGATTAATAAAACGGTTACGGTTTCGCATCAGGCTACCAATGGTCAAAATGTCGAAATGATTGTTACTGCAGTAATTAAAGATTTGCCTTCCAACTCGCACATCAAACCAAAATACATTTTCAATATTCTGGCATTGAAACCCTACATTCAAGACCTTGAAAATATTCTCGCCACATCTATGGGCGATGGCAACAACGGCTTTTGGACGCAATCGTATTTTGTGTGCGAAGACCCCGGCAAGATCGAGGTGATCAAAAATGATTTACAAAAACGAGCCAACGACATCATTGCCAAAAACAAATGGGACATCAAGTTTACGCCTGTGATTCGTAAGATCACGGACATTCACTTTGATAAAGAGATGGACTGGACTATTGATCACAAAATGGCCGACATCAGCTATATGTATGTGTTCATCACCATTGCTTTGCTGATTTTGGTGGTGGCGTGTATCAATTACATCAATCTTTCTACAGCCAAGTCTGCCAGCCGTGCGCGCGAGATTGGCTTGCGCAAAACGTTTGGAGGCATTCGTCCACAGTTGTTTTTTCAGTTCATGATGGAATCGTTCGTGTTGGTGCTCATCTCCGCGATCATTGCCCTCTTGCTGGTAGTTTTCTTCATTCCACAATTCAATCAATTAACAGGAAAGGCATTCACCTTTGCACATATCTTCAACGGACCGATGTTATTAATCATCGTGGGAGTGATTTTACTAGTAACGATTTTGGCAGGCAGCTATCCCGCTTTGTTTGTATCCGGGTTCCAACCTGCTTCGGTGTTGAAAGGTAAGTTTGCGTTTGGAAAAGGATCTACGCGCTTTCGTCAGTTTTTGACAACACTTCAATTTATAGTAGCCGTAACATTGTTGGCCGGAACAGTCATCATCGTGCGCCAAATGGATTTGCTAAAAAATTCAAAGTTGAATGAAGCCGGAAGACAAATTGTTTCCATTCGCTATGGCGGATTTAATGGGCAAGCTACCGATCAGCAATATCTCACATTTAAGAATCAGTTATTGTCTGATCCTCAAATAGAACATGTTACGCTCGCCAATCACTTACCTCGTTTGGATTTCTTCGGGCCGATCAACATGCAAATGCAGTTTCCCGATATCAGCGAAGACAAGCATGAGTGGTTTCAATTGAATGGCGATTTCGATTTCCCCGAGACATTCCAACTCAAAATACTGGCAGGTCGTGATTTTGATGATAAAAATATGGCTGACTCCATGTCTGTCTTGTTAAATGAATCGGCTGTGAAAGCATTGAAATTAAAGCCACAAGACGTGATTGGTAAAACCATTGTGCGTCCGGATTACGTGATGGGCTATCAAGCTCCAGATTCAACCAAGGCGCCTATTACCGGAATAGTAATTGGTGTGGTCGAA
Source organism: Cyclobacteriaceae bacterium (assembly GCA_044228465.1). GTDB lineage: Bacteria > Bacteroidota > Bacteroidia > Cytophagales > Cyclobacteriaceae > ELB16-189. The sequence goes on from JBGAUU010000008.1 coordinate 52,556, forward strand.
GATTTTCCGTATCAATCGATGCGCAAGAAAATTGAACCGCTGGCTATTTCACCAAAGCCACACACATTTGACCGCATCATTCACGTGCGGTTGCCGGAAGGGAAAATTCAAGAGAAGATTGCATTCTTAGAATCTACCTGGAAGAAAAATTTTCCACAGTATGGCTTCGACTATTGGTTTGTAGATGAAGAGTTTGGTCGTATGTATGAAAACGAAACCAAAGTTGCTAACCTCACCGAGAAATTTTCGAGGCTTGCGATTTTGATTACATGCGTTGGCTTGTATGGATTGGCAGCATTTATGTCGGAACAACGCACACGCGAAATCGGTATACGTAAAAGCATGGGTGCCAGCAGTTCACAGATTTTGATTTTGCTATTGAGTGTGTTTGGTAAATTGTTGTTGCTGGCCAGTTGCATTGCCATTCCAGTGGCGTATTATCTTGCCAATCAATGGCTGTCGAGTTTTGTATATCAAACTAGTTTGTCGGTGTGGGTGTTTGGTAGTGTAGTAGCTCTTGTAGCGTTTATTACCCTCGTTACGGTTGGATATGAAGCCTTGAAAGCTTCGTTATCAAATCCGGTCAAGGCTTTGCGCCATGATGGATGATTAAGTTAAGAGCAATTTATCGTGAAATTCGGCTGATTTACGAGAACTTGATCATTTAACCAAAATCATTTTTACCCTCAAAACAAACTCAAGTTTCCGCCTTTTCTGAACTTCGTTAAATCATAAGCCGGCATACTTTTGTCAGCGAAATATTTTTTCTTGGAGGTGCGGAAGAGTTGATGAATGACATCGGCAATGTTTCCATCGCCTCGCATACGTCTACCAAACTGCGAATCATTTACGTTGCCTCCGTGCATGGAGCAGATTTGGTTCCACACTTTCTCAAAACGATCCGGAAAATTCTTTTGCAACCAATCTTCGAAGATTTTTCCAATCGCACCATTCAATCTTACGATGGTCATGCCTGCATTGCGCGCACCATGATCAGCCGCAGCTTTTAAGATGGCAGGTATCTCATGATGATTTAATCCGGGAATGATAGGCGCATTCATAATCCCGACAGGAATATTTGCTATTGCTAATTCTTCTACGGTTTTCAATCGCTTAATGCCACTGGCTGTGCGCGGCTCCATAGCTCTGCGCAATTCTTCGTTGAGTGTGGTGATGGAAATGTAAACGTGTACCAGATTATCCGCAGCCAAATCTTGCAACAAATCAATATCACGAACCACCAATCCGTTTTTAGAAATGATGCTCACCGGGTGTCGGTATTGTGCCATGACTTTTAGAATCTGACGTGTAATGCCCCACTTTTTCTCCAAAGGCTGGTAACAGTCCGTGTTACCGCTTAGCATGATGGGCACGGCATTCCAAGATGGCTTCAGCAACTCTTGCTCGAGCAGGCGCGCTGCATTTTTCTTCACCACGATTTTACTTTCAAAGTCGAGGCCGGCACTGAAGCCGTAGTATTCGTGTGTGTTGCGGGCATAACAATAAATGCAACCATGTTCGCAGCCTTGATATGGATTCATGGAATAGCCAAAGCCGAGATCAGGACTGTCTACCCGATTCACAATTTTTTTGGCATTCTCTTGAAATACTTGCGTGTGCGGATTCTCCAGTAAAGGTTCATCCAACCCTTCGATGTGATCGGTTACGTAGTGTGAATTTAGAAACCGGTTTTCGCTTTTGATTTGTGCACCACGCCCTTTAAAGTAATTGTCTTCCACATCATAAAAATACTAAAATATTTAGCAATCAGGTGAATAAACCCCCATTTTTTCATTGGAAACCTGTTTAAATTTGACTGTCAATAGTCAAGTAACTGATGCCTCATTCGCTTTTTTTCATTGGAAACCTGTTTAAATTTGACTGTCAATAGTCAAGTAACTGATGCCTCATTCGCTTTCCTATTCTGCGACCCCTGTTATTGAATTAGCTCATGAATGGGCGGATAGCATTCGTTTGCTGGTAAAAAGAGAAGATTTGAATCACCCGTTTGTTTCCGGTAATAAGTGGTGGAAACTGAAATACAATCTGGAAGAGGCGCAGCGTGCTGGGCACGATACATTGTTGACCTTCGGGGGAGCCTATTCGAATCATTTATATGCAACTGCCGCAGCCGCACATGAGCTGGGCAGGAAGAGCATTGGGATTGTTCGCGGAGGGCGCACCGAACCGCTCAACCACACACTTTCTTTTGCTGAGTCACATGGAATGAGCCTTCATTTTGTTTCGCGGGAAGCTTATCGAAAAAAGAATGAGCATGAATTCCTTCAATCAATCCGAAATCAATTTGGTGATGTTTACATCATTCCGGAAGGCGGAACAAATGAATTGGCTGTGCGTGGCTGTGCAGAGTTTGCTAAAACATTGGAACAGGAAATTGATTTTGATTATCTCTGTTTGCCGATTGGCACAGGTGGAACGATGGCAGGAATGATCGAAGGATTATCGTTCAACAAAAAAGTGATTGGCTTTTCATCGTTGAAAGGTGGCGATTTTTTGAAGGATGAAATTCAATCGCTTATTTCTGGTAGAAAACTTAATTGGCAGGTAAATACAGATTTTCACTTCGGAGGTTATGGTAAAACCACTCCTGAATTGATGAAATTTGTCGAAGACATGAAAAAGAACAATCAACTTCCGTTAGATCAGGTTTATACAGCTAAGATGATGATGGGCGTTTTAAATTTAATTAAACAAGGTTACTTTAAACTAGGGTCAACAGTTTTGGTGTTGCACACGGGTGGTTTGCAGGGAAATCAAACCATTAAATAAATTATCTTTGAATTTTAAATCTCGAATGAACAGACTAGTTATTCTTTGCTTTGCAATCATTATCCAATTAAGTGCACAGGCTTCGCATATACGATGCGGGTATATTTCGTTAAAAAAAGTAAGTGGCCTTACGTATACGGTTAAGTTAACGGTATACACGAATACAGGCTCTTCTGTGAGATTTGAAGGAGGTATTTTAAGTTTTGGCGATGGGATAACTCACACTACACCTCGCGTTGAAAACACTATACTTCCGATTTATCCAGGTGTTGGGATAGTAGAATATTCCATCGATCACACTTTTCCAAAAAATGGAGAATACACAATCTCATATTGGGAACGAAACTTAGCTGCTGGAATAATTAATATAGACAATTCAGTAAATACTCCTTTTTATATGCAGTTAAAGACAAACCTAATTGCCGAAGAAGATTCTTCAACCCCCGTGTTTCTTACTCATCCCATTTTAAAAAATAACACCAGCCAGTCATATTCATTTTCAAATGCAGCCTATGATATGCAAGGTGGTTACATAAGGTATGATATTGGGCTTGTATACCAAGACAAACAAATACTAGTGGGAGGATTACGTATTCCCAAAAGTCTCGTGGTTAATTATTATAGTGGAGCCGTAACATGGGATAACAAGCTGGAGGGTGACATGGCGTATGCCGGAGAATACTTATTTGCATTGAATATTTATCACTTTACAGCAACCGGTAAGTTGATCAGTACTATTCAACGAACATTTCAAATTATCTTAGAAGATCGGGAGGGAGGAATTCAAATATCGAATCCCATCCAAGACCTCAACGGAAAAATCTTTGTTGAGAGCGGAAAAGAAAAAACAGTTAAAGTAATCATGTCTAGTGATGCATCTGTGAAAACGTGGAGCCTTGTCAATCACCCAACCGTTTCAAAAAGCATCGCATTTTCTCAGTACGATTCAATTGTGAATTCTAAACAAGCAAAAGTAGCGTCAATAACACTTACTTCTTCACCCGAAATTACTCGTAACGAGCCCTATGTAATTGCTCTCAGAGCCAAGTCAGGTTCAGATTCTAATCCAGAATACAAAGATGTTAGCTTTCTTTTCTTTACAAAAGATATCGTTCTTCCACCAAAACCAGAACCAGTACCAGATCCATTTATTACCGGTATTGAAAATATAAATTCAGACAACCTTGCTGCCTATCCCAATCCATTTCATGATTATTTGTATTTGACAAAAACTCCTGAAAACAACCATCGTGAAGTTTCCATCTACAATCAATTCGGGCAGCATATACTCACTACTACCGAAGCAAGGATCCATACTGTTTTGCTTCCTGCCGGTATTTATCTGTTAAGATCAGACACCTATCACACTAAACTGATCAAACAATAAGCTCGAAATCAGCCAACGAAATAATCTATATTTGTAAAAATCAATCCCCATGAAAAGCGTAGCTATTTTTTGCTTTGCAATCATTATCCAACTAAGTGCACACGCTACACATATTCGATGCGGGTATATTTCGTTAAAAAAAGTAAGTGGCCTTACTTATACAATTACGTTAACCGTTTACACCAATACCGCCTCTTTTGTGAGGTTTGAAAGAGGTACATTACGTTTTGGTGACGGGACAACCCACATTACACCTCGGGTTGAAAACACGATACTACCGATTTATCTTAATGTTGGGATAGTACAATATTCCATTGATCACACTTTTCCAAAAAATGGAGAATATGTTATTTCTTATTGGGAACGAAACTTAGCTGCAGGAATAGTTAATATAAAAGAGTCAGTCAACACTGCTTATTATATGCAGCTGAAGACAAGCCTAATTGCCGAAGAAGATTCTTCAACACCGGTGTTTCTTACTCATCCCATTTTAAAAAGTAACACCAGCCAGTTATACTCTTTTTCGAATGCAGCATTTGAAACAAAAGGCGGTTACTTAAGGTACGATCTTGGTCTTGTATACCAAGACAAAAATATTCTCGCCCCAGGATTGCGAATTCCTAAAAGTCTTGCCGTCAATTATTACAATGGAACTGTAACATGGGATAACAAGCTGACAGATGACATGGTGTATATCGGAGAATACCTATTTGCGTTGAATATCTATCACTTTGATGCAACCGGCAAATTACACAATACCATTCAACGAACTTTTCAGATTATCGTAGAAGATCTGGAGGAAGGGATTCAAATATCGAACCCCATACAAGACCCTAACGGAAAAATATTTGTTGAGAGCGGGAAATCCAAAACCGTTAGAGTAATCATGTCAAGTAATGCTTCTGAGAAAGATTGGAGTCTTGTCAATGATCCTGCCATTTCGAAAAACATTGAATTTATTCAATACGATTCAACAGTGAATTTTAAACGAGAAAGGGTGGCTGCTATTACACTTACTTCTTCACCCGAAATTACCCGTAATGAGCCGTATGTAATTGCTCTCAGAGCAAAGTCAGGCCCAGATTCTAATCCCGTTTACCAGGATGTTAGCTTTCTATTCTTTACCAAAAATATCGTTCTTCCGCCTAGACCGGATCCAAAACCAGATCCATTTATTGCCCCGAAATCCGAGACTCTCGTAGCTTATCCAAATCCATTTAAAGACTACCTCTTTTTTACGAAATTACCGGAAGATAGCAATCGTGAAACTTATATTTACAATCAGTTCGGACGTCAGGTACTTAGTACCACCGAATCAACAATCGATACCTCTTCTCTTCCTGCTGGTTTTTACATTTTAATGTTTGGAACTGTCACTACGAAATTGATAAAACAATAATTGCTATACAGGCTATGGTAAAGATGAGCTGTCTGTTTGCTTTTCTCTTATCTATCCTAAGTCTGAATGCTTCCGCACAATCCGATTCAACGCGTAGCCAAATAGCCTACTCATTATCTTCCTCTTTCGGAAATGTGATTGCCAATGCTAGCGAATTGGAAAACAACTCGATCAGCCAAACGAATGGTTTTACCGCAGCCGTGCATTGGCAAAAAACGGATGCCGCCACCTACAATCTATTCGCTTGTTACCCACGACACTCGCTTTCGCTTACATATCAACAATTTAAGAACAAGGCGCTCGGTGGAGGATTTATCCTGAACTATTCGTTGTCGCCTTATTTTGCATTGAGCAACCAAATCAGTTTGTATCCCACTATTTCGGTTGGCCTTTCGGCTCTATCAAATCCTTATTGTTTGAATTCAAACCCCAACAACAAATTGTATAGTTTACCGGTGAGTGCGTTTCTCGCTCTAGGAGGAGGTGTTCGCTGGCAGTTGACTAAGCAAATGGCGGCACAAACAGCCGTGGCATTTAATCATGTATCGAATGGTGGATGGAAAGATCCGAACAACGGTGTGAATTGGCCTGTGATAAGCGTAGGTGTAGAATATTCTCCTTCCCAGCTCACTTTGAAAAAACGCACGCGCATCAAATCGACCGAGCGCTTTCTTTCGCTGCGTGTGGATGCAGCTATTTTTGGATTGCTACGTTCGGGAATCATCTCTTCAATTGAAAGAAACAAACCAGTGATAGGCTTACAATTGCTTGCGAGCAAGCAAACAACACGCATTCACGCTTGGACAATTGCGTTTGAGTTTTATCATGATCAACTTCTACAAGAGCAATTGAAATCCTATTCGATTGCATCGGATGGCTTTCGTGCTGGCGCCATGGCCGGGCATGAGTTTCTGCTGGGAAAATTTATTTTCAGTCAGCAGCTGGGTGTTTATCTAGCAGGGCGCAATGGAGCGGAACTACTTTATCATCGATGGGGATGTACGTATTTTTTGAAGAATCGATGGAGTGTCGGTGTGAACCTGAGAGCCTACAAAGCGGTGGCAGAATTTACAGATTTGCGTGTCAGCTATTCTCTATTCAAAAAATAGCTTACGCTTCAACTTTTGCTCTGCGCAACTGGAAGTTTTGACCCAGATAAACTTTGCGTACCAACGGATCGTCTGCCAGCTCTTGTGCCGTGCCCGCTTTAAATAGTTTTCCTTCTACCATCAGATAGGCGCGATCGGTAATAGCCAATGTTTCGTCTACGTTGTGATCGCTGATTAAAATGCCGATGTCTTTCTTTTTTAGTTTTGCCACGATACCTTGAATCTCTTCCACAGCAATTGGGTCAACACCTGCAAAAGGTTCATCGAGTAAAACAAACTTCGGATCAACCGCTAGCGCGCGTGCGATTTCTGTTCTTCTGCGCTCACCACCGGAGAGTACCATCCCTAAATTTTTACGAACATGGGTCAAGCTGAATTCTTCCAGCAACGATTCTACTTTCTCCTTGCGCGCGGACTTCGTCATCTCACGCATTTCTAATGGAGCCATAATATTTTCTTCTACCGAAAGGGAACGAAATACAGATGCCTCTTGCGCCAGATATCCAATGCCTCGCTTAGCCCGCTGATACATCGGTAATTCAGTAATGTTTTCCTGATCTAAAAAAATATTCCCCCCATTGGGTTTGATCAACCCAACGGTCATGTAAAAAGTAGTGGTTTTGCCGGCACCATTCGGCCCAAGTAGACCAACTATTTCTCCTTGACCAACCTGCACGGATACATTATTTACCACTGTGCGCTTCTTGTATTTCTTGATCAAATTCTCAGCTCGTAAAATCATAGTCAGTTAAATTTCAAATCTTTTATTCGTGCTTGCAATGTGGTAATGCCATTGAAGGTGTTTTCTTCTAATGTATAGGCCATTTTGAATGATTGCCCGCTTGCCAAGCGATCGTAGTGCTCAATCAAATCAAAACCCACTGCATTGAAAACTTTTTCATTGCCTTCTTGTGCTGCCAGAAAGCGTACGTGCCGATCCTTAAATCCAGACAGATTATTCTTCACATATACTCGATCTGTTTCAAATAGGGGGCGCTGGTTTTCCGGACCAAACGGAGCCATCTGCTTGAGCACATTATTAAACTTAGAAGTAATGTTGTCAAAGTCTACCACAACATCAATTTCAACCACGGGCGTTTGCATTTCTTCGGTTATATTTTCGGCAACGACTTTTTCAAATCGTTGCTGAAATGCCGCCAGGTTACTTTTATCCAGCGTAAGGCCGGCTGCATACTTATGTCCACCAAATTTTTCTAACAAATCACTGCACGCATAAATGGCTTCGTAGAGGTCAAAGTCTTTCACGCTACGAGCGGAACCGGTTATTTTATCGTTTGATTCGGTTAAGATCACGGTAGGTCGATAATATTTCTCTACACATCTAGCAGCAACTATGCCAATTACTCCTTTGTGCCAAGTATTTTTAAAAAGAACGGTAGATTTTGCATTTTTTAGTTCTTCGCTGCCTTCAATCATCGCGATTGCCTCTTCCGTAATGCTCAAATCAAACTCTCTGCGAATGTCGTTTTTGAGATTGACCTTTTCCGCGCAAGCAAGCGCCTCTTCTTCGCTGGAGGCAATCAACAATTCTACCGCAGCTCGTGCATGCGCCACGCGTCCGGCAGCGTTGATGCGAGGTCCCAGTGTAAACACAATACCTGATATATCTAAATCGGTTTTGGTTCCCGCTATGTCTTTCAAGGCTTTTAATCCCGGTAACGGATTTTGATTTAATTTTTGCAAACCAAAATGTGCGAGCACTCTATTTTCATCGGTGATGGGAACAATGTCAGAAGCAATGCTGACAGCGACTAAATCCAGGTAGGAGTGCAATTCATCTTCGTGACGATAGGTGCGAGCGAATGCCTGCATGAGTTTAAAACCCAACCCGCAACCGCTCAACTCTTTGAAAGGATAATCACAATCGCTGCGTTTTGGATCGAGAACGGCAACAGCATGTGGAATGGAGGCTCCCGGCAAGTGGTGATCGCAAATAATAAAGTCGATGTTTTTTGAAGTTGCCAACGTTACGGCATCAATGGCTTTTACACCCAAGTCCAGTGCTATGATGAGACTGAATCCGTTTTCTTCGGCCCATTTAATACCAGCTTCAGACACACCATATCCTTCGGCATACCGATCGGGTATATAAAAATCACAATGTGGATAAAAACTTTTCAGGTAACTGTAAACAAGTGCCACGGCTGTGGTGCCATCCACATCATAATCACCATAAATGAGAATTTTTTCTTGGTTGTCGATTGCTTTTTTAAAGCGAGTGATGGCTGCTGCCATATCCTTCATCAAAAAAGGATCGTGCAAGTGCGTGAGCGATGGTCGAAAAAATTTTTTAGCGGACTCAAATTCTGTAATACCGCGTTGCCATAAAATGGTAGCAATGTGCTTGTTGACGTTGATGCTGGTGCTAAGTGCCGAAATCGATTCGTCTGCCGGAATATTTTTATAGATCCACCTCTTCTGCATGTTCAACTTTTTTCCAGTGTCACAATTCCAGTTTTTCCGGGCGACCCTTGCTCACCGGAAACCCCACGCGCCCCATTCTTGCCATCTTGTTTGCTACCTAATCCGGCTCTTCCTCCGCTTCCTAAATCGCCTCCGGTACCCGCAAAACCTCCGTAGTTTTTAATAATCAGTTGATGACCATTGAGCAAGTGAAGATCCTGACAATTTTTACAGTTAACGAGTACGTTGCCTCCATTGCCACCTGTGCTCCCGTTTCCGCCATTACCACCTTTACCTCCGTTTCCGCCTCTACAAACGCGCGTGCCACTGCCACCATCTCCACCCCGACCACCTTTTCCGCCATCGCCACCATCGCCACCGTTCACATCGATGATTAATGTTCCATTGATTCTAAGTAGCCCAACATAAAGCGATACGTTCAATCCATTTTTTCCGGCTGAGCCATTGCCACCGGTCATTCCATCTTCACCATTTCGGCAAGGGGCGTTTTGATTTGCACCGTGAATGCCATGAGCCCCCCTTTTTCCATTTGTACCTCGCCCAATAATCGTGCTTCCTTTTCCCGCAATTAGCACTTTAGCATTGATGATGTTGTTTTCTACTTCGGGATTCAGATAAATACGGGAGGAGTCGCGCATGATCAAGGTATCGACAACTATAATGTCTGAACCGGTAATTTTATAAGACTGCTTTGCCGCGATTTCTAATTTTTCTAACCGTATTTGCGCCCAGCAACCAGAAGCGAGTAAAGCTAAAAGTACAGTGCTTAAAAGAAAGCGAATCATCCAACAAAAGTAAGGATGTGAAAGCGCATTCACACGCATTACGCTAATTACTATGAGGGATATAAAATGAAAAAGGTAGCTCATGGCTACCTTTCTATTATTTCCTGAAGAGTATTTTACTTCTTGTCTGCTACTACTCCTTCCAGCACATCTTTGATCTCTACACGCTGGCCATCTTTGAAGGGTACGATCCAAGCATCTTTCACACCCATGTCGCGCATGTATTTTTTGAATTTATCGGCTTCCCAGTAATCGCGGAAAACGCCAATGGTAAAACGCTGCTCGCCTTTGTCAGTTGCTTCGCCACCAAAGTTGGGGTTGTTGTCGAAATACTTGGCGAGGTCTTTATTTTTGAAAGCACCAATCTGTACTTTAAATACAACGCCTTTCGAAAAATCCATTGGATTGATGGGAGGAGCTTCTTTTAATTGCGCTAATTCCGCTTTGGTAGAAGTAAGCTCGCTTCTCATTTTGTTGATTTGTTCTTCCAGCTCGGCAATCTTAGCGCTCTTATTACTTACATCATTGTTGAGCGAACTCACCTGCGATTTCAGTGCGCTATTGTCATTTTCAACCACTTGCTTGGTTTCGACCAAGGTCTTCAGGTTAGCGGGGTTTTTGGCAAATTCCTTGGCTTTCTTTTTCCATTCTTTCTTCTCCTTTTTAGAGAGTTGAGCGAAAACTTTCATGCCGGAAAAAATCAGCGCCAGGCAGAGAAATAAAACTCTAGTTTTCATAGTCGGTAGTTTTGTTTAAAGGTTAAAAGTAAGAAATATTTGGGAAATGAGATGCATTTGGATTTTGGATAAGTATGTGCCATCTAATCCAATAAATCAAAAAATATTACCATCATATTTTGATATATCATAAATCTATGTATACATTTGTTTATGTTTTCAAAAGAGCTACTAAAAGGAACGCTGTCGGCAGTTATTTTAAAATTGTTAGCTGACGGAGGTAAAATGTATGGATACGAGATGGCGCAACGAGTGCGAGAACTATCCGGGAATAAAATTTTGATTAAAGATGGGTCGCTTTATCCTTCATTACAAAAGATGACGGAAGATGGTTTGGTAACGTTCAAAGAAGAATTGGTTGGAGGAAGGAAGAGAAAGTACTATTTCATTACTCCAAAAGGGCGTAGGCAAGCCATCGCCTCGATCAGTGAACTTGAAGAATTTATGGCCACTATTTCGCTGGTGGTTTTTCCAAAATCAAAAACAAAGATGGTATGATCATATCACTTGAAAATTTGCGGTTCATTCAAAAAACTATTAATGAAAGTCCAATAAGTCGAAAAGGCATGCAAGATGATCTTATCGATCATTTGTGTTGCGAGGTTGAACATCGGATGTGCAATGGAGATGACTTTGACAACGCCTTTAAGCAGGCTCTTTACTTGTTGGCCCCCAACGGATTAAAAGAACTGGAACAAGAAACCTTTTATTTACTAAAATCAAAAACAATAGCTATGAAAAAATTAACGTACCTGTCAGGCGCACTTTTTTGTATTTTGTCATCTATCGGAATTTTATTTAAAATTTTACATTGGTCTGGAGCCAATGAGCTTGTGGTTCTGGGCTTCGGAGGATTGCTCTTTATTTTCCTTCCGCTTCTGTGGATGGCACGAAACAAAAATGTAAAGGATGAATCATCATTTGAGCGAAAAAGAAATCTCACCGGATTAATAAGCTTGATCCTTATTTCAGGAGGTGCTGTTCTAAAAGTATTGCATCTGGCAAGTGCAAATGAGATCTTAATATTAGCGACTGTAACATTCAGTTTTGTTTTTTTACCGATGACATTTATAAAAATGTATAAGCGAGCAACTGCAGCTTCTTAAATAAATGATGTTTTCTCAGTAAGGGTGTTCCGACCAATAACTGGCCGATCAATCTAATTGAAAAGACAAAACCTCTAATTTTCAACAATAAGAAATCCGCTTCTTAAAGCGGATTTCTCCGTATTTGGTTTTAGCTAATTTTGGATTTATTGGCTGTAGGAGATTCTAGTCAGCTTGTTTTCCAAAACTATACTCAATTAACCCCTGAGGTTATTTTAGCTTGTATTGCGCAACCAGATGAATGCAATATCCTTAGTTCTTCCGATAAGATGATTAACAATTAACTTGTTCTTAAATCAGCCTTTCCTCAATCTTCCCTGTCTTCTTATTTTTCAATATCAACTTCTTCGCACCATAGTGCGTCATTTCTTCTTTTACCAGATAATGATCTGCATCGTATGATTGCAGGTGCGCATCTTTGCTCACACCTACTCGTCCGCGCCAGATATCAAGCTTTACTTGCTCCCATTGTTTGCTTTTCGCGGAGCGGTAAGCCGCATCTAAAATGGAGTTTACCACATAGCCATCGTAAAATGTTTCTTTAGGTTGTGTTTTGTTTTCGAGGGCATTGAACATATCCATGAACATGTGGTTGTAGCCCAACTCGTTCAACTCATCACCTACCGGAAACAACCAACCCGAATTGCTCTCAGCTTTTTCTGCTACATAGTCGGCACCTTTGCCGGTGGTAAACATTTCAAAGCCGGTGCGTAAAAAACTGTTCGTCCAAATCGTTCCCTCAGTGCCCATCACTTCGTCACGCAAGTCGAGCCCGCCACGGAATGTCCAGCTCACTTCAAACTGGCCAATGGCACCGTTTTCATATTTCACCAATCCGATGGCGTGATCTTCGGCATCAATGGGTTTCACTTGCGTATCTGCCCAGCACATTACTTCTACCGGTTTGATGTCTTTGCCGATGTAGCTGCGAGCGATCTCCACACAGTGGCATCCTAAATCCAGAATACATCCACCCCCCGCTTGTTCAATGTCCCAAAACCAATCGCTGTGCGGGCCCGGATGTGTTTCGCGTGATTTTGCCCATAGAATTCTGCCAAGCGCTCCGTTCTTTACACTTTCGTGCGCTTTGATAAATTTGGGAGTATACACTAAGTCTTCCAGGTAGCCATTGAAGATACCGGCTTTCTCTACGGCTTCCAGCATGCGCTTGGCTTCCTCCGCATTACGACCTAATGGCTTGGTGGTGATCACCGCTTTTTTGTGTTTGCAGCAGAGCATTACCGCCTCTTCGTGCAAGTGATTGGGCAGAGAGATACAAACAATGTCT
>JBGAUU010000130.1:0-11360 GCA_044228465.1 Cyclobacteriaceae bacterium
AGAATCCAAATAAATTGATTGGTCCTGTCATTAGTTTCTCCTCCGTACTTTGCTGCTAAATGATAATCAACACATTTTTTGTTATTTTCCTCCGCGCAGAGTCTCCGCTTCGGGACTCTGTCGCTAAAGGATCATCACAACATTTTTTTTTTGGTTATCATAGATTTTAAATCACCAAGCAGATCCTAACTTCTCACACTGCCTAACAATCCTACTAATCCTAAAATCCTGCTAATCCTGATTCAGACAACAGTCCACACATTTCGGAACTCAGAGCTCCCATTAACTATTAACGAATAACTTTTTTGGATGTGTGGCAGGGAAGGACGAAATTTGTATTAGCGCCAGACGGGACAGAATTAGACGCAGGTTTCATTCCTCCGCGCTAGAGGGGATGTTGCAGCCATAATAAAAATGAGAGAGTGCCTACTAATCATAATTGTCGGATTCAGTTTAACATCTTGCTTTGACTCAAAGCGACAACTGCGACATAATGTTTACAGACCGGAGTTTGATGTATCGAATGACAACAGGGATGTGTTTTGTTCATTTTATGAGAATGACAAAGCAAGTGTTTATAAGGTTGACATAACTGATAATAAAAAACAAAGAGTAACACCTGAAAGTGAATACTCTTTTATCAAACCTGTACTATCACCGGACAACAAGCAGGTTGCATGTATAGCAGAATCCGTGACTGATGCGATAAAAGGTAAATTGTGTACAATTGATATGGTAAAGCATAGTTTGACTGAATTGACTTCTGACTCGGTTTTAATTCTTGAGTATGTTTTTGACCCGTCTGGCAAATCAATTTATTTCACAGCTGCTGGTTATTTTGGAAATTACTCTCCAGTTGCCGGAAAGGCTGCTCACGAAATTAATATATTCAATGTCGACATTGGTACTAAAAAGGTGACACAGATTACCAACTATGACGCTTATGACTTACACGGATTATCAATATCTAACAATGGGGACAGCTTATTGTTTCACCTAACAGAGAAAGACAAAACCGGGCTTTTTTGGATGAACATTAAGAACAGGCAACTGACAAAGGTATCGGCATCGAATGACCTTCGGGCCCATAAAAAAACTAGTCCTTATGGATACTATTCCCCCGTTCTATCAAGAGATAATTCTAAAATAGTTTTTTCCGAGCCATATGAACTTTATATAATGGACAGGAAAACCAAAATCTCTAAGTTGATTTTTAGAAATGAACCAAGTCTAATAAACGTTGGCACGGCAAAGTTCTTTAATGGCAACTACTACCTAATACTTACACTCCCGACAACAACGGACAGAAAAGATAATTCAGGCAACAACTTTGGATTTTATACATTAAATCCGGATACCAGAGAATTAAAGAAACTTCACTTATAAAGTGACCACAATTCACTATTTCTACCAACAAAACGCATAATCAATGGCGGGGCTCAATGTTAATTCGTAGTTTAGTTTTTGAAATTACGCTTGGCTTTGTGAGACAGGACGCGGCTTCGGAAAGGCACCACTCCAGAGACACAATTGTTGGCGGCAAGCTGCTGGACACATTCGACAAAGATGACTATGAGACAGATATTAACATTTATATTTCTTCTTGGCGCGAGCATCGGTTTTGGGCAAAAAGTAAATTCCGACTCGCTAAACTTACTTTTAACAGTTTCAATAAGAAATAACGTCACTGTATACTTTATTCTTTAAATAAAACGTTTCGAAACCCCGGCTAGCGCCAACCACCAACGCTTTACGCTTTCGAATTCAAACCATGAGCACTCGGAGCACACATATCTCTCGCGGTAGGTGAGAAAGTACCCTCATTAACGACTATTTTCGTTAAATAAAACGAAAGAATTGTTTATATATCGTTAGTTGACCTCTTGCTCGGCAAGGCAAACGGCCTAATTTCTTTGAATTAAGCGTTTTTAAGTTTGGCACGAGATATGCAAGTGTTTTTCCAAAATTAAAATTCAAATCTTATGGAAAAACAAAATGACTCAGGTTACCCAGTAAATGTAGCGAACTTCGCTAAACTCATTAAAATCATTTTAACCTTCGGTTCCGATTACAAGCCTGTTAAGTCTTCCATCACACTGGAAAACTTGAATGCTCTTTTGGATCGCGTCAAGCTTTCACTCAAAGCGGTAGACGCTGCAAAAGATGCGATGAGCGATGCTTCCAAAATGCGCGAGCATGTCTTTGATCGGCTCGGAGAATATGTAACACGCATTGTAGGGGCAGTGGGCTCGTGCGATATCCTGCCGGAGAAAGTGGTAAAGTTTGCTGCGTTGGTAAGAAAGTTCAGAGCCCAACGAGCCACCTCACCATCTTCATCCAAAGTTCAGGATTCGACTGGCGCACCGGCACCCGATGAACCCAAAACGAACTCCACTGCACAATTAAGCTTTGATCGGAAGGAAGATAACTTTTCAGAGATCGTTACCTTTCTTGAGGGTGAACCCAACTACAAAACCAACGAGCAGGATTTAACCATTGGGGCAATTCAAGCTATGAAGAGCGAATTGGAAGCGAGAAACGAGGCAGTTCGCAAGGCCGAGGCTCAATATTCCAGTGAACTCATTTCGCGCGACAAACTTTTCTTCGCATCTCCGGACGGCTTGGTGCCGCGCGTCAAAGTCGTGAAGAGCTATGTCAAGTCTGCTTTCAAAGCATCAAGCCCGGAGTTTAAAAAGGTATCAGGTATTCCTTTTACCAATAAGAAGAAGAAATAACGCATTCCGTCTGCCGGTTAATCAGGTCTACTTCGTTCACGCACGTTGCACCCGGGCGGGTAGACCTTTTTAAACTTCTTAATAGCCAATAGATGTTGGCTATGCACCAAAAAAATCATCAAAAAAGTATTTGATAACCTCATTAATCTACTCAACATGATCGTACCAAGCATGACACGGGAAGAGCTGATGAATCAACTGGATAAAATTTCATTGCAGATCACCGAAAGAGTATTTGCCAAAGCAAAGCATTTGCTAAGAAGGCCGCTACGTAAACTTCCCCAAAAACTTCGAAGCAAATACATGATTGACGGGCAGCAAACTATTGCATTTTATTATCCCCACCAGCGGCTTTGGAGCGCCTGGATTAAATTCAGAGTAGATGCAACGGTAGCCGGTAGGGTTTGGAAAGATTACCCGATGTATGCCATCGTAGAACAGAAGGATGACGGCCAAACGGAAACACTTGTTTTTCGAAAGCATGCGCTGGACCGCTACAATGAACGTCTTCATTTGGGCTTAAATAACTTGGATGATATCCTTGAAGCAATCAGCTACAAAGATGGAGCAAGCATCAACAATTATAGAGTAGTAGACAGCACAGTCAGAGTTTTGTTTGCCAACACTGTCAATGGGCTATTCTTCGGGTATCAAGACATTGAAACCGGCTATAAGGAGATTCATACCTTCATCACCAATCAAATGATGCGAAAGGGACAAAGGCCCAAACGAAAAGATGTATTGCGGCAAGCCGTAACATCCCCTGAAAACAAACTCGATAAAAAAAGCATTAGAGATTTACTCACCATCCTTAAAAAATGAGTTACGATCATAGTCATGTAGTGAGACAGACTGGATCGCCCGTCCCTGCTTTAGTTTTCATTGATTCCAAGGTATTTTTAGTCTGTGATTAACGATCCGGCAAATTCTTACCCAACACATTCGCTCGCGTCCCAATAATCCTACCCATCCTAATTTCAGACAGCCGGCAATCTGCGCTACTCACTCAGCCACCCATTAACTATTAACGATTAACTTTTTTTGGAGTAGTGGGAGGTAAGAGCGAGATTTGTTTAGGGAGAAGTTGGAGGGCATAAGTATACAGCACTTTTTAGCTTTTAATCAAGTACCTTCCATAATACTTGTTTCTGCATGGTGGTTTATATTTCGGTAATAGCTTAAGGTATATTTGTTACAGGTTATTCTGCTCAATAAGAAACAGTAGGTACTGGGGGAGTTGTACATCTGTCGAAATGATTGCCAGAATATTCAATAAGGGGTTACCAAATTTATTTTTGGTGACCCCATTTTTTGTAGGTACCTAAGTTCATTCCATAAGCTTAATTAAATTCTTGATAACTGAAGGAAATTAATTTAATTAGATTGATTCCGTGAATATGATTTGCGACTGGTATTGTATGAGATACCATAATGTGTGCTTGCAGCTAATCAGTAACGCTACAATTTATTTACTTTTATCAAGTCGTTTAACAAACAAAGGGGGAATTACTTTTTTGACGCATCACAGACGGTGATGCGTTTTTTTTATACCTACACCGAATACAGTTCGAGGCCGTGTTTATGTCACCGCGTGCTGCTTTTCGCCTCTAAATGCTACTGTCAAAGAGATAAAATATTTGAATCATCCGTAATACGTGAAGTACGATTTACTTTATTGACAACTGGCGATTGGTATAGCATCGCAAATCGATATGCATCCAAAATATATACGCCTTTAAGAATGGAAATTGACGCTACTATTTTTTGTGATTCACTCAATAGGAAGTTGTAATGCAAATTTTGTTCCCACCTGATTAGTCTGTACAAGGTAAATGTCTCCGCCTAGCCTTTTCATGCCAATTTTAGCCAAATACAAACCTAGTCCATTACCCTTTGACCGTTCATTAGCTCGGAAGAAGATATCAAAAATTCGATCACGATAAATCAACTCGATACCAGGCCCATTGTCTGAAAATTCGATAAATACCAATTGCGCGCGCTGTTCTAACTTAATTGTAATTTCAACGCCCACTCCACCGTATTGTATGGAGTTTTCAATAAGTGACTTAATAACTTCCTTTAAGATGTAGTGATTCGTGCACACCATAAATTCATCCGGGAGGGTAGTGGCAATTTTTATTTGTTGTGGAGTAATTGACATCGATTTGCTAACACCCTCAACAGTGGCGGTGAGTATGTCGTTTATCCAGCAATCAGAAACTTCAACAGGTGAGTCGTCATGGCAATAACTAATGACAATCATTTTTTTGATCATAGCATCGAGGTCTCTCACACATGTATTTATTAGATTTACTAATTCGTTTTTAACAGAACTGTCAGATTCATTTTCTATCAGATTGGTAATACCAAGTATTGTAGTAAGAGGTCTCCTTAAGTCGTGTGCCGTTCGATAAAGAAAAATGTTAAAATCGCTAGTAATATTCTCCAAAGCTGTCGTGCGTTCGGATAACATATTTTCAAGCCTTAAATTCAGTTCCTTGATAGCAATTGATTGAGTGTGTAATTCTTCAAAGTGTTCCTCAAGCAATTTGTTCTTTTCTCTTAGCTCTAATGTCTTTAATTGAACTTCCTCTTGTAAGTTGGTGTTTTGATTTCGAATAATTTCCCGCTCTCGTTTTAGAGCCATATTCAATTCTTGTCGAATAGAGCGTATTCGCAATGAGGCAGCAATGGAGAATATGACCTCAGCTGCAAATAGGGCAATTAAGTAGGGTAATTCAGGGCTTGTAAAGGAAAAGTACTTTGAATCAAAGGATATGGATTTTATTTCAGCATGATATTTAGCAAAAATAGTGGCCATAATGGCTAATA
Source organism: Cyclobacteriaceae bacterium (assembly GCA_044228465.1). GTDB lineage: Bacteria > Bacteroidota > Bacteroidia > Cytophagales > Cyclobacteriaceae > ELB16-189. The sequence continues at coordinate 5,568 of JBGAUU010000130.1, forward strand.
AAAGAATTCTACTACCGGATCGATTCTTAAGAGAGGACCAAATTGTAATGGTTGAAAATAGGATAACCTCGATTACTCTTCTTTCCGTGAATAAGTAAGATTTCGAGAAAATAGAGCCCAACAACCAACAGGTTGCTACGAATACAATAAATAATACGAGAGCATAGTATTCCCATTGTTTTGGGCCAAAGCGAAAAAAGCCAAGTAAATAAATGGCCGTGATAATCGGAATAAGATGCGCTAGGTGAAGGAGGAGTTGAAACTCATATCCTTTCAATCCTGTAATAAAATTCATTCTCGTTAGCCCGTAATTAATATACACGTCCAAGGCAACAAACACCAAATACATAAATAATATAAGCGAGGTTCTTTGACCGTCAATTACGAATAGTAACAGACTGTAGAGAGCGAGTATAAATGAAGCGCCAATGAGAAAGTATACGATCTGTTGGTTGGATAAATACTTTTCAAACACTCGTTTAGATGCTCCAATTTCAATCTTCTTGAGGAATGAATACTTTTCAGCACAAAACATGGTAAGCGGCCGTGAATTTCTCGCTTCGAAGTAGATTGCCACATCTCGGTTTGTGGGGATATCTAAATCAAAGCTAATGAACCTATGAAATATAATTGAGCGCATATTGGTAGGAACAAAATTGCCTGACTCCTGACGTTCCCATTTTCCATTTATTTGATAATGCATGATTATTTCATCCCACTGGTCTAATGTGATAATGAAATGAGTATTGGAAGTTGCGTTACGTACAATAACCCTTGTCCAGAAAGTGATCTCCTTTTTTGCATAATATTTCGGAGAGAGATCCTTAACAAAATTCAATTTACTTATAGAATCGACAGTCAAGTGATTGGAGTCTACGCGATGATATACTGCATCCCCTAATGATAGGGTGCCAAATTCCGACTTATATTGAATGGGGCTATCTAAATTTTGCGCGTAGCAATTGCTTATACCAACCCATGAGTAGATTAATACACCAATAAAATAACCAATGTTTAAGTAGGCTTTCATGTAGTTCGGATTTTGAACTTACGAAGCTATTTATTCTAAATGGAGGTTGCTCGATTCTCGTTTAGCAATTCGCTATATTTTTGGATACTGACTGATGAATCAGTATTCATTTGAATACCTAAAGTTGTGAGCGGTTCATTGTGAGCCCATATTCCATTTCCTAGTTTTGAATAAGTAAAATCATAAACAAATGGTATCACTCATAAAGCTACTAAAGAACACTAAAAGGTCTATTACAGCACCGTTTACAAGGGTAAAAGTGCGCGATATGTCTGGTCACGACAGGGAAGATATGGAGCAAGTTGCCTATTACAACTTTTACGGAGTTGTATTGGAAGTAAAAAAGTATAGAAATCCGGTTTCTTTTATTTGGCGAGATAATGTTTATACAATTTACGCTGTCAACAAAGGAAGCAACGCTTTAAAGGTAGTACGATAAGTAGTATGAATATTTTTCTAATGGGGAATTTGTTTGGGGCTTACGTTTGTTTTTGGCTCATTTTGGCCCTTCCCCTTTTTTACTCCATGTAACGATTTGATCTATTAATGGACTAAGTGAATGTCCTCGGGGTGTTAATCCATAAAGAAAAATTCGAGGGTTCTTAGAATCCTTATACTGCAATACTAATTTATGCTGCTGCAGGTACCTAAGCTCTTTTACTAAAGTTCTGGGTGTGATCGTACTCAGGTCTCTTTTGAGATCATTAAATCTTTTAGGCTTTAATTGCAGACTAGCAATAATGGAACTTCTCCATTTTCCTTTGATTACAGACAAAGCTTCTTGTACATCGAGCGAGTATAACGGTCTTTCCATACTGTATTGAAAACAGATAAATATCAGAAATCAATAATAAAATAGAAAGGCCATGCAGCACTGTGGCACCAAATCGATGCTAAATACTGGTATCCTAGATAATATTTAATAGTGTCTTGTTTGTTTGCGTGAACCTACTTTAATAAAACCAACTGATTATTGAAAGTATCGGTAAGGATAGTGGTATTATGTATTGACTTAATCAAATAATGGATTAAGGCATTTAAACTTGCGATTATTTAGTCAAGTTTTTTGTGTTAAGCCAATATCTTATGTTCCATTTATTTCCTTCCAATAGAATTGCTTCTGTCACTTTATTATTGCTACTGATTATTCAATCACAAGTGTATTGTCAAAAGAAGTATGCGTTAAGAAAAAGTAATAAGCATATCGCCACATGGGCACTCAAAAAGAAATACCAATTTGGATATAGTAGCCTGGGCATATCTGTAAATTCACTTAACTATTTGGGCGATCTTTCACCATCGGATGGTAAATTAAGTATGGATCTTCGGCTAACCCGAGAAGGTATTGGAGTTTCCTATTTTTCAAGAGTTGGCCCAAGACTTCATCTAGGCCTTCAATACGTATTTGGCTCTATTGAAGGTTCTGACGCCAATTCAAATGATGTTTACAGGAAACAACGAAATTTATCATTCCGTAATTCGATACATGAAATCAGTGGCGTAGTAATAGTTGATTTACTCAAGAGTATAAAGAGTTATCGCACAAGAGTAAACTTTACACCCTATATTTTTACTGGTATAGCAATTTTTTATCATAATCCACAAGCGAAAGCTCCCCGGCAATTTCTAAATGGAGAAATAAATCCTTCGTATGATACCTGGGTTGATTTGCAATCGTTGGGAACGGAGGGACAATATTCAGAACTACAACAAAGTGATGCTAATTTCGGAATAACTCCGTATAGTTTGCTGCAAATTGGAATTCCGCTAGGAATTGGTTCGAGATTAAAGCTTACAGATAAGATGGATCTTTGGTTTGATATGGGTGTTAGGTACACTTTTACCGATTATTTAGATGATGTAAGCGGCAATTATGTTGATCTCAACAGACTAAGAGCGAAAAGCGCAGACCAAACACAATTAGCGCAAACTTTGTCATATAGATCAAATGAAATTGAGCAGTTGGTATCCAATGGTACTCGTCAGTATTCGTTAACAAACGGATCAGTTCAGTTGATTAATGGATATGGTTCCGAATATCATACCAATAGGAGGGGAGCACCTGGGAATGATGCGTACATGGTTACTTCGTTGAAGGTTACCTACATTATAAAACCAAATTACTTTTCACCCAAACACCGTTAGTGCTTATTGCCGGATGTAACTCAGGGAAGTAGCAAGTTTACAAAGCCAAACGTATTTTATTTGAAATGAGTACAGTAATCGCTTATGTAGATGGCAATGCCATTGATCAATATATTTTTAAACGAATTCTAGAATTCGCAGAACTTCCTATTCGCGAAGCCTTGTTATTTGATTCAGGAGCGCAATTACTTGAATATGTAGAGCAAGAGGTAGTGACAAAGAAGTTACATTATTTAATTGTAATTGACCCGGACACTAGTTGGATTTCGCTGTCAAAATTCTTTGATAATCTTCGGTTATTGTTACATCAAAAAGAAATTTCGTTTCATATCGCTTGCCTTACAATACGAACATCTCATTTTCATTTTGAATTGAAACAGTATCGAGAAATATCCTTGATCTTGGAGAAACCATTTACCATAGATCTTGCTCGAATCCTTATCAATCTATGTAATTCTAACTAGAATAGATTGCTTGGAAATAGTCATCTCCTGCCCTTAGGTATCTGAGATGATACCTGTATTTAATGATTGAATTTGTTGGGTGGGTAGCTATACAGATACCTTAGCACCATTATTTTATTGATCAAATAAACCTGTTTAATATGTTAACTCCCCATTTGAAAAAGAGTACAAGATATAACAAGCTTCCACTAGTTTTCTTTTTTTTGTTTGTGGCGGCCATGAACACCTCGCTGGTAGCCCAAACAACAACCGTGGCAAGTTTAAGTGGAAGTTCGCCTTATTGCAACGGTGGAGCAGTAACGGTCAATTACACAATTACAGGTTCCTATCTTGTTGGAAATGTTTTTACAGCGCAACTCTCTGATGAAACGGGTAGTTTTGCTTCGCCTATTACCATTGGAACACGATCAGCTACAATTGGTGGAGCTATATCATGTACATTACCCAACAATATTTTTGTGGCGGGAACGAATTATACAATACGAGTGGTATCTAGCAGCCCCGTGGCAACTGTAACGAATCAAAGCATCGCATTTACTATAAACCCACCCTCTTTTAATGCTCCTACCAAGCCGGCAACTGTTTGTGCAGGTGCTACATTTAATGTAGCCAATAATGTTGCCTGCGGGTTTTCAACCGGAAACAATTTCTCTGTTCAACTTTCGGATGCTTCAGGAAGTTTTTCATCGCCTGCTACCATCGGGTCTATCAATAACACCACAGCCAGTGGAAATATTTCAGTAACGCTTCCTCAAACCTTATCAACCAGCAGTAATTATCGAGTGCGCATCATTAGTACAAATCCGGTTCAAACAAGCCCGGCCTCACTTCCATTTACTATCAATGGATTTGGTTTGAGCGCACCCACCACATCTGCTCTTTATTTTTGTCAGAATCAAAGTGTCTCAGTTGGTTTTAGCTTAGCCAATACTTGCACATTGCCCAATTCACCTACTAACACAGTTACGGTGCAATTGTCGGATGCTGCTGGTAGTTTTACAAGCCCAACTACAGTAGGAACATTCAATGGTGTGGTAAGTAATCAAAGCCTTACCGTTACGATACCCTCGGTACCTGCAGGTACGGGTTACCGCATTCGTACGCTCAGGTGCAATTGTCGGATGCTGCTGGTAGTTTTACAAGCCCAACTACAGTAGGAACATTCAATGGTGTGGTAAGTAATCAAAGCCTTACCGTTACGATACCCTCGGTACCTGCAGGTACGGGTTACCGCATTCGTACGCTCAGTTCCAACCCTTCCGGAGGATTGGTAAGCCCCGACAATGGTTTTGATATTACCATTGCCGCCCCGGTAGGTGACCCTACCGTTTTCGGAACCACCAATTGGCGATGCTACGCCTATCAAACAAACAATACGGCTAATTTTAATGCAACTACGTACAGGGGTTTTTATGTTTCAGCAGCTTCGCTTTCATTCAATTCTTCAAGCCATTATGTTACTACCCCTGCCGGACACCCAGGATTAGCCCCTACTTTTTCAGGGTGCAATAATATGGACCCGGCAGCCCCCTGGGGAGTTGCTTATAAACGAACCAATTTTACATGCGGATACTACACTCTTACGATGGCTCGATTATTTGGTAAAGCTGATATATTGATTAACAATAATTTGGTGGCCAGTTTAAATAGTAACCCGGCATCTCAGCCCGGATGGACGGGGTTTCTCAGTCCTTCTTCAACCATCGAAATAAGGTATACGAGTAATGGCGCACCTGCTACTAATACAATTGTATGGAGTTTAGTATCAGGATCGTTACCGATTTCGCCCTATAATACGGTAACTCAATGTGCCTCAGCCACCAGCCCAATTTCATTTACTGCGAGTGCACCTATTAGCAGCGCATTAACACCGGCCAATGTAACTTATGCATGGACCCCAACTAATGGGTTAACTCCTGCGGACGGTTTGGGGGCAACGATTATGGCTGCGCCTAGTTCTACCACCGTATATACAGTAACAGGTACGGATGCGATTACTGGTTGTACAGCCACTGCACCGGTGCGAGTCAATATTTCTGCAACACAACCTCCGGCAACCATTACAGTTACACCGGCATCTTATATTTGCAATGGTTTGACCTCAACTCAATTATCAGGCCCGGCCGGAGTTGTTAATTACACATGGTCTCCACT
>JBGAUU010000131.1:0-11302 GCA_044228465.1 Cyclobacteriaceae bacterium
TTCAACAACCCTATTTTGAAGAAGCTGAAGCAACACCACATGATGCATCACTACACCGATGCCGATAAAGGATACGGGGTTACTTCCATCTTGTGGGATATTGTTTTCGGATCGGAACTGAAAAGAAAGGCGGAGTAACACTTGCAGTTTCCGAGTTACCATCTCGCCTTAAGCGCGAAGGTAGACGCCCCTAGAACTTACACTTTTGCGTTGAAGGAGCACACTATTGCGTTGAAGGATTACACTATAGTCTTGCGGAAGTGCGCTCAAGCACCAGTACGATCACTCGCTCGCGTTGAACGAGAGCGCTAAAGCTCCGAAGGTTTACACTTTCGCGTTAATGGACTACACTCTTGCGTTGAAGGTTTACACTATCACGTTGAAGGTTTACACTCTCGTGTTGAAAGAATTCACTTTTGCCTTGCGGGAGAACACCCAAGCACCGATACGATTACACTTTCGCGTTGAACCGAAGCACTGACGCCCCGGGGGTTTACACTTTCGCGTTGAGAGACTTCGCTTTTGAATTAGTAAGGAACAAGTTCGATGCGGCCAATCGCAAGTTCATATCGGCTAAACGTTGTAAAGAAAGGCTGAGTAACCACTCGCAATTTATTTCACCCTTTAAAATAAGCTTATTCGTAAAGCTTTGATTTTATGGTTACTTCGTAAATTGTAAGTAACCTAAATCATTGGTCTATGCGATCCATTCTCTCAAGCTTGCTCTTGCTGGTAAGCGTTTGTGCACTGGCACAAAACAAATCACTCATTGGTTTTTCTCAGGCTGCAGCCGATGCGCACACCCAGGCCGAAGCGAAGTTCGACAGCTACCTGAAAGCCAAAAACATTGACGATTGGATCAAACGTCTCTCCGCACGTCCGCATCATGTGGGCTCACCTTACGGCAAAGACAACGCAGAGTTTATGGTCAGCTTGTTTCGCAGCTGGGGTTACGAAGCGGAGATAGAAACCTACTATGTGCTATTTCCTTCGCCCAAAGTGCGCGTGTTGGAGATGGTCTCTCCTACCACCTTCAAAGCGAAACTCGAAGAACCGGCATTGAAAGAAGATGCTACCTCCGGGCAAAAATCGGAGCAACTACCTGTCTATAACTGCTGGTCGCCCGATGGCGAAGTAACAGCCGAGTTGGTGTATGTAAACTATGGTGTGCCCGATGACTACGAACAACTGGAGCGCATGGGTATAGACGTGAAAGGAAAAATTGTCATTGCCAAATACGGTGGCTCATGGCGCGGCATCAAACCGAAGGTAGCGCAAGAGCACGGAGCGATCGGTTGTATCATCTATTCCGACCCGGCTGGAGATGGCTACGCGCAAGGCGATGTCTACCCGAAAGGCGCATATAAAAATCAATACGGTGCGCAACGCGGATCGGTGTTGGACATGCCCATCTATCCGGGCGACCCGCTCACACCGAATTACGGCTCTACCAAAGAAGCAAAGCGAATCGACCGCAGCGAGGCGAAAAATCTGTTGAAGATTCCGGTGATCCCCATCTCGTATGGCGATGCTCAGCCATTGCTGCAAGCATTAGGCGGACCGGTAGCGCCTGAGAAATGGCGCGGTGCGTTGCCCATTACGTATCACGTTGGTCCAGGACCTTCCAAAGTACATTTGAAGTTGGCTTTCAATTGGGATACGAAGCCCGCCTACAACGTCATTGCCAAACTGCGGGGCACGGAGTTGCAGGATGAATGGGTGATTCGCGGAAACCACCACGATGCGTGGGTGAATGGTGCCAACGATCCGGTAAGTGGCATGGCGGCTTTGATGGAAGAGGCGCGTGCGGTGGGCGAATTGGTCAAGAGCGGCTGGAAGCCCAAGCGCACGATCATCTACTGCGCATGGGATGCAGAAGAGCCTTCGCTGATGGGATCAACCGAATGGGTAGAAGATCATTGGGATGAATTGGTCGATAAGACCGTGGCCTATATTAACTCCGACTCCAATGGACGAGGGTTTCTCTTTGCGGAAGGATCGCACACACTCGAACCATTGATGAGTGGTATCAGCAAAGATGTGATCGACCCACAAACAGGAATCAGTTTGTTTGAGCGCAGGAAATCGCTGGATGCTGCAAACGCATCGGGTGTGAAAGCGAAGAAAGAAATACTCGCACGCAAGTCGTTGAGCATTGGCGCACTCGGTGCAGGCTCGGACTACTCGCCTTTCATTCAACACCTAGGCATTGCCTCGCTCAACTTAGGATTTGGTGGCGAGAATGGCGGTGGTGAATATCATTCGGTATACGATTCATACGATCACTACAAACGTTTCAAAGATCCGACTTTTGAATATGGTGTGGCGCTGGCGAAAACTGCCGGACGTGCTACATTGCGCATCGCCAATGCAGAGGTTCTTCCATTTGACTTTGCCGCTTTTCATAAAACTGTGAATACCTATGTGATCGAAGTGACTACTCTACTCGATAACCTCCGCGAAAGCACGGAGATCGAAAACCAAATGATCCGCGAAAAGCGCTATGTATTGGCGCAGGATCCTACCGAAAAATATGTTCCGCCAGTGGCTAAAGAATCCGTGCCTTATCTGAATTTCTCCAGCCTGCAGAATGCCATACTTCAATTAGAGAAAAGCACCGCCAAATATGCGGAGTTAGCCGCTGCGAATCCGAATCCGCTTACCAACCGCAATCAACTGAACGAGTTATTGTATAAATCCGAGCGCAAACTATTGGTAGATGCCGGACTTCCCCGCAGAGCCTGGTATAAACACACCATTTACGCACCCGGTTTTTATACCGGCTATGGTGTGAAGACACTGCCCGGTGTGCGCGAAGCCATTGAGCAGCGTAGCTGGAAAGAAGCACAAGAGCAAATAGAGATTGCCGCCAAGGCGCTCGAGAATTTTAACCAGCAAGTAGAAGCTGCCTCGAAGATTTTGATGCAGCGATAGAAAAAAAAGCTATCAACAAAAGAGCCGCACTCGGTAGAATGCGGCTCTTTTTATTTCTAAAAGACAGCGATTAGTCTTTGTGCTCATGTTCATGCTTTTCTCCGCCACCATGCCATGCTTCCATGATCGCGTGAAAGCTATCGTGAAGGGCGTTGAGGGATGAACCTACCGCTGCATCATCGGCACCGCTTTTAATCATATCCGCCAAAGCACGGGTATCGGTTTTCAACTTTTGTAAGCTTTCTTTTACTTCATCATTATTTACTTTTTCAGGTAGGGCTGCGCTGGCCCACTTGTCGGCTTCGGTAGCCATTTCTTCCGCCAGTTGTTTTACCGGGGCGAGGTTAGCCGAATCTTTGTACGGGTGAAATGCTTCCGCCATAATCATGTGGAACGAATCCATTTCCTTCCAGTCGTTTGATTCTTCTTTCGGAGCTTCGGCTGTTTGTTGTTTCGTAGAACAAGCTACAGCTAAGAGAAAACTAAGTGCAATCAGGAGTCTGTTTGTCTTCATAAAAATAATTTTGGCAAAGATACAGGATCGGGCGGAATGGGCAATTGCGTGAATCTGTAAATCGAAATTTCAATTATTGAACGCTTTTCCAAAGATTCACCTCGTTTCGTGCCATGGTATTTCACCGCCATGATATAGGTTTTGCGTGGCACGATGTTAATACCGCCAATTTAACAATGGGCTGAAGCCCGTGGCTATTTAGATTCTATTTCTTCTGCTTGTACTTTCTGCGCATGGCCAGCGCGTGCACGAGTTTCTTCAGTACTTCGAAATACAGCGTTACATACAAGATGATCGTCATCAGCCAGATAACAGTGATGTTGAAATAGAGTGTGTCAAACTTGCGCCCCATGAAATGCTTCTGCGGCACATAGAAATTCTCACGAAAATCAAAATAATGAGCCGGGCGATGGTCTTCAAAGAAGATTGGATATATCTTTTGTACTAATTCACCCTTCCATTCGACAATCCGCACAGGGTCAGTAGAGTTTTCGACTAATCGAATCACGGACTCATTCTGGTACTTTAAGCGCATTTGTTCAAACGCTGCTTTTTGCTCGGGTGTCTTCGTCATCTCCATCATCAACTTCTCCTTTTCATCGGAAGCTTTGGCATTGCGGATGCCGTAGTATTGACGCAGCGTAACTAAAAACTTCTGCACATTGCGATACACCGCTGAATCAAACTTGCCGGGTGTAAGGCGATCTACATCGGGTAGCTTATCTGCACCCACATAGGTAAGTTCATTTTTAATTTCGTTACGCAATAAATCAATGGCGGCTTTGGTTTCGTTGCCTTCTTTCTGACTGCGCCAATCGCTGCGGTGATTCAATACAAACGACAACTTCGATTCCAGCGCGGGCAAATAATACAAGCGCTTATAATCGGCAATGGCGCGCTTCTGATCCAACGCATAGAATTGTTTCTCGTACGGGTTGTCTTTGAACTGCGTAATCATGTATGCCTCAAACGCCCAGCGCGAAGCCATCATTTCGCCCAGCACGGGTATACCGTTCGGAGTGCCAACCTTCGGATTGAATTTATCGAAGCTGATCACCACTCCGCTGAGTAGCAACTGCGGAATGATCAGGATCGGGATCAAAATGTAAATGGTAACAGCCGAATCAAAAGCAGCTGAAATATTCAGTCCCAACATATTGGCAAAGCACGCACACGAAAACAAAATCAGCCAGTAACGCATTTCGCCAAACGGAATCTCCAACAACCAATTTCCCACTAAAATAAAACAGATGGTTTGCACAGCCGATAGTGTGAAAAGAATGCTAATCTTGGATAAGTAATAGCTGCTTCGGCTGAGATGTAAATACGTTTCGCGCTTTAATATTTTACGGTCGCGGAAAATCTCTTCGGCACTGATAATGAGCCCCACGAAGAGCGCCACCACAATACTCATGAAGAAATAGACCGGGATGTTGTAGTTGTGGAAGAACGTGTACTCCGGCTTCTCTACTCCCACGGCATCGTAGTATTTTACAAAGTAGCCGATGAACAGCGCCAGCACCGGAGTGAGCAGCAAGTTTACGGTAACGTATTGCCGGTTGGAAAGCTTCGATAAAACATCGCGGATAATAAATACCCACCACTGCTTGAACCAATTCGGAATTTTTTGCGTCACCGGCAGCGGATCTTGCACTTCCTGTACTTTCGGAATCTTAATCTTCTGCTTGAAATATTGATACCACTGGCCGGGAGAGACTTTGCGCGTGTGCGTAAAGCGTCCGTACTCATTCACCACACGTGTTTCAATAATGTTAAAGACCTGCTCGGGATTGATGTTACCGCATTCCGGACAAGCGCCCGGGTTTTTGTTGGCTGCATTGATGATGTCCTGAAAATAATTTACCGACTCGGCCGGATTACCATAATAAATCTGGAAGCCGCCCACATCTAAGATGATGAGGGTGTCAAACATCTTGAAGATATCGGAAGAGGGCTGATGGATTACCACAAAGATCATCTTGCCGCGCAGCGAAAGTTCTTTGAGCAAGTCCATGATGTTCTCCGAATCGCGGGACGACAATCCGGATGTGGGTTCATCAACAAACAAAACAGTGGGCTCGCGCAGCAATTCCAAGCCTATGTTCAGGCGCTTACGTTGACCGCCACTGATGGTTTTCTCCAAGGGCGAACCGACCTTCAGATTTCGGATTTCAGATAAGCCCAGGTTGAGCAACACCTTCTCTACGAGGTCACCAATCTCCTTACGGGAATAATGACCAAAGCACAGGCGCGCACTGTAATATAGATTTTGGAAAACCGTCAGGTCGTCCATCAATAAATCATCTTGCGGAATGAATCCGACAATTCCTTCGAGCTTATCCGGATTTTTATGAATGTCGATGCCGTTGATCAACACACGTCCGCTGGACGGCAACTCGGATCCGTTGAGCACACTCAACAGCGTGGACTTGCCCGAGCCGCTGGCACCCATCAATCCAATCAACTTCCCTCCCGTCTCGGCAATGTTCACATTCTGCAAGCCGGCACGTCCACTTTTGAAATGGTAAAAGAGGTGATCGGCCACAAAGCTGATTTCCGTATCGGTTTCTTCAAACAAAAACTTGCCCACCACATCGCTGTAGTAGATCGGGTCGATCTTCGCCCCACGAATGGTGCTGCCCGTTGGAAACACATCGATCTTCCGGCTTTTGAGGGTGATGCTATTCAGCGTAAGCGAAGTGATGCCCAGGTATTTAATGAAATACGTTTCAATATCCGACAGCCGCAAAATGGCGATCAATCCCGTCAGGTTTTTGGCGACAATGCGCGGCCCCGGATGCTTAATTTCATCCGAGCCTTCGTCTATAATTAAGATTTGCTTGGAGCCCAGTTCTTCAATATCATGACCCAACACAAAAGACCGCATCGCGCGAAAGTCTTTGGCGGGAATCTTGAGTGCTTCGCTGATGTAGAAGATGAGGTTGCTCTGGCGCTCGGAAAGGTTGTCATCGGCAAACACCAACTCGATGATTTTGATCACGAGCACCACTTTTTGCTGCATGGTGAGGGCCTGATTCACCTTTTTGGAGATCTGCATGATCTGTGCCCAGTCGTCTACAAACTCCTGAGTTTCAGCGTCTACATTGGCAAGCGGGCCGTTGGCGGCAATGCGCTTATTAGTTTTACAGAAATCGTCAAATAGCGAGAGGTAGTAGCGCGTGCCATCCTGATTGAGGTGCAGCGACAAAAATTCTTTGATGATCGCGCGCTCATCTTCGGTGATGCGTTCTTTGGCTACAATGGCAAAAAATTGAATGACAGCCTTAAGTAGTTCCTCGCTCATTTACAACCCGGTAGTTTCCGTTAAAAATCACCGTTAAAATACACAAAAACAATGGATGAAAACTAACTAAAGTCATTTCCTTTTAATGGCATTTGTAGTTTCTTTACGGCTTCAATTTAATTCCCCGTTATGAAGAAAAGTTTCCTGGTTGCGCTCGTATGCATTGCCTCTATTTTTAGTTACGCTCAAACTTCCGTGCTGTGGGAGATTTCCGGTAACGGATTGAAGAATCCATCTTACCTTTTAGGAACGCTGAAGTTCATTGGCGAAAAGGAGTTTTACATTCCACAGGAAGTAAGCGAGCGCATCAAAGGTTCTACTTTGTTTGCTATTGAAGATCAGGTAGACCACCATGCGCAACACGAGTTGAATACGGTGCTTCATTTTGAAAAAGGCAAATCATTGGCTACGGAATTACCCGCTGCTGACTATAAAAAGGTGTTGGCATTTTTTGAAAAGGAATTTGGCATCAACCAAAAACAATTCGAAGGGAAGTACGCCAAGATTAAACCATTGGCATTGTCTATTTTAATGACGCGCTTGACCCTAAAAGAAAAGGTGAAGTACTTTGACATTGAGTTGCTGTTGCTCGCCAAGAAAAATAAAGTGGCCACCTTTAGTTTAGAACCCATTGAACGCGAGGCGCAAGCGTTGAACTCCTACCCGATGTATAACCAAGTGAAGGCATTGCTACACAGCATCGACAATTTTGAAACCCAAAAGGCGGAGTTTCAAAAGCTGATGAGTAACTATCCGCAAGAATCGTTGGAAGAGATTTTTGAATTTACCCTGCATCCTGTAGAGAACAATCCGCTGTTTGTGGATGAGTTTTACACCAAGCGCAATGCGGAGTGGCTGCCCAAGATTGAAAAGATGGTGAAAGAAAACACGGCTTTCATTGCTGTAGGCGTTGCACACTTAGAAGGCAATGCGGGTTTGCTGGAATTACTGAAGGCGAAAGGCTATACGCTGAAGGCGGTGCCGGTTGGGAAGAAGTAATACCTAAATTCCAAATTGAAAATTTCTGAATTTCGTTTGGCGTTGACTCTGCGGTAAATATTTTCACTTTAATTCAAAAAGTCTGTTATGAAAATCTTCATACAAAAAAACCTTTTCGAACTTTGAATTAATCTCTATATCAAATTCGTTGTCAACTTCGTAGGAACTTTCACTAAGACTGCCAATGACCAATAAGAGCCATTGGCAGGAAACTGAGTTTTCAATGTATTTGTCAATATGTTCCTCTTTCTTTTGAAGAAATTCTAAAATCAAGCTCTTATTTATAGCCTGTTGCAAATAACCTCCGAAGTCAGCATTCAAAGACTTCTGCGTATGTCCCATTATGCTCGCGTTGTAGATAAAGTCATTCTGCACTAACTCACCTGTTAGAATAAAAATACGTATGATGTCTGTTAGTTTGTCCACAATAAAGCCTTTATTTCGCGAAGTTTGGTCTATCTTATCTTTTAGGATTATGTTAATTAAAAAGTTGGGTAGGGTTTCCTCAAGAATCAATTTTTGCTCTACTTTCTCAAAGATGTCATCATAAAAGCCTTCTCTCGCTTTAGTCTTCTGATCTATAATTAATTGATGTTCGAGTCCAACAGTAACCTTTCCATTTGAAATCAAAAAATCAGGTCGTTCAGAAACTTTAACTATTTCATAGTCATCAAAATAGGAACACATAAATTTACCAACGTGACACAGTTCAAGAATCTTTTGTTTGTCACTTTTCCTTGTTCTGTCTAGCCCAGTCAAGTGATTGTTTATCTTACGCCCTATTCGGTCGAATAACTGATTAATTTCAATATCTGTAAAAACTTTTCTCATCAAATAAATAACACAAGCAAACTGGTGATTATAATGATCGATTTTTATCAGTTGCGTTCTCACTCATTTGCTTCAATAGCTTCGCGAATTCGGTTGGAGATTTCTTCCATGCCTCTATCTGTTTTATTGCTGCTTTAGAATTCTTCTGATGTTCTTTTGTAAGGTACTTGGGCTTCATATTAACCTTAATCATTATTTCTTTACCATTTCTTCCTCTCTGAAATCTAAAATATTTTTTCCATCAAATTGAAAAATACCTTCCGAACCAAACCAGATACTGCCATCTTTCGCTTCTAAAAAACCAAAAACCACATTCACCATCGGGTTTATATCGGTGATGGTGGGCCTGAGATAATCCAACGTCTTTTGATGATAGTATCGAAGTATTCCACCTTTGCTAGTTGTTGAACTCGTCCAGATGTTTCCTTTTCTATCTTCAAACACATAGCCAACGGCATTGGGTGCAAAACGTTTAAACGCAACACCATCATAGCGCCACAAGCCGTCTTTGCCTCCCAGCCAGATGGCGCCTTGCTTATCTTGGATGATGCTACTGATCCCCGTAAAGGGTTTGCCTTTGTTTGCAATCACGCTAAACGTTTTCCCATCATATATAAAGCCTTTGCCTCTCGTGCCGAACCAAAGCTTACCCGTTTTGTCTTCCAGCACGGTGTTTACTTCATTAGCCGGTCTGTCCAAAAATATTTTGCCGGAGCGATCGGCATACATGCTATCGCCTTGAATAATGTAGTTGCGAAATATTTTACCATCATAGCAACTCACGCCTCCGAAAACGCCCATCCAGATAGTGCCTTTTTTATCTTCATAGATGCTTACCACATCATCATTCAGCAGTCCATCTTTGGTAGTGAGATGGCGAAAGAAAGATCCATCATAATAAAAAACACCGGAGCCAATCGAGCCGAACCACCAATTGCCTTTACGGTCTTGTAAAATCGAAAAGAAACGAGCCGAAGTTTGCTCTTTCGTGATATTGGTAAACCACTTTCCATCGTATTTGTAAACACCCTGCCACGAAGTAAACCAGATATTCCCTTTTTTATCTTGTTTGATCATTCGCACCACACCCGACTCTTTCGTGATATTGGTAAACCACTTTCCATCGTATTTGTAAACACCCTGCCACGAAGTAAACCAGATATTCCCTTTTTTATCTTGTTTGATCATTCGCACCACACCCGAGGGACCAAAATAACCTTCGGTATCTTTGGAGGTTGTTTGTGTATCCTTTTTCGGAATTTTGATTTTACCTTGGGCGCTGCTGTGCTGTTGAGAAACCAGCCAGATTAGTCCGATAAAAATGAGCAAGAGTTTGTTCATGTAGTAGTTAGCAGAGTTGATTGGGTATGATTAATTACAGATCACAAAATACTCCTTTCCAAACTTTTAGTCAACGTGTTTAATAGGGAGTCTTTGCAAACTCCCCCAAATTTCCCTCTTAAGGAAATAAGGTAATTTGAGGCTGCCGCAAATTGGAGGTTGGGGACAGTAAAAGTGAGAAACATCCATTAGGGGTCTACCTCCTATCATACCACTGATAGCCGAGTAGTTCTTTTAGCTTATCGAAATCGCCAGATTGGCCAAACCCTCCAGTATTTTCCTTAGAGCCTATAATCACATCTTTATCGCAATTAAAACAGAGTCGGGCATAACCTATCGTCTTGTTATTCCACTTGAAAATAAGTAGGTCACGAAAGACAGGAATACACATTTTTACATTGTATTCCTTGTGTGGTCTATCACAAAAGATCTTATTCAACTTAGCGAACAATTCTTTTGAAATATCACGCTTCTCAAACCCAAATTGTTCCATTAGCACAAGAGATGTGGTATCTGCCAGTTGGGTTAATATTTTATCATCTAACAAGAACTTTCGAATGCCAGCGACTTTCGCTCTTTCAGTATGATCTTTAATAGAATCCAACACGTAATCTTCCATCGAAGTAAAGTTTTCATTCTCGGGTAAAACAAACTTATAATGCACTACCTGATCAAAGTGAAAATACGGTTTGCATTTAGCCGCTGAATCAGAAACAAACCTTTCAGCACTTTTGAAACTGAAGAGAATCAAGAGAAAGATGCACCAAACAAATGTTTTCATACGATCAGCTTTGATCAGCTATCAAATTACAAAACAATTACGAGATAAAACGCTCAGATCCTCCCTCACCCTATCCAAATTTATCAGTCGCTACGACCGGCTTTTCCCTCTCCCGTGGGAAAGGGATGAATTAGCCTGCTAGCTCCACCTTATGTCGAATGTTGAGCGCAACAATTACCTCTTTGCAACTTCCTTATTTCACCTCAAACAACTTCAAACACCATTGCACACACTCTACTTCATCTACAATAGACCATGAATGCGGGTGTCGCATTCCATTGCTTCGATAGCCGGGGGTCTTTGCGGTAACAAACTCAGCTTGTTCATTGCCGCTTAAGAGAAGCCGGTTGATTAATTCGGATGCAACCAATTGATTGGTATCATAGAGGCTTCTTCTTCGCTGCTTTAATTGCCACTCCACATCGGTGTCTTCATACACCCGCACCGCTACTTTCTGCAAGTACTTCTCATTCCCTGCTCCTTTCAAATTTATTTGGAAGGGCGAGAGTTGTTTGTAGCGCGCTTCGTTGGCAGTTGGAGTTCCGATTTCTTTGCGCATAATCTCTGTCACAAACTTTGCTTCGTCCATGCCCGGCTT
>JBGAUU010000132.1:0-11090 GCA_044228465.1 Cyclobacteriaceae bacterium
TTGAAATTGAAATGATTATCTGCTAAAAGACGATCCGGTTGCTGCGGATTAAGCAAGCCAAAATTTCTGTTTTGCACTGAATTAAAAGATGTGAACTCACTTTAAAGTTTGGCTTACCCCTATTTTATTAAACCATTGCAGGGCGCTGCTTTTATTTTTGTTGAATTGAATTAATAAACCTTACTTCATCTTCACTCAATGGGTACACGTTGTGCTTTGTCCAAAAATTGTCGGTAAAACTATTTCCCGCTTGAAATAATGATTTTTTAGTATACCCGTTGTCAGGAATTTCAACGTTATTTTTAAACTCATAAACAAAGTAATCACACACAAAATCAAAATCATGATCAATCTTCTTTCCCATTTTAATGTGCATTCCAACCTCTCTCCTATTGTAGATTAGAGTATACTGGTTATTTATTATTTTAAACTTTGACCAAACTAAAAGGTGATTACGTTTTCCTTTTGCAATTATAAAATTTCTGGTTTTTGCATTTTTCAGATGCTTTTCTGATGTGTAAATTTTAAATTCCAAAATACTTTTTGACTTTGGGTCAATAATTACATATCCCTTATTCAACATTTCATCACTTTCTTCATTTGGTATAATTCCGATATACTCATACTCAACTCCATTTGCTTCTTTCTTAATAATTCTCTCAAACTCGTAATCATCACTTTTCAATAACTTTTCAATTGTTTCAAGATTGTAGGCATTTTTCACAAAATCTTTTACGTTGAATACTGTATTCGTATTATCAATACTTTCCTCATCTGTATCAATTAGGTTATTACTTTTCAATGCTCGATGCTGACCTAAAACTAAGGTTGATTTTCCGTTACTTTTTTCGATGTAATAATCAGCCAGTGCATCTGAAAATTTAGTGTACTCATTATTTACTTTTACAATCTCTCTGAAGTAACCTTTTAACACCGTGTTTTTATCTATTCTGTTCTTTGACGATTTAATGATTCCTTTCAAATAATCTTCCGGCTTTTGCCCGGAGATTACTACTTCATTTAAAACATAATTTTTTGGTTTCAATAAAATCTCCTTTAAGTTCCCGTCAGGTTCTACAGAAAAAGTCTCATAATTGATGTGACTAAATACAATTTTAGATTTATTATTTAGTGTTAGAGTAAATTCTCCATTTTCATTTGAAATGGATCCTGTAGAATTATTTTTCAGTTCATATTCACTATAAATGCTTACATATGGAATGGGTTGTAATGTTTCGGAATCTTTAATTACTCCGTTGATTTTATTGTTTTGCCCCCAGGTTTGATTGCTAATTAGTAAAAGCAAAATATATATTCTTTTCATGTTTAGTTTTATCAATAGTTCGGCTCTACTTTTCTCTTCGCAGGTATTCTTATCAATATCTTTGCTCGTCTATCGATTTGGTAATATGCGATTTAACTTTTCCGGTATGTTCTGTTGTTTTTGATTCAATGAGCATAATGGAGCATTCTTCGGTAGATGAGACCCTGTGATTAATTCCTCTTTTCACTACATAAAAATCCCCTTTTTGCATAATGAGATTTTCTTGATTTTCAACTTCCATTAGCAAAGAACCTTCAACGATATAAAATAATTCGTCTTCAATTTCGTGGTTGTGCCAGGGAACTTCTTGTCCCTTTATTTTTACCACTTTAATATATTGGTCATTTACTTCGCCAATAATCTTTGGAGAAAAATAGTTGTTAAGACCTAAAAACGCGTCCTTCAAATTCATCTTTTAAACAGTTTGCTTTTACCAATTTTATCTTCTCTTTTTGTGCGGTTACAAAGTGCTATTCCAATAAGCAAGCGGCAACGTCTACGATCATTTTAGTAATTGGAAAGTACAGTGATCTTTTGCACAGAATCTCCATTGTTTAAAGTTTCTTGTAAAGAGAAGTAAATGATATCTTTACCGCAAGTAGATACAATAAAGTACCCTACATACCATAACTATACTATTGCTGATTATTAACCCGTTAAAGTTTTATGAAAGTGAAAAAGAAATCGAATAAAGCATATTGCGCAGTGGATTACGCCTTTCAACGAATTGGGGGAAAATATAAAGGAAGAATTTTGTGGGTCTTGAAAGATGGCCTCTTACGTTATGGAGAGTTGAAAAGAGCTGTGGTGGGGATAACGCCAAAAATGCTTACCCAGGCTCTAAAAGAGTTGGAAGGTGACGAGCTTATTACCAGAAAAGTTTATCGGGAAGTTCCACCAAGAGTAGAGTACGCACTTACTTCTACAGGAAAGGAGTTGATTCCGTTTATCAAACAAATGCGCGCATGGGCTGAAAGGCAAATGGCTCTAAAGTGAAAGATGCAAACCTAGCTGGCCCAAGTCTTTTGTAGCTTATATGATGGGTAAGGATAGTGCAGCTCAATTGCTCAAAATTCAATTCAAACCATTGCATTGTATGAAAGTGCGTAAATCATGATATAGATCAGGTTCTTCAAATTATCATGAATCTCGTGCTCTCATAATGTAAAAGAGAATTTCAAAGAATCGACTTTTCCTGACCCAGATCATAGGGTAATCAATCTGGTTTTAATCAATTGCAATCGGATTATGCTTTTACCGAAAGCAGCATGCCACCAACGAATCGGGCATTTTTCTTTCAGGTAAACCAAAGATGATGTGATACTTTAAAACCATGACGGATGAAACAACCTACACTAGAACTAGACTACATTAACCCCCTTCAAGAAAAAGTAAATCGTTTTACACGCGCCAATCTGTTAAAGCAAGCAGGTTTGTATCCGTATTTCCGCGTGATCGAATCCGATCAGGATACGGAAGTAATTGTAAATGGTAATAAGGTGTTGATGTTCGGATCTAATAGTTATCTGGGTTTAACCAATCATCCGGAAATAAAACGAAAGACGATGGAGGCCGTCAAGAAATATGGCTCCGGCTGCGCAGGCTCTCGTTTCTTAAACGGCACACTTGATATTCATTTGGAGTTGGAAGAAAAATTGGCAGAATTTGTCGGTAAAGATGAAGCCATTGTATTTAGCACCGGCTTTCAAGTAAATATCGGTGTCATTCCCGCCCTAGTTGGTAGACATGATTATCTTATACTTGATGAACTGAATCACGCGTCCATTATTGAAGGTGGATCTCTATGCCTTGGGCAAGTACGAAAGTTCCGGCACAATAATATGGAGTCGCTGGAAAAAGTACTAGACAATTGCGCCACCGATAAACTTAAACTGATTGCACTGGATGGCATTTTTAGTATGGACGGAGACATTGCCAACCTGCCGGAGATAGTACGCCTGGCGGATAAATACAATGCCACGATCATGGTAGACGATGCACACGCCTTGGGTGTAATTGGCGAAGGCGGGCGAGGCACGGCTTCACATTTTAATCTCACGCATCACACCGACTTAATCATGGGCACTTTCAGCAAATCATTGGCGTCAATCGGTGGCTTCATTGCGTCTGATCGTGCTACAATTCATTATTTAAAACACCATGCACGCTCACTCATGTTTAGCGCCAGCATCTCTCCTGCTGCCACCGCCAGTGCCTTGGCTGCTTTAGAAATTGTAAAGTCAGAACCGGAGCGCATCGAACAACTCTGGACGAATACTTACTTTGCTATGAGCGAACTGAGAAGATTAGGCTTTGATATCGGTGTTTCTTGCACACCCATTATTCCGATTTACATTCGTGATGATGTAAAGACATTTCAGTTGGCACAAATGCTTTTAGAAGAAGGTGTATTTGTAAATCCGGTAGCCTCTCCTGCTGTGTCGAAAGAAAATTCATTGATCCGATTTAGTTTAATGGCAACGCATACACCCGCTCAAATCGAATCGGCCATACATAAAATTTACACTATCGCGCAGCGTCTTGAAATCCTATAAGAAAGATGGAGATACGTATTGAAGAAGTAAAAGACCGAAGTCAATTAGATCTGTTTATCAATTTTCCTTATCAACTCTACCGGGGAAATTCGTGCTATGTACCTCCACTGCGGTTTGATGAGGTGGCCACTCTATCGAAAGAGAAAAACCCGGCATTCGATTATTGCGAAGCGCGCTACTGGCTTGCCTATCAACAAAACAAAGTGGTGGGCCGCATTGCCGGCATCATTAATCATTCCTACATCCGCAAATGGAAAAATGAATACATGCGCTTTGGATGGATTGATTTTGTAGATGATTTGGAAGTTGCCCGACTGCTTTTAAAACAAGTAGAAGATTGGGCCATCGAAAAGGGAATGACTGCGGTGCATGGGCCCATGGGGTTCACCGACTTAGATCATGAAGGAATGTTGATTCAGGGCTTCGACCAATTGGGCACACTGGCAACCATCTACAATTTTCCGTATTATCCGGAGGTATTAAAGAAGATCGGTTATTCCAAAGATATTGATTGGCTGGAATACAAAATCACATTACCCAAAGTGGTGCCGGAAAAACTGGAGAAGATTGCCTCTATCGTCAAAAGGAG
Organism: Cyclobacteriaceae bacterium; assembly: GCA_044228465.1. Taxonomy (GTDB): domain Bacteria; phylum Bacteroidota; class Bacteroidia; order Cytophagales; family Cyclobacteriaceae; genus ELB16-189. Next base: position 4,469 of record JBGAUU010000132.1, read on the forward strand.
GTTGGACTTACGGGTAGTGCCGTTGCGTAAACCAAAAGATATTTTGCCTTACGCCCCCGAAATCTTCAAGCTCATTAACACATCGTATGCTGATTTGTATGGCGTGGTTCCGCTCACCGAGCGCCAGATTGAATATTATACCAAACAATACTTTTCATTTATACGCACTGATTTTGTTTCATTAGTAACCGATGCTTCCGGTAAGCTGGCAGCATTCGCTATCACCATGCCGTCATTATCACATGCTTTGCAAAAAGCAAAAGGCAAACTTTTTCCGTTTGGATTTATTCATTTATTAAATGCTTTGCGAAAGAATAAACTGGGCGATTTGTATTTGATTGCAGTGCGGAAAGATTTGCAAGGAAAAGGCGTGAACGCCTTGCTGATGTACGAACTCACCAAAAGCTATATTAAGTTCGGAATTGAATATGCTGAATCCAATCCGGAACTGGAAGACAATAAACAAGTGCAAGCCTTGTGGGAGTATTACGATGTAAAGCAACACAAGCGCAGGCGGTGTTTCATTAAACATTTGTAAATTGAAATAGCGCTCGTTTATTAACATGAAAAATACCATTCTGATTACAGGTGCCAGTGGATTTATTGGCAGTCACCTGGTCGATGAAGCGCTGCGTTTTGATTGGGATGTTTATGCGAGTGTGCGCGCCACCAGCAGCAAAGCTTACTTAACAGACAAGCGCATTCATTTCATCGAGCTTGATCTTTCGTCACAGCAAAAGTTAGAAATTCAACTCGATGAATTGATTTCCTTGATGGGTGGTTTTGATTACGTCATTCATAATGCCGGCATTACTTACGCACCGAAGAAGGAAGATTTTTATACGGTCAACGCTCAATACACCAAGAATCTAGTGCAGGCATTGCAAGCTAAAGGTTTGCCTCGAAAGAAATTTGTGTTGATCAGTTCGTTGGCCGTCTACGGGCCGGGCAATGCTGACACCTTCAAACCCATTCATGTGAATGATGCCCCTGCTCCTATTTCAACCTATGCTAAAAGTAAATGGCAAGGCGAGCAATTTGTTCAGTCTCTCCAATCTTTTCCATATCTCATTTTAAATCCAACCGCTGTTTACGGCCCGCGCGATCGGGATTTTCTGGGTTTGGTGAAGATGGTGAAGATGGGATTCGAACTTTCCATCGGGCGCTATCGCCAAATGACTTCGTTGATTTATGTGAAAGATCTTGCACGGGTGGTAATGGCCGCTACGTTGTCTGAACTCAACCATCGTTCATTTCTTATCTCGGATGGGAATGGATATGATCAAAAATTGCTGGCTCAATTCGTCAAGCAATACCTGCATCGCCAAACATGGCGCATAACGATACCTTTAGCAATGTTTCAACTGGCCGTCAAGGCAATTGACAGATGTTACTCTGTGCTGGGCACACAACCATTCTTAAATGAAGAAAAAGTAAAAGAGATCAGCAGCGCCAATTGGTTATGCGATGGCACTGAAATTTGGGAAGAATTAAAAATCAAACCTCAGCACAGTCTCGAGATTGGTTTGAAAGAAACATTGAAGTGGTATGAGGAGCAAAAATGGATATGACTTAAATCCGTATGAAAAGAGAAACGGCAACTACTTTCGTAGCTGCCGTTTTTTCAAGAGCCCCCTGTCGGAATCGAACCAACGACCTACTGATTACAAGTCAGTTGCTCTACCAGCTGAGCTAAGGAGGCTTAAATGAGGCGCAAAAATACGTTAAGAATTTGTTTTTGCAAGCGTTTCTGTCGGTTGTTGCAACATCTTTAGCTGCTTTTTTAGGTCTTTTAGATGTGCTGTGGCCTCTTTGATCTTATTTCCATATTCCTCCTTCATTTGAGAGGCATTTTTCGAGCGTTCGAAGAATGTCAGGTTGTTTTCCAACACCCCAATGTCATTCTCTACTTTGGCAATCTGCTTGCGGATCGTCTGCTCGCGTTGGAAAAGTTTGCGGTCGGACTGTGGATCGTTACGCAAAGCGCTGATCTCAATTTCAAGTGATGCCTGCGACTTATCCTGATCGCTCAGGTTTTCAATGGACGCAATTGCCTTGTTGGCGGCTTCGGTAAAGCGACTCTTAATTGAGGCCATGGCCTGCTTTGGCACAAAGCCAAGTGCATTGAATTGAGAACGGAGATTCTGAACTTCAGCAATCGTAACTCCCTTATTGACAGTCAGTTCTTGCAACTGACGGATGATCTCTTCTTTCTTTACCAGATTTGCCTCTTGTTCCTGATCGGCTTGCTTTTGCAATCCTCTACGCTGTTCAAAGAAGAAATCGCATGCCTCTTTAAACTGAACGTAGATTTTATCGCGCCACTTCTCCGGCACCGGCCCTACTTCTTTCCACTGTGTTTGTAATACCTTTAATTCATTGGATGTTTTCTCCCAATCGGTACTTTCTTTTAAAGCGATAGCCTTGGCTACAATTTCCTCTTTCAATTTCAGATTTCTGGATCTTTCTTCATCCAGTTTTTTGAAGAATACGCTCTTGTTGTGAAAGAATTGTTTGAAGGCACTCCAGAATTTTTTATTGACATCCTTTTGCTTTGTGCGCTGCACTCCACCTACAGCATCCCATTTTTTCTGCAGCTCTAAAATCTCTTTCGTCTTTTCATTCCATTCTTTGATGCGGTCGGAAGTATAAGATGCAAATGCACTTACCTCTTCTCCGATGGCTTCTTTCAACAGCAGATTTTTAGAAAGCTCCTGCTGCATATTTGCTACATATGCATCGCGCTTGGCATACACCGCATCCGATGCTGCTTTGAATCGCTGCCATACCGCCTCCTGATCTTCTGCAGGAACAGGCCCAATGTGCTTAAACTCGTTGTGTAATTCGTTCAATTCGCGCACAGCCTCCTGAATGGAATTTAACTCGGCAAGTTTCTCTGCACGAACGCATAGTTCCTTTTTGGTATCAAGGTTTTTGCGTCTATCTAACTCCTTCAGTTCAAAGTAGATATTGCGATGATCGTAGAAGCGATCAACCAGTGCATTGTAATTGGCCCACATCGTTTTGATATTTGCCACCGGCACCGGGCCGCTATTCTTCCACTCTTTTTGTAAATCTTTGAATTGATGAAATGCATGAGGCGAATCTTCGCCATCCACCAACGCACGTAGTTTTTCCAGAATCTCTTCTTTCTTGTGCAAACTGGCATTTTTCTGATCTTCCAGATGCTTAAAATATGCTTGTCGCTTATCGCGAATCAATTTCAACGTAGCATCAAATTGATGATCCAATTCATCAGCACGGTATTCAAAGTCTTCGGCTACACCGCCATCTGCCAGGTAGCGATCCAAAGCTGCTTTGCGCTCGCCATTGCGAATGGCATCGAAGAGCGGCTTCATCTCTTTCACCAATCCATCGGTGCGTTTATAGTTATCGCCTTTGGCCAATTCTTTTACCAATTCGACATAATCTGCCTTTTGGAAATGAGTAAAATCAATCGGAGATTCTTCCTCTTCCAAGTGCGCTTCCGCATGGGTATTAGACGAGCCTACGCCATGTAGTGCTTCTCCCTCGCTGGCCATCTGATCTAATGCATCTTTCTCCACAAGCAGTCCGTTTTCGTTTACTATCATGAGTTATCGTCTTACAAAGAAATCAAAGTTAAAAAAAAACCGTCAATTCATACTTGGATCTAAGGGGTAATTGGAATAAACCGAAAAACGTCCGCCCAGGTATTGTAATGACTTTTTCCACATCGCTTCCGGGGGTGTTTCAAAAATTAATTCTTCCGTCACTTTATCACTCACAATCCATGAGTTAGCCGTCAGTTCTTCTTCCAATTGTCCTGCCGACCAACCGCTGTATCCAAGAAAAAATTTAATATCAATCGGATCAATTTTATTCAGCTCCGCCAGACTCACCAGTTGTTCAAAGTTTCCTCCCCAATACAAGCCATTTCCAATTTCAATCGCATCATCAATAAAATCCATTCGATGGATGAAGTGCAATGTATCTTGTTGCACAGGGCCTCCGATATTCACACGCGCTTCAATACCCGTCATTTCTTCTAATACTTCCGACAACATGGTTTCAGAAGGTTTGTTCAAAATAAATCCAACGGATCCCTCTTCATTATGTTCGGTCAGCAAAATGATGGTTCGTTCAAAGTTAGGATCTGACAAATACGGTTCCGAAGCCAGCAGCCTTCCTTTTTGTGGAATCAATTTGTTCTTATACTGAAAAAACTCCATGTTTATGCCCCGTATCCGGTGATGTTCTCGAAGTAGCTTTTTGAATTTACTTGCCAAGAAAGTACAGTCGGGTTAGATAACCAAAGGGATGTTTTATTAAATTTTCAAATATTATATGCAAGGCTTACAGGAAATTCGGGTTGAGTATTCAAAAGCATCGTTGGATGTGGCGTCTGTTTTACCAAATCCGATCGCGCAGTTTGAAAAGTGGCTGAAAGAAGCAATCGATAGCAAAGTGCCGGAGCCAACCGCGATGACGCTTTCAACGGTTACCGAAGATGGAAGGCCTTCTGCACGCATCGTGCTGTTGAAAGGTGTTGAAGCCAATCAGTTTGTCTTTTATACCAATTACCAAAGCCAGAAAGGAAAAGAGTTGCTGGAGAACCCGGCTTGTGCCCTCACCTTTTTTTGGCCGGAATTAGAGCGCCAAGTTCGAATTGAGGGAGTGGCTAAACGGGTGGACGAAGCTCAATCTACTGCTTATTTTGTAAGTCGCCCGAAAGGGAGCCAGATTGGTGCATGGGCATCGCCTCAAAGCAGTATCATCAAAGACCGCTTGATTTTAGAACAACGTGTAGCGGAATTGGAAAAGAAGTTTGCGGGATCCGATCCACTTCCCAAACCCAAACAATGGGGCGGATATGCCGTGGAAGCACATGAAATCGAATTCTGGCAAGGCAGACCCAGCCGCCTCCACGATCGCATTGTTTATTACCAATCAGAAGGTGATTGGATCAAACACCGGTTGGCTCCTTAATCCTTTAGTTGGAAAAGGTGGTCGACACCAATAGCGGCATCTACCGTAAATCCTTCGCCATATTCGGCATTAATGCTTTGGCCCAATTCTTTGGAGCGTGCTTCTAAAAAAGTAAGGAAAGTGGGCTTAGAAATGTACGTTTCAGGCTCGTTCAAATTGGGATTGAAAAACTGTGTTTGGTAAGCCAACACCGAATCAATCTTGGTTTGCCAAAAGCCGGTAATATCTACGACTACATCGGGCACAATCAATTGACTTTGAATGTAATGATAGAGTTTCTTGGGGCGCCAAGCAGTTTGTTTTTTTCCGTCCAGCGTTGTGTCCACTTTATTCAATCCTGAAAGAAAGCAAGCATCTACGGCCAATTGCGATGCCCTTCCGTGATCGGGATGGCGGTCGCGAATGGCATTGGCGATCACAATCTCAGGTTGGTATTTTCGGATCACCTCAATCACTTTCAGTTGATGCGCCTGATCGTTGGCAAAGAATCCGTCCTTTAGTTGGAGATTTTCACGCACGGATAAGCCGAGTATTTCCGCTGCTCTGGCTGCTTCCACCTTTCTGGTTTCGATGGTACCGCGGGTGCCCAGTTCGCCTTGGGTAAAATCAACCACGCCTACTTTGTGGCCCATCTTTACATGCTTGGCGATGGTGCCTCCACAACCCAATTCTGCATCATCCGGGTGAGCTGCTAAAACGAGGATATCAAGTTTCATCTTGAAGGATTAATGATGCACAACTTCGGCCTCTTTCGCTGCCAAAAACTTCTCGGCATCCAATGCTCCCATACATCCGGTGCCAGCAGCCGTAATCGCCTGACGATACACTTTATCGGCTACATCGCCTACGGCAAAAACACCTTCCACATTGGTTTTGGTAGAACCGGGAATCACTTTTACATAGCCCGATTCATCCATATCCAAAATGCCTTTGAAGATGTCCGTATTTGGCTTGTGGCCGATGGCTAAGAAGAAACCACTTACTGCAATTTCAGTCTTCGCTCCTGTTTTGTTATTCACCAAACGAGCACCGGTAACACCCGATGCATCTCCCAGAATTTCTTCTGTTTCGGTGTTCCAATGGATTTGAATGTTCGGTGTATTGATCACGCGTTGTTGCATGATTTTCGAAGCGCGCATTTCTTCTCTGCGAACAATCAAATGCACTTTGGGGCATAAGTTGGCCAGATAAGTAGCCTCTTCGGCTGCTGAGTCACCTGCCCCTACTACAGCCACTTCTTTACCACGATAGAAGAAACCATCACAAACCGCACAGGCGGAAACCCCACGATTGGCAAACGTTTCTTCGGATGGAATGCCCAGGTATTTGGCGGTTGCGCCCGTAGCCACAATCACTGATTCAGCTTCGAGAACAGTAGTTTCATCGACTGTGATTTTGAATGGATACACCGAAAAATCAACCGCTGTTGCTAATCCATAATTGATTTTGGTGCCAAAGCGCTCGGCTTGTTTCTGCAAATCCATCATCATCTGCGACCCGTTCACTCCATCAGGATAGCCCGGAAAGTTCTCCACATCGTTGGTCGTGGTAAGTTGGCCTCCCGGCTGGGAACCGGTATACAATACAGGTTTCAATCCCGCACGGGCAGCATAAATGGCGGCAGTATATCCGGCCGGGCCGGAACCAATAATCA
>JBGAUU010000009.1:0-64921 GCA_044228465.1 Cyclobacteriaceae bacterium
AGGTTTTCATTGATGGCACGTGTCTCTTCCTGTCGTGTGGCCAACTCCTGATTCTGCTGATGCAATGTTTTAGAAATCTGATCGAGTTGACGATACTTTTCAGATACCTGATGTCGATAGAAAACGAACTTGCGTTTCATATAGAGAATGAAAGCAATCAACAACGCACTCATGATCAGGTAATCGATGCCTTGCTGCACGCTATTTATTTTTTCAGGCTCCCACACCGACTTCATTCCCAGAAAAGAAGGGAAACCTAAATACAAACAAATGATTCCGCTCAACGAAACCATAAAAAACCAACGCCAGATACCGCTGGAACATACAATGATAAAGGCAGTATAAATACACAAAAAACTTGGCACCGTTCCGGCCAATCCTCCAAAGCTTACCCAGAAAAAAGTAAAGCCCCCTAATGCCAATCCATGCACGGCCAGTAATACAGCGGGATGTGCACCTACGCGCTGCGCCAGCAAATACAAAAAGATCAGCATCATGGTCACAAATAGATTGAACATAACCATCTCAGCTGAAAAAACAGGAACCATGCTCAACAAGACCATGAATAATTGATAGGCTACAGCTACCAATATGCCGTACTGCAACAAGTCGCGCTCCAGCTTGGGGCGATCGTCAAACTTTAGTGCGATTGAGTTCTTCATTAGCCTTTAGGGTGACCGTTATATTTTTCAACACTTCGTTCAGTTCTGCATGCGATGCAATTAGCATTGAATCCATCATATTCGATCCGCGAAAGCGACTCATCTCTTGATTTAATTCGTAAATAGGGTCGTGGATGACTTCCGTGTTGAGTCGAATGTATTTTTCAATAGCGCGTTGCTGATCGAGCAATAGTTTTGATTTCTTGTTTACCTCTTCTTCCAGATGCGCCTGCGCTTTCATTAGCTCTTTGCCCTGCGCTACTAATTCGTGATTCAGTTCTTTGGCGTGCGCCACTTGCTCATTGAGCTGACTGGAAAGTTGTTGCCAGCGCCCAATTTCGTTTTCGGTTATGCTTTTCAAATAATACGACAATGCTCCCAGTGCAATCAGAATAAAAACAAAATCTGTAAAGTCCGAATCGTTTGAAACAAATAGCACTGTGCGCCCGCCATCTAGTAAGGCAGTTATCGCGGTAAGCGCAATTAAAAAGAGGCATTGAAAAATTAAGAGTGCTATCTGGGTGCGACCTTGGTAGAGCAAGATCACAAAGAAAAAACCGCCATAATAATTGAACCGCGAGTTGCCTTGCACACCACCAAACTCCATAAAATTGAGTCCAAGCAAAACAATAATGAGTAGACCAAACAACGGATGCACTTTGGTAAAATTGACTTTGTTGAATGCAAGCCAAGCAATGGCCAAGAATACGATCAGAATAGTTGTATCGGTCATTACCTCACCCCATCGAACAGACTCACGTAGAAAGTCGATCAACAAGGCTACCACCAACCTAAAAATAGCCACGATCGAAATCAACAAGACAAGTTGCGTTTCGTAAGGCCGCTTGGCAAAAGCTTCTAATCGGTTCAACGTGGGGGGAGCTTAACTAATGAAATTTAATGAATTCGTCTTTCAAATAAAAAAGCAATTTGCGTTAGTGTGTTCATAACTATTACGCGGAGCACCTTATCTTTGACAATTACTTGACTTAGAAAAATGGCAGGAGCAAGCGCAATGGACACCCCGTTAATGAAGCAATACAACGCTATCAAGGCGAAGTACCCCGGAGCTTTGTTGCTTTTTCGCGTGGGCGATTTTTACGAAACCTTTGGCGAAGATGCAATCAAGGCCAGCAAAGCACTAGACATTACGCTCACCAAGCGTGGCAACGGCTCCGCTTCTGAAATTGAATTGGCCGGTTTTCCACATCACGCGCTGGACAACTATCTACCGAAATTAGTGCGGGCGGGAAATCGTGTAGCCATCTGCGATCAGCTCGAAGACCCGCGTTTCGTGAAAGGCATCGTCAAACGAGGAGTGACCGAATTGGTAACACCCGGTGTTTCTTTCAACGACAACGTGCTTGAGAAAAAGCAGAATAATTTTCTGGCTTCTGTCCACGTCACTAAAACGAACTGGGGCGTTTCGTTTTTAGATATCAGCACGGGTGATTTTTACACCGCCCAAGGAACAGAAGTATATGTCAACAAACTCATTCAAAGTTTTAGTCCCGCAGAAATTCTCTTTTCGAAAACACATCGCGAAAAGCTGGAAAACCAATTTGCCGAAGGCTACGCCACGTTTGCCCTGGATGAATGGGTCTATGCTTTTGACTTTGCACACGAACGGCTGATCAATCAGTTTAAAACCAATTCGCTGAAGGGCTTTGGTATTGATGGCATGAACGAAGCCATCATTGCTGCCGGAGCCATCTTGCATTATCTCGAAGCAACCGAACACAAGGAGACGAATCACATCGCGACCATTTCCCGCATCGATGAGGAGAAATATGTTTGGCTCGACCGGTTCACCATTCGCAACTTAGAAATCGTACACTCTTCCAACGAAGGCGGTGTGCCCTTGCTACAAGTGCTCGACCAAACCATCACACCGATGGGTTCGCGCCAATTGCGCCAGTGGATGTTGTTGCCTTTGAAAGAAAAAGCAGCCATCGATGAGCGTTTACAAACCGTGTCGCACTTTTATAACTCCACGGAGTTGTCGGAAAGCGTGAGCGAACATCTGCACCAGATTGCCGACTTAGAAAGACTCATTTCAAAAGTGGCCGTGGGTCGCATCAACCCGCGCGAGTTGCAGCAATTGAAACGTTCGCTGCAAGCAATTCTTCCTATTAAAGACATCTTAGCCAAAGCGGGCAAACTCGAACTTACTAAGCTGAGCGACCAACTGCACCGTTGTGAATTTCTGCTGGAGAAAATTGAAAAAGAATTGAAGGAAGATGCACCGATGCTCATTCACATGGGTGGAATTATCAAAGAAGGCGTGAATGCCGAATTGGATGAGTTGCGGAGTATCGCTTTCGCGGGAAAGGATTATTTGCTGCAAGTGCAGAAGCGTGAAGTTGAACGCACGGGTATCAATTCGCTCAAGGTGTCGTACAACAAAGTGTTTGGCTATTACTTGGAGGTGAGCAATGCGAATAAAGACAAAGTGCCGGCCGACTGGATTCGCAAGCAGACGTTGGTGAATGCCGAGCGCTACATCACCGAAGAGTTGAAAGTGTACGAAGAGAAAATTCTGACAGCCGAAGAAAAACTAGGTTCGATTGAGCAGAAACTCTTTTTGGAATTGGTGCAGCACACAGCTGATTACATTTCGCAGATTCAGCAAAATGCAAAGGTGATTGCCGTGCTGGATTGTTTGCTTTCTTTTGCGCTTACCGCGAAAGCGAATAAGTATGCTCAACCGGAGATAAGTGAGTCAACTCGTTTAGCCATCAAAGCCGGTCGACATCCGGTGATTGAAAAGCAATTGCCCGTAGGCGAAAGCTATGTCCCCAACGATATTTATCTGGATGCTGAAACACAACAGATTCTGATCATCACAGGACCGAACATGGCCGGTAAATCGGCATTGTTGCGCCAAACCGCACTGATTGTTTTGATGGCACAGATGGGAAGTTTTGTTCCGGCCGAAGCAGCTACCATCGGCATTGTCGACAAAATTTTTACACGCGTAGGTGCCAGCGATAACCTTTCTCGAGGTGAGTCGACTTTCATGGTTGAGATGACCGAAACGGCCAGCATCTTAAATAACCTCAGCGACCGCAGTTTGATTTTGATGGACGAAATCGGGCGCGGCACGTCTACATACGATGGCGTTTCGATTGCCTGGGCAATTGTGGAGTACCTGCATCAGCACAAAGAGTTCAAACCAAAAACACTGTTTGCCACACACTACCACGAACTCAATCAGCTGGCAGAAGATTTTGTGCGTGTGAAAAATTTCAACGTCAGTGTAAAAGAGATTGGCGACAAAATCATTTTCATGCGCAAGCTGAAGGAAGGGGGCAGCGAGCATAGCTTTGGTATTCACGTGGCCCAAATTGCCGGCATGCCCAACAAGGTGGTGCTGCGCGCGAATGAAATTTTACAGTTCCTTGAAAAAGATAAGCACAAAGACAAGCAACGCGATTTTGCAGAGTTGCCCAAAGCCACACAGCAAATGAGCTTGTTTGAAATCGATCCCAAGTCAAAGGCCATTCACGAAATGCTCAGCAAAATCGACATCAATACGATCAGTCCGGTGGAGGCACTGCTCAAATTAAATGAAGTGTTGAGTGTGTTAAAAAAATAGATGCTTTTACAATGAAAAAATCCTCCCTCAAACCTGATCTGATCATTGCGCTGATGGCATTGGTGATTGGTATTGGTACCATGATCGTGTATGTGTATCAGGCGCGGATCATGAGCAAACAACAGCACGCTTCTGTATGGCCGTTTTTGGAGGTGTCTATCACGCAAGGACAACTGGGCACTTATATTAGTGTAGAGAATAAGGGTGTTGGTCCGGCCATCGTAAAGTCAACGAAGATTGAAGTGGATAGCCTTACGTATCAGGAAAATCAAATTGATGAAATCATTCTCAAAATGGTGGGTAAACCGTTGGCTCATCATTATACCACGGTGGCAAACCGCGTTATGAAATCCGGTGAGGTGATACGGCTATTTCACATAGAAAATCTACAAGAAGCAGCTTTGTTGGATAGTGCTATGGCAAATCACATGCTTCGATTAAGCATTTGCTATTGCTCCATTTATGATGAGTGTTGGACTGTATCAGGAAATAAACTAACCCCTTGCGAAAGCTGTGAGGAGTGATGCTATGGCCTAATTGAATTTCTCAGTGCTTTCGCCAATGAGAAAATGTGGAAACCATAAGCCATTGGAACAAGAACCCCCGGCAGAAATATCAACGGAAATTTTGCTACCAATGCATTAGAAGGTTCGCAGGTAAAATATCGAAAAGGTGTTGGCATCGACAGAATAGCAATAGTGAGAATATTTATTAGTAGTAACATTCCTACGATGTTAAAAGCGATCGCTACCTTTTTATCGAGAGGATTTTTCATTAACCAATATCCATGAGCAAAGCTCAAGTTAGAATATCCAGATTTCCACCTTCAAAAGTCATTTGAATAGGAAGGTGACCCGCTTTGTAGGTAAGCCACAATAAAATTTCTACGAGAATTCTGAACGCCTGAATGAAAATCAACACGTGTGCCGAAACAACTTGCAACAATTGATTGCCCCATTGAGAAATGGCAACATAAATAATGAAAGGCAATGGAAGCCACAGCGCCAGCGTTACCGGTGGAGGAATGCGATCGAATCGGGCAAAGAAACCAACATTCGCAAGAACCCATAGCAAAATCATCCACAGAATAATAACTACGCTGTTTACTCTTATGATTCTACTTCTTTGAGATAGATTCCAGAATGTCCTTTTTAAGACACTTCGAAGGCCAAAGATGATGATGAACGCACATATAATAGTAAGCGCAATCCATAAAAACCAAATTCCGGATAGGGTAATCATATACAGTCATTTTTTAATTCTTGAGCAAACTTAACGGAGTGAGTTACCTCAAGTTCGTAGCAAATGACAAGAACTGAAAACGTTACTTTTTAGAATACTCCTTTCGGATGCGGCTAAGTGAAGTATCGGTAATTCCCAGGTAGGATGCGATGTGTTTCAATGGTGCGTGCTGAAATATTTCCGGCTTTGTTTTTATCAACATTTCATAGCGCTCTTCAGCGGTATCAGTTATCATCGCGAGTGTTCGGGTTTTTAAGCATTTTACAAGCACGGATCTTCCAAATTCTCGAAATTGAGGCATGCCGTGAAAAAGATGATTGAGTGTATCGTAAGAAATATACCATCTAGTTATCCGCTAATGCCGATGTTTTCTTTAGAGGGCGTGCGATTAAAAAAGGAAGACACTTCAAAAACCAACGAGTTGGGTGAATAGAAATTGGTTGTGATTTCGTTGTGATCTACATCCAATGCATAAGCACGCATGAATCCACTATCCAAAAAAAGATATCGATCTGAAACCTTCTCCTCTTTAGAAAATCACGCCAGTGATTTCGGAAGGGTAACATCAAACACTTCCGATTGAATTTAAATAGTGGCGAATTAGATAAGTAGTCAACGAGTTGATTATCATGGAAAGGTACAAGAATGATGATTTTGAACCATTTAGGTACTTTCAGGTCTGTAAAATAATTTTTGTACATTACCTGACATAATCACTTGTTACAGTGCCATTGGAACGGCCTATCAAAAAGAACACAACAAACACCAAAAAGCAAGTTCATGATGAATTTCTTTATACTTAATCCTTAATAATCGAAGGGTCAAAATAGTTCCGATTAATTTTTAATCTGGAGGTGTCCAACAATCCGAAAGGGCAAGAGAAAAAGCTATATCAATAACATATATTTGACTATACATACTTCTCAATTAGTGCAAAAATGCTGCCAATTATTGTAACCTTTATTTAAACACATAATCGTTCAGATGTGTTGCAATTTTGAACAGTGCCATGCACAGAATGGAACATCCTTACGGTGCGGTCAGGATTCGTCACCTCTCGGATAAAATTGCCGGAATGATATTTTTGGAATTAACTTGCTTTCGTAAATAGTGACAGATATTTCAAAATGTCCTTACACTTAAATGGCAATACCTATGAACAAAACGATTCGCTGGGGTATACTTGGATGCGGAAAGATTGCCCGGAAATTTGCCAGCGATCTGACTTTGGTAAATAATGCAAAGCTCAGTGCTGTAGCAGCCCGATCAGCTGAAACAGCTACTGACTTCGCAAAGGAATTTAATGCATCAAAAGCATACGGCTCTTATCAGGAGTTAGTAGTAGACTCGGATGTCGATGTTATTTATGTCGCCACTCCGCATGCAATGCATTATGAGCATGTGCTACTCTGCCTGCATCAAAAGAAAGCTGTGCTTTGCGAAAAGGCATTTGCCATCAACTCAACCCAGGCGAAAGAGATGATTGCGTTGGCGCGATCACAAAATGTTTTTTTGATGGAGGCATTCTGGACACGTTTTCTCCCTCATTACTTAAAAATGAAAGAACTCATCCACAAACAGAAGATCGGAACAATTCAATACATTCATGCCGAGTTTGGATTTAAACCTGCAGAGCCGATTGCTCCGCGAATCTATGATCTCAATTTAGGAGGAGGTTCGTTACTCGACATCGGTGTTTATCCTATTTTTTTAATACTGGATTTATTAGGTGTGCCGGATGAAATTTTTGCGCATGGAACCTTTGCTCCAACGGGCGCTGACGAGCAATGTGCGATGCAGTTTCGCTATCGAAGTGGAGCCACGGCTCAGCTGTTTTCTAGCTTTCAATCACATCTCGCTACCGGAGCCGACATTGTCGGTGACCGCGGAAGATTACGCCTTACCCATCGTTTTCACGGGCCTACCACGCAACTCGAGTTTTATTCTTCTACAGTCGATACTAGAGAGGTAATTCCATTTGAACCAGCGAAGGGTTTTGGTTATGAGTACGAGGCCCAACATGTTACCGATTGTTTGATTCAAGGCCTTAGAGAAAGCCCGCTGCGAAAATTAAACGATACATTTTTGCTTATGGAAACACTGGACCGCATTCGGGAGGAAATAGGCTTGCGTTACCCCGCAGACAAAACATAAAAAAAACCCGGGCAATATGCTCGGGTTTCTATTTTATTATTCACTCCGCAATGAATGTACCGGATTGGCTCTTGCTGCTTTGATTGATCGATAAGTAATGGTGAGAAGTACAATGCTGGTAACTAGCAATAAGCTAATCAAATAAGTCAACACATCTATTGAAGTGTGGTAGACAAAATTATTCAACCACTTATTGACAAAATAATACGATACCGGTAAGGCTAGAATAAAACCTATGCCAATCAAAAAGACAAACTCTTTGTAAATCATATTCAATAAGTTTCCCATGGAGGCTCCCATGACCTTACGAATTCCAATTTCTTTCACTTTGCGTTGCACCATAAATAGTATGAGTCCATACACACCCAAACAAGAAATTAGAATAGCAATGCCGGTAAAACTTTGAATGATCGATCCAAAATTTTCATAATTGGAGTATTGCTGATTGAGTTGCTCATCCAGAAATGTAAACTCAAACGCTTTCTCCGGAAAAATTCGATTCCATTCTTTTTCGATGGTCTTAATCGTGCCGGAAACATTCGTGTTTTCAAATCGAACCGAAAGCGTATTGAATTGATTTTGATCCATGGAAAGAACCAATGGTGAAATTGCGTTCGTCAACGACATGAAATTGAAATCGGCAACCACACCAACTACTTTTCCTTTTTTGCCTTCACGGTCAATGGTTTTGCCCAATGCCTTTTCAGGTGTTCCCCATTTAAATTCTTTCACAGCCATTTCGTTCACAATGAAAGCTTCTTTCACATCCGTAACATAATCTTTATTGAAGGCACGTCCCGCTACCAACTTCATATCAAAAGCTTCTAAGAAATCATAGTCACCCGCTAAATTGGCAATGTACATATTGTCTTCTTTGGTAAACCCTTCTGGAATGGTACCGCGAAAGACAGCCCCCGCACCCGGTGAACCTGAAGACAAGACAGTTTTTTGTACATCACTTTGTTGCTCAAGAATGTCGCGAAAACTTTGTAATCGGGTTTTAAATGTTGAATCTCCTTGTTGGAAATATCCATTTAAATTTTGGCTTTGTAGCGGAATGTTAATGATGTGTTCTTTTTGAAATCCGAGTGGTTTGTTTTCCAAATAGCGAAGTTGTTTCCAAATCAAAATGGATCCGGAAAGTAATAAACACGTGATAGCCAATTGGAAAACAACTAATGCTCTTCGCAATAATTGCTTGCCGCCCCCTTTATGGTCGCCCCCTTTTAGTGCGCTTACCGATTCAAAACGCGTGACAAAATAGGCTGGGTACCCCCCGGCTAGAAAAGTGAGCAAAAGCGTTAGCGCAAAAGATATCAGCAGCAGGCGAGTATCAATCACTTCGCTAAACAAGAGAGTTTTCCCGGTAAGCAAATTCATCTGCGGAAGCGCAAAGTAAAATATCACGTATGCTGTTAAAAGGGAGACCGAGCAAAAAACAAAGCTCTCAGACAAAAACTGAACAATTAATTGGGATCGCAATGAACCTAAAATTTTGCGCAATCCGATTTCTTTCATCCGAGTAAGTGATTGCGCTGTACTTAAATTAATGTAATTGATCGCTGCGATTAGAAGAGTTAAGACACCAACACCTATAAAGATATAGATATTGGTCATTGAATTGGTCGGTGTGGGCTCTCCCAAGTAAGTACTCTTCAAGTGTAAATCCGTCAATGGCATGAGTGTAAATACCTGACCTACCACTAAACTTGGATCAGCATTCTTCTTTACAAAATCAACCATGGTAGTGTTGATATGCTCAGGTGTAGCTCCCTCCTTCAGTAACACATATGTATAGGAGTGACTGATCACAAAGTTTTTTGCCAGATTGTTGCGTAGGACTTGTTCCGTCTTCTCGTCCTCCAAATCAAACATATCATCGTATGGCACAAGCATATGAAAACGTAAGTGCGAGTTGTTCGGGAAATCTTTTACTACTCCAGCCACTTTAAAAGATTGTCTTCCAGAAAAAATTAGGGTTTCGCCAATGGGGTTGCGGTTTGCAAAATATTTAGCGGCCATTTCTTCGGTGATCAGCACGGTATATTTATCATGAAGTGCCCGATAAGGATTGCCTTGTACAAATTCAAACGAAAACATGTTTGTTAAAGCGGAGTCAGCAAAAAATACATTGGTTTCTTCGAACGCATCGGTGCTGCCCGGTAAACTGATGCTGACGTTGCGTCCATATACGCGGGCTACTTCTTCCACTTCGGGATAATAATCTTTTAATGCTGGTGCAATGGGAGGAGGTGTGCTAGCTATTTGCATACCATTCGGCACGGTATAACCAAATCGATACAGCCTTTCGGCCTTTGCATGAAATTGATCGTAGCTGGTTTCGTTACGTACATAAGCAGCGATCAACAATGACAAAGCAAGCCCACTGGTTAGGCCAATAAAGTTGATAAACGAATACACTTTGTTCTTAACAATATTGCGGAGTGCAGATGTAATAAAACTTTTAAGCATAAAATATTAGGTAAACGGAATTAGAAAAGTTTATCCCTTCAAACATTTTTCGATTTCTTCACTCAACAAGTTAAAGATAAAATCATCATTAGAGTTGGTGCCCCCCGTAAAAGAGAAAGCAATATTCCCTTTATTAACGACCATGTTCTGTGGATAAGATTGAATTTCCCAGTCAGCCAAATACGATTTCGATTGTTCTCTGGCTATTTGTACGTAATTAAATTCTCTTTTAGTCAAGAATTCCTTTATTTTTTCGCGGCCTGAATTGGCAATAGCTAGAAACACCACTTGTCCATTATTTTTGTATTTCTCAACTAGTCGATTCAGCGAAGGCATTTCGGCAATGCATGGAGGACACTCAACAAACCAAAAATTGAGAACAACGATTTTGCTTTTCAATTCTTTTGAGCTCCACTTTTTTCCATAAATGTCTGTCAATTTAAAATCTGGCATCGCGTTGCCTACGGCCAATGGCGATGCGACAGCTGTGGAGCTAACTTGGCCAGCCGTACTTGAAGTGCTGATCGAATTAGAAGGATTATTTGAATCAGAAGAAACTACCTGTACACTAGCCGGCTTTGGTTTAGTGATAATGTAATAATCTGTAGCAAGCCCATTGGTTGCATTGAACACTGCAGCAACTAAGGCAGAGTTCGCCTGAATCGTTGATTTAAACTCTTCTTTGGATATTTTCTGTTTAGTTTGATTGTAAAAACCCAGACGCTCATTTGCAAAATCAATTTCATCTAAGAGCGGTTTTATGACAGTTGGGTCAACCAGTTTCATTCGCACTTCATAACTAATTCCCTCGATTACGCGAATCGGTTCGTACTTTACCCGTTTGCCCATGACAGAAGCACCGATGGTTTTATCAGCAGCTTCGATGAACGTAATTTGTTTGCCCTCTTCATTCTGAATCAGGCATTGCTCTCCCAGTTTTGTTCGAATCATTTGGGCAACAGCTTCTTGTGGCGTTTGCGAAAAAGCAGCAAATGACGAAAGCGAAAGAGCGAATAAAATGAATTTGTAGATTTTCATAGATTTTTTTTTCACAATCTATCATTTGAAAATCACAAGATGAGTTTATGAATATTAAGAATAGTTAATTAAGGTTAATGCCAAAAAAAGGGCTGTGTTTGCAGCCCTTTTTTTATTCCAATTCTAAAGTTAATTATGGCTCTCTCTTAAACTCTTCGAAAGTTTTGAGAATGAGCGGTTGTAAAGCACCATCTTTTGATTTGAAGCCAGTGATCTTTGGTAAATTTTTATCCTTGATCTTCTTAAATTCGGCTTTGCTTTCGTTGAAGCGTGATTCAATGGCTTCTAGGTTAGATAGCTCAGCTTGATTGGGCTTATAGTAACTATCGGCCACTTTCGCATAAAGTTCCGCCATCTTCTCGCGCAACTGTGGTTCAGCAGCTCCTACATAATTGTCGCCTTTTGTTACCACCAACTTTTCTTTCAAGCCGGTCAGGTCTTTGATAAATGGTTCCGCAATTTTCTTGCCTTGCGCATTTGCCACTTTTACGTCTTCAGAAATTTTGATGTATTCATCGAGTGTGTAAACCATGTAGGCTAATTCTTCGGCCATGTTAAATAGCTTCTTAGTAGCTTCTTCTTGTGCTTTACGATCGGCCAATGAGATTTCCGATTTCGGATCGTACTGCACTACCAAATCATTGGTGTAGGTTTCTTTTCCTTTCTGAATCACCACTTTATAAGTTCCGGCCGGCACACGAGGAGATGTGAATCCTCCAAAAGCAAACGTCTTTGCAGCCGCCATCTTAGGCGGTTTGGTATTGTAATTCCACTCTACTACGTTAATACCTTTCGATTTTCCCGGACCTAATTCTGTGATTTTATTTCCATTGGCATCTTGAATTTCCAACGTCATTTTACCAAGTGTATGACGCTTTTTCAAGTAATACATAATCTTTGCTGCCCGCGTTGGATTTTCGCCTACAAACTGTGTTTCTGTACTTCCACCTCCAAATCCATTTGATTCAGAAATCGAAGTTGGTTTCATGGTAAAGAAGTGTAAATCTTTATTCATGTTCTCTTCGGTAAGCTGACGCAACGGGCTGATGTCATCCAAAATAATGATACCTCTTCCATGTGTTGCGATAATCAAATCGTTGGTTTTCTTATGCAACTCAATGAAATGCACATTGGCGGCAGGCATGTTGTTGGTAAACTTGTACCAGTTTTTGCCTCCGTTTAAGGTAATGTATAAACCAAATTCAGTTCCTAAGAATAGTAAGTTTTCGTTTTCATAATCTTCTTGAATGTTGCGAGCAAAACCATAAATCTCAGATGTTACGATTGATTTCCAAGTAGCACCAAAGTCCGTTGTTTTATACACATAGGTGTTTTTGTCTCCGGTTTGATATCCCGTGAAAACGGCATAAGCATTTCCTTTACCAAATACGCTGGCTTCAATGTGATACACCATCGTATTTTTTGGAAGGCCGGGCACATTGGCTGCCACATTCGTCCAAGTTTTGCCGCCATCTTTTGTGATTTGCAAGTTGCCATCATCCGTGCCGGCCCACACAATGTTTTCATCAAGAGGTGATTCTGCAATGGTGAAAACAGTACAATGATTTTCTGCACCGGAGTTATCACGAGAAAGTCCGCCTGAGTTTTCTTGATTTTGTTTTTTAGGATCGTTGGTGGTCAGATCAGGAGAAATTTTCACCCATGTTTCGCCCATATCTTCAGAGCGATGTACAAACTGACTGCCCATGTAAAAACGATCTGGCTTATGTGCACTGATAGCCATAGCCGCATTCCAGTTGAAGCGAAGTTTAGGATCGCCTTTACCCGCCAGAGGTTGAACCGTTTTTGCCTGATCTTTCGCCACATCAAAACGCCATACGTTTTCAGCACCTTGCATTTCAGAGTAAATCAATTTTTTGGTTGGGTGTGCATACACGCGGTAGCCATCGCCCACACCTACACGCTTCCAATCGCGAGCCTCCACGCCTCCGGGAGATTGTGAAGGACCAAACCAGCAACCATTGTCTTGCAGACCACCATACACATTGTAAGGCTCTTCGTTATCTACACTTACGTGATAGAATTGACATACCGGCATGTTTTCTACCATCTCAAGTGTGGTGCCGCCATCCCATGAACGATAGATACCACCATCGGTAGCAGCATACATACGGTCAGAGTTTTTAATGTCAAATACAATGTCATGCACATCGGAGTGATTGGGCCCTAGGTTTTTAAAGGTCTTACCACCATCACGTGAGATGGAGCCCAACAAACCTGCCTTTACCACTACATCCGGATTGCGTGGATCGACCTCAATGCGAGAGAAATAAAATGGACGTACCACAATACCGAAATCATTATTCAATTGTTTCCAGCTTGCACCGGCATCATCGCTTCTATATAAACCCTTGTCTTTGTCTTGCTCTGATTCAATAACTGTATAGAGGATGTTTGAATTGGAAGGAGCAACCGCTATTGCTAAGCGACCTAACTGACCTTTCGGAAAGCCATTGTGAATTTTGGTGAAAGTCTTACCCGCATCGGTAGACTTATACAATGCACTATTTAAACCACCTGAACTAAAAGACCATGGTTGTCTTCTAAACTCCCAAAATGTAGCATACACAATGTTGGGGTCTTTAGGATCGAGTGTTAAATCACTACAACCAGTTGTTTGATTAACGTAAAGAATTTTGTTCCAAGTAGCCCCACCGTCAGTCGTTTTGTAGAGTCCGCGCTCTTCGCTGTCACTCCAAAGCGGGCCTAGCACAGCAACATAAATTTCATTGGGATTTTTAGGATTTACTTGGACTCCGGCAATACGTTCTGATTTTTCGAAACCTACTTTTTTCCAGTTGGTTCCGCCATCAACCGTTTTGTAAAGACCATCTCCCACCGACACACTATTGCGTGTCCATGTTTCTCCGGTACCCACCCAGATCACATTATCCGGATTCGATGGATCGATCTCTACCGCACCGATGGACTGACAGTAATCGTCAAAAATAGGATTGAACGTGGCGCCACCATTGCTGCTTTTCCATACACCACCACCGGCAGTACCCGCAAAGATCACGCGGTCATTGGTAGGGTGCAGTTCGATGTCTGTAATACGGCCACTCATTAAAGCGGGCCCAATGTGTCTTGCTCTTAAATCGCCAAACAATTCTTTGCCTTTCGACACTGCATCTTGACTAAAGGCAGTAGAGACGCTCAGAAAAAGTGAAGCAATGATCAGATAATGTTTCTTCATATTTCTTGTTTTGTTTTAATAGGGAACAGGTATAAAAAAAGAATACTTCAAGGGTTGTTGAAGTATTCTTTTGATTTCGTGTTTTGGTTAGTTGCCTTCAGGATAAGTGAAAAGCTTGTCGTCTACTTTTGGGTTTATCTCAACACTAGTAATTGTTAAGGGAGCATTTCCTTTGTCTTTTACTCCTTGAGCTCTAGAAAATGCAATCATTAAACCATTTACCTCTTGATAATCGCTGAATTTA
Organism: Cyclobacteriaceae bacterium; assembly: GCA_044228465.1. Lineage (GTDB taxonomy): Bacteria > Bacteroidota > Bacteroidia > Cytophagales > Cyclobacteriaceae > ELB16-189. The sequence continues at coordinate 14,628 of JBGAUU010000009.1, forward strand.
ACTTGGCTAATTAATCCTTTCGCAGGACCTTCTTTGATTTCAGCCTCGAGCATTAAGGGAACGAAATTCTCCGCGTCAAAATAATAGAACACTACGTTTTCGGTTTCTACTCCGTCTATTTTAATTGGTTTTTTTGTTAATTTTATTTTGAAAGCCTCACTACCTTCTACACTTTCCTTACCTAATAATTCAACTTTAAATCCTAATTCCTTATAGTTCAAGAACGGTGTTGGGAAAGTTCCAATTTCTTGTTTAAAATTTTCAGTTTCTTCTGCATCTCCTTTTTCAGCCTTCATATTCATGAAGTTGTGAGACCATAGTGTTTTACCATCATAAACACCTTGCATGATTTCCTTTCCTTGGAAAGTGGCTTTAGTGAATTGACGGCCATCTTTCATGTTAACTATCTCCAGCGGAATTTCCATCCCACCTTGATTAACTTTGGCAATCATTTTCATACCTTGAACAGCCTTCCACTTGTCAAGGCCACCGGTATTCTCAAAATATTTTGAAAGAATTTCATCAGCCGTTTGAGCTTGCACCATAAAAGCGCTGGCAAATGCGATGACAGAAAAAATCAATTTACGTTTCATGTGTTTGGGTTAAAGTTGTTGGTTTTAATTTGGATATTGAGACGTTTAAGCGTGCAATTAGTTGCAGCAACAGGTTTAAAATTACAGTTTAATTTCAAGTGATTACAAGCGAAAGTGAACCATTTAATAGGATTTGACCTTACTTGCTTACTTTTACTGTTTAATTGTGGATAAGATGTTTATAAATCGGTTACTAATAGCCCTTTGTTTAATCTCCTTTGGAGCCAATGCGCAGGTGCTTAAACCCGCCAAATGGAGTTATTCTGCTCCCGAATCGGCTCAGGTAGGACAAGAAATTGAATTGGTTTTCAAAGCCACCATTGATAAAAGCTGGTATTTATATTCATCCGAATTTGTTTGCGATGGCCCCATACCAACTTCATTTACCTTCACACCACACGCAAGTTACCAACTCGTTGGTAAGCTGATTCCAATTAAGCCACAAGATAAGCATGATGCCATTTTTGAGTGCGACCTGAAAATATTCAAAGGAACGGGAGAATTCAAACAAAAGATAAAAGTGTTAGCCGCACCTCTTAAAATAGAAGGCACTTTTGAGTATCAGGTTTGCACCGATGCAACCGGACAATGTGTGCCTGGAGATGGTGAGTTTACATTTAACACGATTAAGGTCAACGGCAAAAGTGCACCTATCCAGCCAAATAAGTCAGAAAAGAATGAACAAAAACCTGAACAAGAAAAAGTTCAGCCTGAAAGTAATGTTCAACCGACACCTGTTTTAACAACTTCCACATTCAAAGAATGGCCGCCTATAACCGGGCCAATTTTAGATCCTTCATTAAAGCTGGATGAAGAACAAAATCAATCGCTATGGGGATTTTTTATTCTTGCATTCATTGCCGGTTTGGCTGCATTGCTCACACCTTGCGTTTTTCCGATGATCCCAATGACGGTGAGTTTCTTCACCGGACGAGGCACTAAATTTCAAGCGCTGATTTACGGAATCTCTATCGTCTTTATTTACACGTTAATCGGTGCTTCTCTCTCTCCGATCATGGGACCGGAAACAGCCAATCACCTTTCAACCGAGTGGATTCCAAATCTGATTTTCTTCACTGTGTTTATCGTTTTTGGTTTGTCATTCCTCGGTTTGTTTGAAATTACGCTGCCCAACTCATTCGTCAACAAAGTAGATCAGCAAGCCGAAAAAGGCGGGTTAGGTGGCGTGTTTTTTATGGCTTTTACATTAGTGCTTGTTTCCTTTTCATGTACAGGCCCCTTGGTAGGAAGTATCTTAGTTTCATCTGCCGGTGGAGAAGTAATCAAACCGATTGTGGGCATGTTTGGATTTTCGCTTGCCTTCGCAATTCCGTTCACGGTGTTTGCATTCTTTCCGGGTTGGTTGAAATCTCTTCCAAAATCCGGTGGATGGCTAAACACCATTAAAGTCATTTTAGGCTTTATAGAAATTGCGCTCGCCTTTAAGTTCTTAAGCATTGCCGATCAGGCATTTCATTGGCGCATTTTAGATCGCGAAATTAATCTGGCCATCTGGATTGTAATTACTGCATTGATCGGCATTTACCTAATGAAAGGATTTCGGATGCCGGGCGATACAGGAAAAGATGCAGAGGATAAAACAGTGAGCGTGGTACGTGTTTCTTTAGCGATAGTAGCGTTTACATTTTTAATCTATCTCATACCGGGCATGTGGGGGGCTCCTTTAAAATCATTGGCAGGTTATTTGCCGCCTGTTTCTACACACGACTTTGATTTGATTTCCGCTGCGAATAATCAGAAGCCTAACGAAATTTGTGATCCGCCCAAGTATGAAGAGTTCTTGCATCTTCCACACGGCATCAGAGGTTATTTTGATTATGAGCAAGCCATGATGTGTGCCCGTCAGCAAAACAAACCACTCTTCATTGACTTCACGGGTCATGGATGTACCAACTGTCGAGAAATGGAAGCGCGCGTGTGGAGCGACCCGCAAGTATTGCAGCGGTTGAAAAATGATTTTGTGGTGGTGGCTCTTTATGTGGATGACAAAACGGAATTACCGGAAAATGAATGGTACACTTCTACCTATGATAACAAGGTGAAAAAAACGATTGGCAAGCAAAATGCGGATTTGCAGATTTCTAGACTGAATAATAATGCTCAGCCATTTTATGTGATTGTAGGTTTGGATGAACACGTGTTGGTGCCACCCAAGCCCTATGATCTTAATGTCAACAACTTTGTGAAGTTTTTAGAAAGTGGCAAGGCCAAGTTCAAGAAGTAGTCGGACTTTACTGAAACACATTTCAGTAGTTGTATTTTTTAAGCTAAACTTGTAATTCATTTTTTGCGAGATGTTGAATAAATGGGTCACTCATAAAAGTCGAATTGCCGCTATTATTCTGGTAGTAGCCTCAATCGTATGGGTTTCGCAGTATTCCGGTCAATTTTTCAATTACCCAAGCAATCCTACAGCTAAGGATTCTACTATTCAGTCACCAGCCTTAAAAGAACCGGTTGTGTTATACGGCATGACTGTTACAGAATTTGGTGTTATTGAAGATCATGTCAAGCGCAATCAGCGCTTTTTTGATTTGTTCGATTCGGTGCATGTTCCTTCTCGTATTTTTCAACAGCTCAATACACTTTCCAAAAAAATATTTGACTTCCGGAAAATTGGAGCCAACAAAAAATACACGCTGATACATGAACACGATTCAGCGAAGACGGTGCGTGCACTTATTTACGAACCCAACCCGATTGATTATGTCATCTTTCATTTGCACGATTCGTTGCAAGTAGAAGTTTGCCAGCGCCCGGTTATTACGCTCGAGAAAAATGTATCGGGAAGAATAGAATCATCACTTTCTGAAACGATTGAGCAATTGAATATATCGCATGAACTCACCAACAAGTTTGTGGATATTTTCGGATGGCAAGTAGATTTTCAGCGACTTCAAAAAGGTGATCAGTTTAAGTTGATTTATGAAGAAAATCTCGTGGACAACAAACCCATCGGCATTGGAAAAATTCTAGGCATTTATTTCGAACATTTTGGTAAGGGCGAATATGCTATTCCATTTGATCAAGGCGATGGCATAGATTATTTTGATGAGGAGGGAAACAGCATGCGTAAAGCATTATTGAAATATCCGATTGAGTTTACACGCATCAGTTCACGCTATAATCTCAATCGCTTTCATCCGGTGGCCAAAGTTTTTAGAGCGCACCTCGGCACTGACTTTGCCGCACCAACCGGCACTCCTATCCGCAGCGTGGGCGATGGTGTGGTAGAGGAAGCGCGCTATACTTCGAACAACGGAAATTATGTGAAGATCCATCACAACAGCACCTACACCACCGGCTATTTGCACATGAGCAAGATTGCCTCGGGCATTACTGCGGGCACACGTGTAAAGCAAGGTCAAACGATAGGTTATGTTGGTAGTACGGGTTTAGCGACAGGGCCGCATCTCTGCTATCGCTTTTGGCGCAATGGTGTGCAAATAGATGCCCTTCGCGTAGAGCTTCCTCCTTCGCAGCCGGTAAAGAAAGATAGGCTGGCAGATTTTCAAAAAGCAAAACAGATGTGCATCGGCCGCCTTCAGCAAATCGCATTTCCTCCTTCAGAACAAGTAATTGTTGCGAAGCGGTAATTCAAATTACTAATCTCTATCTTTGAGAATAATCTTTTTGGACACGTGAGGTTGCTCTGCCTTTTCCTTTTAGTTTCTTTCATCACATCAGCTCAGCAGAAAGTAGCCGTGGTGCTGAGTGGCGGTGCTGCCAAGGGTTTGGCGCACATTGGCGTACTCAAAGCACTGGAAGAAAATGAAATTCCGATTGATTATGTGGTAGGCACATCCATGGGAGGGATTGTGGCGGGCTGTTATGCCGGTGGCATGAGCCCTGCGCAAATTGAAGACATCGTGCTTTCCAAAGAATTTTTAGACTGGGTGAACGGTCGGTTTGAAAATGGTCGCTCGTATTATTATTTCAAAAAAGAAAATGACGCCTCTTTTCTCAAGTTAAACCTCTCACTCGATTCTACCTTTAGCTTTCAGCTTAACACGAGTATTGCCAGCGATTTGTCATTGAATTTTGCCTTGGCAGAAAAGCTGGCGCAGCCATCGGCCATTGCCAATAATAACTTCGATAGCTTGTTTGTGCCCCTGCGGGTGATGGCTTCAGATATTTTTACCCAAACAGAAATAGTATTGAAAAAAGGAGTGTTGAGCGATGCTCTGCGCACCACGCAAACCGCTCCATTCTTTTATAATCCAATTCGCATCGATGGAAAGTATTTGTTTGATGGAGGTGTATACAACAACTTTCCCGTAGATGTAGCTCAGCGCGACTTCAATCCGAATGTGATCATCGGTTCGAATGTTTCCAGCAAAGTATACAATACATATCCCTATGGAGAAGATGAAAAGCTGATTTCGCGATCGCTTCTTTACATGCTGCTGGATAAGTCTAATCCCAACGATGTTCCCCCGAATGGAGTTTACATTCAATCGGATTTACAAGAATACACGGCTTTTGACTTTACAAAAGCCAAAGCAATTATCGACAGTGGATATTTTCAAACGCTTCGGCAAATGCCGGAGATCAAAAGTAAAATTGCCGAACGTAGAACCTGTGAAGCCGTGTCGGAAGCAAGAAATAAATTCAATAATAAAACACCCGCCATTATTGTTGAAGACATCCGCTATGAAGGATTTTCAAAGAGTCAGCAAAAATACTTCAATCGGTTTTTCAAAAGCGGCAAACGGCCATTGTATTACAACGAAGTAAAAACAGGCTACTACAAATTAGTGTCTGAGCCTTTTTTTAATAATCTCTACCCGAGTTTTAATTACAATCAATCGCGGAAAAGTTTTGAATTTAAATTGACCAAACGCCCGCAGAATAATTTTCAGGTTGATTTTGGAGGAGTCATTGCCACCCGAAACATCAGTAACATCTTTTTAGGTTTGAATTATTATTCGTTCAATCGGGTGCTGACTCATTTTACTGCCAATTTTTTTGCTGGTAATTTTTATAAATCCGTTTTGCTAAAAGCCCGAATGGATTTGCCTTATCTGGGGCAATTTTACATTGAGCCCGAATTTGCCATTAACAGCTGGAGTTTTTTGCAAGGCGATGACGTCATTCAGCAAAAGTTTACTCCTACCGTCCTCAACCGAGTAGACAGGCGCTATGGAATCAACATTGGCTTTCCTTTCGGGAATCAATTTAAAGTGGTTCTCCACGGTTCGTTAATTAACAACAACGACTCGTACATCGACAAGGGTGTTTTGGTTTCCACCGATACACTCGACTTGCTGCAGGTTAGAGGTTCTCGTTTAGGATTTTCAATTTCAGCCAACTCGCTCAACCGTAAGCAGTATGCTTCCGAAGGGAAAGCATTTAGCCTTACGGGAAACTGGTATTCCTTGGAAGAAACACTTACGCCCGGCAACACCTCTGTACAAAAAGGCGTATCCATCGATCAACGAAGCTGGATTCAGGGTAAGCTAACACTGGAGCAATATTTTAAAACCGGCATCTATAGTTCGGGATATTACCTCGAAGGCGTGCTTTCTACTCAACCGACATTTGCCAATTATTTTGGAACCATCATTTATGCACCTGCATTCAATCCGCTCCAAGACAGTCGCACCTTGTTACTTCAAAATTTCAGGGCATTTAATTACGCTGCCGGTGGTTGGCGAAATGTATTCTCGCTGCGCAAAAGCCTCGACTTGCGGTTGGAGGCTTATGCGTTTAAGCCGCTCGAAGCCCTATTTGAGACAAATGATCAAAAGACAGGCTTGAATAACGACATCACCAAAATTTACTTTGCCGGAACCGCAGGGCTTGTTATGCACAGCACCCTCGGCCCCATTAGCCTTAGTTTAAACTACTATGACGATAAAAATCGGCAATTAGGGGTGTTGCTGCATGTCGGTTTTCTGCTTTTCAATAAGGGTGCAATGGATTGATGTTGACCAATTCAATAAAACAACAAAATCACCAAATTTCTTTTTCAGGTTGGTTTTTCTTCGTTTTTCAATTTTTAGCTATGTTTAACCTTTAAAACCATACTGTTACCAGCCTAGTCCCCTCATTATGAACAAGAGATTCTCGTTTTCCCTATTCTTGCTCGGATTTACTCTTACATCCTCCTTTGGACAAACCGTACAATGGGCGTCAAAAGTTATCGAGTTTTCCTCAGAACTTACACCCATTCAGTACTCGGCCCAGCAAATATTAGGAAAGCCCAATGTACTTCCCGCAACCGGACAAAACCCCAATGCCTGGACCCCGGATAAGCCAAAACGCAAGGAATTTATACGAGTAGGCTTTGCAACACCGATCCAAATCCAGCAAATAGCCATTGCCGAGTCAAATAACCCAAGTGCCCTTTTTAAGATTACTGCTTATGAGGAAAACGGCAAGGAACATGTAATTCAAACACTCAACCCGCAAGCCATTCCGCTAAAAGGCCGTATGCGCAACGTTTTCGTGGAAAAAACAGCTTACAAAGTTGCCTCGATCCGGTTAGACTTTGATGGTGCAGCGTTGTCCGATTACTTTTCTATCGATGCCATAGCCATTACCGATTCGAAACTTCCTATCGCGGCTATTGTAAACATCCCCGAATTGATGGCGAAAGGTTTGATCACCGATCACTTAGATGCCAATGTGAACAGCGAGTATGACGACCTGAATGGTATCCTTTCTCCCGATGGAAAGACATTGTACTTCAGCCGTAGAAACCACCCGGGCAACATGGGTGGCGTAAATGACAAAGAAGATATTTGGTTCTCAACTTTGGATGCCAACGGCAAATGGACCTTAGCTCAAAACATGGGCCCAAAGTTTAACAATGAATACCCTAACTTCATCAACGCCATCACTTCAGTAACGCCTGATGGAAAAGCAGCCGTGATGGTGCTGGGTAATCAATATATTGATGGTGGCAAGAAAATGCTCGCAGGTATGTCCATCAGTAACAATGTAAATGGCGAGTGGACAGCACCCAAGCCTGTTAAGATTGAAAACGACTACAACTACAGCGAAAAATCGCATTACTTCTTAGCGAATTCGCGCAAAGCTCTTCTGATGTCGGTAGAAAGAGACGATTCTTTTGGCGACCGCGATATCTATGTGAGTTTTGCTAAAAACGACTCTTCTTGGTCTGAGCCACTTAACCTTGGCAAAAATGTGAATACCGCTGCAGAAGATGCATCGCCATTCTTAGCTTCTGATGACAAGACCCTCTATTTCTCTTCACGAGGATTTAGTGGATATGGAGGTTCTGATATTTATCGTAGCGTGCGCTTAGACGACACATGGACTAACTGGAGTGAGCCGGAAAACTTAGGCCCTGAGGTAAACTCCAAGTTTGATGACCTATTCTTCAACATCCCTTCGAGCAGCGAATATGCGTACTTCTCAAAAGGAGTGGCGGATAACAACGCGGATATTTTCCGATTGAAATTACCCGTGTTTATGATGCCTGACCCTGTGGTAGTGGTGAAAGGAAAACTGATCGATGCAAAAACCGGAAAACCACTTGGCTCGAAAGTAATTTATGAGGATTTGGCTACCGGCAAAGAAATCGGTGTGGCACAATCAAACCCTGAAACCGGTGAATATGAAATCTCATTGCCGGTTGGTAAACAATACGGTGTTCGCGCAGAGGCGAAAGACCATATTTCATCCAGCCAGAATCTGGATTTGAGAAAAGTAACTTATGGCCCTGTAAAACAAGACATGCAATTGAAGCCTGAAGAGATGAAGCCAATAGAGGTTACGCCAATTGCTGAGAATGCCGTTATTCCTTTGAACAATATTTTCTTCGAGTTTGATAGAGCGGTGTTGACTTCCGCTTCCTATCCTGAATTGGATCGCATCGTTACATTAATGAACGAGCGTGTAAACATGACAGTAGAAATAGCCGGACACACCGACCAAATTGGTGCTGAAAACTATAACTTAAAATTATCAGAGCGTAGAGCGAAAGCGGTATCTCAATATTTGATCAACAAAGGCATTGCGAAAGATCGTATTGCAAGCACTTTCTTTGGTGAAACCAAACCTGTCGATACAACTAATACAAAAGCAGGTAATGCCAAAAACCGCAGAGTTGAATTCAAAATCATTAAGCTCTAATTCTGTATGAAGAAGTTACTTTTTACTCTTTCTGTTTGCTTAGCTGCCGGTGCAGCGTTTTCTCAGGAAACAGATACACTCATTTATGCGCAAGGCAAAATTGTGAGTGCTGCAACAAAAGAACCGATCAATGCTAAAATCTCTTTTCAAAGCGAACCTTATGGTAACCGCACCGGTTTATTAAATGGCACTGCGTATTCATTTCCATTGTTTGATGGCGAAAAATACTCAATTGTAGTCGAGGCCCCCGGCTTTGCAGTAGCTAAATTCTTGTTGGATCCAGCCCTGGCAAATGCCGAAAGAAAAGTGATTAAAGATATTGAGTTGGCATTGCCCGGTACAGTTGCTAAAACGGCTGAAACTACTCCGCACACCGTGGGCCATACCATGCGTTTGGATAATTTGATCTTTGCGGTGGGCACAGCCCGCATTTCTCCTGAGTCACACAGTGAGTTGGATGAAGTGGTTAAAATGTTGAAAGACTATCCGAAAATGGTTATTCAATTGGAAGGACACACCGATGTAAAAGGCGATCCAAAATTGAATATGAAATTGTCTCAGGATCGTGTGGACGCAGTAAAATCTTACCTCGTAAGTAAGGGAGCCAGCAAAAACCGAATTAAGACAAAAGCATTCGGTGGCACATCACCATTGAGCAAAGAAAATACCGAAGCCGCTCATAAGATGAATCGGAGAGTGGAATTGCGGGTATTAGAGAACTAGCGGGAAGCTACCAGAGGAGAAGTTTTAACGAAAGGCTTAAGCTGATGTAATAACTCCTTTTTAAGACCTTGCTCGATTTCACTTTGTACAATTGACTTGAATAAAATTTCAGAAAGTTCTTCTACGCGAGGGTTATTATAAACACTTCGCGCTTTCGCTAATTGTTTAGCACACAAAGACCAGTTTTGTCGATTGTATGCCACAACTGCCTGATTAAAATAAAGTAATCCACTCAATTGAATCGCGTCCACCTCGCGGAATAACTGAGTTTGATACAAATAGTAATTCACTTCCGCTGTACTTGCCGATAGTTGATTTTGCTTATAAAGGGCAAGCGTTTGATTGATTTCTTCCGAGCTGGTTTTCAAACCGGCCAGCCGATCGGTGGTTTCTAGCAGCACCTCACCATGTTTAGTTGAAACAAGAAGAAAAATATGATAATTGGTTTCAATGATCTTATACGAATAACCCAACTCGTTGAGAACCACACTGAAAAATGCAGTTCCGCTTAGGCAGTCATATGTTCCGGTTTCAAAAACCTCATTGAATTGTGCATACGCTTGGTAATGCTTTAAGAATTTGCGGTGGCTCTTGTTAACCAGACTTCTTAAGAAGCGAACCTCATTTTTAGCATCGTTTCTCTTTTGCTGAAACTCTTTGATAAAGCCATTCATGTTTTTTTGAATGGCTTCTTTAGAAGTTGGTGCAGTAGTTTCAATCAGGGCAGACAATATGCTTCCTTGAGCCTGTGAAAGTAAGCTTGTAAAAAGGAAGAAAATCAATGCTACAACCCGCATTATTATCTCAATGTTAAAATTGATTACATAAAATTAACAATTTGGTAATATTGACCTAATAATGTTCGAAATTCTTCTGAAAAAGGGGTAAATTTTTAGATAACTTGGGCAAAACGGCTTAACAAATGAGCACAACAACGAATCCTAAGACCTCGATTTCATCTGTATTTGAAGCTCAAAAACAAAAGAGCCTGACTTTACGCACACAGTCGATCAAAGAGCGCAAGAAATTGCTGAGCGACTTCAGTAAATTCATTTTAGATAATCGCGAACGGATTCAAAAAGCTGTACATCAGGATTTGAAGAAATCGTTTATTGAGGTTGACCTTTCGGAAATTTATCCGGTAGTAACCGAAATCAGGCACACACTGGAGCATTTGGATGAGTGGACCGCCCCCAAAAAAATAGATGCGCCCATTACCTATCTCGGCACTCGCTCGGAAATTAAGTTTGAACCAAAAGGGGTTTGCCTGATTATTGCACCTTGGAATTATCCATTTAGCCTATGCTTCGGACCGCTGGTTTCCTGCCTTGCCGCAGGCAATACCGCCATCATCAAGCCTTCTGAAATGACCCCGGCTACCTCCCAATTAATAGCAGAGTTAACAAACGAATTTTTTGAGGAGGATCTGGTAAAGGTCTTTGAAGGCGATCAGCAAGTATCTACCGAATTACTGCAACTTCCATTGGATCATATATTCTTTACCGGAAGCCCGGCTGTCGGCAAAATCATCATGCGCGCAGCAGCCGAAAATCTTACTTCCGTTACGCTTGAACTCGGTGGAAAATCGCCCACCATTATTGATGAAACGGCACTTATTTCAACGGCAGCCAAACGAATCGCCTTTGGAAAATTTTTGAATAACGGGCAGACCTGCATTGCCCCGGATTACATCCTCGTGCACGAGCGCGTAAAAGATGATTTCATTGCCAGCCTAAAAAAACAGGTAATTGAAATGTTTGGCGAAGAGGGAAAACTCAATGAAGATTCGATGAGTTACTCGCGTATTGTTAGTCAAAAGCATTTTAAGCGATTGAATCTAATAGTGGAGAATGCAATTTCGGATGGAGCCAAAGTTGAATTTAGCGGACCCGTCAATGAGAAAACGTTGTTTATGCATCCGGTGCTTCTTTCCAACGTATCCCTCAAATCAAGATTGATGGAGGAGGAGATTTTCGGGCCGATTCTGCCGATAGTTACCTACCGCACCGAAGAAGAAGTGATCGATTTAATCAACAGTAGGCAGAAGCCATTGGCATTGTATGTATTCAGCGAGCGTTCAGCTTTTCAAAAAAAAGTATTGAGTTCTACTTCGGCAGGAACGGCCTGCATTAATGAATGCGTCATTCAGTTTACACATGCCAATTTGCCTTTTGGTGGTGTGAACAATAGCGGTATTGGAAAATCACACGGTCATGCTGGTTTTCTGGAGTTTTCCAATCAAAAATCCGTATTGAAGCAACTGACGCGGTTTTCCTCTATGAGCATGATGTATCCACCTTTCCGTCCACGATTGAAATGGATGGTGGATATGATGCTGAAATACTTTTAACTGAAACTTCATACCGCCTGGCGGTTATCGGGCGTTGTAGCGTGCATCAAATGCTTTCAATTCCTTAACTTTGAAGCAGGATTTTTTGTATGATTTTCCATTGGCATAATAGAGAAAAGCCATTCGGATTTTTCGAAAGAATTTCTGCATTTGCCAGCTTGGAATAAGTACAGACTGGGCATTTTTTAATCAAGGATTGTAAAAAAACTAAATATTTATAAGATGAAGCTTCTGAAGAAAATTTCCATTGGAATCGGTATTTTTTTGATTGTGCTGGTGGCCGCTGCGATGATTTTGCCACGTGTTTTTAAAGATGACATTAAAGCAGCGATCGACAAGGAGCTGGCTAAAAGTGTGAATGCGGATGTCGTTTTTGACGCCAACGACTTTAGCTTAACCATCTTCCGCAATTTCCCCAACATTACGGTTGAAGTACAGAAACTGGGTGTGTTTAACCGTGCTCCTTTTGAAGGCGTGCATTTATTTATGGTAGAACGCTTTGATGTAGAAATTAATCTAGCCGATGTGTTGTTTGGTGATCAGCTGCGCATCAAGGGTATTACATTGGTTCGACCTAGTATCAATGTAAAAGTGTTGAAAGACGGCCGAGCCAATTATGATATAGCAATTCCATCTGCCGACACGGTGAAACAACAAGCGGAAGAGCCCAGTCAGTTTTCTTTTGGTATCGACCACTGGGAAATTGTGGAAGGCGAATTGGTTTATGATGACGCTACCATGCCATACTACATGGCACTGAAAAATTTGAACCACAGCGGCAGCGGCAACTTTAATGATCAGGCGTTTGATTTAAAAACCAAAACTTCAGTAGACTCTTTAACAGTAGCATACGGAGGCACGGAATATCTAACGAACAAACATGCCGAAGTGGAGGCTACGATTGGCATCAGCGAGGCGTATACCAAATACACCTTCAAAGAAAACGTATCAAAACTGAATGACTTTGCCATGAGTGCCGAAGGATGGGTAAAGCTGAACACCAATTCGTATGATATGGACTTGTCATTCAAGAGCCCGGCCAATACATTCAAGAGTTTGCTTTCACTGGTGCCCGGTATGTACACCAAAGATTTTGATAAAATCGAAACGAAAGGCGAGTTGGCATTTAATGGTTTTGTGAAAGGCACTTATTCTGAAAAACAGATGCCGGCCTTCAACCTCACCATGAATGTAAAAGACGGTATGTTTAAATATCCTGATTTGCCTACCGCGGTGAATAACATTGCCATGGATTTAACAGTCGATAACAAAACAGGCGTGATTGAAAACACTTTGGTTGATCTGAAAAAACTTCATCTTGATTTTGGTTCGAATCCGGTGGACGCGAAGTTGTTGATTGAAAATCTGAAAGACTTTAAAATGAATGCCGATTTGAAAGCAAAATTGAATCTGGCTGAGTTGACTAAAATGCTCCCAATGAAAGGATTGGAAATGAAAGGAACTTATGCCATCGATGCGAAGGCCAATGGCGTGTATGACAGTATTCGAAAAATCATTCCGGCAATGGATGTAGCCATGTCATTAAACAATGGTTTTGTAAAAGCAGCGCAAGTACCACTTCCTTTAGAAGATGTTCACTTCGCCTCTACGATTAAAAACACCTCCGGCAAAATGGCTGAAACCACCATTGCCGTGAAAGATTTTAATATGACCATGGAAGGAGAAAAATTTAGTGGAGAATTGCTGTTACAAAACTTAGAAGACATCACTTGGGATTTGAAAGCAAAAGGCGGAATTGATATTGAAAAGATGATGAAGATATTTCCCGTGGAAGGCATGACCCTGGCCGGAAAAGTAAAAGCCAATCTGGAAACAAAAGGAAAGTATTCGGATGTAACTGCTAAGCGCTACGATAAATTACCAACGAGTGGTTCGGCTTCATTGAAGGATTTCAGCTTCCAATCAAAAACACTTCCATATGCTGTTACGATCGCTCAAGCCGAAGCCGTATTCAATCCACAAAAAATTGAATTGAAAAATACCAACGGTACCATTGGTCGTAGTGATTTCAGCACCGATGGTGCTATCACCAACTATATTGGTTTTATATTTGGCAAAGAGACGATCAAAGGAAATGTGAATTTCCGCTCTTCGTTGCTCGACTTAAATGAGTTTATGACTCCCTCGGAAGAGCCTGCTAAAAAAGATACCGCCTCATTTGGTGTGATTCCAATTCCCGCTAACATCGACTTCGTTCTTCACTCGGATATTAAAACCGTGAAGATGATGGACTACACGATTACCAATGCCTTAGGCGATGTAATTGTGAAAGACGGTGCGGCTAATTTGAGTGGTGTTAACTTTAATATGCTGGGAGGAACATTTGCTGTGAATGGTTCTTACAACACCAAAGATGTTAACCATCCGAAATACGACATGGCACTGAAAATAGAAAACCTCGCCATCCAACAAGCGGCTGCTTCATTCTCGATCATCAAAACCTATGCACCGATTGCCGGATTTGTGAATGGAAAATTTGGAACCGATTTTAAGATCAATGGCGAGTTAGGTCAGGATATGATGCCAAAAATGAATACGGTAAGTGGATCGGGCCTGATTAAAATTGCTGAGGCTGTTCTTACTAAATCAAATTTTGTTTCCGGACTTACATCTCTCACTAAATTGAATAACACTGATAACGTAACTTTGAAAGATGTGCTGATGTCGGCATCGATCACCGATGGGCGACTGAGTGTAAAACCCTTTAATGTGAAAGTAGGAAACTATCCTACGACCGTGAGTGGCAGCACCGGCTTAGATAAATCCATCGACTACATCTTGAAGATGACGGTGCCCGCAGGGCAATTAGGATCACAACTCAATGGCTTTTTAAATCCAGGGGCTGCTGCTAATTCTGATGTGATCCTACCAATTTCTCTGGGTGGAACAGTTGCATCGCCTAAGTTTGTATTGAATACGCAAGACCAAAAACAACAAGCCAAAGAGGCGGCTACTAATGTGGCCAAAGAAAAAGGTAAAGAGGCGTTGCAGGATTTAGCTAAGAATACACCGGCTAAAGATCTTGTCAATTTTCAAAAAGAAGAAAAACTAAATTCTAATTGATAAATAAAATCCCCGTTGCTGAAAGGTTACGGGGATTTTTATTTGACCTTATTCAAACGTTCACCTGTAAAAAAGCCTTCTTTGATCAGTGTCATCAATTGCTCAGGCGATGGATTGATTTGATAGAATGTATCGTCTTTGCGTTTGATCTCCTTGATGGCTAATTTTTTACCAAGCTTTTTAAGAACCTCCTTTCGCTTCACCTCATCTTTCAAATCAACCGACATAAATCGGATCGCTCCATTTGGCTCTTGCTGCACCAAGCGCAACACCCATTGACCTTCCGACTTAAAGTTGACGAAGTAATAGTTTTGATAGAATTTGATCACGAGAGTATCGCTAATAGTACCTCGGTTCAACCAGTCTTTGTCGTTCTTATCTTTGAAATGATATCCCCACGACTCTACAATCAGTGTGTCAGAAAATTCTCCAGTTGTTTTATCGAAGGTTTGATACACACCGCGCAAAGCGGGTGGAATTTCCTTTAAAGGTGCTACACCTCTGGGTTGTGCTTCAGTAAATGAAACCTCCTTGCAGGAGTACAACATCACCGACCAAAAAAGAATCAACGAAACAGTTTTCATCATAAAAGTTCTAAAATGAAATCAGTGGATGTATACGGTCAGGATAATAAAAAGTCACTGTTTTTATAGGCCGGATTCGGATGTTTGTAAAAGCCCTCTCCGGATTTCTCACCGAGTTTACCTTGATCAACATATGTCTTTAGTAAAGCAGCAAATGCTTTGGATGCGCCATCCGAGCGATCTTTAGTAACATGCCAGGCGGTATCAAGGCCGATGTTATCCAAAATACCAAATGGCCCCATCGGCATATTAAAGTTAACCATCCATGATTTATCAATGTCTTCGATCGATCCTATGTCGTGCGTTTTTAATTTGCCGGCTGCTCCGATTAGCGCCATCAACATAAAATTAAAAATATAACCGGGCGATTCCTTCTTTACCAACACGGGCACTTGATTGAGCTTTTTCCCAAAATCTTGTAAGAGTGGTATCATCTCTGGTGCAGTGCCGGGATGCGGCATGATGTCTACAACACGGGCAGTGAACACATCATGAAAATGAAAAGCACAAAACTTTTCCGGCCGACCGGAAATTTGCGCAAACTGCGATGGCAACAGATACGAAGTGTTGGTAGTGAAAATAGTTTTTGCTGGAGCCAACTCGCCAAATTGTTTCCACACTTTTTCTTTAATCGATACTTCTTCTGTCACGCTTTCGCTGATGATGTCGGCATCGGCAACCGCACCATGAGGGTCGGTGGTGAATTGAAGGCGCGAAAAGATTTCGGGCTTTGCTTCTTCTTTGACCATGCCCATCTTTACAGCGTAGCGCAACACTTTCTCCATCACTTTTTGTGATTGTTGCAAGGCACTTTCGTGGATGTCGTACACAGTTACTTTATAACCTGAAATAGCGGCTTGTAATCCGATGCGGCTACCCAATGTACCGGCACCGAGGATGAGAACATTTTTTATCGAAGTCATAATTAATTTGAAGATGGATCAATTTGAAGATTTGAAAATGGATTTAGCGTTACGAAGCTATTCATTTTCAAATCAAAACATTTTCAAATTTTCAAATTATTTATGGCTTTCCTCGCATTCTCTGCACACGCTTTGATGACGAAGAGTAGCGAAGCGAAACGAGGGTCTTGCGTGTGACCTTGTTTATAGCGATGATAAATCTGTTGACAGATAACGGCTACTTTGAATGAACCAAAGGCATAATAAAATACGATGTCATCAATGGAGGTATTTGATTTCTCAGAATAGTATTGAGCCATCTCGTGACGCGTCATATTTCCCGGCATCCAAGTGAGGTTGAAAGGCTTGAGCGCATCGGCATCGTTCGCTTCGGCCCAATAAGCCAATGAAGTTCCCAGATCCATTAGCGGATCGCCCACGGTAGCCATTTCCCAATCAAGAATAGCTTTGATTTCGGTGAGGTGATCGGCATTCAGTACAAGGTTATCGTATTTGTAATCGTTGTGAATGAAGCTGACTCGGTTAGATGTTGGAATATTCTTTTGCATCCACCCGGCTGTTTCATTCATTGCCGCGATGTCGTCTGTTTGAGCATTGAAGTAGCGCTTGATCCACCCTTCAACTTGTCGCTGTACATAGCCTTCGGGTTTACCTAACTGATGCAATCCAGTTTTATGAACATCGAGCTGATGCAGTTGCACCAGTTGATCAATAGCTGATCGAGAAAGTTGATGGAACGTAGGCTCATCGATCGTCATGCCCTTGGGAACACGGTTGCGTAGAATTATACCTTGCACTCGTTTCATCAGATAAAACTTCGCTCCGATAACATCTTCTTTTTCGCAAAAGAGAACCGGCTCCGGCACTTTGGTGAATCCTGCTTTTTGTAAAAGAAAGAGCACATTATATTCGCGTTCCATATCATGTGCCGTTTTGATATTGGCTCCGAACGGTGGTCTGCGAAGAATAAAATCTTCGTGCCCCGTTTGGATGAGATAAGTAAGATTGGAGTAGCCGCTTGGAAATTGCTGAATGGTGATTTCGCTGGCAAGCCCTTTTGCTTTCAGATAGGCAATTAAGTTATCGGTGTTTAACTCTTCGCCTTGGCGGATGTGAGCGGGTTGATCGAGCATCTTAGAAGTTTAATAAATAAAAATAAATATTCTTCTTTTTAAATGTTTCAAATACCAAGCATGAGATAGCATCCAAAAAGCGAACATGGCAAAGTTCGCGGATCGGTTTGGTATACATCGTTATCTGTAGCGCCATAGCCCACGGTTTAAACCGTGGGCTATGGCATACCGTACCCCTTCAATATCGATTTAGCCAAAGAAACTTTATGCACTTCATCGGGGCCATCGTAGATGCGCGCACCGCGCTCGTGCCGGTACCAAAACGATAACAATGTATCATCCGTTATGCCCAGCGCACCGTGCACCTGAATGGCCTTGTCCAATGTTTTCATTAGTACATCGGCCACGAAAAATTTAATGGTAGAGATTTCTTCTTTCGCAGCTTTGGCTCCATTCTTCTCCATCGAATATGCTGTGTGTAGAACCATCAGTCGTGCTGCATTGATGTTCGCGCGGCACTCTGCTATCCAAGCCTGAATGATTTGTTGTTGACCCAAGTAGCGACTATCGCTCAGCTTGCGCGTAGCCGCACGTGAACACATCAAGTCAAAAGCACGTTCGCAAATTCCGATCCATCGCATGCAATGATGAATACGTCCCGGGCCCAATCGCACTTGAGCAAGTGCAAATCCTTGTCCTTCTTCTCCAATTAGATTCGTCACGGGCACTTTGCAATTGGTAAACCGAACTTCTGCGTGGCTAAAATAATCTTCGCCAGCTTCGCCCATGATGGAAATGTTACGCTCCAGTTTAAAACCCGGATTATCCAGCGGAACGAGAATCATACTGGCTCGTAAATATGGATTTGGATTCGCAGCATCTGTTACCGCCATCACGATGGTAAAGTGAGCACCATCGGCAGCCGTGGTAAACCATTTGTGCCCGTTGATAATGTACTGATCGCCTTCGCGAATGGCGGTGGTTGCCATGTTCACCGGGTTGGATCCGGCAAACTCAGGTTCCGTCATTGCAAAGCATGAACGGATGTCGCCATTCATGAGCGGGTGCAAATATTTTTTCTTCAAGTCGGCAGAAGCGAACTGATGCATTAGTTCCATGTTGCCGATATCGGGTGCATTGCAATTGAAAATCAAATGACCAAGTGGCGATGTGCCCAGTACCTCACTCACTTGTGCGAACTCCATTAAATTGAGGCCCACGCCTCCTTCGTCCGGTGACAGATGAGGAGCGAATAGCTTTTGCGCTTTCGCCTTTTGGCGCAAGTCATTTACAATGGACAGCGATTGCTTGAAAGGTTTTGTGATGATGCCCAACTCGATGGGATACACCTCCTTTTTCAAGAAGTTTTTATAAAGAGGTAAGAGTTGATTCAGTCGATCAGTAAGAAATAGTTCAGTCATGTGAGTGCTTTTTGAAAGTTATGAATTTTAGAGGAATTGCGAATCCTGTTTTGCATAAAGTTTTGAATGCGCTGCTTTTTTAACACATAGAAACATAGATTCATATAGCATATAGAAAAATATTCTGAAGGCAACTATGTGATCTATATTTCTATGTTGGTTTGCGTTTGGTAAGTAGTAGCTGCACAAAAGAAATCAGTCATCAAAAAAGAGACTTCTTATTTCCAAATTTTAATTAGATTGCCCGACTGAATATGAAACGAATCGTTGCCATCGGTTTCTTAATCGTACTTGTCCTGCAAATCGTGGGCTTCTATGCCTATTTTGGCTCACGATTGCTGGTTATTCGTAAAGAAATGCGAGCGGCATTAGCAGTACTGCCCAAGGAAAAATTGGAAAGGCTGGTTCTCTCCTTCGATGAATTCAGCAAATTGGATTCAGAAGAAAACGAAGTGGAACTATCCGGCAAAATGTACGACATCGCTAAAATAGAGAAGACAAAAACCGGATACATCTTGTTTGGTCTTCACGATGAGCATGAAGATAATTTACTCTCGCTGTTGGACGAGATGATCAAGCGTTCTACCAACGACAAGAAACCAGTGCCTTCGCAGTTTGCGCAGTTTTTTGCACTTGTCTTTCTTCCTACTCAAATGAGTTTTGGTCTCTGCATTGCCGAACCGATTTATTCACCAACTGAATACATCAACTCCTATCAGTCGGTTGCCCTTTCCATTCAAGCCCCACCACCTTGGGCATAATTCAATTCAAATTTCCCACTGTATTCTAAGAGTACACTGGCCAGTCTTACTTAAACAAATCAAAAATCAATTCGTGGTTATTGTGGCATAGATTCTTGCCTACCTAACCGTGATTGTATTTTCAATCCATATGACAGATGAAATACGCTGATCGTATGTGTTCACTGAATTAAACTTTATTTAAAAAAGATGAAAAAAATTATACTTATTCTTTTTGCTGCGCTACCGTTCATCGGCTGGTCGCAAGCTTCTACACTGAAGGGAAAACTATCGGATGCATCCACAGGCCAGCCTTTAGCAGGTGCAACCATTGAAGTAATGAGCGGTGGTGGAACAACTACCGACAAGGATGGAAACTTTATGCTTCCTTGCAATGGATCTCTCGAATTGAACATTAGCTATGTAGGCTACGAATCGGTGCGCAAATCTGTTACGAATTGTGATACGGAAATAGTTGTTGCGCTTACACCATCCACACAGGTATTGAATGAAGTGGAAATTACGGCTACATCTAGTCAAAGCAAATTGATCTTAAGCCAACCAGCTTCCATTGCTAAATTAGGATCAACCGAAATTAAGCGGGGCACAGGTCTATTTCTGGATGACGCCATTAATGCAAACATTCCAGGAGTATTCATGCAGCGCAGAACCATTTCTGCCGGGCAACAATTCAATATTCGCGGATATGGTGGTGGCGGACCCGGCAACAGAGGAACTAACAATAATTTTGATCAACTCGGGGTGAAGGCTTACCTCAACGGAATTCCGGTAACGGATGCAGAGGGGATTACGCTGATGGATGACATTGATTTCGGCTCCATTGGAAATGTTGAAATCATTAAGGGCCCTTCCGGCTCACTTTACGGGTTGGCCATTGCCGGTGTAATCAATCTGCAAACAATCAAGCCGGAAAAAGGAAAGACTTCAATTGGGCAAGATGTGATGGTAGGTAGCTATGGTTTAAATCGTTTCACTACACATATACAAACAAGTACCGAGAAGTCATCGCTATTAATTAACTATGGAAAACAAAATTATGACGGATTTATGGCACATACTGCCTCTACGAAAGATTTTGTGAATGTAATGGGCGACTTTCAATTAAACGATAAACAATCTCTTACCGCTTACCTAGGGTGGAGTAATAGCTACGATCAACGAAACGGTGAATTAACTATCGCTCAATATCAGAGTTTTGACTACAGCGGAAATCCCGCGTATATAAAGAATGATGCGCACACGAATGTAATTAGTTTGCGCGCGGGTTTGGGTCATACATATAAAATCGCCAACAACTTTTCAAACACCACCTCCATTTTTGGTACCGGACTAAACAGTAATGTAAGTTCAGCGGGCGGATGGACTGATAAAGCTCCGATCAATTATGGATTTCGTTCCGTGTTCGATTTAAGATTTGATTTAAGCGAAAGGGTTCGATTATCGGGTATTACAGGTATAGAAGCCCAAAAACAACACGCGCAAATTATCGGTTACCCGATGGTAACTAACGCAGCCGATCCAACCGGTTATAATATCATTGGCGCTATTCGTAGCAACCAAACGTCCATAACGGGTACCTACTCTTTATTTACACAGTGGACGCTTTCCTTGCCGAGCGATATTTCCATTACTGCCGGAGTGGGTATGAGTACAATGGACATTTTGCTAAGAGATAAACAGTATGTAGCAGCTAATAACATTCCCAATCCTACAGTGCCCACACTTTATACTAAGTCATACGATAATCTAATTTCGCCAAGCTTTGCAGTTAATAAATTGATCAACAAACATCTTTCTGTTTATGCATCGTATGGCAAGGGTTATCGTGCACCCGTGGCAAGTAATATTTACACGCCAGCGGCCAATATGGTAAACACAAGCCTTCGCCCGGAAGTAGGTGAGCAGATCGAGGTGGGCACAAAAGGGAGTTTGCTTAACGAACGTTTGACATTTGAAGTGGCTTATTTCACTTCTAAGTTTAAAGATAAAATGACATTTGTAGCTGTTCCCAATAATATAAACAATCCGACCGCCACCCTTTATACTTATGTGGTGAATAGCGGAAGTTTAAACAATAATGGAGTTGAGCTATTAGTGAAATACGCAGTGATTCAATCTGAAGTAGGATTCATAAAATTGCTTCGTCCCTTTGTGAATGCTACCTACTCTGACTTTAAGTATGATCAATTCACTCTTCAAACAGATGCAACAAAAGCTCCAAGTAATTATAATGGAAATGCAGTGGCTGGTGTGCCGCCTTATACGCTGAATGCCGGTGCTGATTTCTCATCGAACACCGGGCTTTACGCAAATGCCACCTACCAATACAGAGATGTGATGCCATTTACGCCTGATGGCCTTAACAAAGCAACAAGTTATAATCTGCTCAATGCCAAAATTGGTTTTAGAAAGGCAATCACATCGCATTTTGATTTGGATACCTATATTGGAGCAAACAACATTACCGGACAGCAATACTATCAAATGGTTTTTGTGAATCAATTACCTGATGCTTATCTGCCCGGCCCAAAAGAGATCAACTATTTTGGAGGCATCAATCTTAAATATACATTTTAATGGAACATATGTCGGTGGTTGAATAGAGCTCTATTTCTCCACCGACATGACTCATGTTTTATGAAGAAATTATTTTTACTCATATTTCTAATCGCTGCAGCTTGCGGACGATTTGCCAACAAAGACGAAAAGAAAAACAATCCCGAACGCATCGTTTGTATTGCCAAGCAGTACAATGAAATCATCTATGCGCTTGGTGCCGAACAAAATTTAGTTGCAGTGGATTTATCCAGCACCTATCCACCTGCTATTAAGACACTGCCCACCGTGGGATATCATCGAGCGCTAAGTGCCGAAGGAATTTTATCTGTGAATCCTACTTTATTAATTCACGATAACAATGTGGGACCGGAGCCGGTGATGAAACAATTGACCGACTTGAAAATACCGATGAAAGTTTTTGAAGCAAAGGGTGATGATATTCCCTCGGCCAAGCAATTGATTCGCGAGATGGGCATTTATTTCCATCGCGAAAATCAAGCAGATTCGCTGAATCGAAAATTAGATGCTGATATGGAAAAAGCATTAAAGGCAGCTTCTGAGTTAAAGGATAAACCCAAAGTTTCAATTATTCATTTTGGAAGAGCTAACAACGTGTATCTTACCATGACAAAAAAATCAACATCGGCCATGTTGATTGAATGGGCCGGTGGTGAAATTGCTTTGGATGGCGAACGCGGGATGATGCAACTTTCAGCCGAAGTAGTAGCGCAGTCTGATCCGGATGTTTTGTTGTTGACTGATTTCGGATATGACCAACTCGGCTCATTGGATGAAATAAAAAAATTGCCAGGCATTGCCGGAACCAAGGCGGCTAAATCGAATCGCATTTTCAGAGTAGAAGAACACGACTTAGTTTATCTCGGGCCGCGTACTGGTGAAATTGTGCTGATGCTTCAACAACTCATTCGCAAAGAGAATGTTCAATAATCGATACATATCGATTTGGTTGAGCCTGACTCTAATTATGGCGATGGTATTTTTATGCTCCATCATTTTTGGAGCGATTACGATTTCTGTTGATACGATCTTTGATTCGCTTTGTAAAAGTTTTTCAGTAAGTGATCTGACTCTAACGGAGCGAATCTTTTTAAACATCCGTTTACCTCGCGCCATCACATGTTTGCTCGTTGGCGCCAGTTTGTCGGTGGCCGGAGTATTGATGCAAGCGTTGTTTCGCAACCCAATTGTGGAGCCCGGATTAATTGGCACTTCCAGTGGAGCAGCACTCGGGGCTTCACTTTATTTTGTGCTCGGGGCAACTTTTCAATTTCATGCAGGCGAGTGGACACTACCGCTGGCCGCCAGTTTAGGTGGAGCGCTTTCTACGGCTCTGGTATTTTTTCTTTCCATGAATCGAAACGCATCCGGAAAACGATCTGTAATAACGTTATTACTCACAGGCATTGCTGTGAATGCACTTTTTCTAAGCGGAGTTGGGCTCATGGCCTATCTTGCCAGAGATCCACAGGCTCGATCTATTACATTTTGGAATTTAGGAACGCTCTCAGGATCCAGTTGGAGTTCTGTGACAATTGTTGGTATTTCTTTTTTGATCTGTTTCTTTTTCGCACTTCGACTTTCAAAGAAACTAAACGGCCTACTAATGGGCGAGGAAGAAGCATTGTATCTGGGAATTGATATCAAAAAACTGCAGTGGCAAGTAATGGCGCTCAATGTGGTGATGGTAGCGGTAGCTACAGCTTTTGTAGGAGTGATCAGTTTTGTTGGATTGGTGGTGCCGCATTTGCTTCGATTATTCAAAGGCTCTGATAATCGGTATTTGCTGATAGGAAGTGCACTACTGGGCGGCAGCTTGTTGAGTGTGGCCGATTTGATTGCGCGGCTACTGTTAGCTCCGGCTGAATTGCCCATTGGCATTGTTACCTCACTGGTAGGTGTGCCTGTATTTATTTATTTGCTCCGCAAGAATGTTTATCACCTCTAAACTATGCTCACACTCGAACATATTTCTTTTCAAGCAGGTGATAAAAAACTGTTGCAAAATGTTTCGGTTAAATGGCAAGCCGGCCAAATGAATCTGATCATAGGACCCAATGGCGCTGGCAAATCAACATTGATAAAATGCATCACACTCGAACATATTTCTTTTCAAGCAGGTGATAAAAAACTGTTGCAAAATGTTTCGGTTAAATGGCAAGCCGGCCAAATGAATCTGATCATAGGACCCAATGGCGCTGGCAAATCAACATTGATAAAATGCATCAGTCGACAGTTGCCCATTCATTCAGGAAAAATTATTTTCAATGAACAGGAAATAACTCAAAGCTCATTTGAATCGCTGGCGCGCGAACGAGCGGTGTTGTCACAACAAATTGAAGTGGCCTTTCCGTTGAAAGTGTGGGAGGTGGTGATGATGGGCCGTTATCCGCACTTTAAAAATTTTGCCACACAAGCTGATCAGCAAATTTGCGAAGAGGTGATGCGCTTCTTTGATGTGTGGAGTTTTGGTGATCGTGATTATCCGACATTGAGCGGAGGTGAAAAGCAACGTGTGCAGTTTGCACGCGTCTTGGCACAGTTGTGGTCTGCTCAACCGACATCTCCACGGCTGTTGTTGCTCGATGAGCCTTTAACTTTTTTGGATATCCGCTATCAGATTCAATTTATGAAGCAGCTGAAGCAATTAATGGTGCAACAAAATTTGTTGGTAGTGGGCGTATTGCACGATCTCAATCTGGCTGCCCGCTTTGCTGACACGCTTATGCTCCTGCATGAAGGTCATATGCTGGCATCAGGGATACCGAGCGAAGTATTAACACGCGAAAATATTTCTACGGCTTTTCAAATTGAAGTAGAAGTTGCCTCACAACCGGATGGAGTGATTCATTTGTTGTTTCGATAGCTAACGACTGATTAAAATTTTTTTCGCAAGCCCCACGCAGCTGCTCCAATTACGATCAGTGAAACAACCCATGCCCAGATGTTCGGCTTTTTAGTTTCCACAAAAAACGTGTGACCCTTGAAAGCAAATTTCAAATACGAAGGCTTCCAATAAAATTCGTTACCGGAATGAAAATCGGCATTATGATCTACAATTTCACCAGGCATGGAGATAGCATGCACAAATTTGCCTTCTGCAGCCCAACCCATAAAATTGATTTTGCTTTCCACCTCTTTATCCATCCGTTTAAATTCGCTTGAGGACAAATCAACATTTATTCCAAGGCTATCCAGAAGTTTGGGAAATGGGTTGTTATCTATGTTGATATCGTTTCTTACTAAGGCATCATAAATTATTTTTTCATTTGCTTTCAACTTGTCCTGCTGTGTTGGATCTCCCACTTTCATTAAAATAGCAAAGTATTCGTCCATATATGCCCTCGTGAAGTAATGATCAAAAATCCGTTCGTTCAGTTTAGTTAGAAACAGACTATCAGCTTTGCTGATGGGTTTACCTTCGGCAGGCATATTTTCAATAAACTGAAAATCAGAGGCCGTAAGAAAATCTGTTATCGGATAGCGAAAACGATTGATCGGATGGTATGTGTCTTCAAAGCGGTAGACTGTATAAAACCAGCGAAAATGTTTTTCAAACGTGCTGGATAGATGAAAGAGTGAATCAGTAGATGTCGAAGTTTCTGCGTTAGCCTCAGCAACAGAAGCGTACGACTTCCGAAAAATAACGGTGTGCTTTTTTTCTTTGGCTTTACTGGAATCACTTGCTGTTGATTTCACGTGAACTGAATCAGCTATCAACGTCCAACCATTTTGTTCGCTGCATCCGAAATAGTTCTGCTTATTGATCTTTGGATCTTCAGAGGTTAATCGAATCTCACGATCCAAACTTCCATCTTCATGCACGGATGTACGAACCGACACCTGATGTTCGCAAGCGGTTAGCGATACGACACCAAATACAACCGCTGCTATTGAAAAGAATTTTTGAGCCTTCATGTTTAATTATGATTAGTGGACTGTTTCACTTTTAAGTACTGGGCATACCACGATTCGTGTGCATTTGTTTTCCGGTTTTCATCGTATTTTTTGATGAATGCGATGCTATTCAGAAATACATCATTCTGCCGAGGCATCAGTTTTGTGATTTGATACGAAGTAGGCTTTTGTTCCCAAATAAAAAATACAATCAGAACAAGAGAGGCTAATCGTAAGGAGTTTTGAATCCAACTGTAATCGAGTATGCGTAGCCAAATACTCCAAATGCTTTCGCGCTCTGTCGGCAGCTGATCCATCACCCGATTCGTGAATGCAGCTGCATGTGACAGTTGAGGTTTCAATTCTTTTGCTCGTTGAATAATCGCCTTCGAAGATTGAATTTCTTCGAATAATTTTTGGCAATCTTCGCAGCTACTTAAATGTGCATGAAGCTTTTGTTGATCTTCCGAGGAGAGCTCATCAAACAGATAGATGTCTTTTTCGTAGTCGGGGCAGTTCATATTTTTATTCGCTGTAATGTTCTTTAATATAGGCTTGAACTTTTTTTCGAGCATGGTAGAGATTGCTCTTAACCTGATCTTCGTTGACATTTACCAGTTGGCATACTTCTGCCGAAGGCAAGTCTTCCACATCTCGCAGGATGTAAATCATTTTCTGCAGGCCGCCTAACAGGTCGATGGCTTGTTGATACAGTTGTGTCAGTTCTATTTGCGCCAGTTCGTGAAGCGGACTGCTTTGGTTCGGATGATTTAAAATAGCTTCGACCGACAGTTGACTCCTTTCACTCTGATACGAAGTTTTCTTCTGCATATCTAAGCAGTGATTCACCAGAATGCGGTAGAGCCACGTGCTCATCTTCACCTCCGATCGATAGGCTGATAGATTTTTCCATAGTTTTATAAAAACCTCTTGCATGGCATCTTCGGCATCAGCCGAATTGCCCAAATAGCGAAAGGCAACAGCATACAAGAATGCTTGGTAATGCATCACCACTTGCCGAAAAGCTTGGCGATCTCCTCGTTGCGCTTGTTGAATCAGGTTTAGGTCAATCTGACTGATCATTTCCTAGTTTGAAACTGATACGAGGGAAGTAACGGAAAGTAAAATGGGGATGCAAATTTTCTTTTAGGCGAATCAGGTTGGCTGGCCAGCTCAGTGTTAGCAAATAAGTTGACTCATCTGAAATTCGGCTTCATTCATCTGACTTGAGTCCATATAGCTTTATGAATTCATCGTATTCTTTTTGCGATGTTTTCTTCAGGTGGTGTTGCTTTTGATTTTTAATGTATTGATATACGCGTTCCACAGCCGACTCAGAAACGGAATAAGCGGCATACCCCGTTTGCCACGCAAATTTCTCAGGAATGATATTTTCCTGATTCACAAAATGTGAGCTACTACCTTTTATTTGTTTGATTACATCGGCAACTGATTTTTTGGGATTCAATAGAAATAGGCAATGGATATGATCGGGCATGCCGTTGACAATTTTAACGAGGCATTCTTGTTCTATCAGCTGCTCTGATATATGACCATAAATTTTGTTTTCCACATTTAAATGTATGAGAGATGATCTTTCTTTTGTAGCCCAAATGGCGTGAATCCATATTTTAGTATAGGAATGTGGCATAGTTTATTTTGTTTAGAATCTGTGTTTCATCCTAGCCCACGGTTTAAACCGTGGGCTAGGTTGAAACCATGGGCTAGGAGAAATCATTATATCTTCGAAATGGTTTTAACCATTTCATTTTTTACAATTATCCTGGGGAGAATGTTTCTAAACCGTTGAAACGATTTTGAATTTGTTTGATGGTTCTTGTTGTTCCCTTGTTTGAAACGAAGGGCAGTAACAACGTTATTTTTTAACAATCGAATTTACACGATTTATTGTTCCCGTTATGATTGGTCGGGAATATTTTTTGAACAAAACCATTTTTGGTTTTTGTTTTGATCTAGCCCACGGTTTAAACCGTGGGCTAGATGTTTTTCAAAAAATGGTTTAAACCATTTCATTTGACCGGAATTTTAGAGAATGAAAATTATAAAACCGTTGAAACGGTTTGGGGTTTGTTGTTGATTAATTGCCCATGGTTGAAAGCGTGGGCAATAGTTAAAACAGTGGGCAATCGTTGAAACCGCGGGCTTTAATGCGCCTCCAGCCAATTTTTTCCAATGCCCACTTCCACTTCCATAGGCACATCTAAAATCACGGCTGTCTTCATTAGCTCCTGCACTTTAGGCTTCAGGATTTCTTGTTCGTCAACATGAAGGTCGAACACCAATTCATCGTGTACTTGCAAGATCATCTTCGACTTCAATTTTTCTTTTTGCATCCAGCGGTTGATGTTGATCATTGCAACCTTAATAATGTCGGCAGCGCTTCCTTGAATAGGGGCATTGATCGCGTTACGTTCGGCAAAACCGCGAGTAGAAATATTCCGCGAGTTGATGTCGCGCAGATAGCGTCTTCTTCCTAAAATGGTTTCTACATATTCTTTCTCGCGCGCCAGATTAATGCTGTCGTCCATGTAGCGTTTGATGGCCGCAAACTCTTTGAAGTAGGATTCGATAATTTCCGCTGCTTCGGTGCGTGAGATATTGAGATTTTGCGCCAAACCAAAAGCGGTGCTTCCGTACAAAATGCCAAAGTTCACCTCTTTGGCTTTGCGCCTCATGTCCGGTGTTACTTTTTCAATTTCTACTTTAAAAACTTTAGCGGCCGTGGTGGTGTGAATATCGCGACCGAGGCGAAACGCTTCGATCATGGTTTCGTCTTTGGCAAACGAGGCTGCAATGCGCAACTCAATTTGCGAGTAGTCGGCAGACATGAAAAGAAAATTTTTGTCGCGTGGCACAAATGCACTACGAATCTGTCTTCCCTTTTCAGTACGAATCGGAATGTTCTGCAAATTGGGATTGTTGGAACTTAAACGCCCGGTGGCCGCCACCGCCTGCCGATAGTCGGTGTGCACACGATGATCGTAATGACTCACCATTTTAGGCAGCGCATCCACGTAGGTAGAGCGCAGCTTTTCATATTCGCGGTAGTCTAAAATCTTGCGTGCAATTTCATGCTCATCCGCCAACTTCGACAAAACTTCTTCACCCGTAGCATACTGACCCGTCTTGGTCTTTTTCGTTTTGTCCATCAACTTCATCTTGTCAAACAAGATTTCACCAAGTTGTTTGGGCGAACCGATGTTAAATTCTTGTCCGGCAATGGCATAAATTTCCTTCTGCACTTTTTCGCTGTCTTTCTTCAGCGCTTCCGACATCCAGTGCAGTGCCTGCTCATCCAGCGCTACGCCTTCAAACTCCATGGCGGCTAATACGTGAACGAGCGGCATTTCCACATCGCGCATCAGGCGTGAGTGCCCGCGCTTCTCTAACTCTTTCTGAAGCTTTTGTTTCAATTGCAATGTTTGGTCTACGCGTTCAAACCAAGTGTGAGGGTCCGTTTCACCCGACAATTGATATCCGAGATATTGATTGCAGATAATTCCTAAATCATGTGATGCTTCCGGCTCAATCAAGTAATGCGCGAGCATCGTGTCAAACAAATGACCCTTTACTTCGATCCCCGATTTTTTCAAAGCGAGTATCGACAGCTTTACATTATGCCCCACCTTGCCGATGGCTTCATTGGCAAACACTTCCTGAAAAGCCGCAATGGATTTTTCCTCAATTTCAAACGCTTCGCCTGGCAAATAAGAGAGTAACATGCCTTTGATTACAAAATCAAAATGCTCGGCATGGTCGGTCAGGATATCAAATGAAAACTCTTTTTGTGTTTTTAATTGTGCGGCCAGCAGCACCGCTTCATCGTGACTGACTTTTTTGTATTTGACAGAAGAAGCATCCAGCACTTTCTTTTCTGTTTCTTCTATGGGTGCGATGCTCGGCTCATCGCCACCAAACATCGACAGCTGCGCTGGCTTTACTGCCGCAATAACAGGCGCGGATGTTGAACCACTGCCAGTAGTCGCGAAGATGCGCGGTGCCATCGTTTTGAATTCCAACTCTTCGATGATGGGCTTCAGTTTCTCCGCATCGGGTCCCGTGTATTCCAAGTCTTTTTCGTTCCACTCGACCGGTACATCCAGAATGATCGTAGCCAACTTTTTAGAAAGAATAGCTTGTTCGCCAAATTGCTCTACGCGTTCTTTTAATTTTCCTTTCAGCTCACCTGCATGTGCAATGATATTCTCAACACTTTGATATTGTTTTAATAAATCCGCAGCTGTTTTGGGACCTACGCCCGGTATGCCGGGAATATTATCGGAGCTATCGCCTTGCAACCCCAAAATATCAATGACCTGATTAACATTTTCGATATCCCATTTTTCGCAGACTTCTTTTGGGCCGAGAATATCTACTGAGTTGCCCATGTAAGCCGGTTTGTAAAGCCTTCGCGCTCCGCTTTTTTGGCGATGGTGCCGATTATGTCATCGGCTTCGTAGCCGTCCATTTCCAAGATGGGAATATTGAAGCCGCGAATAATTTCTTTCACCACAGGTACGCCTGCACGAATGTCTTCAGGCGTTTCCTGCCGGGTAGCCTTGTACTCCGTAAAAATTTCATCGCGGAAAGTTTTAGCCGAAGTGTCAAATGCTACGGCAATGTGTGTAGGCTTCTGTTTTTGAAGCACTTCAAGCAAGGTATTCGTAAATCCAAACGGAACAGAGGTGTTGATTCCTTTGGAATTGATGCGTGGATTTTTCGTAAAAGCAAAATGTGCCCGATAGATTAACGCGTACGCATCGAGCAGGAATAGTTTTTTTTCGGCCATGGGGCGAAGGTAGAAAGAACATCGCACAAAAAATTGCCTTTCGGCCAATTTTGACTTCCGAAAAGGAGCTTCATTTTATCCTTAAATCAAGCTGCTATCGCGAGCCACTTTCAATAACAATTGCACGCTATGAACTTTAAATTTTCTAAACAAATTTTTGCGGTGTGTTTCAACAGTCAGCGGACTAAGAAACAATTTTTCGGCTATCTGAGGCCCGGTGAATCCATCGGCCAAGAGTTGAAGAATTTCTTTTTCTCTTCGTGTGAGCAAATAGGTTTCTTCGGCTGCCATACGCGATTGAAACTGCTCTAATATTTTATCATTGGCGGCACGGCTCAAAAAAACCTTTTCCTTTTTTACTTCGTGAATGGCATCAATTAATTCATTTCTTTCCATATTTTTCAAGAGATAGCCGTTGCCGCCACGCTGCAATAACCCAGTAATGATTCCGGCTTCATTCGTAGAGGTAAGACCGATGATTTTTACTTTTTTGTTGATGGCTCGGATACGTTCACACAATTCTAACCCACTCATGTCTGGGAGACTGATGTCCAACAAAATAATGTCGGGTTCATTGGAAGACAAATAAGTAAGCGCCTCATTGGCTGTTTTGCTGGCATTGACAACTTCCATCGATGATTCATCTTTGAGCATGGTTTTGATGCCGTCACAAACCAGCGGATGATCGTCTATGATTAAAATTTTTATCATTTTCTCTAATTCCATAAACCAACTTAAATTGTACTACTCACTAATTAAAAAATCCATCATCACCGTAGTACCCACATTTTTTTGTGAATCGATATTTATCTTTCCATTTAAGTAGTTGACCCTACTTTGCACTGTAGCAATGCCCGCATGGTGAGTGATGTCCTTTTCATCTATACCAAAACCACGACCATTATCTTCTACAATTACGCTCAGCCGTTCATTCTCTCGAACAAATTGAATGATAGCCTGGCTGGCGTGTGCATGCTTGATAATGTTGTTCAACAACTCCTGCACAATGCGAAACAACATGATTTCTGTAGTCGGATTCAAGCGTTTATTCATGCCATGTACTTCTAACGAAACTTGCAACAACTTACCCGCACTCACATGGTCGCATAAATCTTTCAATGCGTTGGTGAGTCCCAGTTTCATCAATACTTCTGGCATCATGTTGTGGGCTATGCGCCTCACTTCCTCCGAAGCAGTGTCTACCAATGCGTAGCTCTTTTTGAATAATTCGTTTTCTTTTAGTTGGGGGGCCTCGTGTTGCAGCGTACTGAAATACATTTTTACAGTTGAAAATAATCCGCCCAGGCCATCGTGTAAATCTTTGGCGATGCGTGTACGTTCGGCTTCCTGCCCATTCACCATACTTTGCAACGAAACCACTTGTTGCTGGCGTTCTAAAAATTTGATTTGTTCTTGCTGAAAATTCTTTTCCTTTTCGGCCAGTACATTGCGCTGGCGGGAGTTGCGATAGAACAAACCCAAAATGATTAAAGCTGCCGACATGGATATGCCACCAACAGAGAGTAAGCGATTTCGCTTTACTACCTCCAGTTCGTTTTGAGCGTTGGCAGCCGACAAGGTCGCAATGGCTTGCTCTTTCTTTTCATTTTGGTATTTCGATTCCAGCGAAAGTGTAATCTTTCGTGTTTGTTCGTTCAATGCGCTGTCGGCATAAATTTTATTTTGCTCCGCATAGTTCAAAGCGTTTTTGAAATCTCCTTTTTGTGAGGCAATTTTTTTTAATACCTCAAATGTACTCGCGACAACTTGATACAGTTTAAGTTCTCTGCCGATTTGATTTCCTTCAATTGCATAGCGCTGTGCTATTTCATACTTCTTTAACTTCCAATATAAATTAGACAGATTGTCCGCAGCTTCACCTTGCAGCAATCGGTAGCCGCCTTCTTTATTGATTTGATACGATTTTAAGTACGCTTGCGCAGCCTTTTCAAAATCATTCACCCGCTGGTAGTATAAACCTTCATTGTTAGAAACAATGGCCGAAATGGCCGGATTGTCGATTGTGTTATTGATGTTAATGGCCGAATCCAGGTAGGGTTTGCTGCGCTCCACCTGCCCCAGTTCGAGATACGAATAAAAAACAGTGAGGTGTAGCATGGTGCGGTAGCGTTCATCTTTTGGAGTTCGTTTCAGCGACAATCCCTTCTTTCCATACTCAATGGCTTTGTCATATTGTTTTTCACTGCAGAAATTGTACGAGATGCTGTTATAGGTTTGCGGCAACATGTTTTTCAGCTGACTAGATTTTGATTCTTCTATTTTGTTGATGGCTTTCAGCAAAAAATCAATAGCGGTGGCGTAATCGGATTGGTAATTGTTGAGAATGGCAAACGCATTGTAACATGTTACTTCGAGATCGACATCGTGATGGAGCAATGCCCACGCGAGTGCCTTGGTTAGATACGCATTGGCGCTATCGTACTTCTGCAAATTGGTGTACGTCATGCCGATTCGGTAAGTGATGCGGGCCGCGCTTTTTTCAGCACTAAGGTCATTCGCTAATGGCAAGGCTTGCAACGCATACCGCAAAGTTGAATCGAAACGCCCGCGTTCATAGAAGTATAGTTGCAATTGATTCAACGCGTTTACTGAATTTGTATCGGGTTGTAGTTTATTGACGATAGCCCATAAACTATCGCGGTAAGCAGATGATTGTGCGATCGATGAAAGACTCATCAATGCCATGCCGAGCAGTGCCACATACTTTACCATTCCATTCATCCTTCTAAAGTAAGGGTTCACCACATCATCCTTTCTACCTGTAATCAGGTATTTTTTCAAACACGTAATTGACGGTATTCCGGTATTGAGCGAGAGCGGTGCCGGCTCTACTTTTATATAAGTCTTTCCGATCTCTTAAATGCCCTGAATATGAAAAAACTTATTCTTTTTTTCTCTGCGATGTTCACTGCAAGTATATCCTTTTGTACCGTGCGGACCGTGAGCAGCAACCCTTCCACGCTTGGTCAGTTCAGCACCATTCAAGCTGCGATAGATGCGAGTGCCGATAGCGACACCGTGTATGTGTATGGTAGCCCGAATACGTATGTCGGTTTTACCATTATGGATAAGAAAATAACCGTGATTGGGCCGGGGTGGGCGCCTGACAAAAATTTGCCGCTGACGGCAATTGTTGAAGGTGCTGCCATTCGCAACTCACCGGCCGGTGGCAGCCCCGATGGCTCAGAAATACAAGGGCTTATATTTTCAAGTGATGTTAACCTTTCCAGAAATGCGGTCAATGGCGATCTCGGGGTAAACAATGTACGAATCATCCGCTGTCAGTTTAATAATAGCTTAAGCTATGGTCTTGGAGCCAGCGGCCATTTATTCGAAGGAAACGTATTTTACAATTCAATCAATTTTAATGGAACTGTTACGTACCAAAATTTTCTCGTTCAAAATAATTATTTCTTTTTTTCTGTGTGCTGTTTAGGTTCAATGGTAAATGGCCTTACGAATAGTGTAAACGTACGCTTCGATCACAATCTGTTTACGAGTAGCAATAATGGAGGAGGAAATTCCGTGGCTATGTTTAACAGCAACTGCCGATTTCTGACTTTTTCTAATAATATTTTCAATCAGGCCAATGTAGGCGCGAATGTGAGCTTCAGCACCTTCACCAACAACATCACCAACAATATCACTTTAAATTCTTCCAACGCCACCTCTAATGCTACACCGTGGACGGTGAACAGCAATGTAGACGGAGGAGGCAACATTGCCAATCAAAGCCCGGGCATGGTCGATCAGGCGAGCGTCAATGCCGGAAGCGGAAGTCCTTTACTCAATTTTACAATTGCCAGCGGACCAGCTAATAATACAGGAAGCGATGGTAAAGATATGGGCTTATTGTTCGACACCACCGGAAGCCTCAATTGGGATAACAGCAGAAACAGTCGCGTGCCCCGCATCTTTAGTATGAACATTACCACACCTACCGTAACACCCGGTGGTAACCTAAGCGTGACGGTAGAAGCGCGCAAGAGTAATTAAAAAAACAGCTTCGCAACTGTTGCCAACGAGATGTAATGAAGGTTGATCTTAAATTTTTAAGTTCGATGAAGCGATCAGCGCGATTGTTGATGCTTTGCGTATTGATTGTTTCCAGCTTATTTTTTTCAGTTGGAGTAGTCGCACAAACTATCAGTAAGGCAGAATATTTTTTCGATGCCGATCCCGGCAAGGGAAACGGAACACCGATCGCAGTTACACCCGGTGGAACAGTGACATTCACTACCAGTATTCCTACTTCGTCTTTAACGCAGGGATTTCATCAACTCGGCATTCGTGTAAAAGAAACGGGTGGTGTGTGGAGTATTTTCGAGAGTCGTGGATTTTATATTACGGCCGCCACATCCAATGCGAGTAACATTGACGGAGCAGAATATTTTTTCGATGCGGATCCCGGAGCGGGCAACGGTACGAACATTACAATTTCAACCGGGGCAAATGTAAATTTTGTGGTGAGCATTCCCACTACCTCGCTCACATCTGGCTTTCACTTTTTAGCCATTCGCACCAAAGACAACAGCGGACGATGGGGTGTATTTGAAGCGCGCGATTTTTACATTACGGCTTCAACTACAAACGTTCCGAACATTGCGGCTGCAGAATATTTTTTCGACTCCGATCCCGGAAACGGAAATGAGCCGTGGATTTTACGTGACAGGTTCCACCACCGATGTGCCCAATATCACACAAGCAGAATATTTTTTTGATGCCGATCCCGGCAACGGAAATGGCACTTCAATTTCTATTCCATCGGGTGCCACTTCTACTTTTACCGCCACCATTCCGGTAACGGACCTGACACCGGGCTTTCACTTTCTCACCATTCGCGCCAAGCGTGCAGACGGCAAGTGGGGAATTTTTGAAAGCCGCGGATTTTACATTTCACCGATCATCGCTACAACAGGTGATATTGTAGCTGCTGAATATTTTATCGACAGCGATCCGGGCGAAGACAAAGGAAAACCACTTACAGTGACTCCGGCTGCTGCCACGATCAATCAAATTTTTCCGATTGCTACTTCCGGAATCAGCAACGGCACACACACATTGGGCTTTCGTGTAAAAGATGCAAATGGCATTTGGAGTTCAGCCGAAACGCAAACATTTACAGTGCTGGCGTGTACGCCTCCTGCTGCACCAACAGCTGCTGATGTAAGTCGGTGCAATAGTGGAACGGTAACCTTGCAAGCTACAGCAGGAGCAGGCGGCACACAAGTGTACAAATGGTATGCAGATGCTTCTACCACCACTTCGCTTTTCACTGGTACTTCATTCACTACGCCTTCGTTAGCATCTACTACCAATTATTTTGTGAGCGTGTTCGATCCGGCTACGTTGTGTGAAAGCAGCCGCACACAAGTGAAGGCCATCATCAACAACATTTCAAAACCAGTACTGAATGCCAGCGGCACGATTTCACTTTGCAAGGGAGCTTCGTTTTTGCTTTCGGCTCCAGCCGGATTTACACAATACACATGGAGCAACGGTGCGCTCACGCAACAAGTGCTGGTGACAGCCAGCGGAAGTTTTTCGGTGACAGTGGGCAACGGCACGTGCACGAGCGAATCTTCGGATGTAGTTACATTCAATTTCACTACGGAGCCATGTGGCGGTGGCGTGATTGTGGATCCGAACAATAAGCCACCTGTTATTGCTTCCGCGAAAGCGAGTACTACCATTGGCGGCAAAATCATTTTACCCTTGGCGGGATTGCTCAGTGATGCAAACAACAACTTAGATATTGCCAGTTTGCGAATTGTAGCACAACCATTGAGCGGAGCACTGGCTTCCATCAATGCCAATCAGGAGTTGGTGGTTGATTATGCGAATGTTGATTTTTCGGGACAAGAAACAGTGACAGTTCAAGTTTGCGATTTGAGTGCTAGCTGTTCGCAGCAACAAGTTACGATTGATGTTACCGGACAGGTTTTTGTCTACAATGCACTTTCGCCCTCGCGCCAAGCGTGCAGACGGCAAGTGGGGAATTTTTGAAAGCCGCGGATTTTACATTTCACCGATCATCGCTACAACAGGTGATATTGTAGCTGCTGAATATTTTATCGACAGCGATCCGGGCGAAGACAAAGGGAAACCACTTACGGTGACTCCGGCTGCTGCCACGATTAACCAGATTTTTCCGATTGCCACTTCCGGAATCAGCAGCGGCACACACACATTAGGCTTTCGTGTAAAAGATGCAAATGGCATTTGGAGTTCACCGGAAACGCAAACATTTACAGTGCTGGCGTGTACGCCTCCTGCCGCACCAACAGTTGCTGATTTAAGTCGGTGCAATAGTGGAACGGTAACCTTGCAAGCCACCGCAGGAGCAAGCGGCACACAAGTGTACAAATGGTATGCAGATGCTTCTACTACCACTTCGCTTTTCACTGGCGCTTCATTCACTACACCTACGTTAACATCTACTACCAATTATTTTGTGAGCGTGTTCGATCCGGCTACGTTGTGTGAAAGCAGTCGCACGCAGGTGAAGGCCATCATCAACACGATTTCAAAACCTACACTGAATGCCAGCGGCACGATTTCACTTTGCAAGGGAGCTTCGTTTTTGCTTTCGGCCCCAGCCGGATTTACACAATACACGTGGAGCAACGGTGCTCTCACGCAACAAGTATTGGTAACGGCCAGCGGAAGTTTTTCAGTGACAGTGGGCAATGGCACATGCACGAGCGAATCTTCGGATGTGGTTACGTTCGCTTTCACTACCGAGCCATGTGGCGGTGGCGTGATTGTGGATCCGAACAACAAGCCACCTGTTATTGCTTCCGCGAAAGCGAGTACTACCATTGGCGGCAAAATCATTTTACCCTTGGCGGGATTGCTCAGCGATGCAAACAACAACTTAGATATTACCAGTTTGCGGATTGTAGCACAACCATTGAGCGGAGCACTGGCTTCCATCAATGCCAATCAGGAGTTGATGGTTGATTATGCGAATGTTGATTTTTCGGGACAAGAAACAGTGACAGTTCAAGTTTGCGATTTGAGTGCTAGCTGTTCGCAGCAACAAGTTACGATTGATGTTACCGGACAGGTTTTTGTCTACAATGCACTTTCGCCCAATGGCGATGGGCTAAATGAGGTTTTGTTCATCGAGTACATCGCGTTGTTGGAAGAAGCTAAAAACAATACCGTGCAAATTTTTAATCGTTGGGGCGATGTGGTGTACGAAGCAGAAAATTACAACAACACGAGCATTTCATTTCGGGGCATTAGCACGAGTGGCGATGCGATTCCGGCAGGAACGTATTTCTATCGTATTGATTTTAAAAGTGGATTGCCTGCCAAAACCGGTTTCTTTTCATTGCGAAGATAACGTAAGCATGTAAAATGAGAAACGTCATAAAGTATTTGAATTTAATTTGGCTGATGGCTCGGCCGTTTATGAGTCATGCGCAACAAGATCCACTTTATTCGCAGTATTTAAATAATCCAGTATTATTGAATGCTGCTTACACCGGAGCGAACGATCGACTCAATGTGGTGGCGGGCTATCGCTTGCAATGGGCTGGCTTCGATGGAAGTCCGACTACGTTGAACTTCAGTGCGCACACATCGCTCGTACAAAACAAAGTAGGCGCGGGCATCGTCATTGTGCAAGACAAAATTGGCGACACTAAAATCACTGAGACGAGCAGTTCGTATGCTTATAAAATTAAGTTGAACAACAATCAGGTGCTGTCATTTGGATTGTTGGCGAGCATAATCAATTATCGCAATGATGCTGCGCGCTTGAATCCCAAAGATGCGGGCGATCCATTATTTGGTTTGATCAACGAAACGAAATTTAATTTAGGTGCAGGCATTTTGTTGAAAAGCGATCGGTTTATGGTAGGCCTTTCTGCTCCACGATTGATGCCTGTCACGGTAAATCCCAGCAGTGCACAGTCAGTGGAAGTATACAACCAAACCTTTTATTTGATGGGTGCCTATCAGATACTTTTAACCGAGAGTATACGGCTGAAGCCATCTGTCTTACTGCGGGCTACGGCTAATGCCCCGCTTTCCGCGGATATTAATTTTAATTTGAATCTGGAACAGAATTATACGCTGGGCCTATTCACGCGGAACTTCAATGTGCTTGGATTGCTGGCACAAATGGATATCAAAGATTATCGCATCGGGTATGTGTTTGAAGTACCTACCAACGCATCGGTGGGCACACGCTTTACCACACACGAATTTAGCATCGCCATGTCGTTGGCCGTTTTTGGTTTTCATAGCTCAGAAAAAAGTACTTTCTAAAATGCAGCTTGTGACTTAAGCAGATAAAACATTATATTGAGCTATGACTTTCAACGCCTATCCCCCAGCGAAAGTACTTGCTCCTTTTGTAGTGAGTTATTTGGAAGCAGATAGTCGTTTTTCTACGCAAACGGAAGTACATCAATTATTTCCCAATGGCTTCTCCGGTATTTTTTTCAACTACGGCACCTTGGGTAGCATTGCGGTTAAGGAAGAATACAAAACACCACGCGTCAGCATTTTTGGACAGATCGATCAGTGCTTTGATGCTATTCACTTGCCCGGCTCTTATTCATTTGGAGTGTTGCTTCACCCTACGGTGCTCCATTCTTATTTACGTTTGTCAATGACAGAGTTGACGAACCGTGCCATGGATGGCTGTTTGGTGCGTAGCGATCTATATCTAATCCATGAACAATTAGAGAGCTTGTCAACAACCGAGAAGATCAAGTTGCTCAATCGTTACTTTTCGAAAGTGTTTCCGATCGGTAATCCCAGTAACTCGTTGCCTGATCATGCTTTGCAAATCATCCAACAGAAGCAAGGAATCACCATTCACGATTTGGCTGATGAATTGAAAATCAGTGAAAGACATCTTGAAGTAGAGTTTAAAAAATCAGTGGGGCTGTCGCCAAAAACATACGCAATTATTCTCCGCTTCAAGCGAATGGAGGAACAGATTCGCCAAAAGGGCGTTGTGCGATGGGAGCAAATGAATTTTGCCCACGAATATTACGATCAAAATCATTTCATCAAGGAGTTTAAACGATTCACCGGCAACACACCTTCTGAATATTTGCTCCAAAATTTTGAAATGGGTCGTTCGTACCTTCTGCACTAGGGCACTTCGGATTTTTACTATACACTCCGAGGCCGCAGCGGTAACTTTAAAATTAAAAGCGTTGTTTTCACATACACCGAATTTTCACAGTCAATGATCAAATCAAAACTCTCCGTTCTACTTCTTGGCTTTGTTTCATTTATTGCGAATGCGCAAGTCTCCAGCACCTTTGATACAGATGCCGATGGGTGGACGTTTTTGAACACGGCTACTTCTGTGCCGGTGGTGTATTCTTCAACGGGCGGTAATCCTTCGGGCTTTGTAAAAGCCACTTACAGTTCAAACACAGGCATTACTACCCAAAATTGGATTGCACCATCAAAGTTTTTAGGAAATCAACTGGCCCGAACGCTCGGCATGACTTTTAAATTCGATCTTCAACAATCACAAGCGGGCGCTACCGGGGGGTTCGATGTACGAATAGAGAATGGATCTGCTTTTATTTATTTTGTGCTCCCCACAAAACCTGCTGTGGCACCTGCATGGTCATCGTATACATTAACGCTCGATGAAACCACGGCATGGAAGTACAGCGCTGGTAACGTGACGGCCACACGCGATCAGATCATCTCCATATTACGAAATGTAACTTCTATCGAAATTCGAGGTACCTACGCGACCAATGCCGCCTATACATCCGGACTAGATAATGTGATTTTAGATCAACGCACATTAACACCTCCCCCTGCAGCAACATCGCTTTCTGCTACAGCTGGTAAGCCGGGAGATGTGATTACGATTTCGGGTTCAGGTTTCAATGCGACACCATCAGCAAATAGTGTTTCATTTGGAACCTTGGCCAGCACGAAAGCGGTTGTTCAATCAGCTACCACCAACCAATTGCAAGTGGTTGTTCCAGTCGGTGCATCATATGGCCCCATCACCATTACGAATACGGTAACAGGTCTCACTTCTAAAACAGCAACTCCTTTTAACCCGGTATTTGACGGTGGAGGAAGAATTGTACCTGCTTCCTTTCTGAATAAGTTTACAATCTCAACGATTTTTAGAGAAGGATTTTTTGTTGGCGATATCGATGGCGATGGTTGGGAAGATTTTGCTGTGGCGAATAACGATACGGATGATGCAATCGACATTTACCGCAACTCAGGGTTAGGAGGTAATTTATCGGCTGCTTCGTTTGATGCCAAAGTATCAGTATCTATTCCACAATTAGGAGGCAGCGGCACGAATGGTGCCGGTCTTTGGTTTGCTGATTTAGATGGCGATGGACTGCTCGATGCGGTAAGTTCAAATTCAACCAGTGCGTTTAATTCTGCTTTTATCACACTTCGAAACATCAGCACACCCGGAAGTATTGCTTTCGAAGCACCGGAGTATTGGTCAGGAGTTACGGATGAAACTCCCATCAACTTGATTACCGATTTAGATGGTGACGGCCGGCCTGAAATCTTGGCAGGCGAAAGCTCAGGTGGCAGCTCATCAATCGGTTTTTTCTGGGCCAACCAAAACATCAGTACACCCGGCAATATTGAATTTGGCGCACCGATTTTTCCTTTGAGTGCAGCAGTGCCGAATGGCTTTGCCGGAGCAACATCAGGTGACTTAAATGGTGATGGGAAAACGGAATTGATAGTCAGTCACAACTTTGGCGACCAGTTTACGGTATTGCAAAATAGTTCAACCCCCGGCACTCCAAGTTTTCAAAACGCATTTACCATCATTACCGGTCAGTACAACAGAAGCATGCGAGTAGTGGATGTTAACCTAGATGGTAAGAATGATTTGGTTTGGAAAAAGTCAGGCGGTGGAATTTATATCCGAATCAATGAAGATACTGATGGCACCTTGACCGCATCGGACTTTGCTACCGAATTTATTCTTACCAGTGATTTAGGTGCCGATGGTGGTATTACCATTACTGATTTTAACGGAGATGGTAAACCAGACATTGCGTTAACGGATAGTGATGCGGTGGGCGTTTTTGAAAACATTTTTGATGGAGGAACTTTCAGTACCGCTTCGTATATCCCGGCCTATCAGGTACCGGGGGCCGGAGCCGGCAGTAGCACAAGTAGCCCAGTGGTGAGCGATTTGAACCACGATGGCAAACCTGATTTTTTGATTGGCGGAAGTGCTTCTGTTACGATTGTGCAAAACAATAATGTGGTTGCTCCGCATATTTCGCTCAATACAGTTTCTCCGCTTTCAGCACCGGTGGGTGGCACGGTTACCATCACCGGAAATAATTTCTCAACGGTTTTAACTGACAATGAAGTCTGGTTTGGCGGTGTGCGTGCTTCAGTACTTGCTGCAACTTCCACACAACTAACAGTAACGGTTCCTGCTGGTGCGACATACGCCCCTGTGAGTGTGCGCAGAGGGGAGTTTTCCTCCAGCTATCATCTTCCTTTTTCTACTTCCTTCACGGCAGGTGTTACTTTCAATAACACCCACTTTGCCGCTCCTGTTACTTACACACTTAGCGGAGCAAATTACGACATTGAGGTAGGTGATCTCGATTTAGATGGCAAACCCGATATTATAGCTGAAGGTAGTGGCTTTGTTACAAGCATTTTTCAAAACACACACACGAGTGGTGCTATCGCGAGTAGTTCAATAACAGCGGTGGGCACAACAGGTTCTTCAACTGGTAACCCTAAATTGGCCGATGTTGATGGCGATGGCAAACTGGACATTATAAGTCCGAACGGAAGAACCTATCCTAACCAAAGTACGACCGGCACAATTTCTTTCGGCACCAATATTACAACAGCTAGTGGCGATAATGTTACATTAGGAGACCTTAATCAGGATGGCAAAATAGACTTAGCCTCTACAGCACCATCTGCCGGATCGGCACAACTTCAATTGCAGGAAAACCGAAGCAGTGTAGGTGCCTTTGTCAGCAGTGGCACTTATGGAACTTTTACCAGTAATATTATTTACGGCAAAGCTTCGCGGGGTGGTGATGTAACGATCGCTGATTTTGACAATGATGGTTTTAACGATATAGTGTCCTTGAATCCATTTACGGACAACATGAGTGTTTTTAGAAACACGCAAAAATACCGGGTGTCTTCTACCTTATTTGTTGCCCAATCAGACATCGCTGTTGGCGATA
Organism: Cyclobacteriaceae bacterium; assembly: GCA_044228465.1. Lineage (GTDB taxonomy): Bacteria > Bacteroidota > Bacteroidia > Cytophagales > Cyclobacteriaceae > ELB16-189. The sequence continues at coordinate 57,775 of JBGAUU010000009.1, forward strand.
ATCCACTTCGCTCCTATCCGGCTGATTTTGATCGGGATGGAAAAATAGATTTATTGGTTACACACTGGACAGGCACATCTACCACTTTACTTATCGTATTTCAAAATACCAGCACGGTTGGGAATATTTCATTTAACCGAATTGACCTAACGAATCCTAGCGTAGTTACCATTGCAACAGTTGCCGATTTGGATGGTGATGGTAAACCAGAAATCATAGCTACCAGCGAAAGTGGCAATCGATTTTCCATTTATAAAAATCTGCATACCTCCGGTGCATTGACGACTGCTTCTTTTGCAGCACCATTCAACACCACAGTGACTGCACCACGTGGAGTCACCACGGGCGATTTGAACTTAGATGGTAAACCGGAAATTATTATTACGCGCGCTGCCGGCCTGTTGGTGGTTTATGAAAATCTTATTTCAGCCAACCCTCCTACAATCGCGTCATTTACGCCCGCGTCCGGAGCCATCGGAACAACCGTAACCATTACCGGAACCAACTTTGATCCTTCACCTGGCAACAATATTGTTTATTTCGGAGCGGTGCGCGCCACTGTTACGTCTGCGTCAACAACTCAGCTTACTGTTACTGTACCTGTAGGTGCGACTCACCAGCCGATATCGGTTACTTCAAACAATCTAATCGGCTACTCTCAAAACCCATTCACAGTCAGCTATTCAGGTGGAGGAAGCATTGATGCCTGCTCTTTCTCTGATCCGGTAGATTTCTCGTTAGTAGATGCATCGGTAGCCAGAGGCGAAATGCTGGATGTAGATGGTGATGGAAAAACGGATTTGGTCGTTCCGTTTCGCAATCAAAATAAGATTTCTATTTTCAGAAATGTTAGTTCGCCCGGAACAATTAGTACTTCTGCTTTTGCCGCTCCGCAAGACATTCTAACTGTCAATTCACCATTAGATGTTGTGTATGGTGACTTGGATGCAGACGCGAAACAGGATATAGTTGTGATCAACTACAACCCGTTCGTTCTTTCTATTTATAAAAACCAAAGTACAGCCGCGAACATATCGTTTGCTGCTCCGGTTAATCTCAGCTTTGGTGCATTTGGCCATTATGCAGCGATTGCCGACATCGATTTGGATGGAAAACCGGAGATCATTGTCAGTTCTTTTTCAAGTGGAGTTTTGGTGTTGAAGAACGTTGCAACAGCCGGTGTGCTTGATGCCAGTTCTTTTGCCGCTCCCATTACGCTGACAGCCGGAAGTAATCCACAGTTTTTGAATGTGGCTGATTTAGATGGTGATGGTAAACCAGATGTAGCGGTGCCCAATACGAATGAGCACACCGTTTCTATGTTTCGCAATACAAGTTCTCCGGGGTCAATTAGCTTTGCGACCGAGGCAAATCTGATTACTGGCGCTGGCATACCGCCTGCAGGATTTGGCGCAAAGTGGGTAAACACCCAAGACTTTGATGGCGATGGCAAAAGAGATGTATTCGTAACCAATTTTAATCTTAAAACAATAGCTGTCTTTCGCAATACCAGTGCAATTGGTTCATTCTCTTTTAGCAGCCGCTTTGATTTGGCCCTTACCACCACTCCCTCTTCGCCTACATTTGCCGATTTGAATGGCGATGGTAAAACAGAGCTTGTTTTTGGCGGAGACATGGTGGGTGTGTTTCCCAACACCAGCACCGCAGGAGCGATCGGCTCATCTTCATTTGGCACCTTGGTTAATTTTCCTTCGGCTATCAATCGCAACTTAACTGTTGGTGATGTGGATGGAGATGGACGTCCGGATATCTTCACCGTCATGGATCGTGTATCGGTTTTGCAAAATCAAATGGGTTTAATTTCTCCGCCTACCATCTCTTCGTTTACACCTTCTGGTTTAATCGGTTCAACGGTTACGATCACAGGCACAAACTTCACTACGCCTTTTGCAAACAGTTTACGATTCAATGGCATATCTGCAACCATCAATTCGGTAACGGCCACTACGATTACAGCCACCGTTCCGGTTGGTGCTACGAGCGGGCCAATCAGTTTAACGATAGGTTGCAACACAGTAACCAGCGCCACTAATTTTAATGTAACTGCTCCACCTAGCATTTCATCGTTTACACCAACATCGGGGTCAGTAGGCATCACGGTTACCATCACCGGAACTAGCTTTGATGCAACACTGGGTAATAATGTAGTAAAGTTTAATGGTACCGAAGGCTATGTAACGAATGGCACCACCACCAGCTTAACAGTAATTGTTCCGCCCGGTGCTACTACAGGCCCAATTTCGATTGATGTGTTGGGCAACGTTGCTACCTCCGCATCAAACTTCACGGTGGTGCCTTTCGCTTGCCCACCAAGCACGCCAACAGGCGGAACATTAGATACATCATTTGATCCTGCCGTTCAAGTCCCTACTAGTTTTAATGCAGTAAAACTTCAGTCCAATGGTAAGATTTTGGCAGTTACGAATTCAACCACTATTAATGGAGTTAATTATTCCGGAATGTTACGGTTCAATACTAATGGCACCTTAGATACCAGCTTTGGAAACCCGGCTATTTTTGGTGGCCCACAACTAATCGTGATACAGCCTGATGATAAGATCATTTCGATCCAGCTCATTGGCAACATACTTTCCATGAATCGATTTAACAGTGATGGTACACCCGACAATTCCTTCACCGGACCATCATATGATAACTCTGGTTTTTATGATACGATCTTTGAGGCAATTTGCCTTCAAGCAGATGGGAAGATATTGTTCTCTTCATACAATACGTTCAATTTCGCTCGTGCTCTTACACGATTGAATAGTGATGGAAGCACCGATGCTTCTTTTGTATCTCCTTCATCCATTACAGACGCAATGCCTGTAATCAAACCACAGAAGGATGGGAAAATATTAATTGGTGGGCCTTACGGTGTTATTCGGTTGACTAGCACAGGTAACATTGACCCAACTTTTCAAGCGGGCTCAACAGATGCGGATGTTACCGATTTAGAATTGCAAGCCGATGGTAAGATTGTGGTTATTGGCCCCTTTAATAAGCTCAACTCAGTGCCTGCAAGTAAAATTGCCCGGTTGAATACGGATGGTTCAGTGGACATCACCTTTCAAGCAGGCAACGGGATTAGGGGTTATACATCCATCCCTTATGATTTAGAAATGCTTCCGGATCGAAAAATAGTAGTTACGGGCAGTTTTTCTTCTTATAATGACCAAGGCCGAAACTATATTGCAGTTATCAATGAAAATGGAAGTTTAGATTGTCTGTTTGATTCTAGCTCCGGACCCACCAATGATGCTTACCATGCGGCTGCACAATCTGATGGAAAGATTGTAATTGCAGGTACATTCGATAGCTATGATGGCATTACGAGAAATGGGTTAGCGCGTGTAAATAACATTTTAATAAAAATATCCATTACCACCCAGCCCTCTGACTTTATAGCTTGTGTAGGTCAAACCGCTACTTTCACCACTGCGGCTACTGGCACCACCAACATTACCTATCAATGGCAATTTTCATCGGATGGAGTTGCACCTTTCACAGACATTGCCAATGGAGGTGGGTATAGCAATGTGACAACAGCCACACTTTCTGTAAACACAACAGGAAATTTTGGAGCGGGTCGCTATCGCTGTCGCATCAATGGCGATTTTGCGGCTGAAGTTGTCAGCAACGATGAAGGGTTATTTATCAATCCAATTCCGGTTGCACCGGGAACGACTGGAGCCACTACATGTAAAAACGGGAAGGTAACACTTCAGGCAAGTGGAGCCGCGGATGGGGAATATCTTTGGTACACTTTGCCAACCGGTGGCACGGCCATTACCGATGAGTTTAATAGTACGTACTTAACACCTTCTCTCACGGCTACCACCACCTATTATGTTTCGATTTCGAAAAGCGGCTGTGAAAGTTCTCGCACAGCCGTGGTGGCAACCGTTACTTCTACTGTTTGTGGCCCTGTGTTTACGCCACAGAAGTTAGTTACCCAAGTCGAAGGTAAAATCACCATCGACTTAGTTCCGCTCATCACCACGAGTGGCACATTGGATATCAGCTCTATTCGGGTGACGGTTCCATTGAATAGTGGCGCTTCGGCTGTGGTAGTGGCGGGTGTTCTTACCATTGATTATAAAGGCAAACCCTTTTCGGGAAGTGAAACAATCACGATCGAAGCGTGTAATACCAATGGTGAGTGCAACCAACAAGCCTTCACCATCGAAGTAGCCGGAGAAATTGTAGTTTACAATGCTGTGTCGCCCAATGGCGATGACAAAAATCCGTTTCTCTTCCTTCAATACATTGATGTCATTCCTGAAACAAAAACCAATCGAGTCACCATCTTTAATCGCTGGGGCGATGAGGTTTTTTCAGTGGCAGATTACGATAATAAAACCAAAGTGTTCATCGGCCTCACCAACGATGGAAGCAAACTTCCGGCCGGCACCTATTTTTATAAAATTGAATTGCCGCTGAAAGGTAAATCGTTGTCCGGTTTTTTTGATTTAAAATATTAAAGCGCATGATCATCGCTACCCCATCTCCCATTAAAAGTAGAATCGCTTTGCTCGTGTTGTTTGGTGCAACGCTCTTCTCACAAAACATTTGCGCACAGCAAGATCCGTTGTATTCACAATATATCACCAATCCGTTTGTGATCAATCCTGCCTATGCGGGCCTCACTAACAATTTGAATTTCTCACTCAACTACCGCAACCAGTGGGCGGGCTTTGACGGGAGCCCGAAGACCATCAACTTCAACGGACATATTTCACTGCGCAATAATCAAATGGGTGCGGGGTTGATGGTGGTCTCCGATCAGATCGGCAACAGCAAAATCACTGAAATATTCGGTAGCTATAGTTATCGAATCAACCTGACAGACGACAAAATTCTATCGTTTGGCTTGCAAGCCGGCATGGCCAATTATCAGATTGACAATTCAAAAGTAAATCCCTTTCACAAAGACGATGATTTGTTTCTTGGAAACTTTTCAGAAACGAAGCCGAGTTTCGGTTTCGGAGCCATTTTAAAAAACGACAAGTTTATGGTGGGTCTATCAGTGCCGCGTATGTTGCGATCAACGTTGGAAACTCAAGGGCAACAAGCCACATTGTACACACAACATTATTACCTGATAGGCTCGTATCTTTTCTTTGTTTCGGAGCATGTGCGTTTTAAACCGGCCACGATGATTAAAATGGTAAGTGGAGCGCCTCTGTCTGTAGACCTCAATGCTTCTTTTATTCTACATGAAAATTACCAGGCAGGTTTGCTGACGCGCAACTTCAACACGTATGGTCTTTTCTTACAAGCGCTTTTCAAAGATAGCTTTCGGATCGGTTATGTGTTCGAAGTGCCTACCGGCTCGACAGCAATTACCAGCTTCAGCACCCACGAAATCTGCATCGGCTACCGGATTAGTGCGTTCACCTTTCATTCAAAGTCAAGTGTTTTCAGTTTTTAGCAGCCAGCTTAATTCTTGAATGAACCCAACGTTTTTCTTTTTGTGATTTTCTTCATAAATCGGTAATCTAAACCGATTGTTATGGAAGCCTCTAGTCCGCTTGCCCAATTTTTGAAATGGGAAAAACAAAAACCGTCTGCTGTCTTTTTAAACCAACCGATCAACGGTGGCAACAAAACCTGGACATATCAGGAGGCGGGCACTGAAATCCGAAAAATGGCTTCGGCCATCAAAGGTCTTGGCTATCCGGATAAAAGTAACATTGCGATTCTTTCTAAAAATTGTGCCCATTGGATCATGGCCGATCTGGCCATCATGATGACAGGTCATATTTCTGTTCCACTTTATGCTACACTTACGGCACCCTCTATTAAACAAATCTTAGATCATAGTCAATCCAAAGCCATCATTGCCGAACTGGAGTTACGAAAAAAAAATTCAGTAATTATGCTGCCGGCAAGCTGAAAATTGGCCATTATTGAAAGTTTGTCGGCCCGCTCAACGGAAAAAGCGATTGGACCGTGCCCAACGGACTGATGACGCCAACGATGAAAGTGAAACGAAACGAAGTGGAAAAAATTCATGTGCCCAAATATCCCGGCTGGTACCACACAAAAGATGGAGTGGTGATTTGGGAGTAATCCAAATTTGAAAATTTGAAAATGAGTTAATGGGTCAATGCTTCCTCTAAACCAAACTCATCTTCAAATTTTCAAATTGACACATTTTCAAATTGGGTTACTTCAACCTTGCCTTAAAAAACTCGAGTGAGTGTTTGTAGGCATCGGCACCAAATTCTTTGTTGTACTTTGGATTGCTCGGGTTTGCAAAAGCATGATCCGCATCATACGACTTCACTGTCAATTTCTTTCCGGCTTCGGCCATGTTTTTCTGAAACTTCTCAGTCAACTCTTTGGTGATCCATTTGTCTTGAGTTGGCCAGATATCCAACACATCGCAATTCAACGTTTTCAAGCGATCTAATTTATCTTCAGGCTGGCCGTAATAAATGATACAGGCTGCGGCTTGTGTTCCGGCTGTAAGAGCCGCTTGCATGGATTGACCGCCACCAAAGCACCAACCGATCGTTCCGATTTTTGCACTAGGTCCGGCAAAAGCAATCGCACCTTTCACAATTTCAGTTCCTCTTTCCTGTTTGAATTCGCCCATGTACTTACCGGCATTTTGTGGGTCTGTAGCCAGCTTTCCATCATACATGTCTAACGCGATTACGTTTACGTTTCCTAAATCATTGTAAAGATTTTCTGCTTCGCGCTTGATGTGGTCATTCAATCCCCACCATTCTTGAAACACAAAAATCCAATTGTTGGATTTTACTTTGGCTTCGATGTAGTACGCGTTCGCTTCTACACCATCAGCACATTTTAATTTAATCATCTTGCCACCGGCTTGTGTTTCGTGTACATACGGCAGCGGGCTTGGATGATCGCGATTGAACTTTTTGTTCGATGCTAAAATGGCAAACTTTTCAGTAGCCGAGGTGTGGCAGATGGTTTCTGTCTGTTTTGTTTGCGCATATGACCATATGGGCAAAACAAAAAGGAGGAAAATAATTATTCTCTTCATGATTATTGGTTTTAGTTGTGTGCAAGTAACAATAAAGTGGCCGATTTAGTTTTCGTTAGTCCTTCCATTGGCCGCGCTGCACGCGATCAAACGTAATTAAATCGG
>JBGAUU010000133.1:0-10310 GCA_044228465.1 Cyclobacteriaceae bacterium
TTAGCGCCTTCGTGCCTTAGTGGTGAAAAATAAATCTAAAATCTAAAATTTAATCAACCTATGAGTTTAATCGAAAGCATCCACGCCCGTCAGATTCTTGATAGCCGTGGTAATCCTACAGTAGAAGTAGATGTATTTACGGAGTCAGGTGCGTTTGGTCGTGCCGCAGTTCCGTCCGGTGCATCCACCGGTTCACACGAAGCCGTTGAGCTTCGCGATGGCGACAAGAAAAAGTACATGGGCAAAGGCGTATTGAAGGCAGTTGAAAATGTCAACACCAAGATTGCTGCTGAAGTAGTTGGATTCCCTGTTTTCGATCAGTCGTTGATCGATAAAATCATGATCGAATTGGATGGCACACCCAACAAAGGAAAGTTGGGAGCGAACGCAATCTTAGGAGTTTCATTGGCCGTTGCGAAAGCTGCTGCTATGGAAGCCGGCCAATCATTGTATCGTTACATCGGTGGTGTAAATGCAAATACACTTCCTGTGCCGATGATGAATATTTTAAATGGTGGTAGCCATGCGGATAACTCGATCGACTTTCAGGAATTCATGGTCATGCCGGTAGGTGCCAAGACATTCTCAGAAGCATTGAGAATGGGAGCTGAGATATTCCACACCTTGAAAAAAGTATTGCATGACCAAGGTTTATCAACTAACGTGGGCGATGAAGGAGGTTTTGCTCCGAACATCAAATCCAATGAAGATGCGATTGAGATTGTATTGAAAGCCATTGAGAAAGCTGGATTCAAGCCAGGCTCTGATGTGATGATTGCACTGGATCCTGCTGCATCTGAGTTTTACGACAGCAAAACCAAATTGTATACTTTCAAAAAATCATCCGGTAAAAAACTAAAGCCTTTGGAGATGGCCGAGTATTGGACTAATTGGACAAAGAAGTATCCAATCATTTCTATTGAAGATGGTTTGGCCGAAGATGACTGGGCTGGCTGGAAAGCATTGACAGACAATGTTGGCAAGAACGTGCAATTAGTAGGAGATGATTTGTTCGTAACCAACGTGAAGCGTTTGCAACAAGGAATTGATAAAGGAGTAGGCAATGCGATTTTGATTAAGGTAAATCAAATTGGTTCGCTGACAGAAACCATCGATGCGGTGAATTTGGCAAAACGCAATTCATACAAGAGCATCATGTCGCACCGCTCAGGCGAAACAGAAGACAATACCATTGCCGACTTGGCAGTGGCTTTGAACACAGGTCAGATTAAGACTGGTTCAGCTTCACGTTCCGATCGGATGGCGAAATACAATCAATTGATTCGTATCGAAGAAGAGTTGGGCGAAGTTGCTTATTTCCCCGGAAAGAAGTTCTAATCCATTCTTGATCATTTTTAAGAAGCCTTGCATCTAATGCAGGGCTTCTTTGTTTTAGAGGTATTTCCAAATTTTGCCTATCTTCGTACAACTATTTTTTAAGCTATGTTCAAGAAATTTCCACCTGCCTTCAGAAACTTCTACGCTGTTACAGGTTTCTCTTTTTTAGTTTGGATGATTTTTCTGGATTCCAACGATTTGATTTCGCGGATTAAGTTAGGTGCCAAACTGCGCAACCTAAACAGTGAAAAAGAGTATTATCAAGAGAAAATAGCCGAGGTTCAAAAGGATCGAGAGGAGTTAATGACCAATCGGGAGTTGCTTGAGAAGTTTGCCCGTGAAAAATACTTAATGAAGAAAGAGACGGAAGATATTTTTATTATTGAGGAGGAAGATTAAAACAAACAGATTATGAAGCGATTTCTGATTCTTTTTATTTTGGGTAGCATGCCCTTTTTTGTGATGGCACAACGCGAAATAGATGATGATACCCCGCACAAACTAAAGGACAGAATGTACTTTGGTGGCGGATTTGGAATCAACTCTGGAACTACTAATGGTATTGGATATTTTGATATTTCAGTGAGCCCGATTATTGGATATATGATTAATCCGCAGTTATCAGCCGGCACAGGAATAAGTTGGCAGCGCACCAGCTACGACACCAGCCCAAGCGTAGTTTTGAATCAATGGGGTTTAAGCCCTTTCGTACGCTACAATTTCAATCCCCAGTTTTTTTCTTTGGCTGAATATAATTTTATTTCCCCACCTACACTTGGCTATAATCAGCAGGGAAAATTTGCTGCAGGCCCCAGTAGAACATTTAGCCGCTTTTTAGTGGGGTTGGGATATTCGCAACCATTGGGCTCAAGAGGAGCGATTAACGCAGTAGGATTGTATGATGTAATGTATAATCAAAAAGATTTGGCGTTTACCTCTCCTTGGGTATTCCGCGTTTTCTTTTCATTCTAACCAAAGAACTTTACATCTAGCTTCTGAGCCAAATCACGGAGGTCTTCCACTACTTTATCATTTAAGGGAATGCCTTCTTTTAGGCGAATTGCTTCACTCTCTCTTTCGGGGTCTCCAGGAATGATTACGCGCGGTTGTCCTTCAATAGTTTTAGCTTCGCGAAAGCGTGTGATCCATTTATCCATGTGCATTTTAAATTCATCCGCTGGTCGAAAGGCATCTACGCGCATGGCCCCAAAGAAATGACCAATTCCTTCACCTACCGGATCTGCCGGAGGTGATAAAAAACTTACGAAGGGAGGAACCCACGGACCGTAATTGGCACCACTCAATACGGCTGAAAATATATCTACCCAAGCACCAAGGCTAAATCCTTTATGACTTCCATGCTCGCGATCACTTCCGAGTGGAATAAGAGCACCACCATCTTTTAATTCATTTGGATTGGTAGAAGGGCTTCCATCTTTTTTTTGAATCCATCCCAGGGGTGCTTCTTTATTTTTTCGCTGAAGAATTTCGAGTTTACCATTAGCTGCAGTAGTAGTAGCAAAGTCTGCTATAAAAGGCGGTTGTTGATGAGCCGGAATGGCCACACATATCGGATTGGTTCCTAATAACCGTTCTACGGAAAATGTAGGAGCAACAAGGGGACTGGCATTGGTCATGGCAATTCCAATCATATCATGTGGCAAAGCCATCATTGCATGATATGCAGCAATACCAAAGTGATTCGAATTTTTTACGGCTACCCAACCGGTTCCCACATTGTTTGCTTTTTCAATCGCAATTTCCATTGCCTTAGGAGCCACTACTAAACCGAGTCCGCTATCTCCATCTAACACGGCCGTGCTGGCACGCGCATGAACAATTTTAGTTTTGGGTTGGCTGTTGATGCGCTTGGCAGCCCATAGCCGCACATATACCGGATAATCGGCAAGCCCGTGAGTCAATCCCCTGCAAAATCGGTACCGAGCAAAACATTGGCGCTAATTTTGCTTCTTCCTCAGGACACCGTATTTTTGGAAGACATCAAAAGCGAAATTGCCATAGGTTGGCATGTGGAAAAGTTACATCAGCCATAGACAGACATATGATTAAGAGATGCAATTTGCAATGTTTTGGAAGATAATTGCAGATGCATTGAATTTTTAAAAAAACCATTAGAGTGGCAATTGCTGTCTTTTCTTTGTGTCATTAACTTTGGTTCTTTTGCACAATGATGCGCTTAAAAGTTTTCGTTTTGGTTGTTTGCATGGGTTTTATCTAAAAGCTACATTCGTAAAATTGTCAATACGGCAACCATGGATACACTGGAAAGCACAGTGATTGGGCATTTGGCTGTAGGTGGATATCTGGATACCTACTACGGTTACAATTTTAATCAACCGAAAGGAGGCACGAATCCATACTTTGTTTCATCCAACCGCCATGATGAAATGAATATTAATTTGGCTTATCTGGATCTTCGCTACAAGTCTACCAATTTTCGTTTTCGGTTTGTGCCCGGCTATGGCACGTATATGAATTCGAATTATCTAAATGAAGTGGGAACACTCAAGAATATTGTGGAAGCCAATGCAGGCATTGACTTTCAAAAGCAAAAAGAAGCCATCTGGTTGATTTTGGTGTGTTCGACTGCCTTATACTAATGAGAGTGCTATTCAAAAAGATCATTTAATGGCTGGTCATCGCCTATCTGCTCCGGAAAATGTTCCTTATTATTTGTCGGGACTGAAACTAAGTGTTCCATTAAATGCGAAGTGGTCTACTTACCTTTTTTTATTGAATGGCTGGCAGGTTATACAAAGTAGTGAAAAGAATAAAGCGATTGGGACGCAAGTTGAATTCAGGCCCAATCAAAAGATGTTGTTTAATTGGGATACCTACATCGGCACGAATAAAACAGTGCAGGCACCCGATTTTCGGAATCGATATTTCACCGACCTCTATTGGATATACAAAGCCAGTAAGAATTTTGATGCGACCGCTTGTGTTTACATCGGCTTGCAGGAGAGATCCAATTCTTCAACACTTAAATGGTGGCAAGTGAATTTCATCGGTCGATATCACTTCACGCAGCTTCTTTCACTATCGGGTCGTTTGGAATATTATGAAGACGAAGGGGTGTCAACCAGATCCCCATTACAGGTGTTTCCAAATTTCGTTCGTTTAGCAGTGGATTATGCCTTAACTATAAAGCCAACCACAACGCATTGCTGCGTGTAGAAGGCCGTCAATTTATTTCACCGGATCAATTATACTTTGATGCAAGCGACTTGCCATCCAACTATAGTTTTCAATTGGTAGCAAGCGTCACCGCCTGGTTCTAATCATTGTACTTGTTTATTGGCAAAGATCTTCAGCTTAAGAATGACTTCATCATTTATAAGATCATCCTTCAAAGTGCTGATGATGCCTGATTGATACACGATCCCCCATTTAGTCCTGTCAATGATAAACTCAGGTGCTCGCCGAAATTCTTTATTTTCGTCAATCCGTATCGCGTACGGAATTTTTCAATGGAGTTGGTTTTCCTTTTAAAGTTAGATTTGCTCCACTACCATTTGACCTAAAGAATCTGTTTTAATTTGTGATCTCAAATTGACCCACAGGGAATTTCTCCACTTCTAAAAATCGAGTTCTTTAAGTGTTCTTCGAGATTTGATTTGTCTTTCCCGGTTTGATCTAAGTTATTGATTGAGTTAATATCGATCGTAAAATTTCCATGGTCAGTCGGTTTTCATTCGCGGTAAACTTCCCGTCTTTCAAGCGAAGATTTCCAGTGTGTTTATAATTGGTAGGCGTACCACCTGTCCACTCGATCAAGCTGGCTACCGTATCCACGATATAAAGCGCTCCAGAACCATCCAGTGTATTCGCGGCAGCGCCACTTTCAGTTGCTACCTCCTGATTTTTCTTTCCACATCCTACAAAGGCAATTCCAATGGCAACTGCCAATCCTAAACCAAGCATCCACTTTTTGCTTATCATTTTTATATAATTTATGTTTCAAAGATCAGACTCTTTTGCATTCCAGATTTTAAAAACTTCTTAAGAGACTGTTAAAGACTTGTTAAACTTTATAGTGTAGCCAATACACCTTCCTTCAGTGAATAAGAAGAGACGGTGACTCGATTGAACGGATAGTGAGTTAAAAGACACTCAATGAGGCAACAACCCACCACAATCATATCTACACGCAATTCAATCATGCCCGGAATTTGCATGCGCTCCTCGCGTGTTTTAGAATACAACCTTTGGCTGATCGATTGAAATGCTTGAATGGTGAGTGGAGTTTCGGGAGTATTGGTGTATGGGATCGAATTTTCTTTGCAGTAAATTTCGCTGAGTGTATCAAACGAACCCGAAACCCCGATCAACACTTCAGGTTTCCATTTTACGAGAGCTTCAAAAAGGGGCGCCAGTTTTTCGTTTAAGTAATTTTGAATATTTCTGATTTCTTCGGGTAAAATCGGATCGTGGTGGTGAAAGAGTTCCATCAATCGCTGGCCACCAATTTCAAAACTTTGTTTCCAAAATGCTTCTCGCGCATCGGCAATGATAAACTCTACGCTTCCTCCGCCAATGTCTACAATCAATGCTTTGGAAGCAGGAATGTCGATTGCCTGACGCACGCCTTGATAAATGAAATCGGCTTCTCTTTCTCCGGAAATTACGTGCGGCTGGAAAGATGTTTCTGATTCAATCCGTTTTATCAGATCTACCTGATTGCTCGCATTGCGAACGGCACTGGTACCGATGGCCACCGCTTTGGTAACATTCATCTCTTTTGCCTTCTGATCAAATTGCTTCAATGCGTCCATGGCGCGAGCAATCGCCTCATCGGTTATGAATCCGCCATTAATGCCTCCTTTCCCGATTTTAGTGGCAATCCGATCTTGGTAAATGCTTTTTAGTTCGCGCCCGTTCTTTTCTGCAATCAAGAGCAAAAATGTATTCGTGCCCATGTCCACAATCGCAATTCGTTCTTTCATCGTTGGCTTGGTTTGGTTGAGAACGATCGTAAAATCAATAGGCAAATTTAGCAACCCATTAGCTATATTTCGGACGCTTAACACAAATCATTTACAGTATGGCTGACCAATCTCTTTCCGATAAATTTAGTGAGCTAACCCGAAAAAATGCCGAGGCTTTATTGGGTGGCGGTGAGAAGAGAATCGAACAACAACATGCGAAGGGAAAACTTTCAGCACGCGAGCGTGTACTGCTTTTGCTGGACGAAGGATCATTTGAAGAATTGGGGAAGTTTGTCTTGCATCGGAGCAAAGACTTTGGTTTAGATAAGGAACATTACTTAGGCGATGGAGTCGTAACCGGCTACGGAACGATTGATGGAAGATTAGTCTATGTGTTTTCACAAGACTTTACCGTTTTTGGTGGATCACTTTCTGAAACACATGCTGAAAAAATTGTGAAGGTGATGGAGCTTGCCATGAAAAATGGAGCGCCCGTGATCGGACTCAATGATTCCGGTGGCGCCCGCATTCAAGAGGGAGTGGTGTCGCTTGGCGGATATGCCGATATTTTTTATCGCAATGTGATGGCCTCTGGTGTGGTGCCGCAAAAATTATGGGCCCTTGCGCTGGTGGTGCAGTTTATTCTTATGATTTTATTTTCATGGTCGAGAAAACCTCTTTCATGTTTGTAACCGGACCTAATGTGGTGAAAACAGTAACGCATGAGAATGTTACAGCTGAAGAGTTAGGCGGTGCCTCAGCGCACAGCACCAAGAGTGGGGTGACGCATTTTGCTTGCGCGAACGAGGTAGAGTGTATCCAACAGATCAAGCAACTGTTTAGCTACATTCCCCAAAACTGCGAGGATGATGCACCTCGTTTGCCGTATGAACTAAAGGATGAGAAGCGCCCCGCATTGAACGACATTATTCCGGCTAATCCCAATCAGCCGTATGATATGCGCGAAGTGATTCAGGGAATTGTGGATGCGGATTCGTTCTTTGAAGTACACAAAAACTTTGCGGAAAATATAGTCGTTGGCTTTGCGCGATTGGCCGGCCGCAGCATTGGCATTGTGGGCAATCAACCTGCATCACTGGCCGGAGTTTTAGATATTGATTCGAGTGTGAAGGGCGCGCGCTTTGTTCGCTTCTGCGATTCTTTCAACATACCGTTGTTGGTTTTAGAGGATGTGCCCGGATTTTTACCTGGCACCGATCAGGAGTGGAATGCAATCATCACCAATGGCGCCAAGTTGCTCTATGCATTCAGCGAAGCCACCGTTCCGCGCGTTACGGTTATCACCCGCAAAGCATACGGTGGAGCGTATGATGTGATGAATAGCAAACACATTGGTGCCGACTTAAACTATGCCTGGCCTACGGCTGAAATTGCCGTGATGGGTGCGAAAGGTGCTGCGGAAATCATTTTCAAAAAAGAGATTTCAGAGGCAGCAGACCCTGAGGCGAAACTGGCGGAGAAGGTAGACGAGTATACCCGCAAATTTGCCAACCCTTACCGTGCTGCCCATCGGGGGTATGTAGATGAAGTAATCTATCCGGAACAAACCCGTGAAAAACTGATTCGGGCCTTTCAAATGTTGGAAAATAAAGTGGCCGTTTTGCCTAAAAAGAAGCACGGCAACATTCCGCTATAAACGACTGCGGAGAATAACGCACTTATTCTCCGCATATTTTGCGGTAAATACCTTGCTAATCTCCGCATGACGAATTATATTTACCGCATATTTTGCGGAAAATGCCCAAATACATCCATTTAGATAGAAATTGGCCAGATTTTACCTGGGATCATGAGGCTATGGTGCATCCGCTAGCGGCTGTGCGCCATAAGCAGGGGAGGCTATTGGGGAAATTGGAAGGACTGGGTTTTCAATTACGATCTGAGGCTTCGTTTGGCAACCTGATATTGGATGTGATGAAGTCCAGCGAGATTGAAGGCGAGCGGTTGCCTATGGATCAGGTTCGTTCGTCTATCGCACGTAAACTCGGACTGGAAGTAGCGGGCTTGGTGCATGTGGCACGAAATGTAGATGGCGTGGTGGAGATGATGTTGGATGCCACGCAGAAGTACGAGCAGCCACTTACGAAGGACCGATTGTTTGCCTGGCATGGGGCTCTTTTTCCAACTGGACGAAGCGGTATGCACGTGATACAAGTAGCAGCTTGGCGCGATGCGGAAGGCGACCCCATGCAAGTGGTATCCGGTGCGCTGGGCAAAGAGCGTGTGCATTTTGAAGCACCGGTGGCAGAACGCTTGGAAAAGGAAATGACTCTTTTTCTCGAATGGTTCCATCGCCCTACACCGCTCGACTCTATATTAAAAGCGGCTATCGCCCATTTGTGGTTTTTAACCATCCATCCATTTGATGATGGCAACGGCCGCATAGCGCGCGCTATAGCCGACTTGCAACTTTCCCGGTCGGATCAAACTAACCAGCGATTTTACAGTATGTCGGCTCAGATATTGAAAGAGCGAAATGCCTACTACGATCATCTGGGAAAAACACAACAAGGCACACTGGATATCACGCAGTGGTTGCTGTGGTTTTTGAATTGCTATGATCGTGCGTTAGATGCCTCTGCTGAAAACGTAGGAGGCGTGTTGAATAAAGCCGCATTTTGGGAAAAGCACCGCGCGGTAGCACTCAATGAACGACAACGCATAATGCTGAATAAACTGATGGATGGGTTTGAGGGCAAACTGACTTCTTCCAAATGGGCGAAGATGACCAAAACTTCTCCGGATACTGCCTTACGGGATATCCAAAACCTAATCGATAAAGGGATGTTGGTGAAAGAAGAGGGTGGCGGAAGAAGTACGAGTTATGCGATTGGCTGGTAAGCCTACTTTATCCATTGAAGAAATTCTTCAGGTGTTTGAATTGGAAGAACAGGCTGAGATGACTTTTTTAGAATTTTATCCCGTGATATGAATCTGTCTATTCCATGATGAACACCGGTGTAGTACTGAATAGCATCTTCAATATCAACAATCGAAGATTGCAATGCATGAACGATTGTTTCGTGATCTGTTTCTAAAACATGAACATCATCCAATAGAGCAATCAGAATAGATTTTGCTTGATCGGTCGTATACGCTTTGGAAAGCCAATAACCGACAATGTGAATGATAGAAGAAGAAGTATAAACGTTTACATGCCCTTGGATCGCCAATTCGATAATTTTTTTAGCAGATTCAAAGCCGTCTCTTTTCAGCGTGAGATCTAAAAGTACGTTGGCATCCAGAAAAGCCTTAGAAGCCATATTTTTTAGCTCGTTCTTGATAAAATTCTCTGTTCAAGTCTCTTTTAGAATCGAAATGAGGAGCTTCTAATTTTTCGAGAACCTCAAGCACCGTTTTGCGCTTGCTTGGTTGAACAACTTTATTCAGATAATCTTCAAACAGTTCAGAAACACTTGTCTTCTTACTGGCAGCGTATCGTTTCGCTTTTACCAGCAATTCATTTTCAATGGTAAGGTTAATTCTGACTTTCATATTTCAAATATACGCATAAATTTATTTTATGCTCACTAGATTGACTAACTTTGCAATGATCCGGTTATTGAAATCAAGATGTAAGAAAATTAAGATAGATTTGAGAGTAAAACGTTAAAGCACATGGACAAACAAAGTAAAAAATTCCTCTACGAGTATTTAAATAATGCATCGCCTACCGGCTTTGAATCGTCCGGTCAGCAAATCTGGCTGGATTATATTAAGCCTTACATCAACGACTATATGATTGACGTGTACGGCACAGCAGTGGGTATTGTCAATCCGAAAGCTGCTTATAAAGTTGTGATCGAGGCGCATGCCGATGAGATCAGTTGGTTTGTCAATTACATAACGGATGACGGTTATATCTACGTTCGTAGAAATGGTGGTTCCGATCATCAGATTGCCCCGAGCATGCGGGTGAACATCCATACCGAAAAAGGTATTGTGAAAGGCGTATTCGGTTGGCCGGCCATTCACGTGCGTGATGCAGGTAAAGAAGAAGCG
>JBGAUU010000134.1:0-10430 GCA_044228465.1 Cyclobacteriaceae bacterium
TTTATCATCAGCCTCTCGTTCAAATTTTGAAGCAGGATTGGATGTTAGATTCCTCGATAACCGTGTCGGCTTGGATGTAACCTATTTTAATTACATAGATGGACCTCAAGTTTTTGATTCACCTCTTCCTGAATCAACAGGTTATACTTCTAAAGTAATCAATGGAGGGAAAACAGAACGTAAAGGTTGGGAAGTGTCTATTACAGGATCTCCTTTGAAGTCAACGACCCAAGGATTGAATTGGGATGTGACAGCTAATTGGTCAGCTTGGCAAGAAACTTGGAGCGAACTACCCGGTAATGCAACTACCTATAATACTTTTTTTAAGAAAGGAGATCGTACCGATAAGTATTACGATCAGGCGTTGGTTCATACACCGGATGGAAGATTAATCAATGACGCAGGTGGAAGACCGATCATCGCACCGGTAAATCAATATCTTGGAAATCAAAATCCTGATTGGACATGGGGATTGAATAACAGATTTTCATATAGAAATTTCACATTTAGCTTTCAGTTTGACGGACGTGTAGGTGGTGTAATTGCTAATTATATTCAACGCCAAACATTCCGTGGTGGCCGTCATATAGAAACCATCGAGGGTGCCATGGGTATTGCTCGAGATCAAGATTACCATGGTGTAAAATCATGGGTGGGCCCAGGCGTAGTCGTTTCGAATGGAGCAAACATTGAATACGATCCGAACACCGGTGCAGTAACCAACTACAGCGCTCTGGAGTATAGCGCCAACACAACTAAGACATTCTTACAAGATTGGATTAGCCGCTATTACCGTACGGCTGAGGCCAACATCATGAGCAAAACTTATATGAAGTTGCGTGAAGTGACGATTACCTACAATCTTCCTTCGTCTATGTTGCAACGTACTTTCATCAAGAAAGCATCCGTTTCGCTTGTGGGAAGGAATTTGCTTTACTTCTCTGAGAAAGGAGACATTGATATTGACCAGTATTTAACCGGTGGATATTCAAGTTTACAAACACCTACCACACGCAGATATGGTGTAAACATAAACCTCATCTTTTAATAGCCATAAAATGACAGCAATGAAAAAATATAATTATTTGTTGACGCTGACATTGACGATGATTCTGACAGTGTCTTGCCAAGATTTTACCGAGTTGGAGCAAAACAAAAATTTGCCAACTACTGTACCGCCTTCTGTGGTCATTAAGAGCATCCTCATCGATTTAACGAGTGACGCATGGTCTGATGAACACCGTTGGAATCAGTTCTGGTGCAGTAACTACAACTACTATAATACAAATGAGTATTGGACAACCGGTGACTTCGATTACACTACTTTGAAAAATGTTGTCAAAATGGAAGAAGAAGCGATCAAACGAAATGCAGGTACCGTAAATCCGTACAACGCATTGGGTAAGTTTTTTAGAGCATTTTTCTTTGTACGGATGACACAGAAGTTTGGAGATATTCCATTGAATGACGCGCTCAGTGGGATTAATAAACCCCTCCCAAAATTTGATACGCAAAAAGAGGTGTATGTTAAAGTTTTGCAATGGTTGGAAGATTCCAATACCGATTTGACGACTCTTATCAATAAAGGTGATGCATCGCTGAGTGGCGACTTTTACTATGGTAATAACCTCAGCAAATGGAGAAAGGCAGTCAATGCATTAAAGTTGCGTGTGCTGATTAGTTTGAGCAAAAAAGAGAATGATACCGATCTTGCGATTAAAACTAAATTTCAGGATGTCATCTCAAATCCGACAAAGTATCCTTTGTTCACTGATAATTCTGATAACATGGAGTTTGTTCACAATGGTACTAGCAACAAATATCCATTTAACCAAGATGAATATGGAAAAGTAGCTACACGTTATAACATGTCAGCAACCTATTTGAATACACTCGTAACATTGGTTGATCCTCGTACATTTGTAGTAGCCGAACCGGCAAAGGCATTGGTGACAGCTGGAAAAACAGGAGTAGATGCGTATTATGGTGCTCCTTCTGGTCAAAATTTGGATGACATGTCTGTGGATGCATTGAACGGGAAAATATCTTTCCCCAATAAGACACGCTATTTCTCAACCTATGTTGGTGAAAACACCATTCAAATTGGTTATGCAGAACAATGCTTCAATATAGCTGAGGCAATTCATCGCGGTTGGATTACCGGCACAGCTAATACATATTATCAAAACGGAATTAAAGCATCCATGGCATTTTATGGGATTACCGATGCAGCCGTTCTAGCAAATTATCTTTCACAATCTACCGTGACTTATACGAATGACGCTGCTGGTCTAAATAAAATTTTGACTCAAAAGTATTTGGCCTTCTTTCAAAATTCTGGTTTAGAAGCTTACTATAATTACCGGAGAACCGGTGTTCCAACTTTTGACGAAGGCCCGGGAACAGGCGCTGCTAATAATTTTAAAGTGCCAAAGAGATTTCAATATCCAGTGAACGAGCGGAAAACAAATGTGGCAAATTATTTGGCCGCCATTACGGTTCAATTTGCAGGAGCTGATCCACTCAACCAAGACATCTGGATTAACAAATAAACAAGTAGCTGTATGTTTTAGAAAAAATTTCCGGAGTTGAATAGCTCCGGATTTTTTTATTCTCTTTTTTTCTAACCATAAAAATACCACAATGAAATTCTACTTAGCCATTCTGACTCTTTGCTTGATTACTTCGGTAACCGAAGCCCAACAAAAAACAAAAACAGAAAATGTTATTCTTATCACGCTCGATGGCATGCGCTGGCAGGAAGTTTTCAACGGTGCCGATTCTTCGTTTATGCGTCAGCAGCAACATTTAAAAGATGGAAATCTGAAAGCGAAATTTTGGCGCGATGATTTGAATGAAAGGAGAAAAGCCTTATTTCCCTTTTTCTGGAATACGATTGCTACGCAAGGGCAGTTGTACGGTAACCGTGCAATTGGCAGTAAAGTGGATATCACCAACAATCAATTGTTTTCTTATCCCGGCTATAATGAAATACTCACAGGCCGTGCAGACAACGAACGCATTCACAGTAATGATAAATTTTACAACCCGAATAAAAATGTGTTGGAATATTTTAATTCGCTTCCTGCATTTAAAAATAAAGTTGCAGCATTTACTTCGTGGGATGTTTTTCCTTACATTATTAATGATAAGCGAAGTGGTGTGTATGTTAGTACTGGCTGGCAACCTGTTAAAGATAAGAAGCTGACAGATCTTGAGCAGATGATGAACCAGTTAACGCAGTCGCTGCCCAATCCATTAGGTGATGTTCGTCTGGATGGATTTACATTTTATTATGGTATGGAGTACATGAAGAAAAATAAGCCACGTGTCATGTTTTTTGCATTTGACGAAACAGACGACTTTGCGCATGGAGGCGAATACGCAGCTTACCTCAACTCAGCGCACTACACTGATCGCTTCATCAGTGAATTGTGGCAATACATTCAATCTGATCCAACCTATAAAAACAAAACTACGATTATCATCACTTGTGATCATGGTCGCGGAGCCGATGCGGAAGGGTGGAAACACCACGGACAAAAAGTGCCGGAGGCTACGCAAATCTGGTTTGCATTTCTCGGCCCCGATACCCCTGCTTTGGGTGAAATAAAAACTGGACAAGCATATCAAAATCAGATTGCCAAAACAATGGCGGCATTACTCGGATTGAATTATACAAGCGAACAACCCGTTGGTGAGGTTTTGACTGATGTTATTAAAAGGTGATTTTTAGTAAGATAGTTTTGCTTAATGTTTAATAAATTGAAGTAGCAAAAGTTTATTTAGCTTTGATGTGTAACCTATGCTTAAATGTATGATTGCTTTTTCTCGCAGTTGCAATTTGTATCAAGTCGTTTTGCTTCTCACCCTTTTGCTTTGGTCGTGCGGGCAATCCGAAAACAAGCCAAAGAAAAATGGTTGGATGGCTATTGCACCGGCTGGTGAACGCTACACGCAAATTGATCGTGAGCATGAAACTGTTTTGCCGAATGGCCGCATCATTACACCAATCGGAAAACAAATCACGGTAGCGCCTCATCCATTTGGCTTGACGTTGAGCCCGAACGGGAAAACAATCATCACCGCGAATTCCGGTACAGGTCCATTTTCGATTTCAATCATTACGAATTTCAATTCTCCAACTGCTTCAGTAAAACAGATACCCGAATCTTCCAGTACAGAGAAGGGTTTGTTGGAGGCTACCTTCATGGGATTGGCCATATCTCCAGATAATCAGAAAGTTTATGTGGCAGGTGGTCAGCAAAATCGAATCTATGTTTTTGATTTAAAGACAAACAAAAAATTGGCTGAAATCAATTGCGATAAAACGTTTGATGAATCGGATTATAGCGATGGATACATTGGTGATATGGTGCTCAGTAGCGATGGCTCGCGACTATACGCAGTTGACCAAATAGGATTTCGAATGATTGTTATCGATACGAAACTAAATCAGGTAATCGGAAATGTGGAAACAGGTCGCTATCCATTTGGAATTGCGTTATCACCCGATCAAAAAACAGTTTATGTTGCCAACGTGGGCATGTTCGAGTACAGCTATATCAAAAGTCTGGATAAAAAGAGACTAAAAGAAACTGCTGCAAAATATCCTACTTCCGCTTATGGTTCCAAAGAGATGCGCGAAGGAGTGAAGAATGATTCGATAGAATTTGCCGGTCTTGGTGATCCGAATGCTCCGGAATCTTTTTCGGTGTGGTCGATTGATGTTAGTAAGTCGAAGCCCGAAGTAATTTCCAAAGTCAAAACAGGTGTTTTAGTTGGAGAGGAAGTAGAAGGGATTTCTGCGGTGGGTGGTTCAAGTCCTAATTCATTAGTGGCCACAGATGATTTTGTTTTTGTGAGCAATGGAAACAACGATAATATTTCAGTAATCGATGTGGCAAAAGGAAAAGTAATGGAGAGTATTGAATTGAAGCTCGATGAACGATTGGGAAATTTAAAAGGAATTATTCCATTTGGATTAACTATTTCTCCGGACAAAAAAAGATTGTACGTTGCTGAAGCCGGAATCAATGCCATAGCTGTAATTGATTTGCCAACACGAAAATTGATCGGACACATTCCAACAGGCTGGTTTCCTTCTAAATTGAAAGTAACACCAGATGGAAAGCAGTTGATCGTTTCGAACGCGAAAGGTTTCGGAAGCGGCCCGAATGGTGGGGGTGATTTTGAATCGACTCATCAAGGTCAATCAAATTATATTGGATCACTGATGTTAGGAACCGTTTCCGTAATTGATATTCCTACAGATGAAATCATTCAATCACTTACGCGAAAGGTACTAGAAAATAATTTTCATTTTCGAGAGCTTAGCGAGTCCTCCAACGAAAACCCAATTCCTACTTTCCCTACAGAAAAGGAGTCACCCATCAAATACATTGTTTTTATTTCGAAAGAGAATCGAACGTATGATGAAGTGTTTGGTCAATTGCCTTCCGGCAAAGGCGATGCTTCTCTGGCGCATTACGCTACGAATGTTTCGTTTACCAATCGCAACAAAACACTAAAAGTGGAAAATGCAACCGTCATGCCAAATCACTTAGCTTTAGCTGAGCGCTTTAGCATTAGCGACAATTTTTATGTAGATGCAGATGTTTCTGCGGATGGACATGTGTGGTTGACGAATACCTATCCCAATCAATGGATGGAAACGCATCATCCTGCAGCCTATGGCGATAAAAGATCACAACGTGAAGAATCGAAAGCACCGGGCAAGTTTGGAATGACAGGTGCTGCGGGTGCGATCTTTCCGGAGAGTTACAATCAGGCCGGTTCGATGTGGGAAAACTTGGAGCGGCACGGTATTGAGTTTTATAATTTTGGATTTGGAGTTGAGTTTGATGCAGGAAGTTTTGCGGACTCCACATTTAAGTATGGAGGAGTTCGCTACTTGGTTAACTATCCATTGCCGGGACCGCTATATGATCGAACCTCTCGCAAATTCCCGACCTTCAATATGGCTATACCGGATCAGTTTCGAGCGGATGTTTTCATAGAAGAAATACAGGAGAAGTATATTCAAACAAAACGTGAATTGCCATCTGTACTCACACTGCAATTGTTGAACGATCATGGAGCAGGAGAGCGACCATCAGCAGGATTTCCATTCAACGAAAGTTATATGGCAGACAATGATTTGGCGTTGGGACGTGTAGTGGAATTTCTGAGCCACACTCCGTATTGGAAAAGCATGATGATCGTTGTCACGGAAGATGATGCGCAGGGAGGATCAGATCACATCGATGCACATCGCAGCTTACTGATGGTCATTTCACCGTATGCCAAGAAGAGTTTTAACAGCCATCGACATTATAGCTTCGGAAGCATCTTTAAGACATTCTGGAATGTGCTTGGAACTTCTTACTTAAATCAATATGACTTTGGTGTGAATGATTTAAGCGATTGTTTTACAAATAAACCAGACTTTACTCCGTACAATGCGGTAGCCGTTGATCCACGCATCTTCGATCCTGCAAAAGCAATGACTCCCTTGCATGAGAATTTTGATTGGGAAGCTTTTCGCAATTCACCCGAGTTAGATGACCCGGATGATATGAAGGAGAATGCAAAACGAAAGGATGATGGTCGAACGAAAGTAAATCACTGATAGAGAAGTCTTCAATATTCCGAGTGCAATGTGTGCACTCGGAATATTTTGTTTAAGCACTAGTTGCTCAACATAAAGTAAACCGGCAACACCATTTTAACGCGCACAGGCTTGCCGCGTTGTTTGCCGGGTTCCCATTTTGTGAGTGCTAGCACACGCATCGCTTCTTCATCGCAACCAGAGCCAATGCCTTTAAGAATCTTCAGGTCAGAAGGCTCGCCATTCTTGTTGACAATAAATTCAACATAAACTTTTCCTTCCGTTCCAATACGCTTTGCTTGTATTGGATATTTTATGGATTTGCCAAGTTGTTCATAGAAAGCTTTGAGGCCGTTGATAGGTTCTGGTTTTTTTTTCTACTAGAATGAAGATGTTATTTTCCTCTGGATCAGAGTCCTCAACCATTGAAGATGAAGGCAGTGGATTAGAAATATATTTCTCTAAGTCAATTTCAGGTGATTCTTCTGTTTCTGTTTCATTGCTGACAGATACGATCTCTCCGATATCGGGCGTTGCTATTTTCTTTGGCTCAAGTTTATTTAGTCTCTCCGGACTTGGTGGAGTATCAATGGTAGTGCTGGGAACAATAAAATCAATTGACGGCTCTTCAGGTAAAGGATTTTGAAACGTACTCGTGGTTTTTACAGTCGTCCATTCAAAAGCAGAAATGGCAAGTCCAATACTTAGAGAGAGTCCGACCAAGAAAAATTTATTTCGTTGTCGACTCAAATCATACGCGGGATTTTTCTTCGCTTCCATAAGTTTGTTTGTTTAAGTTTTGTGTTCATAATCCATGATGAGGATAATGGTCACGGAAATGTTTATGATTTAATTTTCGATTGTGTTTGATCGCGATTATTTGTTTCGGTGCTATGCACCTTGCCTATGCTTATGTTTAAAAGCTACAAATGTCTTGGCGGCTCTGCCGCAAATCTTTTGGCCCTTTTCAGGAACTTCCAAACATTGATTTTAGGACAGCGGCAGAGCCGCTTGATATTTGTAGAGAATTGATCGATCATTTCGTAAAGGTGCAGCGCACCGAAACAATAGAGCTTGATTGTACCTCAAACATTCAGCATGGTATTCATATTGGTGAATGCACATCTTTCTCAATTTGCATGTAGTGATTCATCCATATCATCAAAAAAATCAAAGAGATAGTTGTCATTAAAAGACACATCATACTTTTTCAGCAGCTCCAGATATTCTTCTCTAAACGATCTTTTTTTATGATTCTGTTCTTGATTTAAAATGTATTGGATAACCGAATCCAATTGTGATCGCGAATGAGAAAATGCGCCATAGCCTCTCTGCCACTCGAATTTAAACCTGGATAACTTATTTAATTTAACCCATGCATTGCTAGAGGTTTTTATATTTTCTACTAAATCGGGAATTAATTGGGTCATCCGGTAACCAATCAAAATATGGATATGATCGGGCATTGAGCCGATAGCCAATAGCTTATGCTGCTGAGTTTGAACGATTCCGGTTATATATTTTTCAAGTGAGTCCTTCCATCCTTTGCCAATGAGAGCTTGGCGATTTTTCACAGCAAACACGAGATGTATGTAAATCTGCGAATAAGTATTGGCCATATAAATTTTATTTCCATAAAACCGCAGAGTGGGGAAATCCCTGCCAAACCTTCATTTACAATCTAGCGATTGCTATTGATACGCACCTCTTTCTTAGGCGCTTCTTTACTTTTTGCTTTCTTTTCCCAGCGGTTGACCATCACATATAAAACGATGATTCCTGCAATCAAAACGAAAAATGTAAACACACGAACAATTTTCTTCATGCGTTTTTCTTGCTCATGCTGGCGTAATACCGCATCGTAATTACGAAACCGTTCGGTACCGCGAGTGACCTGCAATCAAAACGAAAAATGTAAACACACGAACAATTTTCTTCATGCGTTTTTCTTGCTCATGCTGGCGTAATACCGCATCGTAATTACGAAACCGTTCGGTACCGCGAGCGGTGAGCCGTTGCCTGCGCATTCGTATTTCGTGTTTACCCATTGTATTTTACTTTGATTTGGAAGTGCGTCCGCAGTTTATCCAAGGCCCGGTACGTCCGCATTTTCGCACCACTTTCTGTAATATCTAAAATAAATGCAATTTCTTTAAAGTCTTTGTCTTCAAAAAATCGCAATTCCAAAACCTGAATCATATCGGTGGGCAACTCATTCATGTAGTTGATCACCTTATTCACCATTTCCTCGTCCCAGCCATCGCTGGCTTGTTCTACTAGTTCCTTTACTTTTAGTTCTTCGATACTAAAAACTTTTTTGCCTTTGCTTTTGCGATAATGTTTGTTCACTTCATTACCTGCAATTTTATAAAGCCATGCAGAAAATGGAAAACCTCGGAACTCATATTTGTGCAGATGATTCAACGCATTCACAAATGTCTGCGAACAAAGGTCACCCGCCAGCTCTTCATCATCCGTTTGTCGATAGATGTAATTGAAAATCCGATCAAAATAATGCTCATAGATTTCGCCAAAAGCCTGTGGGTCTTTCTTCGATCGTTCGATCACTTCTTGCTCTTTTCGGATCTCAGCTTCCGACATGCGATAGGCGGTTTATGTTCTAATAATGCAAAGGATTTCCTAAAGTCACAACTTTTATTTCGGTGGACGCAAACCAATTTTAGTGGTTTCTTAATAAATGTTGCTCGTTTATCAATTTAATTAATGATCTAATCAAATATTTTTTTAGATTACCTCTAAATCTTTTTTCCTATGAACCGAATATTCTTGCTCTTAGCTATGTTCTCCTCTTTGGGCCTATCTGCTCAAAAGAAAAGTCAGGATACTCCACAGTCCACTCCGGCACAATCATCGCCCATCGAGGCAAAGGTGGCTGGTCTGAAAAAGTTCCCCGGCTTTATTGAATTCTATTATGACGAAAAGCAAGACAAAATCTACTTGTTGATTGATAAGTGGGATACAGAATTGATTTATGTAGAATCTATTACCGCAGGCGTTGGCTCCAATGATATTGGCTTGGATCGAAATCAACTCGGTGCGGAGCGAATTGTAAAGTTCGAAAGACGTGGCCCGAAAATTTTATTGACGCAACCCAATTATTTTTATCGCGCTATCAGTAATAATCCGGCAGAAGTCAAAGCTGTTCAGGAATCGTTTGCTTCATCTGTATTGTGGGGCTTTACGGTTGCAGCTGAAGAAAATGGAAAGGTATTAGTAGACGCATCTGATTTTTTGATGCAAGATGCACACGATGTCATCGGCACATTAAAATCTGTACAACAAGGAAGTTATTCATTGGATAAATCACGCTCTGCTTTTTACTTACCACGCACAAAAAATTTCCCACAGAACAGCGAGTTTGAAACAACACTTACCTTCACGGGACAACCGACCGGTGGCTACATCCGCAGTGTAACCCCAACTCCTTCAATCGTGACGGTGCGCGAACATCATTCGTTTGTCCAACTGCCGGACTCCAACTTTAAACCACGTAAGTTCGATCCCCGCGCTGGTTATTATGCAACATCATATTATGATTATGCAACTCCCATCAGCGAATCGTTGGAGAAGCGTTTAATCACTCGTCACCGCCTGCAGAAAAAAGATCCAACCGCTGCCATCAGTGAACCTCTCAAGCCGATCGTTTATTATATGGATCCTGGTGCACCCGAACCCATTCGCAGCGCGTTGATGGATGGAGCGCGCTGGTGGAATCAAGCATTTGAAGCTGCCGGATACAAAGACGCTTTTCGGGTAGAACTTTTACCTCCCGATGCCGACCCGATGGATGTTCGCTACA
>JBGAUU010000010.1:0-60615 GCA_044228465.1 Cyclobacteriaceae bacterium
GTGGTTGATTTGGAGCAAGGTCGCATCATCAGCGATGATGAATTGAAAAAAGATATTTGCACCCGTCAGCCTTACGGCAAATGGTTGAAAGAAAATAAAGTTCGATTGATCGACTTGCCGGAACCAGGCGGAAGTTTTCACAAGTACGATCCGGTTACATTCTTAAAGCGACAAATCTCTTTTGGTTACACATCGGAAGATTTGCGTGTGATCGTCACCCAAATGTGCGAAACAGGAAAAGAAGCACTCGGCTCGATGGGCAACGATACTCCGCTAGCCATTCTTTCGCGGCAAGCGCAACATCTTTCGAGTTATTTCAAGCAACTGTTCGCCCAAGTAACGAATCCACCCATCGATCCAATCCGTGAACGATTGGTGATGTCGCTTGCTTCGCATGTGGGCGGATCGTTGAATTTATTGGAAGAATCTCCGGAGCATTGCATCACACTTGAGTTGCCTACTCCGATTTTGTCGAATAACGAATTAGAAAAAATCCGATACATCGATCATCGTCATCTGCAAACAAAAACGATTTATACGTACTTCAAAGCAGACGGTCAACCAGGTTCACTGGAGAAAGGTCTCAACCGTGTTTGTCAATATGTAACCGATGCGGTAGAAGATGGCTTCACCATCATCATTCTCTCTGACCGAAGTTTTGATAGCGGGCATGCACAGATTCCTTCGTTGTTAGCAGTAGCCGCGGTACATCACGATCTGATTCGAAAAGGCTTGCGCGGAAAAGTTGGCTTGCTGGTAGAAGCAGGTGATGTATGGGAAACGCATCACTACGCCACGCTCGTTGGCTTTGGCGCATCCGGTATCAACCCGTATCTGATTTACCAAACCATTCACGACATGAAGAAGCGCAATCTCTTCAGCGATGCGCTAACCGAAGAGAAAGCGATTTATAATTATAAGAAAGCCGTTGCCGGAGAATTGCTGAAGACCATGAGCAAGATGGGCATCAGCACATTGCAATCGTATCATGGTGCACAAATCTTTGAAGCGCTCGGCATTCATCAGGATGTAATTGACACCTACTTTACAGGAACCGTTTCTCGCATTGGCGGATTGACGTTGGATGAAATTGCGAAGGAAGCATTGGCGAAACACTCACTGGCATTTCCTAAAACCGCTAACTCCAATCCAAAACTGGAAGTGGGAGGCGTGTATCAATGGAAGCAGCGTGGCGAAGCGCACTTGTTCAATCCGCAGACCATTCACCTGCTGCAACAATCTACCAAAAACAGCGATTACTCACTTTTCAAAAAATATTCGGCACTCATCAACGAGCAAAGCGAAAAAGCAATCACGCTGCGCAGTCAGTTGAAATTCAAAAAAGGAAAATCCATTCCGCTCAGCGAAGTAGAACCGAAAGAAAATATTTTCAAACGCTTTGCTACGGGTGCGATGTCGTTTGGATCGATCTCTCACGAAGCACACAGCACCTTGGCGATTGCCATGAATCGCATTGGTGGAAAAAGTAATTGTGGTGAAGGTGGTGAAGATGAAATTCGGTTTGTTCGAAAAGCCAACGGTGATTGGGAAAACTCTGCGATCAAGCAAGTGGCTTCAGGACGTTTTGGTGTTACCAGCCATTACCTTACCAATGCCAAAGAACTACAAATTAAAATGGCGCAAGGTGCTAAGCCCGGAGAGGGCGGGCAGTTGCCGGGTCATAAAGTAGATGAATGGATCGGACGTGTGCGTCACTCCACACCTGGAGTAGGTTTGATTTCGCCTCCTCCACATCACGACATTTATTCCATTGAAGATTTGGCACAACTTATTTTCGACTTAAAGAATGCAAATCGCGAGGCACGCATCAGCGTGAAGTTGGTTTCTGAAGCGGGTGTTGGTACCATCGCATCGGGTGTTGCTAAAGCGCATGCGGACGTGATTTTAATTGCGGGTCATGATGGCGGCACAGGTGCTTCACCAGTTAGTTCGATCCGACATGCTGGTTTGCCTTGGGAGTTGGGTCTGGCCGAAGCACATCAAACATTGGTGCGTAACAAACTGCGTGGACGTGTGGTGTTGCAAACCGATGGACAAATTCGCACAGGAAAAGATTTAGCCATTGCTGCTTTGCTTGGCGCAGAAGAGTGGGGTGTGGCAACAGCCGCTCTCGTTACTACCGGTTGCATTATGATGCGCAAGTGTCATTTAAATACATGCCCTGTGGGTGTGGCTACTCAAAATCAAGAACTACGTGCGCTGTTTACAGGTAAGCCGGAATATGTGGTGAACCTCTTTGAGTTTTTGGCCGAAGAACTGCGGGAGATCATGGCCGAACTTGGCTTTCGTACTGTGAATGAAATGGTGGGGCAAGCCGATAGGTTGGAAATCATTGAAGAAGATGGGCACTGGAAAAACCAACATTTAAATCTGTCTTCGTTGCTGTACAAAGAGCCAATGAATTTAGATGTGGCCTTGTTCAAGCAAGAAGAACAAGATCATGAAATAGAGCACGTGCTCGACCGACAATTGATTGCCAAAGCAAAAAAGGCGTTGGAACAAGCAGAGCCGGTTAAAGATAACTTTGTCATTAACAACCGGGATAGAGCCGTGGGTGCCATGCTTTCCAACGAAATTTCAAAATTGTATGGCGGGCCGGGTTTACCAAAAGATACCATTCACTACAAATTCACTGGCACAGCCGGGCAAAGTTTTGGTGCCTTCACCACCGGTGGTGTCACCTTTGAATTGGAGGGCGATGCGAACGACTACTTTGGCAAGGGACTTTCGGGAGGAAAATTGATTTTGTACCCCAACAAAAAATCAACTTACAACGCTGCCAAAAATATCATTGCGGGTAATGTTGCATTCTTTGGTGCTACTTCAGGCGAAAGCTACATCAACGGCATGGCGGGTGAACGTTTTGCGGTACGCAACTCCGGTGTGCATGTAGTGGTAGAAGGTGTTGGTGATCATGGCTGTGAATACATGACCGGTGGAACCGTTGTCATCTTAGGAGAGACCGGAAGAAATTTTGCGGCCGGCATGAGTGGAGGTGTTGCGTACGTATGGGATGTCAACAAAACATTCGTTAAGAATTGCAACATGGAAATGGTGATGCTGGATACTTTAGAATCAGACGATGAGCAATTGCTGAAGAAAATGATTTTGTCGCATCATGAGTTTACGCAGAGTAAACTGGCCGCGCACATTCTCAGCTATTGGCAAACGGCTTTCAAACAATTTGTGAAAGTAATGCCGGTAGATTACAAAGCGGTGCTGGAAAAAAGAAGATCAATTGCTCAAGTTGTTTAGTGTTTAGTAAAACGTACAATCAAAGTAGACTAGAGTACTAGGCAAAACTGCCTACTACATTCTGCCTACTGTCAACTTTTAAGAAAATGGGAAAGCCAACAGGATTTTTAGAATTTGAAAGGGAGTTGCCGAAGAAGCGCGATCCAAAAGAGCGCATCAATGATTACAACGAAGTTGATGCCGCTATCGACACGAACATCGGTGTGAAGCAGGCTTCACGCTGCATGGATTGCGGAACTCCATTTTGTCATTCCGGTTGCCCGCTGGGAAATATCATTCCCGAGTTTAATGATGCCGTGTATCAAAGCAACTGGAAGTTGGCGTATGAAATTTTAGTTTCCACCAATAACTTTCCTGAGTTCACTGGAAGGATTTGTCCCGCTCCTTGCGAAGCTTCGTGTGTGCTTGGTATTAACAAGCCGCCTGTTACCATCGAATACATCGAGAAGATGATCATCGAAAAGGCATTTGAAGAAGGATATGTAAAACCACGGGTACCCGCTGCAAGAACTCAAAAGAAAGTAGCAGTAATTGGCTCGGGGCCTTCCGGACTTGCGGCAGCAGCACAGCTAAATTATGCCGGACATTTTGTAACGGTGTTTGAGCGAGCTGATGAAGCGGGTGGATTACTGCGCTATGGCATTCCGGATTTTAAATTAGACAAGCAAGTGCTTGACAGACGCATTGACCTGATGAAAGAAGAAGGCGTCCGGTTTCAATTAAATGCAACTGTAGGTGAATCTGTTTCTATCGAACAACTCAAAGATGAATTTGATGCGATTGTATTGTGCATCGGTTCTACTATTCCCCGTGACCTATCCATCCCCGGAAGGGAATTAAAGGGCGTACACTTTGCGATGGACTTTTTAACTCAACAAAATCGCAGAGTGGGCGGAAAAAAAATAGAAAGCGAAGAAATTTGGGCTACACATAAAAATGTAATAGTGATTGGTGGTGGAGATACCGGATCGGATTGTGTGGGCACCAGCAATCGCCATCATGCAAAGTCTGTCACGCAAATTGAAATTTTATCAAAGCCACCCAAAGAGCGAACTGCCACCATGCCTTGGCCGAGCTGGCCGATGATTTTACGCACCTCTACTTCGCACGAAGAAGGTTGTGAAAGAAAATGGTCTATCGTATCTAAAGAATTTGTTGGCGATGAAGACGGAAATCTGACCGGACTCAAAATTGCGGAAGTAGAAGTGAAAAGTGCCGGGCCGGGTAAGCCACCTTCGTTTGTTGAGATACCCGGAACCGAAAAAGTACTTCCTTGTGAATTAGCATTGCTCGCGATGGGCTTCCTGCATCCGCAACACACGGGACTGCTGGATCAACTCGGTGTTGACTATGACGAACGCGGCAATGTAAAATGCCATCGCTATCAAACTTCCGTTGAATCGATTTTTGCCGCAGGTGATAGCCGCAGAGGACAATCGTTGGTGGTGTGGGCAATTAGTGAGGGTAGAGAAGCTGCCCGCGCAGTTGATTCTTATCTCATGGGATCCAGTTTGCTGGAAGCAAAAGAGCGAGGAGTTTTATCGCTCCAATCTTAGCCAGAAACTATCTTCCAATAAAAATAAAATCGCTGCCGGGTTGGTTATCTCCAAACTCACCATATCTGGGTTCAGGAATTACTGATTCTACTACACCTAAAATTTCCTTGTAGGTCAGTATTCGATCGGCTCCTCCATAGGTGCTAAGTGCTTCCAGAAATTTGCGTGCAAATGGTGAATGTTGACCAGGGCGACCATCCGGCACATATTCCTTTCCTCCGGAAGTTAAATACAAACGAGTTTTGCTGTTCAGTTTTCGTTTGATGAAATATGCTCGTTCGGCTTGTGCCGATTCTTCATTACCTCGAGATGACGCCAGATAGGGATCAAAGGTTCCGCCAAAGCAAACGTCCATCGCTAAGAAAATGTGCTTGCAGGGGATGTTGTTGATATACGTACGTAAAGCCGAATGTGGTAAGTAACTGGTTTTTCCTTCGTCTCCTTTCTTGGAATCTGTAGCTACCAAATAGCCTTCTTTATAAAAATCATCATACTCACCATGTCCTGCAATGAAAATGAAAAGTTGATCATCATCGGAATACATTTTGCGCGCATATTCACGAATCTTTAAAGTGATTTGCGAAAGCGGTGGGTCAATCAATTTTTCAACCTGAAAATTATAGTTGTTCTCCAATTCCGATGCGATGGTGTTTGCATCAAAAACCGGGTTCACCAGCGGATTCATTGCCTGATAAGAATTGGTAGCTATAATCAAGGCATAGTCTGTACCACTCCGACTTAACTTTGCCAACTCCGATGGATTGTTTTTATCAAAAATGCGATAGACTGTAAACTTCTTTTCGAGTTTGGTGCCTTTTGTATCAATCGCTTCGATGGTAATCTCATTATCTAAAAAAGCGAGTTTCATACTGTGCTCAAAAAGTCCACCGGTATTCAATTTCAACTTTTCACGCTGACCTGATTGTTTGTTGATGGCAGCTATTTCACGCACACCAAATTCAAGTGTTACCATTCCTCTTATTTTCACTTCGTCCTCAAGGCAAACAAATGGTTCGCCTGTTTTTATTCGGGGCTGCACTAACTCAAAAACATTTTTTTTCTCGGTTGTTTCGGTTTGCGAATTACGACTAGCTACGCTTACAGCATTTGCTTCCGTTGCAGTTGGCGCTGGCTTCAACTGCAGCGACTCGATATTCCATGCAGCACCTTTTGATTCATAACCCGTGGTAACAATCATTTTTAAATCAGGTGTAAATAATGCTCCGGAAACAAATACCCCGCCTTGCTTAAGCGTTGCTACATCTATTCCTTTTTCAATATTCCAAACAAAGGCAGTTCCGTCATGACCGCCTGAAACTAGATGCAAATTATCAGATGCAAACTGCAGCGTTTGAATCCATTTGCGATGCGTCTTAGGCAATTCTTTATACAATCGCCCATTCGATACATTCCAAATCTTAACTGATTTATCATCGCCTCCGCTGGCAATGTATTCCCCGCTGGGGCTGTACGCAGCACTACGTATATAGTTGGATGGGTGTGCTTCAATCGAGCGAATCATGTTTCCGGAAAGGACGTCCCATTCTTTTACGTAGCCATCGCTGCCGGCTGTTAATACTTTAGCATTGTCAGGCGAAAAGCGAACAACCAATAATTCTTTATCGCATACTTTGATGTTCTTTATAATTTGGCGTGAAGCCATGTCCCAGATTTTCAACATGCCGTCTGCACCACTTGTAGCCAAGTAATTGTAACGCACATTGAAATCGGCTGAATACACTGTGCCTTTATGGCCTTCAAAATGATAGGCGGCCGTGCCCGTACTTAAGTCAAATACCGTCACCTTCCCGCTGCGTTCTCCCGAGGCAAGAAATTTTCCATTTGAGTGAAACGCAAGCGAAGTTATCCAACTATCTTCTCCATTGACTGTATAGTTTTCTTTTCCGTCTGTCGTTGACCAGATTGCTATTTTATTATCGTCACCTCCGGTTGCAATTTGAGTTCCATCCGGGCTCATGGCCAGCGCTAAAACGTTTTGGTTTTTCTTTGAAAAATTATACTTCAATACGGCTTGGCCATGTACCGCCATTGAAAGCACCAGAAGAAGTGGAAGTAAATTTTTTTTCACCATAATGCGTTTTAATTAAGATATTAAAATACGAGTGAGCTTCGCTCATTGAATAATTATAAACTTGTTATTCAAGCCTAAATAAATCCAGACTACAAAGTTTTGGATTTGCCTATGCTCAAATTAACACCTACGGGGAAACTTAGATAATTCAGATTCTGATCGATGACGGCATTGCCTGAAGCAAAGCTGACATTGTAACAAGCCATGGCAGTAATACCAAGGCTCTCCGAGATTTTCAAATCTATTCCAACTCCTGCTAACATACTAAATGCTGCTTTGGGCTTCACTTCAAATCCGGGCTCTCGAATCAAAACCTGATCGATGGAAACATAATTGACTTGATTTGTAAAGTCGATCGAATAAAAGTCTTTTAACAATACGGTGCTTTGTGCACGCTTCGAATGATAGACACTTAATCCTATTCCACCCATCACAAAGGGAGAAATTTTCTTTGATATGATTTTGTATTTCACGTTGGGAGCAAAATTATAAATGTTAAAATACGACTGGTCGTTGCCGCCTTCAGTGCGAGGGTCTTTCCACGAGCGAAAAGTTGAAACGTTAATGGCCGCACCTACTGACAACTTACGGCTAATGTTGTAAAGCAAGTTGCTGTAGAGTCCGTAGCCAAATTGGAAGTTCGAAAACAAATAAGGCGTGCGATCGCTGCGCAAGGCCTGCTGACTAGGTATGAGTGGGCTTACACCTACGTCTATCGTAAATTTCTTCTGAAATTGGGCTTTTGTTATTTGTGGTATCACCAGCATAACAATAGCAATTATGAATATCGATTTATAAGCTCTCATAGGTGTAAGTGGTGTAGGTGATTTTCAAATCGGACTCTTCGCGATAGCGGAGCACCATTTTTCGTTCTTGCAATTCGATGATGTCTACTAATGCATTGGTTCGCGAGCCATCGGAATAGATTCGAGTAAAAATAAGTCGTGTTTGAGCGTTGTTCAGTCGCCAACTTCCGGTGGTCGTGATATAGCGATCTTCAAAATCGCAGCGAATCAATCCTTCTGATAAAGAAAAAGAAGCTCCGGGTTTTGCCAACGTATTATCAAAAAGCTTCAGCGTGAGTATATCGTCTGCCTCACAATCAATACCTACAATGGGTTCTTCGCGGGTAATTGAAATGACCGACCACTTTTTAGTTGCATTGTCTGTCAACAGTCGAATGCGCTCAGAGGAAATACTCTCCGAATCCGAACATGCAAAAGCAGCTAGTAATAAGGTGTAGGAAATGTATTTGTTCAATCTCATTGCCAGTGTAGGTTTACGTAAATCAGGTAATTGTTTTCGGTAGAGTGCGTGCTGCCAAAGTAAACTCTTTTGGGAAATGGATTACTTTGTGAAAATGGTGCCGCTAGCTTTTCAGATAGTTTCTTCTCTTCAAAATCGTAATCATCTTCTGCGGTAGCGTCCCCCGAAAAAATATCGTATCGATTATCGAAATCATCGGAATTGGTAAACCATACAAACACTAAAGAGTATTCGGCTGGTCCATTTTTAATTTCATTAATATTCAACCGAGGGAGGTCGCTAAAGAAATCGTATATCTTCTCGTCTTTATAGCTGTCATTATCGATGCGCTCGCCCATGGGCGTTTTTCCAAACAATTTAAAACCAACTTGAGACCATGCAACGATATCCTCTTCATACAAATTCTGACCGCCTGAATAATTTTTGATTAGGAGATACTCACCATAAATGTTGTCATCTTTTACGCCTTTCCAATCGCTGTTTTTTGTAATGGGAATCAAATCAATTTTATCAATTTCTATTTCGGTAGGAACTGCCGGGCAATAGTAGGCCGTTTTCAACGTCACATTGGTAATTGCATTTTCGGTTAAGAAATCATCGAGTGTATAGAAGGCGGAGGTGTTGTCATGCACATTCCCATTTTTATTGTGAGTCGCGTAAATGAAATAATTGTAAGGATCCAGATTTGTAAACTCGGCTATCCCTCTTTCATTGGTTACTGCTTTGGCAGCTTCGCCTGTTTTGGTAGAAAAACTCAGGTAATCGCGGTAAAGATAAACTTTTGCATTAGGCACTGTTTGGTTGTCATCACCCAATACCCGCACATGGAGCTGCGTTGGTTGCAATTGCAATTCATTGTCTGATACACCCGAACACGATAGGGCTATCAATGCAAGCATGAAAATACGAATCCTCATAAGGTTTGGTTAGGTAACGGTCAAAGTAACGAATTTTTCCGGCAACTCGAAATAAACAAATGAGAAGTGAAGCAGCAATGACTAAGCCTATTTGATTAACTTTACCTTTCCGTTAGTCCTTATTTGCCTTAAACTATTTTATTTATGTCGATTCAACGAAGATTCAGCAATGCCGACCTCGATCGCATCAAGACAGCGGTGCATCAGGCCGAAAGTAAAATTTCCGGAGAGATTGTTCCTGTGTTTGTTGAGAAGAGTGGACACTATTCACTAGCCGCTTACCGCGGATTTTTAGCCTTGGCGGGAATCTGCTTTTTGGTGATCATTATTTTTGATCGATATATACCCGAACTCGCTATCTACGATCCGCTCTTTATATTTCTTACAGTAACCATGGTAGGTTTGATGGGCGCACTGGCGGCTCATTTTATCCACCCGATCAGACGCTTTTTAGTCAGTCAGCGGTTGATGGATCAAGCTACTCGCAGGCGTGCCGAAAATGCTTTCTTGGAAGAAGAGGTCTTTAACACGCGCCATCGCACGGGCATCATGATTTTTGTTTCGTTTTTTGAGCGCGAGGTCATTGTAATGGCCGATCGGGGAATCAGCAAAGTGGTTGATCAAAAAGAGTGGGATAAAATGGTGCGCAGCATCACTGAAAATATTCGCATGGGCAAAGTTACTGATGGCATAGAAGCCGCTATTCTTCGCTGTGGCGAAATTCTTTTCGAAAAAGGGTTTTTGAAAACCGTAGATGATGTGAATGAATTGCGTGATGATTTGAGAATAGAATAAGCTAGCATGTTTTCAATCAAAATCAAGGCAGTATCCATGTCATTGTTATACCGATTTGTGTTGTTGATCTTTTTGTTCGCGGCTGCGCAAAGTAGCTTCGGTCAAATTGCTGTGCCTCCTCACGAGGGAAGATGGGTGCACGATGAAGCGCATGTGCTTTCTCCCTCTACCGTTTCACAGCTCGAACAAATTCTCAAAGCCGAAAGAGATTCTACCTCTAATCAAATTGCCATTTTAATAGTACCTAGTTTAGAAGGTGAAGACATTGAAGGTTTTGGTATTCGTGTAGCCGAAGCCTGGAAGGCCGGCAGTAAAGAAAACGACAATGGCGTTATTTTCATTATCTCCATTAAAGATCGCAAAATGCGAATTGAAGTGGGTGAAGGACTTGAAGGTGTTTTGACAGACGCTCTTTCCAGTCGAATCAATCGCAATGAAGTGGCACCTCAATTTCGTCAGGGAAATTACGATGCGGGTGTGACTGCCGGAACGATGGCGATCATTCAAGCCATCAAAGGAACCTACAAAGGTGACGGGCCGGTAAGACGCAGTAAGCGCGGTGGCAAATCACCATTAACCACCATCATCATTATCATCATTATCATCATCATCATGTCGCGGAGAGGTGGAGGTGCTGGCGGTTATTGGGCAGCGGGCTCTTTGTTAGGAGGAGGTTTCGGAGGTGGTGGTTCCAGCTCATGGGATAATGGCTCTGACTACGGTGGTGGTGGAAGTTTTGGAGGTGGCGGTTCCAGCGACTCATGGTAAACAATGTTTCAAAATTTTAATTCTATACAGGTGCAAACATCGGTTGCTTCTTTTGGAAAATTACTTATCGCCCTAGGGGCATTTATTTCTTTTTCGTTTTCTTCAATTGCTCAAAAGGCCGTGCCCGAATTGTGGGGGCAACGGGTGCACGATGATGCACACGTGCTTAAGCCTGAAACCGTAGACCTCCTGGAAAAAGATTTGGAGCTCTATGAAGATTCCACGAGCAATCAGATAGCTATTCTGATTATTCAATCGCTGGACGGTGAAGTGCTCGAAGACTATTCCATGCAGGTGGCGGAAAAATGGAAACTCGGTTCGAAGAAAAACGATAATGGTGTTCTTCTTTTGATTGCGATAGACGATCATAAAATGCGAATAGAAGTTGGTGAAGGATTAGAGGGCGCACTTACGGATGCACACAGCAATCGCATCATTCGTAATGAAATGGCTCCTGCGTTCAGAAGGGGTGATTATGATGCCGGGGTTCTGGCGGCTATAACTTCTATCAAGGCGGCCATTCGTGGCGAATATGCAGCCGAAGATGCTGCTAATGATTTTGACTCAATGGATATGACCACGAAAATAATCGTGGCAGGTGTGATCTTTTTATTCTTAGGTGTTTTCGCTGGTGTTGGTTTGTTCTCAGAAGGCGCGATGACATGGGTGCTTTACGCTTTTCTCACACCTTTCTATGCGGTGTTTGAGGGGCTTCTTTTTTCTTGGTGGATTTTTGTTGGATATCTGATTGTGTATCCGCTATTGCGCTTGTGGATTGTTAAAAGCGGGAAAAAACTGTTGAAATGGGAATCGTCCAGCGGTGGTGGTGGTTCGGGTGGCGGAAGCAGTTGGTCATCCAGTGGAAGCAGCTGGAGTTCTTCCTCGAGTTCTTCGAGCAGCTTTTCCGGGGGCGGTGGAAGTTTTGGCGGTGGAGGAAGTTCCGGAAGTTGGTAATTACACCTTCTTCAATACCGAAGCTAGTTTGTTCATCTCGGCCTCGGAATTGTAAACATGAGGCGCCACACGGATGGCGTCTCCGCGAAACGAAACCGCGATCTTATTTTTCTTCAAAGCCTCTACTACTTTTTCACGATTGATATTTTGTGGCAAACGAATGCCAAACAAATGATGCCCCCGATATTTGGGATCTTCAATCCAGAATCCGGCATCCGTCAATTGAGCTAATGCTTTCTTCGAAATTTTTTGGCAATACACTTGAATGTTTGCGGGTTTCCATTGAATGATTTGCTTGATGGCCGCCAGCATCATTGGTACTGCAATAAAATTACTGTGTTCACCCACTTCGTAGCGCAAGGCCGAAGGTTGATAACCACTTTGGTAATTGATGAGTGCGGCAAAGTTTTCACTGTCCTTCCGGTTAATCCAATTTTCTTCCAGTGGTTTTCCTTGATCAAAATATTCCCCATAGTAGGCAAGGCCAATGGAGTATGGCCCCATCAACCATTTATAGCCGGCACAAATCAAGGCATCGGGCTGAATTTTTTGTACATCAAATGGCAATGCACCCACGGATTGCGTTCCATCAATCACCAGTAATGCACCTACTTCTTTCGTTCTCTTTCTTATCTCTTCTAATTGAAATAGTGTGCCATCTGCCCAATGCACATGTCCGAGCGCCACCAGTTTAGTTTTTGAGTTAATGCTTTCAAGTATTCTTTCATTCCAAATTTTTCCACGGCCCGCACCATGGATCGATGACACCACTTTTAATTCAGCACCTCTCTCTTGAGCCAATTCACTCCACGAATAATAGTTGCTCGGAAATTGTTCCGCAGCTACAATCATCTGATCGCCTGCCGACAGTTTCATGTTCTTCGCCACCGTGGCAATACCATACGAAACAGACGGAATAATGACAATGCGATTGCTTTGTTTTACATTGATGAGCCGTGCATATTCTTGTCTTAGTATTTCTGTTTCGGTAAAAAAATCGGTGGGCGTAATAGAGAAAGGATTTCGCTTGCGCAGCATTCCCTTTAGTCCGGCTTTCTCTACCGACTTGAGTAGTGGGCTCATGTAAGCACCATTTAAATAAGTGCCGCTAGTAGGTAATGAAAATTTAGATCGTTGGTTAGAAAGCATACGGGTTATCGTTGAAGTGCCAATGAATCGCGTAAATAATTGAATTCGTTTTTATTTTTTGTCCAGTAATCCAGTCGCAGGGTTTTTTGCAATACTGCTTTTGTAACTACATTTTTACCTCGCTCTGTAAAGTGCTCTTCCCAACTTAGTATTCGGTACGGAGCTATTTTTTCGAATGTAATGGCTAGCAAACGATTGGATTCTTCAAACTGGATCGTATAAAGCCAGCTATCAGGATTTTCTTTTTTAGAAATGTCGGCTTGTTGTGGAGTGAGCGGGGCATGAAGCAATCGGGAATAAAATAGTCCGGGCAGAATTTTTACTTTTCCAATCGGCAAAGCATCAGGCGCTAGTCTAATCCGATTCCACAATTCGTCTTCCAAAAGAACAGAAGGGGATGTTGTTTGCGTATCACCTTCTTTTTCAAAATACGAATTGGATTGGATCTTATATTTTTTACCACTCCAATTTACTTGCGTGAAAACCTGACCACACCATTCTTGCGAAGACATTGTGAGTTTTAGTGTGGCGGGATGTTGGTTCGTGCTAATAGGTGTGAATGCCGAAAGCATCATCGAATACGGATAGATGCCGGTGACAAAATTTTTGGTGAAGTTCATTTTCAGCACGGATATTTTTCGATCATCCGATTCAGGCTGGTTGTCTAGTTTTACTTGTTTTTTGGCTGAAAAGTCTTCTGTCACAAAAATGAGTATGGCTTTGCCTTCGCGGTTTTCACCATAGCGCGATTGCGAAAGTTGATAGGAATTTATCTCGGCCAAACCATTAAACCAATATGACTTAAACGAATCTGTTTCGGTGAATGAACTTGAAGAAGGTGTAATCGGTTGCTTCTTTTGACAAGAGGAGTGCGTATGTGCGAAGAAGAAAAAAATGGTGAACGAAAATAATCTTTGCATAGCCATGGAGCGGTTTCCAAAAGTCAAACAAACTTACTGTTTATTTCACTTTGCACTAAACGATGGGTTACCAAGTTAGTCTAACGGTTATCCAAGATCACACATCTTATGAGAGCTACATCTGAAATTTACAAAGGGATTGAGTTTGTCCGCATCTCATCTCTCCCCGAAGATCAAAAAGTCGCCATCTGGAGTTCGTTCGATCGCGAGAAAATAATTAAAATCCTTAAGGTGGATGCATTGATGAACGATTGCATTCTGTATCGCGACTACCTTGATTGGCTCGGTCAAAGTAGAACTAAAGTAATAGAGGTAAAAAATACCATTCTGGAGGAACAAACTTTGCTTCGAACAGCTTAATCAAGCTGGCCCCTCACCTTCATTTCGCTTTCCACGTTGAAAGCTTCCAAAAATTACATCTACGCCTTTGGTCGATCGCTTTTCTATACGACTGAAAATCATCTATTTACGATTCGTTCTATAATTTAAGCTTTGTAGTTGTCCACAAAGAAGTGATTAACTAATATTAGTTTAATTAATTGTAAATCAGATGTTTATGAGGTAATAATGGGGTAATGTGGATAACTAGCCTTTTTTGTGGACTACTTTTTTACCGTAATTCCTTGCATTTATAGCTCACCTGAACGTATTAGTTCCATTTATAAAACTTACACTGTTCTTGATTTATTTCTGAATTACTTTTGTTCACAATTTCCTCTTTATGTACCGATTTTTCATTCCGGTTTTTTGGTTGATTTCCTTGGCTTCAAATGGTCAGGAAATTGAGTCAATTAAGCTCACAGATTTTCAAAAAATTTTGCAAGCTCCCAGCGACAAAGTGCTAGTTGTAAACTTTTGGGCTACTTGGTGTGCGCCATGTATTAAAGAGCTGCCCTTGCTGGAAAAACTTCATCGTGAAAACCCCAATACGCAAGTTCTGTTAGTAAGCATGGATTATGATTTAGATCCGGATATTGAAAAGGTGGTGCGCTTTCAGAATCGAAAAAAGTTGCAAGCCAAAATCTTATTTTTAACCGAAAATGATCCGAACGCGTGGATCGACAAAATTGATAAGCGTTGGTCAGGCGCGCTACCCGCCACATTGGTCATCAATACAAAAACTAAAAAGCGCGAATTGGTTCAGGGTGAACTTGCCGAGGGGCAATTGGAGGAACTGATTAAAAAAGTAAATAACTAAATTTAATAATTATGAAAGCTCTGTTTTTATCATTGGTTATGGCGGTGTTGTGGGCGGGTGCTCCGATCAAAGAAGGGTACGAAGTGGGTGATACGGCCGCTGACTTCAAACTTAAAAATGTAGACGGCAAAATGGTATCCTTAGGCGATTATAAAAACGCGAAAGGATTTATTGTGATTTTTGACTGCAATACCTGTCCTTACTCAAAAGCATACAACGAGCGCATTATCGCACTCAACAAAAAATATGCTTCGGTTGGGTATCCGGTTGTTGCCATTAACTCAAATGATCCTTCAAAATCTTCGGGCGACTCCTTTGAGGAAATGGTGCGTGTCGCAAAAGAAAAAGGATATGACTTTCCTTACTTAGTAGATGAATCGCAAGCTGTAGCAAAAGCATTTGGTGCTACCAACACGCCTCATGTTTTCGTTCTTACGAAAGATTTGAAGGTGGCCTACATCGGTGCTATTGATGACAGCGCCCGCAAGGCTGAAGCGGTAACTAAAAAATATGTAGAAACTGCCGTGGATGAATTACTGGCCGGAAAAAAAGTGACTACTTCAAAGACCAAGGCAATTGGTTGTGGTATTAAGTGGAGAAGCGTTTAACTTCTTACTTCATTGTAAAACAAAAGAGGTCGCCTGCGAGCGACCTCTTTTTTTTTGACGCAAGTGGTACTTTAATTCTTATTCAAATATTCAACTGTCAGGTTGAGCATTGCTTTTAATCCGGTCAACATACCGCTCTCCTCAATATAAAAATCAGGCGTGTGATGTGCAGATGTTTTTGCAGGATCCGCATCCAAAGGCATTCCGCCCACGAAAAAGAAAAACCCGGGCACTTTTTGTGCGAAGAATGAAAAGTCTTCGGCACCTGTTACTGCCGGAATAAGCTTCACATGATCTTTACCTGCCACGCGTTCCAGTGTTGGCACTGCCCACGAAGTTAATGGCACATCATTATATGTTACCGGATAGCCTCTGATAATTTCTACTTCTGCTTTCGCGCCCATTCCCTTAGCCGTGTTCTCGGCAATGCTTTTAATTTTCTCGTGAACTTGCTCTTGCATTTTGTTATCGAGTGTGCGAATGGTTCCTGCCATCTCTACCGTTTCCGGAATGATATTGTTACGCACACCTCCCGTAATTTTACCAATCGTAACAACAGCCGCAGCATTTGTCAATTCTAATTGACGACTGACAATTGTCTGCAAAGAATTTATAATCTGTGCTGATACAACAATGGGATCAACGCCATTCCAGGGAGCCGCTCCGTGTGTCTGGCGACCGGTTACTTTGATATTCAGTTGATCTACTGCCGCCATCATTCCTTCCGGACGATAGGTAAGTGTTCCTACAGGCGTAAGTGAACTGATGTGCAGTCCAAATACCGCGTCTACTTTCGGATTGTCCAGCACACCTTCTTTGATCATGAGTGCAGCTCCTCCTTCTTCTCCGACTGGCGCTCCCTCCTCAGCAGGTTGAAACAAAAACACAATGGTTCCTTTCAAGTCGGCTTTCATTTTAGTTAAGATTTCGGCAGCACCCATTAAGATGGCAATGTGTGTATCGTGACCGCAAGCGTGCATCACACCTACCGATTGACCTAAGTATTCGCTTTTTTCTTTGGATGCAAATGGCAAACTGTTTCGTTCTACAACAGGTAGACCGTCTATATCTGCGCGAAGCGCGATGGTCGGTCCGGGTTTACCTGTACGAAGAATGGCAACAGCTCCGGTTTTCGCTACGGGATATTTTACTTCTAATCCAAGTGCTTTTAAATGTTCGGCTATCTTGGCTCCGGTTTTAAACTCGCGATTCGAAAGCTCCGGAAATTGATGGAAGTGTCTTCTCCATTCAATTACCTTTTTTTCCATTTCAGTCGCTTGCTGATTCAGCTTCGCGATTACTTTAGGATTTGTTTGTGCCTGGCATAACGTAGATGCCAGCATGGCGATAAGAACAAATGCACTTGTCCCTTTCCAGAATTTCATTGTCATAGATT
This sequence comes from Cyclobacteriaceae bacterium, assembly GCA_044228465.1. Taxonomy (GTDB): domain Bacteria; phylum Bacteroidota; class Bacteroidia; order Cytophagales; family Cyclobacteriaceae; genus ELB16-189. The sequence continues at coordinate 16,896 of JBGAUU010000010.1, forward strand.
TGTAGTTCGGTTGAACCCGAAAATAAGAAAAGAGTAGAATATATTTTGCGATTATTACACCGCGTAATCGCTATTCCACAAACAACACCAATCCTTTCAAATATTCCCCCTCCGGATGAAAGATGGAAACCGGGTGATCGGCCGGCTGCGAAAGATGATGCAAAACTTTGATCGTTCGGCCTGCCTGAATGGCTGCTGAAACTACTGTGTCATAAAATAATTGTCGGTCCACTACCTGCGAACATGAGAACGTAAAAATAATTCCACCCGGCTGGATCATCTTCATCGCTTCCGCGTTCAGTCGCTGGTAGCCTTTCATTGCCTGATGCTTGGCGTCTTTGTGTTTAGCGAAAGCAGGAGGATCGAGTATAATAAAATCATACACATCTTTTTTATCCTTGAGGAAGTCAAATGTATCGCTGGCAAAACTCTCATGTTGTTGCGCATCAAAACCGTTGAGCTCAATATTCTTGCGTGTCATCTGCACCGCCCGCTCCGATGAATCAACCGAGTGAACTAACTCGGCGCCTCCGGCTAACGCATAAATTGAAAATCCTCCGGTATAACAAAAGGTGTTCAACACTTTTTTTCCTTTTGCCAATTCTCCTACCAGCTTTCGGTTCTCTCGCTGATCTAGGAAGAAACCAGTCTTCTGTCCCTCTTCCCAGTCCACCAAAAACTTATTGCCATGCTCAAGTGCTACGTGTGGAGTTGCCGCCATCCCAAATAAATATTCATTCTCTGTTTTTGTGGGAAGCGTGCCTTGACTTTTATAATAAACCGCAGTGATCGATCCACCCATTACCTCCACCAACGCATTGGCAATCATGGCGCGGTCGGCATGCATGCCGGCAGAGTGTGCTTGCATTACGGCTACTGATTGGTAGATGTCAATAATCAACCCGGGCAAGCCATCGCCTTCGCCATGCACTAAGCGATACGAGTTTGTTCTATCGGAAAGGACTTGTGTGGCCACTCGCTGCTGAAATGCCTTACTTAATTTTTCATGAAAGACACGATCGGTCGGCTTAATTGTAGAAAAGGTAATTGCCCGAACTGTAATGGTTCCTTTTTGATAGTGGCCGTGAGCCAGCGTTTTTTTTGAAGCATCGCGTACCTCCACCCAATCTCCATCCTGAGGAGTTCCTTCTGTTGACTGAATGGCACCGGAAAATATCCATGGGTGATAACGCCTAATGGAATGATCTCTTCCTTGTTTTAAAGTAATAACTCCCCTGATTTCCATTTTTGCTTCGCTGTTGCCTCTTGACGAAAAGTAAAGTTAGTTAATATATTTGGCCTCAAAATTTTTAGCTATGATTCGATGGATTGTTTTATCGCTTCTTGTTTTTTCATGTGCCCAGGAGGCAAAAGAAACAAAACCAGATGCTCCTCCTCCTTCAGAGTCTGTGCCAGTTGATGGCATTCCTGCCAATGCTATGAAAGAAGAGTTTACAGATTCTAATGGTATGACTCGGGTTACGCTTTCGGATGGCGGTGCTAAATCCGCAGAAGGTACCTACGTCAATGGAAAAAGAGAAGGTGTGTGGACGGAATACTACGCTAATGGATTGGTAAAAACAGTAACCTCCTATGTGCATGGAGAAAAAGAGGGATTGTACATGGAGCTAAACAACAATGGACAAATCATCAAACGCTTTTCCTACCACAAGGGGCTGCGTCATGGCGATTACAAAGAATTCAATTATTCTAATTTGAAAGAAGAACGCATTTACCGGTTTGGTAAAATTGAAGGAATGGTAAAGGTCTACTATGACAACCTGAAAATAATGGAGGAAGGCAATTACAAAAATGGCGTTCGTGATGGCATCTCACGCTGGTATGACCAAGAAGGAAAGCTGTCCATTGAATACGAATATAAAAACGGTGAGCTGGTGAAAAAGTAGGCGTTAAACTTTTTTGAAGTCTCGCACGTTGTTAGTCTACCATCAAGAAAGGAGATTTGGTCATGTAAAAAAATTTGAAATTCATTCAACTTTTTAATGGAGAGGATCATCTCTCTTCGCGGAAAAATTTTTCAACCTAAAATTCTACAGTACTATGAAACGATTTAGTTCATTATTACTGGCTGCTGTATTGGGAAGCTTCATTACCTTGGCAGCCAACTACTGGCTGGGTAATCAATCTGGCCAAAATGTAAAAATTCAACATGTAAGCGGAGTGCCTGCTACTCAAGTAGCTTATCACATCAACGAAAAAGGTGAAGCCGTTGCGCTGGATTTTGCGGGCACTGCGGAAAAAGTAACACAGGCAGTGGTACACATCAAATCCTCACAAACCGGCAACGCTATTGCCCGCGAGCGCGATGCCGATGATCCATTCCGCTTTTTCTTCGGCCCCAACGGCCCTGCGGAAAGAGGCCCATCACAAAGCACCGGCTCGGGTGTTATTATCAATTCCGATGGCTATATCGTAACGAACAATCACGTAGTAAAAGATGCCGATGTGGTAGAGGTAACTCTCAGCGACAACCGATCTTTCAAAGCGGAAGTTATCGGAACTGATCCAGACACCGATTTGGCTGTTATTAAAGTAAATCAAAAAGATTTGCCTTTTCTTTCATTTGTCGACTCTGATAAATCGCGCGTAGGCGAATGGGTGTTGGCCGTGGGCAACCCTTTCAACCTCAACAGCACAGTAACTGCCGGCATCATCAGCGCCAAAGGAAGAAATATTAATATCATCAACTCCAACAATCCGGCTGTTCGCAACGGACAACAAGTCAGCAGTGCCATTGAGTCTTTCATTCAAACTGATGCGGCTATTAACCCCGGCAACAGCGGTGGAGCTTTGGTAAATTTAGACGGAGGGCTTTTAGGAATTAACACCGCCATTGCCAGCAACACGGGTTCGTATGCTGGTTATGGATTTGCCGTACCCGCCAATATCGTCAGCAAAATTGTTGAAGACCTATTAGCGTATGGCACCGTGCAGCGTGGATGGTTAGGCGTGCAGGTGGGTAATGTTACCAGCGACCTTAAAAAAGAATTTGACCTTTCGGTGAATGAGGGCGCCTACATCTCCGGTTTTGCTGAGGATGGTAAAAGTGCTGCTAAAGATGCCGGTGTAAAAGAAGGCGATGTGGTGGTGAAGATTGACGAAACTCCTATCAAATCGAGTACGGCTTTGATTGAATACATTGGTCGCAAAAGACCGGGCGATAAAATTTCCATGACGATTGACCGCAAAGGAAAAACCGTGGTGGTGCCCGTAGTACTCAAAAACAAAGAAGGAAAAGTAGGAACCGTGAAGCGGGAGGAGAAAGAAGGTGTAGCTACACTCGGCCTTCAGCTAGAAGACCTGGACAGCAAGGTTTTAAGTCGTTTGGATTTAGAAAATGGCGTGAAGGTAAAAGCACTTGACATTGGCAAAGTGGAAAAGTACACCGATATGCGTGAGGGATTTATAATTACACGAATTGATAATGTGGTCATAAAATCCGTCAGCGATGTGAATGCTATATTGAAAAAGAAAAAGTCGGGTGATCTGATCACTTTTGAAGGTGTTTACCCCGACTATCCGCGCGAGTATATATATGCATTAAGAATGTAAACTAAACCAGCTTAATTATGAGAAGGTTATTTAAGAAAGGCGAACGTGTTCGCAGTAAGATTGACGGAAAAGTGATGGAGGTGCTGAAGTACATCAAAAACAATTGGATTCAGGTGAAATCCTTTGACCTCGAATCGAAAGAGGTGCGAACGGCCAAGATCAAAGAAGACAAGCTGAGCAAAGCAGCATAAAAAAAACAGCCTCGCAGAAATGCGGGGCTTTTTTATGAACACCCACTCAAACAAACTACTTTTGAATGTTGTTTTAAAGTAAACGGTTATCAAAAAGTTCGACATACCCGCCTATTATCGCTCTTCCATCACCGGAAGGGTAAAAGAAGCACGAAGAAAAAACGATCTGCGCAAGCAAGATTTCTCTCCGGCTGTTTTAGATTTTGGTCCTGTTCAATTTTTTATCGCACGCCATTTTGGGTTTTGTTATGGTGTTGAAAATGCCATCGAGATTAGCTATCGGGCGCTGGAAGAAAATCCGGATAAGAATGTGTACCTGCTCAGTCAGATGATTCACAATCAGGAAGTGAACCGCGACTTACAAAGTCGGGGCATTCGTTTTATTATGGATACGGATGGTTCGCATTTTATTCCCTGGGAGGACATTCAAGTCGGAGATGTAGTGATTATTCCTGCATTTGGAACAACCTTGGAAATTGAAAAATTGCTGATCGACAAAGGCGTAGATGTACAGAAATATAACACCACCTGTCCTTTCGTAGAGAAAGTGTGGAATCGCGCTGAAAAACTAGGTCAGGAAAATTACACGATCATCATTCACGGCAAACCCAAGCACGAAGAAACCCGTGCTACTTTTTCGCACAGTGCAGGCCAAGGCCACTCGGTGATTGTGCGCGACATGGATGATGCCATCCGGCTTAGCAATTACATTACCGGCAGTAAAACACACGAAGAATTTTTCGAAGAGTTCAAAGGAAAGTTTTCCATTGGGTTTGATCCGGCAATTCATCTACAACGCGTGGGTGTAGTAAATCAAACAACCATGCTCGCCACCGAAACGCAAGCCATTGCCGACTTTTTCAAACAAGTGATGATAACACGCTATGGCGAAAGCGAAATCAAAAATCATTTTGCTGACACCCGCGATACATTGTGTTACGCTACCAACGACAATCAAGATGCTACTTACGAATTGTTGAAGACAGATGCCGACCTGGCCATCGTAGTCGGTGGTTACAACAGCTCAAACACATCGCATATTGTAGAACTGTGTGAGCGCCAATTCAAAACATATTTCATTCATTCGGCTGAAGAAATAAAGTCTCGAGAAGAAATTCAGCATTTCAATTATGCTCGGAAAGAGCTCCTCACTTCGTATCGATTCCTTCCGGAGAAATCACCCGTGAAAATCATTTTAACCAGCGGAGCTTCTTGCCCTGATACACTGGTCGATCAGGTAATGCTGAAGTTGGTGAGCTATTTTGATCAGGCCAAAAATCTGGACGAAGTACTGGCGGAATACGAATGAGGTGGCTCTCCTTACTTTGTTTCACTTTTATCGGATGGGCGGCATTCTCTCAAACCTCTGACTCCACTCGGGTTCTTTCAGAAGTGATTGTTAAAAGTTATGCGGCTAATAAGTCTGTTACATTGGTTCCAGCTTCAATCGCTGTTGTCGACAGTATCCAACTGCAACGTTTCAACAATCAGTCATTAGTAAGCGCTTTCAACACCATTGCCGGTGTGCGCATGGAAGAACGTTCGCCTGGCAGTTACCGCATCGCTATTCGCGGAAGCTCGCTGCGCGCACCCTTTGGCATTCGCAACGTAAAATTCTATTGGAATGGTTTGCCTCTTACCGATGGTGGCGGCAACACCTATCTCAATTTGTTGGACAATGCATCGGTAGAAAAAATTGAAATTTTGAAAGGGCCTTCCGGTAGCTTATATGGAGCGGGAACAGGTGGTGTAATTTTATTAAATGGTTGGTCGGGAAAAGAAAATCAAATCTCGGTTCGCTCGACTAGCGGAAGTTATGGCTTGTTGAATGTGCAGGCGCAAGCTCATGGCTCTATCGACAAAACCAAAATTGCTTTTACTTTTGCCCATCAACAAAGCGAAGGCTATCGGCAAAACAGTAGCACCAACCGCGATGCGTTTTCATTGCAACTACAACATGCTATTGGAGATCGTGGTGTGCTTTCATCTAGTTTCTTTTACACCGATTTGTTTTACCAAACTCCTGGCGGTTTAACCCAAGAACAATACGAAGCCAATCCCGCGCAAGCGCGAGCGAATGCAGCAAGTAATAAAGCAGCTGTCTACAACAAAACTTTTTTTGGAGGACTCTCTTACGATCATCAATGGAATGATCAATGGTCAATGCAACTAGGTGCTTATGGATCTATTACGGATTTTGTGAATCCTACTTTTCTGAATTACGAAATACGAAAAGAAGAGAACGCGGGAGGTCGCTTGGAAACTCATTACAGTTTCAGCACCGGTTTCATCAAAGGGAAATGGACATTGGGCGGAGAAGCGCAATTTTTTCACTCGCCTATTCGTAACTACGACAATGTGCAAGGCACTTCCGGAAACTTGCAAGCCGAAGATGAAATTGATTCGCGGTTATTGATTGGCTTTAGTCAAGTAGAAGTAGACCTACCTAAAAATTATTCAATTACCTTGGGCTCGAGCTACACTTTTATCGATTACCAATTCAATCGACTTTCAACTCAGCCCAACATTCGTCAACAACGAGGATTTACTCCTGCCTTTTCACCACGCGTTGCCATCTTGAAAAAATGGAATAAAAATTTATCTGTTTATGGCTCCTTGAGCAAAGGGTTCTCGCCTCCCACAGCTGCCGAAGTTCGACCCTCCACCAGTAGCTTTAACGATTCGCTTCAGGCAGAAACAGGATTGAATTATGAGGTGGGAGTAAAAGGAAGTTCCGGTCGCTTTTCTTACGAAGTAGCGCTCTACTACTTTGTGCTCGATCAAACTATTGTTGTGCAGCGGCTCAACAATGCTGATTACTTTATCAACTCCGGCAGCACCGATCAAAAAGGAGCGGAGCTTACACTTGCGTGGACTGCATTCGCAAATCGACAGTCGATGATTCGCTCCATGAAATGGTGGAGCAGCTTTACCTGGAATGAATATCGATTTGGGCGTTACAATAAAAACGGTATTGATTTTTCCGGAAAACAGTTGACGGGAGTTCCTCCTACTATTTTAACCGGAGGTTTTGATTTGGGCCTAGGAAAACATTTCACTTTCTACAGCACGCTACATTATACCGATCGTATTCCGCTTAATGATTCCAATGCCACTTATGCTTCCGACTACTTTTTGCTTGGCGCGAAGCTCAACTATGCTGTACGCATTCACTCTAAACAACGCATCAACACTTGGGTAGGTGCCGATAATTTACTCGACCAAACGTACAGTTTAGGAAATGATTTGAATGCGGCCGGAAATCGGTTTTTTAATGGAGTTTTCAATAAACCATTTGTTGGTTTTAAGTCCTCCACAAACAACACCCGCCAGATACATACCGGGCACATTGCACTCCATCGTTTTTTCATTGTAGGTTGGCGTGTGGTGTTCATCGTTTCCAAATTGCACCCCTGCACTTTTCATAAAATCAAATGGCGGTTGGTAGCCCGTCATCGCTAACACAAAATCATTTTCAATTACTACGTTTCCGGTGGGTGTTTTTATTTCCACTTGCGTGGGAAGAATGCGCACTACTTCCGAACTGAAGTGTGCTTTGATGGACCCTTCTTTGATTCGATTTTCAATGTCGGGGCGTGCCCAATATTTTACATTTTCTCCAATGGAAGCCTCACGAATAACCATAGTCACATCCGCGCCTTTGCGCCAGGTTTCGAGTGCCACATCCACGGCTGAGTTGGCCGATCCGATCACCACAATCTTCTGTGCAAAGTAAGGATGAGGTTCATCATAATAATGCTTCACCTTCGGGAGATCTTCACCCGGCACATTCAGCAAAAAAGGAAGATCATAAAATCCTAAGGCAAGAATAACTTTCCGCGCGCGGTACTGATTTTTAGATGTAACTATCTTAAATGCTGTACCTTCTTTGTTGATGCCTTCTACTTTTTCGTAGAGTTGCACGTTTAGTTTCCAGCTTGTGCAAACGCGTCTGTAATATTCCAAAGCTTCCGATCGAGTGGGCTTGGCATTATTTGAAATAAACGGCACATCTCCAATCTCTAATTTTTCGGAAGTAGAAAAGAAAGTCATGTTGTTGGGATAGTGATACAGGGAATTCACCAACACACCCTTATCAATAATCAAATAATGAAGACCAGCCCTTTTGGCTTCAATGCCGCAGGCCAATCCAATAGGGCCTGCCCCTACAATCAATACATCGAGTTGTTCCATTTCCAGAATAGATTTCTCAAGATAAGGAGATTTCAATGATAGCCTTACATTTGCGATTCATTCTACCGATTTGTCTACACCATTTTCCTACTTCACGATACAAGCATCTTCCGAAAGTCTGTTTAAAGATACCGGCAGCAAATTTTTTGCGTTCGCGTTTCCCGTACAAAATGAAGGGGAAGTGAAACAACACCTGGTAACTCTTCGGAAAAAATACTTTGATGCAACCCATCATTGTTATGCGTATGTGCTGGGTGTCGATGGTTCAAAATTTCGGGCGAATGATGACGGAGAGCCGAACCACTCTGCGGGCGATCCTATCTTAGGCCAACTCCGAAGCAGAAACTTAACCAATGCACTCGTGGTGGTGGTGCGCTACTTTGGAGGCACCAAACTAGGTGTGAGCGGACTGATTCACGCCTATCGCGAAAGCGCAGCACTGGCGTTGAATCAATGTACGATTGTAGAAAAAGACGTGACTGAAAATGTCTTATTGTTGTATGATTACACTGCCACTCCGGAAGTCATGTGGCTGTTGAAGGATTTTGGCATGACCATCGAAAAACAAGACTTTCAGGATCGCTGTTCGTTGCTTGCCTCCGTTCGCAAAAAAATTTTTCCCGAGCTAATTGAAAAAATTGAGTTGCTGATTGCGTTGGGGCATCCTATGGAAATCGCAACGCCTCCACTTTCACAATCGCCTCGCGATTGATCGGGCCATACACATGCGGAAACATTTTTCCGTCTGCCTCTTCATATTTTAATGGATGATCTAACCGAGTAGGCTCGATATGGAGCAACACTAAATTTTGCTGACCCACAAAAAATCGGTGTAGCGTGCCTGCGATCTGATCATATGTGGAGCAATGTATAAATCCTTCGGTGTTTAAAGAGGATACGGAATAGCCCGTTTGCATCTCGTAGTTTTTCCAATAAGAACTTGCGGTAATATGAAAAATACGATGTGTAGGTCGAAGCACTCGCTGATAAAATCGATTGTCTACTTTCATGATCGGAAAGGTAGACGGTAAGGTTTCTTTTTCGATGGCATGAAATCCGTTCTTCTCATAAAAGCGGTGCGCTGCTTTCATCGTGTCGATCGTGCCCAGAAAGATTTCATCGATTTGTTTTGTCTCGCACCACGTTACCAATGTATCGAGTAAACGTTGCGCCACACCCCACGCTGCACCGCGATAGTTCGAATGAACAAACATTTTGCGGATCACGCCTTGTCTGCGGCCAATATTTAATAATGCAATAGTTCCAATTACATCATCACCATTTACGGCAACCCAAAAGTTTCCTCCCTTTTGCAAATAAAAAGTAGAAACAGCCTGAAGATCTGGTTGATCGGCAATGGTGATGGGCACACCAAATTCCTGCTGCTGAATGGGAAGAATCAAGGCAATGATTTTTTCCTTGTCTTCCTCGGTATATGGCCTTACCGCATAGGTCATTTACTTCCTAAGTTCAAAATTTCTGCGGTTCGTTTACGAGTGGCCTGCAATTGCTCTTCGTTTTTAGAAAGTGCTACATTCAACGAAGGGGCCATTTCTTTCAACTTACTTTGCCACGCATCGGTTTGGAATTGTTTCTTAAAACATTTTGAAAGCAAGCCCATCATTACAGCAGCTGCCGTGGATGCGCCCGGTGATGCACCTAATAATGCTGCCACGGTTCCGTCTTCCGCTACTACTACCTCGGTTCCAAATTCCAATACGCCTCCTTCTTTTTTATCTTTCTTAATCACCTGCACACGCTGGCCTGCTTCTTTCAATTCCCAATCTTTCAACTCCGCCAAGGGCACATATTCTTTCAATGCTTCCAATCGCTGCTCCGGTGTTTGTCGGACTTGCTCAATCAAATATTTAGTAAGGGGCATATTACGCATGCCTGCAAAAATCATCGGGATGGCATTGTCGAAGCGAATGGATTTTGGCAAGTCCATTAAGGAACCATTCTTTAAAAACTTGGTGGTAAATCCGGCAAACGGACCAAAGAGCAATTCTTTCTTTCCATTGATGATTCGGGTGTCTACGTGTGGCACTGACATCGGTGGCGAGCCGACCGTAGCTTTGCCATATACTTTGGCGTGGTGTTGTTTAATAATATCTTCGTTCAGACACTTCAACCACAAACCACTCACCGGAAAACCTCCATAACCTTTGCGTTCGTTAATTTCTGCGCGCTTCAACAAATGCAGCGTAGCACCACCTGCACCAATAAATACAAACTTCGTATTTACCTGATCTTTCTGTTCGTTGAGCAAGTTGCGGATGAACACATCCCAACCGCCTTTACCATCCGGATCCAAGTCAAGCGCCTCTACGTTGTAGTGTACCGTTACACCCGGCATCTTACTGAGTTGATTGATCATGGAGCGTGTAAGCGTTCCAAAATTCACATCCGTGCCCAAGTCCATTTTCGTAGCCGACAGCGGCATCTTTTGATTGCGACCCGCCATCACAATCGGTGCCCATTGTTTCATTAAATCACGGTCTTCAGTGTAAGTCATTTCCCGAAACATGGGATTATCTTTCAGCAAGGCATAACGCTTACGCAGATAGTCCACGTTGGTATCTCCCCACACAAAGCTCACGTGTGGAATAGCTGTTATAAACTCAGCTGGCTGCGGCAAGTATTTCTTTTGAACGAGGTATGCCCAAAATTCTTTTGACACCTCATATGACTCGGCAATCTTCACTGCCTTCGAAATATCGATCGAGCCATCGGGTTTTTGAGGAGTATAATTCAGTTCGCAATAAGCAGCATGCCCGGTTCCGGCATTGTTCCAGGCATCTGAACTTTCTGTTCCGGCTTCGTCTGCGCGTTCAAAAATTTGAATGGTGATGTTGGGGTCTAGTTCTTTTAAAATGATACCCAGTGTGGCACTCATGATGCCCGCGCCCATCAATACGACATCCGTTTGTTGAACCAGTGGTTTGATCGCCTTTGTCATTCTTTTCCTTTAAATAAAGCGTCCAAGTTATAACCGGAATCGCAATAAGAAAAGAAAAAGTGTTGACTGACAGTATCGGCTATTTTAACTGATTCAAAAAATCCTCTACTTTTTTCCAAGGCGTAGGCTCGAGATGCATTGCATAGACAGTTTCAACATCAAGCTTATACCTTTTAATTACCTGTTGTACTTCAAAAAGGTATTCCGGAAAGAAGAAAGTTTCATGATTCGGATCACCGTATTGAATTAGGTCAGAGGCATAAAGCAGTTTTTGCTTCGGAAAATATACCACCGTCATGCGTTCTCCGCCTTCACCATTCACCGGATAAATAGTAAGAGGTCGTTCTGCATCAGTGATCGCTTGTGGCGCTTGTACCCATGCAAAGCGTGGTATTTTATTCGTCTGATGATGCTTATCGGGATCAGGAGAAAAATCCGCTTTTGCTAATTTGGTCAAAATCCCCTCATTGAGATAGCTGGAGTAGATTGGCACTTGTGCAGCCATGTATTCTCGTGCACCACCCAAATGAGGCCATGCATCGGATGAAACAATCACTGCCTTAACTGGCTTATCAGGGTAACGTTTTTTCACCTCCTCCAAAACGCTTTTACTATAACTCGAACTGATGGGTGCTTCCAATATCACAATGCCATCACTCTGTTCAGCCCAACCGGTATTCCATGATTCTTCTATCAACTTGATCCCCGGGGCAATTTCCTTTATACGATCCAATGGCGCTTTTAATTCATTTGCTTTGATTGGTTTCTTTTGCCTAGCGCGAATGTCTTCGGGTATGGTAAACAAACTCTCATCGGTAGATTCTAAAAATTCAATGTGGTTGATGGTTATCTGTTGCCAAGGCTGATCGTTTTGCGAAATGTCCCACTGATGTGGATAAAATCGATTGCCTTTGTGCAGCGCATAAAGCGAATATTGAATTCTTGTTTCAAATTGGCCCCAAATGGAAAAATAGTACTCGCTCGGCCAGTAGGTTTTGATGCGTGCTTCTGTAAGCAAATGAGTGTTGGGATGAATAAACAGCTCACCGGAAATGGTGGGTGATGTAAATGCAATTACCTGATGTGCGATGCCATTCAAAAAAATAGTTTTGCGTGAAGACAATTGTGAGTTAGAAACCTGTTTTAATAATCGCTCCGGTGCCATGTTGAGCCAAGACAGTGATCGATCCATAAAGCCGGAAGTTGCCGGAAAGGGCATGGCCATTTTACCATAGCGTACCATTCCATCTTTTCCGTTTACTACTGTTTCGGCAACGCCCGGCCTTGCCATTTGAAAATGTTTGTATTCTTTCTTTTGATACAGTTTCATCTGGTCTGTAGCGTGAGTTTCGTCCACATCCTCGTAAGATGTTAGGTAAGGCCCTTCGGGTCTTTCGGACTGTTCCAGCCAGTTGCTGTGTGAAAAGTAGTGCATCTTCACAAATTGCGTTTGATCCCACGCTGATCCGCCATGTGCCTCTACACATTGTTTTACTACCTGTGCCGGATCTTGACTTTGGGCGGTTAGCGCATAACCAATTGCTAATACGATTAAAATCTTTTTCATACTTATCGAACCATAATTGACGATGGTAATTTCACTTTATAGCGCACACCTACACCAAAGTCCTCCTCCATTTTAATGACCTCCTTACTTTTTTTGCTGATGTAAAAAATAGCATACGACTTTTCGTTGTAATCAATGCGCAGCTTCCAGCAGTCAATCACTTTGTCTTCGTAGGTGCGCACCTTTTCATCTCCGGTTACTTTGTATTCATAAAACGCGGGTCCGGTTCTTCCACCCGGATGATAGAAGTTGATCGCGTAGCGCTTACCCGGTTTTAAATCCAATAAAGAAAATGTTTCTAAATCCAGCTCCCAATTGAGCGGTTTCGCTGCGGCTAATTCAAATGTGGCTTTTGAATTGTTGGCCACCGAGTCAGAGCCTTTGATTTTTTTGTCAGAAAAATCAAAGGCTTCAATGCCGCTGCGTTGCATAATTGTTTTGTGATAAATCGGCAAAAAAGTTTTCCGATCAACTGTTGAATAGACATAGCGGTAGCCGGTTGAATCTGAGCTATACCATTTTTGCTCTACTTCAATGGTGTTATTCTTTACCCTCAATTGGCGACTCCAAATAAATGTTCCGGCCTGCTTTGGTTTTTTCTTGTTTTGAAAGAACACCAAGTATTGTGCGGTTTCCGGCCGCAACGACTGTGTAATCCATTTTTCGGGAATAGCTCGGAGGGTGTCCACCTGTGCATTCGCACGAGCAGAAAAAATCAAGCATACGATCAAAGCGAGCCGCGTTAAGTTTCTCATTTTTCCATTTTTTTGTTGTTGGATGAAACAACGATGTTTTCGTTTGATCGAAAAAAGTTTTCAACCAACGCAGGAAAGAAATCACCTGATTAAAGAAATTAGTCTACCAACCAATTGGGTGATCATACGGAGCAGTTGGTTGAGTCAATCGTCCAATTGGAAGAATGTTAGCGGCAATGAATTATCTTTAACCTACTTTACGCGATGAATTCTTTCCTAGGGAAACACCGGACCCTTCTTTTGCACCTCTCTTTCTGGGTGCTGTATACCACCTATCGGTTTTATGACATTTCCGAGTTTACGGGATGGAAATTAGGTATTGCGTATGTGGGCATTCCGTTGGTTTTCAATTTAGTTGCGAGTTATACACATTACTTTTTGCTATTGCCTGTATGGCTTTCGCGAAAGCGGGTGTGGCATTACCTCTTACTGACGTTGCTGTTGATCGGTGTTGTTTCGACTATCCGAATCCTTGTTGAAAATCAAGTTTATGTTTCCTTCTCCAAAAATGTAGATTATTTCAAAACGGTGAAACTAAGTCGTGTGATCAGCACCATTTGGGATGCGCTCGGATTTATGCTGTTTACCGGAATGATTCGGTTTACCATTGATCGCTTTGACCTCGAGAGCAAACAAAAGCAATTGCAAAATGAAAAGCTGGCGGCCGAACTCAATTTTCTCAAAGCGCAAATCAATCCACACTTTCTCTTCAATACACTGCACAATCTCAATTATCTGGTGTATGCCAAATCCGATAATGCTACGGAGGTGATCATCAAACTTTCGAACATTATGCGCTACATGATTTACGATGCCAGCAAACCAAGCGTACCACTAAATAAAGAATTGGATTATTTGAATGATTATATTCATCTGGAGTCTATTCGATTGACACATGGCTTTGATCTTCAGTTCGACAAACAGGGCGATTACAATCAAGTAGAAATAGCCCCACTATTATTGATCACGCTTTTGGAAAATGCTTTTAAACACGGGGTACGCGACAAGGATAAAAACAGTTGGATTAAAATAAAACTCCAGGTAGATGCTCAAATGATTTATTACGAAGTATCGAATCAAATTCTGGCGACTGATCCTACCAAACTCCGCTCTGGGTTTGGGCTTGACAATCTGCGCAAGCGGTTGGAACTGAGCTATCCCGATCGTCATCGGTTAGAAATTTTGCAAGATGAGCACATCTACCAAGTTCAACTTACGTTACAGCGCTCATGATCCGCTGCCTGATTGTTGATGACGAGCCGTATGCGCGCAAGCTGTTGGAAGAGTTCATTCAAAAACTTCCGGAGCTTACGTTGGTAGGCGCTGCAGCTGATGCCCTTTCCGCCCGCAGTATTTTAAGCAAACAAAAAGTGGATGTTCTCTTTGGATATTCAAATGCCCGACTTAACGGGCATAGATTTTTTGAAAAGCACCACGCATCGCCCATTGGTAATTTTTACGACCGCTTTCGCGGAATATGCTTTGGAGGGATTTGAATTGGATGCGGTTGATTATTTACTGAAACCCTTCGACTTTAATCGTTTCTTAAAGGCAGTGAATAAAATCACAGAGCGTTTGCCTTCCGGTGGCAATCGAATCGAAAAAGACAATACAGCCGAGCGTGATTTTTTATTTGTGAAAGATGGCTACAAGCTGGTGAAGGTCGATTTGAAATCTGTGCTCTACATCAAAGGATCGCGCGAGTACGTCACGTTTGTGAGCGAAAACTCAAAAGTGATGAGTTTGCTTTCGCTCAAAGATTTAGAAGAAGATCTCCCCTCTGATTTTGTACGCATACATCATTCATTCATCGTGCGCATCGATGCCATTCAATCTGTCACTAAAGAAGAGGTAACCATCGGTGGTGAATCGCTGCCGATTGGAGCTACCTACAAAAAACGTTTTTTAGAGCGCATCGAACGAAACTGATCTCTTTTGCTTACTGATCTTTCAATGCATTCACCGGATTTGAAGTAGCTGCTTTCAAGGAATGATAACTCACCGTAGCAAACGCAACTAGCAAACCTGCCAATGCAGAATAAAAATAGACAATCATAAGAAAAGCCCACATTATACGCAAAACCATTCAGCCATTTGCTCATAAAATAATAAGCCACCGGTGCAGCGATAACCAAACCGATAATCACTAACCGTAAAAAGTCTTTCGACATCATCATCACAATATTGCTCACCGTGGCACCCATCACCTNAGCCTGATTGTTGATGACGAGCCGTATGCGCGCAAGCTGTTGGAAGAGTTCATTCAAAAACTTCCGGAGCTTACGTTGGTAGGCGCTGCAGCTGATGCCCTTTCCGCCCGCAGTATTTTAAGCAAACAAAAAGTGGATGTTCTCTTTTTGGATATTCAAATGCCCGACTTAACCGGCATTGATTTTTTGAAAAGCACCACTCATCACCCCTTAGTAATTTTTACGACCGCTTTCGCGGAATACGCTCTAGAGGGATTTGAATTGGATGCGGTTGATTATTTGCTGAAGCCCTTCGACTTTAATCGTTTCTTAAAGGCGGTGAATAAAATTACAGAGCGATTGTCTTCCGGAGTAACGCGAATCGAAAAAGGCAACACGGCTGAGCGCGATTTCCTTTTTGTGAAAGATGGCTACAAGCTGGTGAAGGTCGATTTGAGATCGGTGCTCTACATCAAAGGTTCGCGCGAGTACGTCACATTTGTGAGCGAAAACTCAAAAGTGATGAGCTTGCTTTCGCTAAAAGATTTAGAAGAAGATTTGCCGCCTGAATTTGTACGCATTCATCACTCGTTCATCGTGCGCATTGATGCCATTCAATCCATTAGCAAAGAAGAGGTGACCATCGGTGGTGAATCTATACCGATTGGGGCAACCTACAAAAAGCGGTTTTTGGAGCGGATTAATTCCTAATTTGCTAAACACAAGTAGCCATGATGACACAAATTTTTATACTGACCGGTAGTTTCATTATTCTTTTTCTTGGTGGCGCTCATTGGTGGTACACCATTTCCTCCGACAAATTTTTTCCCCGGCAAGCTGATACTTTAGAAAAAATGAAAACCGATTATCCCAAACTTACGCGACAAACCACTATTTGGAATAGCTCCTTAGGATTTCACAAAAGTCACAGTTATGGCGCTATGTTCATTGGTGCAATCAACATTTTGCTCGTGGTAGAAAACTTCAGCCTGTTTTCAAGTTCTTATTCGCTCATCATTTTAGATTGCATCACAGTCATTTTATATTGGTGGCTTGCCAAAAAACATTGGTTTAAAATACCGCTGATCGGGCTTTCAATTAGTGCTATTTCCTATTTGGCCGCTTTTGCACTTTTGTTAACGAAAAATTGAACTACTGATCTTTCAATGCATTCACCGGATTTGAAGTAGCTGCTTTCAAGGAATGATAACTCACCGTAGCGAATGCTACTACCAAGCCTGCCAAAGCTGCATAGAGATAGACGATCCAAGTAAAGCCCACATTGTAAGCAAAGCCGTCAAGCCATTTATTCATAAAAATGTATGCCACCGGTGCAGCGATAACCAAACCGATAATCACTA
The DNA here is from genome assembly GCA_044228465.1 of Cyclobacteriaceae bacterium. Lineage (GTDB taxonomy): Bacteria > Bacteroidota > Bacteroidia > Cytophagales > Cyclobacteriaceae > ELB16-189. The sequence continues at coordinate 33,685 of JBGAUU010000010.1, forward strand.
ACCGTAAAAAGTCTTTCGACATCATCATCACAATGTTGCTCACTGTGGCACCCATCACCTTGCGCACTGCCACCGACTTTTTGTTTTGCTCCATCGTGAAGGAAGCCAAACCAAATAATCCAAGACATGAAACAAAAATTGCCAAGCCGGAAAAAATGCCGAACAATTGACCGAGTCGTTTTTCCTGATCGAAAAGTTTATCGAACGTCTCATCCAGAAATTGATATTCAAACTCATACTGTGGCAAAATGCGTTTCCATGTTTGTTCGATCTGCGCCATCATTTCTTTGATGTTATTCGACTTCACCTTCACTGCCATAAACTGACCTTCGTAATGTGGTTCTAAAAACATCACCAACGGATCAATTTTATCATGCAAATGTTTAAAGTGAAAATCTTCGATCACACCAATCACCTTTCCGGGATCGGTACCTCGCTCCCCAAAGTTGATCAGTTTGCCGATAGCATTTTCGTTGGTCCAGCCTAGGTGTTTCACAGCCGTTTCGTTCAGTACAAATTCTTTATAAAACTGTTTTGTGTCCGGGCGAAAGTATTCGCCTGTTTTCATTTTCATATTGAGTGTTTGCAACAAGTCCACATCGCCACTGAAGTGATACATGTTTTCGGCTTTGTTGTCTTTTGCGCCTTCAAACCAAAAGCCGCTCGTGCGCACCATCTTTCCGGGCACCTCGCCAAAACGGGTTACTCCCTCCACTCCGGCCAGGCGCTTCATTTCATTTTTCACGGACTCATCACCCACGCTGTCACGAGGCATCGTGAGCACCACTGTTTGCTCGCGGTCGAAGCCCATGTTTTTATTTAGCATGAAATCGAGTTGTGCATAAATAATGTAAGTGCCCACCATAATGACAAAGGCGATGGCAAATTGAAATACCACCAATCCCTTTCGCAGAAGCTGTCCCTTCAAGTTACTCACAAAGTTTCCTTTCAATACGGCCGTTGGCTTAAATCCCGAAAGGAAAAAAGCAGGATAGGTACCGGCTACTACTCCCACAAAAAAGGTAATGGCTACAAAAATGAAAATGACCAGTCCGTTTTCCAATGGATTGATGACAAGTTCTTTTCCACTCAGCGTATTGAATTGTGGCAAGATCAAAACAAGCAGAGCCGATGCGAGCACCAACGCAATAAAACTGATCACCACAGACTCACTCAAAAACTGAAACACTAATTGTGCTTTGCGGCTACCTACTACTTTGCGAATGCCCACTTCACGAGCGCGCTTCAGCGATTGAGCGGTAGTGAGATTCATAAAGTTGATGCAGGCAATGATCAAAATAAAAAATGCCACGGCCGACATAATGTAAACGGTATTCACATTTCCGTTTGCTTCCACTTCCAAGCCGCGGTTGGAGTACAAATGGATGGAAGTGATGGGTTGTAACAAGATTTGATTTCGAGGTTGCTCCGGTGTTAGCTCCTGATACTTGTCCATAAACTCAGAAATCTTTTTTCCGAAAGCCACATGATCAGTACCTGAAGGTAAAACCAGATAAGTGTAATGGTTGGTCAGGTAATTCCATCCTTCCGGTGAACCAGGTTTCATGGGTCCTAAATTGTCCGATGAGACCATCATATCCATGTGCACATGCGAAGCGGACGGAAGCGGTTTGAATACTCCGGTGATTCGATATTCTTTTTTGTCGTTGAGTAGGGTAAGCGTTTTGCCAATGGGATCTTCATCACCAAAATAGGTTTTTGCCTTCTTGGCAGTAATCACCATTGAATTGATTTCGGCCAGAGCCGTTGTTGGATTTCCTTTTTCAAGTTGGATATCGAGTACATCAAATACCGAAGAATCGGCAAAAAAAACGCGTTCTTTATTTTTTGTTTCATTGGCCGCATTCAGCACAAAAATTTCGGAAGGCTTGATGCGCGTAAAGTTTTGCACTTCAGGAAATTTGTCTTTTAGCAACGCTCCGATCGGAAAGGCAGATATCGCCCAGTTGTTGGCTTCCAGATTAATCGCCATTCTATAAATTCGATCGGCATTTTTATTTTGACGATCGTAGCTCAATTCAAACTGCACAAACAGGGTGATGAGAATGCAACAGGCCATACCAATGGCGAGACCAATAATGTTGATGGATGCGTGCAGTTTATTTCTGCGTAAGGTGCGCAAGGCAACGAGTAGGTAGCTTTTAATCATAGGGTTTGTTTTCGAATGGGTCGATCGAAAAGCATTGCAATTACAATACCAAAGAAAAAAGCGTGATTATCTAAATGAAAGCTGTCCTTTCACAAGGTAAGTTGCTCGGTTGTGGATAAAATTGTCCGATAATGAGATAGGAAATGGAAAGACAAGATTTCAATTCACCACTTTCTCTTCCGCAAAATCGCCACGCAAAGCACGGAAGCGCTTCCTGGCTTCGGCTGCATACACACTGCCTGGAAATTTGTTGAGAAACTCACGGAAAATTTCTTGAGCTTTTTCTTTGTCGCCCAATTGGGTTTCATAGATGTCGCCTTTCAAAAAGAACGCATCATCGGCATACACATCGTCCGGAAATTGTGACAAGATTTTTTCTAAGAAGGAAATCGATTCTTTAAATTTTCCTTGCTTCATGTTCAGGTTAGCCTGCAACCAAAAGTAGTCGTCCATTATTTCGCGGTTCATCCTGTTGGGCGGAAGTTGCACCCAGATGTATTCGCCTTCGGTTTCTACCAATTTGTTCACATCAATAAGGCCATATAAAAATGCCTCTGCCTGCTTCATTAAAACTTTTCCATTTTCAAAATTGAGAAGTTGCTTTTGCGCCACATCCATTTTGTTTTGATAAATCAACAATTCGATGTGGGCAAACTGTCGCAAAGAAAGGCCGGTGGTATCGAATACTGTATTTTCTTTTATACGCATACTGAGATCCATCGCGTCATTGGCGATTTCGCGAGTGGTGGCCTGCTTCAAAATATCCAAGTGTTCTTGTGCCAATTTGAAATCTCCTTTGTAATAAGAAAGTTTGGCGTTTCGCAATTTCGCATCATAACCCAGAGGCGTTTCGCGCTGCGATTTTTCTACTTGTGAATAAAGGAGTGTTGCCTCCCAAGGTTCTTCTTTTAACAAATACACATCGCCCAGCTCCATTTTTGCCTGATTGCGCAACACGAGCGATACTTTCGGGTTGGCGATTAATTTTGAAATGTCCTTTACGGCTGAGTCGAGTTCGTTTAAGTAATATCCTTTCAATAGCGATTGGTTTAGTCGAGCTTCGTGCGCATTCTGGTTTTCCAGATAGCGAGAACAAAACTTGTCGTACTCGGCAATCAGGTAGCGCACAGAATCTTTATTAACCGGAAATGATTTTTTCACTTTGGCTTCGCGTGTGCGGATGAGACCGAGCTGGGCCGGCAAATAATTTTCGGTGTTGGCAAATTCTTTAATTACATATGAAAATGCTTTGTCGGCATTGGCGTAGTCTTTATTGTTCAACGCGATTTGAGCGATTTCTAATGTTTTCGAATTTTCTTTTCGAAAACGCTTATCGTAGGCCCTAGCTTGGATAAAGGCTCCGTAAAAATTTTTTTGCTGCAGATTCACCCATATAATAAGGTCAGCATAAATTTCTGACTGCTGGTATTGTTGCACACGCTCCAGCAAAATTTGTTCGAGGCTTTGGAGCTCTTCGGGTTTGGTAATCAAGAGCTGCATCAAATTTTTTATGTACGCGCTGTTGGCAGGAGTTTGCGTTACGTAATCGAGGTATTCGTTAACCATCTCGGTGCGCTTGCCCTGAATGCGGTATAGATTAGCAAGCTCAAGTGCAAAAAGAGCCGGGCTGTTCGTAACATTTCGAGCTTGTTGTAAACTATAAACTGCATAGTCTACTAAATTTTTCGAGGCTAAGTAATCCGCGATTATTTTCGCTTTATAGACATCTTCGATTTGAATTTTAATAATGCTTTTCAGGTACTTGTCCGCTTTGGCCAGATCCCCTGAGCGTACATAAACTACTCCTAAATCCAAGCGATAGGTAATCCGATCGTCTTTTTTTATGATTTTTTCCACGTAGTCTTCAGCCTGCTTAAATTGGTTCATGTCCAGCAGCAGGTTAAGATAATTGTTGTGGATAACTGGTATATTTTGAAAATCCTTGGCCAGTGCCTGAAAAGCCACTAATGCTTTTGCTTTTTCGCCTTTGTTTAAATATTCATTGGCGATTTGGATCTCTTGTTGATTTTGTGCGATGAGTTGTACACAAGAGAAGAAGAGTATTGTATTACAAATAAATTTTTTAAAATATAATTGGTAGTAGTTAGTCGTGTTCATTTGTGGATAACTCCTTTTGATCCGAGCGATGTATATAACTTATGGAATTCTTTAACCTAAAATCTTTTCCTTTGTGCTCTAAGTGGATAAGGTACTCTTATTTTGTGAATTGTTGATAACTTATTACACATCGGATTCTGTGGACTTAGTTTGTGGTTAAGTTGATGTTTGTCAACATAGACGAATTATTCTTTTTAAGATTTATTGGATATGTGAATAGTTTCGGTTTTATCCACATGATCGCATCTATTTTCAGAAGGTTATCACCAATGGTCCAACTTCCCAGTTAGCTCTTATTGGAGTTACGGTTTTACCGTCAAACGTTTTGTAGTTAAATAATTTCTCGGGCTCTATTCGTAGGAAGTAATTTCCAATGTCCCATTTCTGATTGTTATTAGGATCGATCGTTACTCTGATTTTGTAATCTCCCGGTTCTAAGTTCTTAAATGTATATTCTTTTAGGTTGTAGATTTTAGTTACGACTTTGTTCGTTCTATCTAGAAGTTCTATGATGTAGTACGGTTCTTTCGTTTCTATTTTAATACTTAAGGAACCAACTTGTTCAATTTTTGATAAGCGTATGGGTTCTGTCTTAGCCTTTGACGAATCTTGTTCGATAGATACAAATGATCCTTTGCCATAGTATAATATTGGTCGTGAGGCCGTAGGTTCTAATTCTATTTTCTTGAATAATTCTAATGTTAAGTTGAGTGTGTCAAATTTAACGTCTTGATTACTAATGGTTTGGAAATTTGTAGAGTCTATTTGAACGAATACGCTATCGAAATTTATATGCGATAGTAGCTTGTTAAACTTTATTCGATGATGAATTTGTTTGCTTTCTGTTTTATAGCTGAGTGGTTCAAATGAAACTGAAAATTTTTCTTTTGACATTTTCGAAGTTGTAAACTTGAGATAGACAGTTGTGTCCTTTCGAATTTGTAAGCTGTCGGTCAATGTTACTTCTAGTTCCACTGAATCTCTGGTTGGTTCATCCTTTGTGTTTCGAAAGATGACTTCATCTTGTTTGGTTCCGAAGTAGTAAATGAATTGGTCTTTCAGGTTTGGATTAACTCTAATCGAAGTGATTGCTTTGTTCATTCGTAGAGTAGAAATTTTATCTGAAGAACGAAAGCTTGTAATCTTTAAGGGTCTTGTATCAACCTTCACTAGTTCTACAGTTACACTGTCTTTGGTCGGTATCTCAATAGATTCTTTCCGAAATCCGAATCGTTCCGATTTACTTTCTACTAACAGGTTTTTATTCTTATCATCAAATGCATAGATGAAATATTTTCCAGGTTTTAAATTTTGGATTGAAAACCTTCCCGCTTTATTTGCTCTGGTGAAGTAGGTTGGAGCGTGTTTGAAGATGTTAAAAGTATCCGAATTATAAAGGGCTACTGTGATCTTATCGGGAATTTCGTCTTTAAATATTTCAGTGATCCTTCCTTGAACTTGTAATGAATCTATCGTTGGTCCGGTGCTGAAAGCTAGGCGCAAGTTGTTTGCCGGATTGCTCTCAGTTATATCTTGAATTGATTCACGAAAGGAAATGCTGTACGTAGTGTTTTCTTTCCAAGTTGCTTTCGTGCTGATGATGATTTTGTTTTTCTTGGCTGTGTACTTAATGTCTTTTCCAATGGAGGGACTAATTAATACTTCTTCATCCGGACTTTTCAATTTCACATACTCATCAAAAGTAAGCTCAATACTTTTGCCTGTAAAATTTTTTTGATTGTTGGCAGGATTTGATGAGACGAGCTCTGGTGGCTTTTTGTCTTGTGGCCCACCGGCTGGTGATGTCTGATTGGCGCATTGGGAAAATGCAAGAAGGATGATGGCTGCCCAGAAGTACTTCATCTTTTGATTATGTATATAAGACTTGAGTGATTCATTGGCGAAGCGTTCAGGTTTGACTTTAATCCCTGTAGTGTTGCCTTGATCATGTTTATTATTCCAGCTTGTTCCGGATTTCTATATTTTTCACTTAATAGACTAACGTAATAGGCATCTAGTTTCATGGGAAGGACATCAGTTACTTTCAATCCATGCTTATTCATCAGTTGCTCCATTGTTGATTTTGAAAAGTGCCACAAATGTCTCGGCACATCGTATGCTGCCCAATGTGACTGATACTCTTTTGCATCCGGTGATTCATGATTAGGTACTGCTATAAAAATTGTGCCATTCTCTTTCAAAAGTGATTTTAATTTTATGATCGTATCGTTTGGGTCGTGGATGTGTTCTAGCACATGCCATAGTGTAACTACATCAAATGATTGATTAATGTCTTGAAGGCTGGAGTAAATTTTCTGTTGTATTTTTTCTGATGCTTTTGTTCGGGGACTTTCTGTTGGCTCCATCCCTGCAACGCTCCATCCTGCATTTTTCATGTGGTGGATAAACTCTCCGGTGCCGCAGCCGACATCCAACAATTCTCCTTGGTCGTGCTGTTTTAAAACCAGTTGTTCTTTCCAACGCAGTGTGAAGCTTCGAGCTGTCACATACACTTTATCTAAAACTCCTTTTCCACCATCCGTGTGTGAGATGTAACTATCCGATTGGTAATATTTTCCAATAGCCTCCGCTGCCGGTCTCGGATTCGTAAATACAAATTGACACTTTGTACACTTTTGAATCTGGAAGTTCTCTTGTGTTGTGGTATAGTCTTTCGCTACCAACACATTTGTAAATTCAGAAGAGTTGCAGATTGGGCAGTGGGTGAGATTTTCCAAGTTCATTATTTTCCCATGTAGACCGTAAGTACCGAAACGTCAGCCGGAGATACTCCGCTGATTCGAGAGAGCTGACCGATGGTTTCCGGTTTTATTTTCTTTAATTTTTCTCTTGCTTCAGATGAGAGCGCTTTCACCCGATCGTAATCAAAGTCTGCCCGAATCTTGTAGTCTTCCAATCCTTCGATTTTAGTGGCCAGTTTTTGTTCACGCTCTATATAGCTTTCGTACTTCGTGATGATCTCAACTTGCTGAAGAATTTCCTCTTCATATTTTTCGAGCACCTTCCCTATTTCGGCATCAACTTTTTTCAATTCACTCATGCCAATGTGAGGGCGCTTCAAAAGATTTTCAGCTGGTATCTTTTCACTGATGGTGGCGGTGCCTAGCTCCGTTAATGAGTTGTTGACTACTTCCGGTTCTACCCGAAGCGCTTTCAGTTCTTTGGTGAGCTGTGCGATAGCTTCTTTTTTCTTTAGAAGATTTTGGAAACGTTCGTCTGTTGCCAGGCCAAGCTTGTGTCCTATTTCAGTAAGTCGTAGATCGGCATTATCCTGACGCAATAAGATTCTGTATTCAGCACGGGAGGTAAACATCCGGTAAGGCTCTTGTGTGCCCTTGTTCACCAAGTCATCTATCAGCACACCGATATAGGCTTCTGATCTTTTGAGAATCAGAGGCTCCTTTTCATGCACTTTGTTGTGCGCATTGATTCCGGCCATTAAACCTTGGCAGGCGGCTTCTTCGTACCCGGTTGTACCGTTAATTTGACCTGCAAAATACAGATTGTCAATCAGTTGAGTCTCCAAACTCATCTTTAATTGCGTGGGTGGGAAGTAATCGTATTCAATAGCGTAACCGGGCCTGAACATCTTGGCATTTTCAAAGCCTGGTATCTTAGTAATGGCACTATACTGAATGTCTTCAGGCAAAGAGGTTGAAAATCCATTGACATAAATCTCAATAGTCTTCCATCCTTCCGGCTCTACGAATATCTGGTGGCGATCTCTTTCAGCAAACCGGTTGATCTTATCCTCAATAGAAGGACAGTATCGTGGACCAAGTCCTTTAATCCTTCCTTGAAACATGGGAGATCGGTCGAAACCTTTTTCCAGTTCTTTATGAACAGCTTCGTTAGTATAAGTGATCCAGCAACTTCTTTGTTCTGCTAGAGGCTTGGTATTGGTGTAAGAAAACTTTCCGGGGTTCTCATCCCCTTTCTGTTCTTCCATCACCTTATAATTTAGAGACCGGCCATCAATACGAGGAGGCGTTCCGGTTTTCATTCTACCCGCCTCAAATCCCAACTCGATGAGTTGTTCGGTTATGCCGGTGGCCGCTTTCTCTGCCGTTCGGCCCCCGCCAAAGTTTTTTTCTCCGATGTGGATCTTTCCATTGAGGAATGTTCCATTAGTTAGTACTACGGCTTTTGCCTTTACTTCTATTCCTAGAGATGTACGCACGCCAACTACACGCTTGTCCTTTACCAATAGACCACTGACCATCTCTTGCCAGAAATCTACATTGGGCATTGATTCAAGAGCCAACCTCCACTCCTCTGCGAATAGCATCCTGTCGTTTTGGGTACGAGGACTCCACATGGCCGGACCTTTGGAAAGATTCAGCATTCGAAACTGAATCATGGATTTATCTGACACAATTCCTGAATAACCGCCCAGGGCGTCAATCTCTCTTACAATTTGCCCTTTGGCCACACCACCCATAGCAGGGTTGCAAGACATTTGGGCAATGGTGTTCATGTTCATTGTCACCAAAAGAACTTTGGATCCCATGTTAGCAGCCGCTGCAGCAGCTTCACATCCGGCATGGCCGGCTCCTACCACAATTACATCGTATTCCTGAAACATCTTAGTTGGTTAGTTCCACGTGAAACATTTAACACGTTTCTGGTGGATTTGATTTCAATAGGTTCCACGTGGAACTATTTGCGCAAAGATAGAGAAGCTTCCTCTTTTTTGCGCATGAGGGCTTTGTCGGCCGGTTTCTTGTCTTTGTATCCAATCAGGTGCAAAACACCATGTATCATCACCCGATCAAGCTCATCCTGAAAAGGAACCTTAAACTTCTCTGCGTTTTCCTTAACTCGATCGATGCTGATATAAATATCTCCCTCCAATTGCTTTGCCCCTTCCGAATAGTCAAATGTGATAATATCCGTAAGGGTATTGTGATTGAGGTATTGCTGATTGAGTTGGAGGAGAAAGGAATCGGAACAGAAAATGTAGGATACTTCCAGTACCTCCCGCTTTTCTTTTTGAGCGATGAGCTTAATCCAATTGCTGGTCTTACGGGGTTTGGCGAGCGTAAATGAAATGTCTTCTGTAAAAAACTGAATTGCCGCCATTAGTTCATGTAGAAGCTAAGCTCTACCACTTTGCCCTTATCATAGAAAGCGACTTCATCGGCCAGGTGTTTCATAAGGAAAATGCCGCGGCCACCGGGCTTTTCTAAATTTTCTGGAGCAGTGGGGTCAGGCAGATTATCGTATTCGAAACCATTACCCTCATCTTCCACTTTGAATTTGATCAAGTTGTCGTCAAATGAAAGTGAAAGGGCTACGTTCTTGGCTGAGTTGTTTTGATTGCCGTGCTTGATGGCATTGTTCACTGCTTCGGTCACCGCGATCATGATGTTACCATAGATGTCGTCATTGAGATGGTATTTTTCCTTCGCATTATCAATAAAGCTTTCAATCATCCGGATGTTCTCGGTTAAGGAAGGAATCTCAATACTAATCTTCTTCATGCGTTACAATTGATTTTATTAGTCACTTGGGCTTTTGCCCATTTCATGCCTGATGCGGTTCCGTTTACTCTTTAGTCCCTATTCGTTTAAAATAATCATTTACCTCCTTTTTGTAATAGGGAAATAACCGAGGAGGTACTGTTTTCAACAATTCTACTTCTTTTTCTTTTAATCTTAAATACTCTTCAAAAGCTCGCGGCATTTCCTGCGTATAATCTTTAGCCGTCTCTCCTTTTCGCTCCTGATCTTGGTTTTGTTCGCGCATGGATTTCTCCGCTTCGAGCAATCGGGTGATGATTTCGTTCTGCCTGCGGATGGTTTGCTCGGTGATCTGCTTGTTAACCAAATCCATTTCGGTTTGTTCCATCTTGCCCGGTAAATCTCCACCCGGCACTTTGCCGCCTTCTTGCTTCAACTTCTCCTGCATTTCTTGCAAGGCTCTGCGAATGCGCTCTTGCTCAGCAGCCATACGGGCAAACTCTTCTGACAGTTGCCGGCCTGATTTACCACCTTTCTTTAATTGCTCCATCTGCTGATTTAATTGCTGTTGCATTTGGCCAAGATTAGGTATTGGTTGCTTGCCTTTCTTTTTTCCTTTACCCTGCTTGGCATTTGCCATCATGTCCATCATCATATCAAAATGATCGTTCAGCATCAGTGCCAAATTATTAATGCTTGTCATGGAGAATTGCATCTCCGAACTGGCGTTTCCTTTCTTGCGCTCTTTCACGTTCAAGGCAGCTTTGTCCAGATGGTCGTTAAGTTCGCCCACTTCTTTTGTTACAATAGAACCTAAGAAAGCGTCCTTCTTGGAAAGAGCTAAAAGGCTGTCTTCCAGCACTTTAGCATCATCCTTTACCTTTAACTGCTGCTGGCCCAGAGTTACATAGCGTGGGTCTGTCTGTTGAACTTGATTAAATTCTTTCATTAGATTTTCTTGATCGTAGGAGAGTTTAATGAGTCCGTGAAGGATCTGACGCAGGCTTTCCAGGTTGGCCATGTCCATTTCCATCTCCATGGAGTTTTGCATTCCCTCTAGCTTTTCTTGCATTTTCTTCATTTGCTCCACCGCCTTCTTTTGTTGCTCTGAAGCTTTTTTGGGTTTGCCTTTCTTCAACTCCTCTTTGCTGTTTTCTTGCGACTGCTCCAACTCCTGCATTTGTTGCTCGCTGGGTGTGTCTTGTGCTTCGTCCAACTCCTCACCCATTTTCTCCAATTCCTTCACCGTTTCTTTGAACTGCTCATTTTCTTTTTTCAATTGCTCTTGTTCTTCGGCCAGCTTTTCGGCAGATGGCTTTTCGTTGTTTTGGCCATCATCATTTTTCTGACCGTCATTCTCTTTGCCGCTGTTGTCTTTGGACTTGTCCGGATTGTTTTCGTTTTGTTTCCCTTCTTTGTTTTCTTTTCCGTCTTTAGAATCCTTGCTTTCTTTAGGTTCGGGCTTTTCTCCGGCCAGCTCCTGGGTTTTTTCCAGGAGGTTTTCCTGCTTCTTTTTTTGCTCTTTTATTTCTGCAATGGCCTGATCCAATTTGTAATCGTATTGTAGTTGTTTGAAAAGCTCCAGTGTCCGCTCCAACTCTTTCTCCATGTTGATTTCTTTCCGATCCATTTTGTCGAGCAGCTTTTGCATCTGCGATGGGTCGGCATTTTCTTTCAATAGCTTTTCTAATTCCTGAAAAAGTTTTTTGGTTTCTTCGTCCAGCAGCTCGTCCATGATCTTTTGGATCTGTTCCGATTTTTCGCGGATGCGCTCGCTCTCTTCGGTGAAGCTCTCCTTCTTTTGCTCGAGCAAACTGTTTTCCTTTTGCAGTTGCTGAATGGCCTGATCTAGTTTTTGTTTTTGCTGAACCAGTTCTTCCAGCATTTTCTTGTCCTGCCAATCCAAGCTTTGTTTTCCTTTCAGTCGCTCTTGGGCTTCGTCAATGGATTCCTTGAGGTCTTTCGTTTTTTGAATGCTTTGATCAATTTTGTTTTCAGCATTGCGCTGCGATTGCGCAATGTCGGCTTTCAACTCTTCATCGCCCGGAAGGGCAAACACGTAGCCGGCCGAGCGCGTGGACTTGCGACCATTCACTCCGTCATTATCCCACACTTGCAAGTAGTAATTCACTTTGTCGCCCGGTTGCAACTTGAGCGAATCGATCTTCCATTCATAGAAGAAGTTTTGCTGATTGCGATTGGAGTTGAGCGGAATGGTGGTGGTTTTCAGCGGAGCTTCTTTATTTCCTTTGATGATCTGATACTGAAGTTTTAATTCGGTCACACCATAATCATCCGTAAGTGATCCTCCCAAAAGAATATTTTTAAAGAGAATGGAATCTTGCAGGTTGTCCACAACGATTTGTGGAAACTGATCTTTGACTACGGCAATCGAGTAACTGATTTGCTCTTTGTTTTTACTCTTGTCGTTTTCCAGCAGAATCGAGTATTGATCAGGATCTTTGATGTTTTTGCTGAAGTTGAAAAGTTGGTCGTCCACCATGGGCATCTCATTCTCACCCAAGCCGGAGCTGAATGTAATTTTAGCGCGAGTGGCATTAGCGGTGCCCACCTGCCAGGTTACTTTGGTTCCTTCCGGAATTTCCAGATTACCCACGTTGGTCATGCGCTCGGCTTTCCTTCCTAGGTAAGAAGGGAAGGCCAGTTGCACATTGATTTTAGTTACCTCTGGGCGGTTGATGATTTCAATCTTGTAACGCTCTGAATAAAATCCGGCCGCTTCGATCTGCAGGTCCACTTCGTTTTGCAATTTTTCGAAGAGGTATGAAAACTGACCCGTTCCGAGCGACTCCATCTTCCAGCGCTGATTTCCAATCACGATGTAGGCGCTTTCGGGGATCGAGCTGCCTTTCAGCGAAAGCTGGAGCGTAAAGTCCTCGTTGAAAAATGCCGACAGCGATGGGTTATCAACCTGAAAGGTAAACGGAGCCTGAGGCGAAAACTCTTGATTGAATTGGATGATGCGCTTCGTGCTTTGGGTGAAAATGGATCGATCGATCACCATTAATAATAGAATGAAAGCAATGGCAGCGCCAAAGTATTTCAGGTATTTGATATTGTCTCGGAAGTTGATAGCCTCCTCGAAAGAGATGTTTTTAAAAGCATTTGATTTTTGTTGGATGCCTGCCTGCGCCAGTGAGCCGGAAGAAGTGGCCGCCAATTGAAGAACGTTCAGCAACCGATCGCCAATACCCGGAAAATAATGACCGATCATGCGGGCGCTTTGCTCTTCGCCCAAACCGCGCTTGTATATCCACCAAGCCAGAGGTGCTCTTAAAAAAAGGAAAACGCAAACCGCTACCAAGGCAAAAAATGTGGTGAAGAGCAAAAAGCGCACGCCTTTGCCCAACCATAAATTATACTCAATCAAACTTACCAGAGCGAGGTAGGCCAACACCAACGTAATGGTGAGCACGGCTCCTTTGATAAACAGATTGAGATAATACTTACGCCTGAAGGCTGTTACTTTTTGATGAATATCTTGAATCCCCTCTGTCATGCAATTCTAGAACGAAGCAATGGATGTATTAGTTTTTAATCTTCCAAGATAGGTACACCAAACAGATATTTCAAAGGCTCTGTGGTGGGCGGTTCACTCTCTTCATCTAACCGTTCACTCCTTGTTAGGTTCGGTTTTGCTCGTAGATTCTTTTAAGTATCTAAGGCGAGCAGGCAGGAAAAAGAATTAATCCCATACGTATTTCCAGCTTCCATCCAACTGGCGCTTCCAAACGGTGTGAAAAATTCCCGTTTTAGTCATGATTTGACCCGAGCTATCAGGCAAAGTCATTTTGTATTTCCCATAGGTGTAAGCCATATCCCCGGCTTCGCTTACAAAAACAGAGTCGGGTGCCCATTGCAGCCGCGCCTTGTCCAAACCTGCCTTTTTGTAAAAATCTAAAATCGCTTTACGGCCATGAATTAATTCACCACGATTGATAGTGGCGTTTGCATCGGCAAATTCATAAAATGCCTGAGCGATGCTTTTCTCGGTTGCCATTTTTTCGAAAGCCGCTTCTGCAGCGACAATTTCTTGTTGGATGTTTTGCTCCTTGGGTTGACAAGCAACTAAAATGGAAAAGAGTAGAAGGTATTTCATTGGAGGTAGAAAATCAGTCATTAAACTTGCGCACTAATCCAACATGAAGGAAATCCAATTAACACAATCAGAAGAGCTGATAAAAGAAAACTTTTACCTTCTTCCTTAAACTTCTGGATAAAGGAAAAGATGGCAACAATAAAATTTAATCCTGAGTGTATGGATATGCAAAAAGCTAATCCAATTAATATACCCAAGCCTTTTTCTGACCCACTGCTAAATGCTATTATAAGAATAGTATATACTAGTAATATGATCAGATTGACACCCACTATTTTATTCTTCATAATCTAGGATTTAGTTTCCTCTATCAATATTTGATTTAATCTTTTCGCCTTGTCATCACGATAAAACAAATTCATCGTTTCAAACGGTATGATATTTAAATCTTTGTTTACGATGTGCACACATGATTTTTTAACAGCTCTTACATCAAAATTATGGGCATCCATGAAATGCATGATGATAATGCGAAACAGATTATCGTAACCTAATTGCGGAGCATCAATAGTTGGCAAGCAGCACAAAATGGATTTTAATTCTTCAGAGGCTCTTTCAACCGAATTGCCCGTACTGAACATCTGAATCATGTGACTCTTCAATCGTTCATCTTGCTCGTAGACAATTGTGTTCTTGGAATTGTTCAATAAGTCATCGGGATTGATGTAGCGTGTGAGCGGAAAAATCTGATCTTCGATCTTTAAAGCATAGCCCATTACCAAAGCATCCGGATTGCAGGGTACTGGCAAAAGATCGTCTTCATTGAAAATGGTACTTTGCTTTAGTATCTCTTTGCGCACCTCCGTGAGAGTGATCCGATTTATTTGCGGATCGTAATTCTCTAATCGGCCTGCTACTTGAGTTGGCTGAAAGGTAATTCCCCGAACGCATTTTTGTTGTAAGGCGAACTCAATTAACGATCCAATTTCCCCATCATTTAGGCCTTTTTGCAGAGTGACTACAAGCGTTGTTGATAAATTGAATTTATTCAGATTCTCAACTGCCTTACGCCTCACTTCCACCAAGTTTTCGCCACGTAGTTTTTCCAACACGTGTGGCTGAAGTGAATCGAATTGTAAGTACACCTCAAAGTCTGGGGCATAGCCCGAAAGCTTTTTAACAAAGGCTTCGTCTTTTGCAATTCGAATACCGTTCGTGTTAAGCATTAAATGCCGAATGGGCTTTTTCTTAGCGATATCTAATATTTTGAAAAAATCAGGATGTACGGTTGGTTCTCCACCACTAACCTGAACAACATCGGGCTGTCCCTCATTTTCCACAATTGCATCCAGCATTGCTTCGATCTCTTCCAGTGTGCGATGTCTTCCAAAGTGAGGCGAAGACTCTGCATAGCAAGTCGGGCAAGTGAGATTGCACCGGTCGGTAACTTCTATTACTGTAAGGCATGAGTGTTGTTCATGATCCACACACAAGCCGCAATCATACGGGCAGCCGTAGTGCGTAGCCTTATTGAATTTCAAAGGCATTTCACTGGGTTTCATGTATTGACGACATTTCTTGTAGTAATCTATATCGTCAGCGATCAGCACTTTTTCCCGACCGTGCTCTTGACAGTTTTTGAGCATAAATACTTTCCCATCCTGAAATACAATTTTCGCATCAACTCTTTTCAAACAAACCGAACAGATGCTGAGGGTAAAATCATAATACGTATAAGGTCTTTCAGGCATATAAAGATTGTTTCGGAAAGATAATTACTTTCCAATAGTAAATCAGCCCTGCGATACAACCGATTTGAATGGCGGATAATGATAAAAACGAAAACTCATTTGGCTTAATGAATTCAATCAAAAATCGGAATGAGAGATAACTCACCATAAATAATTTGAACATGGCTCCGGATTTTAATTTTTCCGCTCTCATCCTTTTGATTGAAAAATGTAGAACAGCGAGAAAACCTATTTCATATAGATTGGTTGGGTGCCGATGAATACCGTCACCCAAATCAATTCCCCACGGTAGAGATGTTTCAACTCCGTATGTATTGTCTGATAATCCAGCCAAAAAGCAACCGACCCGGCCAATCCCAATGGCTACGATCAAAGGCAGTGTAAACAAATCACCCGAAGAGTGATTTTCGCCAATCCACTTTTTTACCAGCTCAACCCCGATCAGCCCACCTAATAATCCACCAATAATCGATTTATTTCCAAAAGCCAGAATCCAGTTTTCTTTTATAAGAGCAGGATTCTCCATGATCCCAATAAATCGCGAAAAAATAAACGCCCCAGCTGCTGCACCAATGATAATCCAAATCCGGTTTTCGTCTACAATTAGATCTTTCTGCCGTGAACGGAGGAAGGAGTAATATCGATATCCAATAAAAAACGACAATGTTTCAAAAACAAGATGAGACGATATCTCAAAATTGCCAATATGGAAATTGATTGGAAAAGTCAAAGAATAAGATTGTTAACTTGGAAAAGAATCGGGGGATTGTGCCTGAAAAATCACCCACTCATACTCCTTTTCAAAATATTCAATCACGTGCATTTTCAGTAGTTTTTCCTGCTCGAGCAAGTCGAAATGAGGAAGCTTTTTGATGAGTTTCCAGTGAGGCCAGCCGTCTTTATCGAGGCCTTCTAATTCGTAATAGCCGGCCAGACTCAGCACTTTACAAATCGCAATGTGCATTAAGTCTTGCTTTTCTTCTTTTTCAAAACGCTGCGCGCCCCTGCCCAACTCTTGAACGCCAATTAAAAACAGAACTTCATTCAAATCTTTGGGCTTCTTTTGAATCCGCTTTTCAATTTCCTTCAAAAGATAATTCCACTGTCGCTCCAAATCTAGGTCACGCTTAAACATAGCTTACTTGTTCAGTTCTTCCCAATATTCAAATGCCCTACGCAAATGCGGAATCACAATGGTTCCGCCCACAAGCGTTGCAACACCCATTGCTTCGTGTACTTCGGCTGTCGAAAAATTCAATTCTTTGCACTTTCCCAAGTGATATTTAACACAGTCATCGCAACGTAGCACGAGAGAACAAGTCAACCCGATTAATTCTTTCGACTTTACATCGAGTGCACCAGCCTGATAGGCGTTGGTATCAAGGTTAAAGATTCTTTTAATGATCAGATTGTCCGCCTCCAGAATTTTTTCATTCATCTGGCTGCGATAGGAATTAAATTGTTCGACAAGACCCATATAGTTTTCAACAAAGTTTGAGCTGCAAAAGTAACCACTAATCCATCCACCGGAAAATTGATTTTAGAACCTAGATAAAGGCTCAAAAATGGACACCATTCGGCAAATTTTGTCGAACCTCCTTTTTGTAAAATATTCGTAGAATCGCGCGTTTACCGAATTTTTAGTAGCTTCGTGCCCCGTTTAATTTATCACGCGATGAAACTTACTTATTCTTTTATCGGAGCTTTTTTTGTTTGGTGCTTGGTGGCATCCCAGTGGTATATAATAAGTATTAAGGGCCTCGCTACTGATCCAATACAATTTGATCAAGCAAAAGCAACACAGTCTGTGTTTGAGATTCTAGTAATGTTATTGGTGGCCGTTTTTATTGGATTTGCCATAGCTTGGTACCAACAACAGACAACAATTGACCAATCTAAAAAAAGCACCACAGACAAGATAATTCACGAGAAACAACGATTAGAGGAAATAAAAACAGCTTCACTTCAGAAGGTACGTGAGATGGAGTTGAGATTAATTCAGAGGGAAGCTGTTTTAAAGGAAGACAACCATCGATTAGCAGAAGATACCCAGCGCTTGAAGGCAGCATTAAAAGAGAAAGATGAAACGGTGGCTATTTTGAAAGATGAACTTCAAAGTATGCGCCCTAAAATTCAATTGGCTGATGTTGAGTTGGGAAGGTATGCCATGCAAATCAAACAACTGGAGATGCAGTTGGTGAATGAGAAAATGATTACCGATGGCCTGAAACAGGAGCTGGAAAAAGCGCATACCCCTAAACGTAAACCGGCTGAAACGCTGATCGAGAAAGTGTCAGAAAAAAACAGAGACGATCTTAAAATGATTTCCGGAATAGGACCTGTGATCGAAAGCAAACTCAACGCAATTGGCATTTATACTTTCAAACAGATCAGTGAGTTTACACCGGAAACGATCGAATACGTAACATCATCCATTAAATTTTTTCCTGATCGAATCGGTAGAGATAATTGGATTGGCCAGGCTGCAGCCTTGATGCGGCATAGAAAATAACGCCTTTCTACTACGATATAGCAAAGCGACTATCGCTTGGTACGGTTTTAAAAACCGCTATCTTTAGGTTATGCTCAACCGATTTCCCAACGACCGTGTTAACAATTTTTGCGATGCCGTATTTGCCATTGCCATGACTTTGCTGATTTTGGAAATAAAAATTCCAACCGCAGCCGATTTAACCAGCTATGAAACTTTAGGCGTCTTGCGAAGGCTTATACCTAGTTTTGTCGGTTTCTTCATCAGTTTTTTAGTAACAGCGCTCTATTGGCGAGCTCACTTAATTTTAGCTCAGTTTGTAAAAACCTACGATAACCGATTGCTATGGCTCACTGTTTGGCTGCTGATGTCGGTGGTTTTGTTACCTTTCTCTACGGCTTTTTATTCAAAGTATTTTGCTCTTAACGGGCCCTTCGTTGTTTACTGCGTTAATCTGGTGATGATTGGAGTATTTAATTTAGTAATGGTTAACTACATTGTAAAGAAAGAAGGATACAGCGAAACGCTTACTCCATTCGTGGCCGCTCGTTTGCGCTTTCGCGCGATGATTGCACCGGCTGTATGGTTGCTCTCCGGAATTTGGGTTTTTGTAGAACCCCTTTCGGCCCGCTACTTATTTATCTTGATTTTTATTCTACAAGCTATTGGCGAGCGCAGATTGGATCGCAAAGAAAAGGCTGCATTGAACACTTCTGAGAAACAATAGAATTTATCGATCAGCATCTAGCTTTAGAACAAGGTGAAACCCTACATGTAATTGTTGATCTACTTTTACCAAACCCATCATGTGTTTGGGTGCTTCTAAGTTAAAATCAGCAAACAGAAATTGTCGACCACCTTTTAAGTGAATCAAACCGGCTGGCGTAGTGGAAATGGAACAATCCATTTCAAACAACTTGCTTACTCCTGATAATGAAATGCGCACAACACTTTTAAATTTTTCTTCTCCGGATTTGTAGGAAGGTGTCCGCTCAAAAGAGATAAAGTCAATTAGAATAGCGGGGTGCGTTTTGCTATTAATCGTCTTTCGGAAATCAGCGGTCATCGGTGCAATGCCACAATCAAAGCTGCGTGCATCCAGCGACACTTCGCCTTTAACAAACACAGGCCGCACATTTCTACCACCTTCATGCAGTACTAATGTGTCGCTACCGACATAGCGTGGGATAGAACAACTATATGAATTTACATTGGTTTTCCCATCAATAATTAATCGGCTGTCCGGCAATACAATCAATCGATGGACAAGTACATTATCGGACCGAAAACCGGAGAGCGATAGAGAAAGTAGTATAAAGAAGAGAAGCTTTTTCACGTGATCAAATTAGCATAAAAAAAGAAATTCCGGCCGATGAAATCACCAGCCGGAATATTCTTACAACAAAACCTAAAAACCAATTACTCCTTGAATTACCAAGCCGTCAAACTTGCCACCACTTAAGATGTTGTCGGTTGGGTAGTCGTTATATTTTTGAGACACATATTCAGCTTTGAAGAGCACATTTTTAGTAATGAACCAGCCAGCACCAAAGCTCGTGCGGTCTACAGATACGTCTTTGCGGATACCTTGGTTAATGTTAGTAGCAGAGGTGCTCTGACCAAACACAGCTGTGCCGGAAAGCGTATTGTATTTAGCACCCACATAGTACTTTTCACCTTTACCAAAACGGTACACCACATCAGCTTCAAATTGTGTGAACTTGCGATTCGGTAGTTTGCTGAATGTAGGCAATGTTGGGTTGCTGTATCTTATTTCGCCATTTTCTACTTGACTGTTTCCTTCAGCTACTTCATAGGTACCGAACAATTCGATGCCTCCCATTTTCACAAAAGGATTGATCATGAAAGCCGTTACGTTGTCTTTAAAGCCAGGGTTAACTCTTCCGGAGAAAGCATTGCCGGTTAAAGTAGCACTAACAGGTTCCATTACATATTGATAGTTTGAACCGGTTCTGTCGCCACCATAAAGGGTGTTGCTGATAGAAGAAGCGGTGCTATAGAAAGAACCGGTTAAACGTACGCGCGTTTTGTCATTGATATTTTTATCGAAGCCAAACTTACCATAAACAGATGGTCTTCTGTCATCAGGTTTTGAAACGCTACCTTGAATTTCACCATCGGTGATACCAATCATAGCAATCAGTCCGGATTTGCGCCAGTATAGCTCACCACCAATCTCTGTATTGAACGCATCCATAATATTTCCTTCCATGAAGGGATTGTAGATCGCATTACCGCCATCGGTTCTTCTGAAGTGAGCATCACCATAATTGATTTCCATGTGACCAACTTTCAACGTTAAGTTTTTCCACAGCTTGTTGAAGAACTCGCTACCTAAGAAGCCGACTTTGTCAATTTGGAAATAGCCACCTTTTACCCAAAACTCATTGTGGTGGTGAGATGACATATAAGAAACCAAACTCACCCGCACACCATCTGTCAATTGTACATCGATGTTGAAGTTAGCTTGAGCCAAAGGAAAACCACCAGCTTGCTGATATAAGGCATTTGTATTTGTATACAAAGCGTTAGATGCCGTATTAATATAACCACCATATACATTGGGATCGACAGCAATATTTGGAACTACTGCTCCGGTTCCGTCAAGCTTAGTGTTGAATATACCCGTGCCAACACCGGTTTCAAAAGCACCACCACCAGAAAGTATTGCGCGAGCTGCATTGCTATGGCTGATGTTTTGGTAGCCTTGTGTAAAGTTTGCACCGAACCGAATCTTGAGACCATCGAAAGGAATCGTATCTACGCGTGTGGTTTCAAAAACATTTACGCCTGACTTATCATACGCACGGAAAAATTGGAGCGGTGGTTGAACCTGAGCCATCGATGCTGAAGTCAACAGCATGAGACCAAAAAGTAGTTTGAGAATTGAAAATTTAGTTTTCATAAAAAATTGGGTTTTAAGGTTGATAGTTAAATTTTAACTGCTGCTAGCGGTAGGTTGAAACTGATGGTGATTTCATCTCCGGTTTTGACGGTGCCAAACATGAACACCGGAGCCTCTACCTGAAAATCACTCATCTTGATTTTTTTACTGCCCGTGCAAATGAGTGTGCCATTGTTATTGCTGCAGGTGGCTTCAATCTGAACCGGTTTCGTTACTCCTGCGATGGTTAAGTTGCCGGATGTCTGCACAACATTTTTTTGAATGGTGGCGGACAACACGGTGAACTGAATGCTTTTAAACTTGTCTGTTTTTAAAGCAGTGTATGCATTTTTATCCATCGCTTTGTGCGCACTTTTCAAACTCGTGGCGGGTATAATCACCGTGAGCGATTTAAGTTGGGCGATGCCCGTGGAGGATGCCTCGAGTGATGCCTGCACATTCAGTTCCAATGAGGTCATCGTCCAATCATGGAGAGTAGAGGTACCCGCAATGGTAACATACGAATCGGCTGCTTGCTTGTAATTGACCTGCCCTACAGACCACAGCGAGCTGCCACAGAAGAAAAGAAGAATTAGAAATTTTTGGGTTTTGGTTTTGTTCATAACAGCTTGGTTTTGTTGAGTCAAAGGTGGCCGCTTTGCCTCGCCCCGGTAATGATTATTCACCAGCTATCGCCATGATTTTTAGCCAATTCACTTCCTGACGTGGGTCATGGAATTGGAAGGATTAGTAGGCAAAAAAATATTTATTTGAAAATGCTCGGCATGCAGAATAATTTTTCTATATCTTCGTAACCGTTTGAAACGCGAAGAAACCATAGACTATCACCTCAAAGCTGCCTGGCATGCCATTGCACGCATGTATAACCAGCAAGCATTGAATTACAATGGCACGATGTCTATAGGCTATGCGCTGCTCAATATTCCTTCGGAAGAAGGAGCGCCCGCTATGAAGATTGGTCCCTTGATGGGTCTCGAGCCAAGAAGCTTAACGCGTCTGCTCAACTCCATGGAAGAAAAGAAATTGATCTATCGTGAGGTAGATAAAAATGACAAGCGCTCGGTTAAAGTTTACTTAACCAAAGAAGGCAAGAAGATGAAAGAGAAGTCGCGGGAAACCGTGCTCCGGTTTAATGAAGCCGTGCGTGAGGAAGTGCCCGCAGATAAATTGGAGGTTTTTTTTGAGGTGGTGCAAACCATCAACCAGATTATTGAGAAGAACGATATTTACGAGAAAGCAACCGTATAAAATAGCAGCCGGCAATAAACCGCTCAACGGATTATGAAGGCCTGTGAGAATAATTAAAAAGTAAAACGTCATGAACAGAAACATTCGCAAAGTTGCCGTATTAGGTTCCGGAATCATGGGCTCGCGCATTGCGTGCCACTTCGCCAACATTGGTTGCGAAGTGCTGCTGCTCGACATCGCGCCAAAAGAATTGACCGAAGACGAGAAAAAGAAAAACTTAACACTCGATCATCCGGCTGTTAAGAATCGCATTGTTAATAGTGCGTTTGAAGCGACCCTCAAAGCCAACCCGGCTTCGCTCTTCAGCAAAAAATTTGCTTCACGCATTAAGCTGGGCAACTTCACCGATGACATGTCTAAAATTAAAAATGTAGACTGGACCATCGAGGTGGTAGTAGAGAATCTGGATATTAAAAAGAAAGTGTACGAAGAAGTGGAAAAGCACCGCACACCGGGCACGCTCATCACTTCTAACACATCTGGCATTCCTATTCACCTGATGGCCGAAGGCCGCAGCGAAGATTTTCAAAAGCATTTTGCGGGCACACACTTCTTCAACCCTCCGCGCTATTTAAAATTGTTGGAGATCATCCCAACAAGTAAGACCGATCCGGCTGTTACCAAATTTTTAATGCACTATGGCGATCTTTTCCTTGGAAAGACAACCGTATTGTGTAAAGACACACCTGCCTTCATCGGTAATCGGGTGGGAATTTTTGGTTTGCTGAAAGTGATTGATTCCATGCGCAAATTTGATTTGAATGTGGATGAAGTCGATAAACTCACAGGTCCCGTCATTGGCCGACCAAAGTCAGCTACGTTCCGTACTTCGGATGTCGTTGGTTTGGATACATTAGTAAAAGTATCGAACAACCTCTATGCCGGATTGGTAAATGATGAAGGCCGTGAAATGTTCAAGTTGCCCGAAGTTGTGACCAAGCTGGAGCAGAACAAATGGTTGGGAGATAAAACGGGTCAGGGCTTTTACAAGAAATCGAAAAACGCGAAAGGAGAAACGGAGATATTAACACTCGATCTAAAAACCCTCGAATACAAACCAAAGGCGAAAGCAAAATTTGCCACGCTCGAAACCACCAAGACGATCGATAACCTGAAAGATCGCTTCAAAGTATTGCTGGCAGGCAAAGACAAAGCCGGTGATTTTTACCGCGACTGTTTCTATGGATTGTTTCAATATGTGACCAACCGTATTCCTGAAATCAGTGATGAACTTTTCCGTATCGATGATGCGGTGAGTGGAGGCTTCGGCTGGGAACTTGGTCCGTTTGAAACATGGGATGCCGTAGGAGTTGAGAAATCAATCCCACACATGGAAGCGGCCGGGTACAAACCAGCGCAATGGGTATACGATATGTTGGCTGCCGGTCACAAATCATTCTACAAAGCAGAAGGAGGTCAGAAAAAATATTACGACATCCCTACCAAAACATACAAATCTATTTCAGGCAGAGAGAGCTTCATCATTCTTGAAAACAAAAGTGAGAGCATTGTTTGGAAGAATGCAGATTCAAAAATCATTGACCTGGGCGATGGTGTACTCAACTTTGGTTGGCACAGCAAGAGCTTCACGCTTGGCAGTGCGGTGATTGAAGGGCTGAACAAAGCGATTGACCTCGCAGAGAAAGATTACAAGGGCTTAGTGATTGGCCACCAGGGCGCAGACTTTTCGCTTGGCGCGAATTTGGGTCTTGTATTTATGTATGCCATCGAGCAAGATTATGATGAGATCGATTTCATGATCAAGGCATTCCAAAATTCGGTGATGCGCATTCGTTATTCTTCGGTGCCCGTAGCGGTTTGTCCGCAAGGCCGCACGTTGGGTGGAGGTTGTGAGATGACCATGCACGCAGACATTGCGCAAGCGGCCGCTGAAACGTATATCGGTTTGGTAGAAGTCGGTGTTGGCTTAATCCCCGGTGGAGGCGGAACGAAAGAATTTACAAAACGAGTGAGCGATGCGATGGAAGAAGGCGATGTGGAATTGAATGCACTTCAAAATGCATTTATGACTATCGCGACAGCCAAGGTGGCCACCTCGGCAGAAGAAGCACGTGAGTATGGCATCTTGAAAAAATTGGATCGCGTTTCGATGAACAAAGATCGTCAGATTGCCGATGCGAAGCAGGCCGTGTTGGATTTGGTTGAAGCAGGATACACCATGCAGCCACAAGCGCGCAACATCAAAGTGCAAGGCCGCACCGGACAAGCATTATTCCTCGCTGGCTTACAAGGCATGCGCATGGGCAATTACATTTCTGATCACGATGCGAAAGTAGCCAAGTGGATTGCCAACATCATGTGCGGTGGAGACTTGACTTCGCCACAAGAAGTAAGCGAACAATATCTCTTGGATTTGGAACGCGAAGCCTTCTTGTCGCTGACCGGAGAGAAAAAAACGTTGGAAAGAATTCAAGCTATTTTAACGGGAGGGAAACCATTAAGGAATTAGTTGGCAGCCGGCAGTAAGCAGTACTAAAAGAAAAAGATATCAAATAAAAACAAAAAATATGGATGCATATATAGTAGGAGGCTTCCGGACAGCAGTAGGAAAAGCAAAAAAAGGAGGGTTTCGTTTTGTTCGACCTGATGATCTTGCTTCGGATGTGATCAAACATTTGGTTAAATCCATTCCGGGTTTGGAAAATAAAATGGTGGATGATTTGATTGTGGGAAATGCCGTGCCCGAGGCTGAACAAGGCATGCAGATGGGTCGCATGATTTCACTCTTAGCCCTCGGACTAGATACTCCCGGTATGGTTATCAATCGCTATTGCGGATCAGGTGTGGAGGCCATCGCCATCGCGAGCCATCGCATACAAGCGGGTCAAGCCGATGTGATCATTGCCGGTGGAACTGAGTCCATGTCGCTGGTGCCAGTAATGGGATTCAAGACCGCGCTTAATTATGCTATTGCGAAAGATCATCCAACCTACTACACCAGCATGGGCTTAACAGCCGAAGAGGTTTCAAAGCAATTTAAAGTTTCACGCGAAGAGCAAGATCAATTTTCTGTGGAGTCACATGCGAAAGCAGCAGCAGCGTGGCAGGCAGGCAAGTTCAAAGATGAAGTGGTGCCCATCACTGTGAAAGAGGTGTATGTGGATGAAAACATGAAAAAGAAAACGCGCGAGTACATTGTTGATAAAGACGAAGGCATTCGCGCAGATACCACCTTTGAAGGTTTAGCAAAATTAAAACCGGTGTTTGCGGCTGGCGGTTCGGTGACAGCCGGAAACTCTTCGCAAACTTCGGACGGAGCAGCTTTTGTGGCTGTGATGAGTGAGAAGATGGTGAAGCAGCTAAACCTTAAACCCATCGCACGTATGGTGAGCTATGCTACTGCAGGTGTTGATCCGCGCATCATGGGTATTGGTCCGGTCGCAGCTATTCCCAAGGCATTGAAAATTGCGGGACTGAATTTGCAAGACATTGATTTAATTGAATTAAACGAAGCATTCGCAGCACAGTCGCTGGCAGTGGTGAAAGAATTGGGCATTGATCGCTCGAAACTAAATGTGAATGGAGGTGCGATTGCAGTAGGCCATCCGCTCGGTTCATCCGGTGCGCGCTTGTCCGTTCAGCTATTCAATGAGTTGCGAAGACAAAATAAAAAGTATGGAATGGTGACCGCGTGTGTTGGTGGTGGACAAGGGGTGGCGGGGATCTATGAATTATTAAATTGACAGTTGACAAATCAGCAATTGACATTGGCGAGGAGTAAAGAAATTCAATTGTCAACTTTAAATAAAATGTTTTTATAAAAACAAAACCTTTAAATATTTATAAACTGTTGTCAACTGCCAATTTGTCAATTGTCAACTTGTTATAAGAAGCACTAAATACATAAGAAGATGAACACAACGACAGCAACCAAGAAAGCAATCAAAGGAGGAGAGTTCCTCATCCGCGAAACACAGGCACACGAAATCTTTATTCCGGAGGAATTTAGCGAAGAGCAAAAGATGATTGCTCAAACGTGTAAAGACTTTTTGAAACAAGAAGTTTATCCGCATCTGGATTTAATCGACTCACAAAAAGATCCTAAGCTCATGCCTTCTCTCTTGGATAAGGCAGGCGCATTGGGTTTATTAGGAACATCTGTTCCGCAAGAGCTTGGAGGCTTCGGCATGGATTTTAATACCACGATGTTGGTAGCAGAAGCGGTAGGTGCAGGTTACTCGTTTGCCGTGGCTATCTCAGCACACACCGGCATTGGTACATTGCCAATTCTCTATTATGGTAATGAAGAACAAAAGAAAAAGTACATTCCAAAGTTGGCTTCGGGTGAGTGGAAGGCAAGCTATTGTTTGACAGAGCCGGATTCAGGTTCGGATGCCAACAGCGGTAAGACCAAAGCAAAACTTTCGGCTGACGGAAAACACTATCTGATTACCGGTCAGAAGATGTGGATTACCAACGGTGGCTTTGCAGATATCTTTATCGTGTTCGCCAAAATCGACAATGACAAAAACCTGACAGCATTTATTGTTGAGAAAACATTCGGGGGCATCACAATGAATGAAGAAGAAAAGAAAATGGGTATCAAAGGATCTTCCACTCGTCAGATTTTCTTCAACGACTGCAAGGTGCCGGTGGAAAATATGTTGAGCGAGCGTGAAAATGGATTTAAGATTGCCGTGAACATCCTGAACATCGGCCGCAT
>JBGAUU010000135.1:0-10087 GCA_044228465.1 Cyclobacteriaceae bacterium
GAATAATGGAATAAACATTCAGACCAAGTTGGGTGAAGAGGTTAAAACGATTTTTAATGGTGAGGTTCGTGAGATAGCTTTTGTCCAAGGATTTGGCAAGACAATTATTGTAAGTCATGGCGAATTCTTCACGGTTTATTCCGGACTTCGGGAAGTGACGGTGCGTAAAGGGCAAAAAGTTACCACCAATACCCAGATTGGAATTATTGGAGCCAATAGCGAAGGAGTACCGGAATTAAGATTCCAAATTTTTCAAAGTATGACTCCGCTTGACCCGCAGCAGTGGCTACGAAACTAGATTAAATGGAAAAGGCGGACTCCTCAGCCCGCCTTACCCAAAACTACCCACCTATTCGATGGATATCACTAAACAATGACAATGATTTAACTCAACACATCCGGTTCAATCACATTTACAAAGTCAAATTCCACGTCATTTTTTAACTCAACAAAAATCACGGAATCCTTGTTCACTTTTCCGGATAAAATTTGCTTCGATAACTCGTTCAGTAATTCACGCTGTAAAACCCGCTTCAATGGACGAGCTCCGTACTGCGGATCAAAGCCCAGTTTAGCTAATCTGTTTAACGCCTCCTCTGAAATTTCAAGTTTTATGCCACTTTCGGTTAAACGGTTTTGAATCAGCTTAAACTGAATTTCCACAATTTTGCGAATATCACTTTTACTGAGCGGTCGGAACATAATCACTTCATCCACCCGGTTGAGAAACTCCGGACGAACCGATTTCTTGAGCATTTCTGAAACCTGCTCTTTTGTTTCTTCAATCACTTCAAAGAAATTGGCGTCTGTGATTTTTTCAAAATTCTCCTGAATAATAGCCGATCCAATGTTGGTCGTCATGATGATGATCGTGTTTTTGAAGTTGGCCGTCCTTCCTTTATTGTCTGTCAATCTTCCATCATCTAAAACTTGCAACAGAATGTTAAAAACATCCGGATGGGCTTTTTCAATTTCGTCCAGCAAGATCACGGAATACGGTTTTCTCCGAACGGCTTCCGTCAATTGGCCACCTTCATCGTAACCCACATAACCGGGAGGCGCACCAATCAATCGGCTTACACTATGCTTCTCTTGGTACTCACTCATGTCGATGCGCACCATCGCATTCTCATCATTGAAAAGATAATCGGCCAGGGCTTTCGATAATTCCGTTTTACCAACACCGGTGGTTCCCATAAAAATGAATGAACCAATCGGGCGCTTGGGATCTTGCAAACCCGCTCTGCTTCTGCGCACCGCATCACTCAATGCTTTAATCGCCTCTTCTTGTCCGGCTACGCGCTTGCCCAATTCTGCTTCGAGCGATAAAAGTTTTTCGCGTTCGCTTTGCAGCATTTTTGAAACGGGTATGCCCGTCCACTTCGCGACAATCTCGGCAATGTCTTCACTGTCCACTTCTTCTTTCATCAGCGAGTTTTCGCCTTGCATCGCTTTCATCTTCACTTCCAACTCTGCCAGACGTTTTTCGGCAGCGGTAATCTTTCCGTAGCGAATCTCAGCCACCTTACCATAGTCTCCGGCTTTTTCTGCCTGCTCGGCTTCAAACTTCAATTTATCCATCGCTTCTTTCTCCCAGCGAATGCCTTGCACTACTTCTTTTTCGCTTTCCCATTTCGCCTTGAGCGAGTTGCGCGTTTCCGATAGCTCAGCAATGTCTTTGCTCAGCACGGCTTCTTTGTCTTTATTTTTTTCTCTGCGAATGGCTTCACGCTCAATTTCCAGTTGCATGATTTTGCGATTCATTTCATCCAACTCTTCGGGCAACGAATCCATTTCCAAACGGAGTTTCGATGCGGCTTCATCCATCAAATCAATGGCCTTGTCCGGAAGGAAACGATCGGAGATATAGCGACTCGAAAGTTCTACGGCAGAAATCACTGCATCATCTTTAATGCGCACGCCATGATGCAATTCATATTTGTCTTTAATACCACGCAAGATCGAGATCGAATCTTCCACCGTTGGTTCATCCACCATCACCGCCTGAAATCTTCGCTCGAGTGCTTTGTCTTTCTCAATATATTTTTGATACTCCTTTAATGTGGTGGCACCAATGGCATGTAATTCGCCACGTGCCAAAGCGGGCTTTAACAAATTCGCAGCATCCATTGCACCCTCACCACCACCTGCGCCTATCAGGGTGTGAATCTCATCGATGAACAAAATAATTTCTCCATCCGAATCGGTCACTTCCTTAATCACAGCTTTCAGACGCTCTTCAAATTCCCCTTTATATTTTGCACCGGCCACAAGCAAACCCATATCCAACGATACAAGCGTTTTTGTTTTCAAATTTTCGGGCACATCGCCATTCACAATGCGCTGTGCCATGCCCTCTACAATCGCGGTTTTACCAACACCGGGTTCGCCTAAAAGAATCGGATTGTTTTTTGTTCTTCGTGCGAGAATTTGCAACACACGTCTGATCTCTTCATCACGGCCAATCACCGGATCGATCTTTCCTTTTTTGGCGAGATCGTTCAGATTTTTGGAATAGCGCTCGAGCGATTTATATTTTGCTTCTGCATTCTGATCTTTCACGGAAGTGCCACCACGCAATTCTTGAATCGCCTTTATTAAACTACTCCGATCGAAGCCAACATCTTTTAAGAGAGTGGATACTTTATCCTTCGTTGCTAAAAGCGCAAGCAAGAGATGCTCCACAGCTACATAATCGTCTTTGAATTCGCGTAATTCTTTTTCCGCATTTTGTAACACGGTATTGCTCGTAGTAGAAAGATATGCCTGTTGGCCACTCGCTTTTGGATATGAATTGATCAACTCCTCTAGCTTGGCCATCAATATTTGGGTATTGACATTGAGTTTTTTGAAAACGTATTGCGTCACGTTTTCATCTGTTTCCAAAATGGCCTTCAATAAATGCCCCGGCTCAATTGCCAACTGCTGTTGGGCAGCGGCTATTTCGGTGGACTTTTGTAAAGCCTCCTGCGATTTGATGGTGAATTTGTCGAAGTTCATATAGTGATGTTTTGTCTCAACCCCATCAAATTACTATCCATGATAAATAGTTGATGTTTTTCAGAAAAAATGACATTAAATTGAAGGGTATTAAATGATATTCGGTCAACCTGACTTATACTATGCCAAAAAGAGTAAAATCGAAAGCCATTCAAAAGGCACATTTTTTAATAGAAGTAGCTTGGGAAGTTTGTAATCAAGTGGGAGGAATTTATACAGTGATTCGATCCAAAGCGCCCGCGATGATGGAAAACCATGGATCTAATTATTGTATGATAGGCCCCTATCTATCGAAGAGTATCATGGCTGAGTTAGAGCCATTAGAGCAAGCGAACGATGTGTTTGGTCAGGCTGCAGCGAATCTCAGCAAAAAAGGATATGAGGTAATTTATGCCGAATGGTTAATTACCGGCAAACCACAAGTAGTTCTCTTGAATCCAAATGCCATCGAAGAAAAAGCCATGGCAGTGATCAAATATCTGTTGTGGAAAAATCACAGCATCAGCATTCCGGATGGTAATAAACTGATTGATCAGGTGATTGGCTTTGCATACCTCACCAAATTATTTTTTGATGAAGTAGATAAGCTCTCAAGCGATCAAAAGGTAATTGGCCATTTTCATGAATGGATGGCGGGGCTGCCCATCCTAGACATCAAACGCGATGGCATGAAAGTAAAAACCGTTTTTACTACACATGCCACCCAACTAGGCCGTCACTTGGCGATCAACTCACCTTTGTTTTATGCGCACTTGCCATTCTTCAAATGGGAAGATGAAGCACACAAGTTTGGCGTTGTCACGGAAGCTTCCATTGAATACGGGTGTGCACAAAGTTGTGATGTGATGACCACCGTAAGCGATGTAACTGCACGTGAGTGTAAACATTTATTGCGCAGACAACCCGATGTGATTCTTCCGAACGGACTGAATATCCAACGGTTTGAAGCACTTCATGAATTTCAAAATTTACACTCGCGTCATAAGGAGCAGATTCATCAATTTGTGATGGGCCACTTCTTTCATTCGTATTCCTTTGACCTCGACAAAACGATTTACTTTTTTACCAGCGGACGATTTGAGTACAAGAACAAAGGTTTTGATTTAACATTGGAAGCGCTTGTTCATCTAAACGAACAACTCAAACGCGAAAATTCAGAGTACACCGTGGTGATGTTCTTTATCACTAAGCGTGAGTTTTATAGTATCAAGCCGGAGGTACTGCAATCCCGAGCAGTGATGGAAGAAGTTCGCCAAACCTGCGAAGCCATTGAACGGCAAGTGGGTAAGCGATTGTTTTATGAGAGTACGATGAGTCAGGATCACCGACTTCCACAACTCAATGATTTTGTGGATGAGTATTGGAAGCTGCGCTACCGCAGAACCATTCAGTCGTGGAAAAGCAACAAGTTGCCTTTGCCGGTGACACATAAGTTGGTCAATGAAGAACAAGATGAAATCATTCAGTTTTTGTTGAGAAGAAATCTACTCAATCGAGAAGAAGATAAAGTGAAGGTGGTCTATCATCCGGATTTTATCAACTCCACTAATCCGTTGTTTGGTATGGATTACAGCCAGTTCGTGCGCGGATGCCATTTGGGAATTTTCCCAAGCTACTATGAGCCATGGGGCTACACTCCGCTAGAATGTATGGCGAGTGGTGTGCCTGCCGTCACCAGCGACTTAAGTGGCTTTGGCGATTACTTGCTGCGCAACATGCCTGATCATGAAAAGGGCGGTATGTTTGTAGTAGAGCGTGGCAAGCGCACATTCGATTGGAGCGCGAAGCAATTGGCAGCATTCCTTTATAAATTTTTAATGCAAGACAGACGTAGCCGCATTCAACAACGCAACCAAGTTGAAAACTACTCAGCTGTTTTTGATTGGGAAAATCTGATTAAGTATTACGAGGAGTCTTACACAATCGCCTTGGCTGATGGAAAATAACTTAAAGCGTTCGTTGACACCGGCTATGGTGTGGGGCCTGGGTGTAGGCTATGTTATTTCTGGAAATTATTTTGGCTGGAATCTCGGTTTAGAAAAAGGTGGAACGCTCGGCCTTGCCATCGCGCTCGTTTTCATCATCATTCTTTACATCACATTCACTTTCAGTTATACGGAGTTAGCGTGCTCCATCCCCAAAGCAGGTGGTGCTTTTGATTATGCTAATCGCGCTTTTGGTAAAGAAGTTGGCTTCATCACCGGCATGGCGCAGAACATCGAATTTATTTGTGCACCGCCCGCCATCGCTTTTGCTATCGGTTCGTATGGAAATATTTTTTTTCCTGAAATACCGGTGTTGATTTTTTCGGTGATCGCTTATGTGATTTTTGTGATGCTCAACATTTCGGGAGTGAAAGTAGCGGCCACGTTTGAGTTAGTGATTACTATTTTAGCGGTGGCTGCGTTGATTTTTTTCAGCGGCCTCACATTTCCAAAATTGGAGTGGGTGCACTTGGAAAGGAATGCATGGCCGCATGGCTTTGAAGGTGTGTTCGCAGCTATTCCATTTGCCATTTGGTTTTTTTTAGGCATTGAAGGTGTTGCTAATCTGGCAGAAGAGAATATCAACCCGAAGCGTACGATTTTGATCGGGTTTGGTTCTGCTATCGCAACGTTGGTGCTATTATGTATTATCACTTTTATGAGTTCAGTAGGTGTTGCCGGATGGGAAGCGATTGTTTATAAAGCAGATGGCACTGCTTCCGATTCACCTTTGCCACTGGCATTGGAATTTATTGTGGATCGCTCATCATTCAGCTATCAAGTTTTATTGATAGTAGGTTTGTTCGGATTGATTGCCTCATTTCACGGATTGATGCTGGCCGCTGGCCGATCTACTTATGAATTTGGAAGAGTAGGTTATGCGCCTGCGTTTATCGGTAAAGTGAATGCGCGCTTTCAAACTCCGGCCAATGCATTGTTGGTAAACATGGGATTGGGATTGATTGCACTCTTCTCCGGCAAAACCGGTGAGATCATCACGATTTCTGTTTTCGGAGCGTTGTCGTTGTATATTATTTCCATGTTATCATTGTTACGATTACGTAAAATCGAAACAGATTTGGTGCGGCCATTTAGGGTTCCACTGTATCCATATTTTCCCATCGTAGCGTTGGTGATTGCCAGTTTTTCTTTTGTGGCAATGGCGATCTATAATCTGAATTTAGTCGTGATTTATTTTTTGATAATTGGCGTAAGTTATGGGATATTTAAACTTCAGAGTCGGTCAGTAAAATCGTGAGGTATGACAACACAAGAAATTTTTAGGTATGTTAAGAATCATCCTTCCGGTAAAGTAAAAATCGCTTACGCGGATGTGGACGGAGTGCTGCGAGGTAAATACATTGCAGCCGAGAAATTTCTGTCGCTGAGCAATGGTGAAACAACTTTTTGTGATGTGATTTTTGGCTGGGACGCGAGCGATGTGGTGTACGATAATGGAAAATACACAGGTTGGCACACAGGCTATCCCGATGCACCTGCACGATTGGATTTTTCCACGTTCCGAAAAATTCCGTGGGAAAATGACTTGCCTTTTTTCTTAGGCGAGATTATGGATGTAGATGGAAATCCGGCTTCGATCTGTCCGCGACAACTGTTAAAAAAAGTGCAAGCCGATGCACGTGCCGAAGGCTTCACTCCATTTTTTTCACAGGAGTTTGAGTGGTTTAATTTTAAGGAAACTCCGCATACAGCGCAGCAGA
This sequence comes from Cyclobacteriaceae bacterium, assembly GCA_044228465.1. Taxonomy (GTDB): domain Bacteria; phylum Bacteroidota; class Bacteroidia; order Cytophagales; family Cyclobacteriaceae; genus ELB16-189. Next base: position 6,707 of record JBGAUU010000135.1, read on the forward strand.
AAAATTATAAAGACTTAGAGCCGATAACCCCCGGCATGTTTGGCTACTCGATTTTGCGCACCACATTACAAAATCCTTTTTTTAATGACCTCTTTGAATTGCTCCGAAAATTCGATGTACCAATCGAAGGATTGCATACGGAAACCGGTCCGGGCGTTTTGGAAGCAGCGATTCAATATTCAAATGTGATCGAAGCTGCCGATCGCGCTACGTTGTTCAAGACGAGCGTGAAGGAGATCGCTTACAAACATGGTATCATGGCTACATTTATGGCCAAGATTAGTGAAAACTTACCGGGCTGTGGTGGACATGTGCATCAAAGTTTGTGGGATAAGACAGGTAAGAAAAATTTGTTTTATGCTGCGAATGATCAACACCACATGAGTGAGGTGATGAAGAGTTATGTGGCAGGACAGCTTTTTTGTTTGCCGCATCTATTGCCGATGTATGCGCCAACGATCAACAGCTATAAGCGATTGGTCGAAGGGGCATGGGCACCGACTACACTCACATGGGGAGTAGACAACCGCACAGCGGCATTGCGTGTTTTATCCGGTGGAAGTAAATCATGTCGGCTAGAGACACGTGTGATTGGTTCAGATGTCAATCCCTATTTGGCGATGGCCGCAGCGCTGGCTTCGGGACTGTATGGCATTAAGAAGAAAATGAAATTGAAACAGGCGGCAACGGTGGGTAATGGCTATCGCGATTTTTCAAATGGTGTATTGCCGGGCAACTTGCACGAGGCAACGCAACTGATGAAAAACTCGTCTGTCGCGAGCGAAATTTTAGGTGACAAGTTTGTAGAACACTTCACGCAAACCCGTGAATGGGAGTGGAGGCAACACCTAAAAGCAGTAACTGATTGGGAGTACAAAAGATATTTTGAGATTATTTAAAATTTAAATTGGAATAGATTATTATGACCTTCGACAAAATTTACCAATACAATTTCCCTACGACCATTCGCTTTGGTGCAGGATCTAGCAATGAGTTGCCCGACTATCTGAAAAAAAATCAATTGACGCGGCCGCTGGTTGTAACAGATCCCACTGTAGCTCAATTGCCATTTTTCAAAAAGATAATTGAAGACCTAAAAGCAAAGTCTATTACTGTTGAGGTGTTTTCAGACATTCACAAAAATCCAGTAAAGTCGGATGTGTATAAAGGAACAGATGCTTTCGATGGAACAAAGCGTGATTCGATCATTGGCATTGGCGGTGGTGCTGCCTTGGATGTTGCGCGCGCCATCGTGCTTCGTGTAAACCATCGGGAAGATTTATTTAAGTACGATGATTTAATTGGTGGCGATGTATTTGTCACCAACGATGTGCCGCATTTCATTACAATTCCAACTACGGCCGGAACAGGTAGCGAAGTGGGAAGAAGTGCCATCATTGCCGATGATGTGACTCATCAAAAGAAAATATTATTCTCACCAAAGCTCTTAGCTAAAATAATCTTTGCAGATCCATTACTCACGATGGATTTACCCGCATTTATCACGGCCGCTACCGGTATGGACGCACTCACGCACAACATGGAAGCATACATCGCAAAAATGCCGCATCCATTGTGTGAAGGAATTGCCCTTGAAGGAATTTCGCTTATTCACCAATCGCTGGAAAAAGCAGTGAATAAACCGGACTTGGAATCGCGAAGTAAGATGTTGATCGCCTCTCTCATGGGTGCTATCGCATTTCAAAAAGGATTAGGAGTAGTTCATTCGTTGGCTCACCCGCTCAGTTCTTTATTGGATACACACCATGGCTTGGCCAATGCCGTCAATATTCCTTACGGAATGGAATTCAATATCGCAGGCTTTGAAGAAAAATTCAAGCGCATCGCACGCACACTCGAATTGAAAACAGAAACAGGGGATGCTGTCGTGAAGTATTTATTTGAATTGAATACAAAAGTCAACATTCCACACAAGCTCAGTGCCATCGGTGTAAAGCCGGAGCACATTGAGACGTTGGCAGATTTGGCCATTGCTGATTTCGCACATCCTAATAATCCGAAGCCTGTAACTCGAGGAGATTTCAAACAGCTTTATCTGAAAGCATTGTAGTATGACTAAGTTGATTATTGGGGTAACTGATTGTAGCAAGTATGACAACTATGCCAACTGGATTTCAGCGGGTGAAAATGTAGAAGCGCTGCGGTTGTCTTATAAGGCGAATGATTTCGAGGCGATTAAAAAGTGTCACGGCATATTGTTGACAGGTGGTGAAGATGTCCATCCCCGTTTTTATCAAAAGCCGGAATACCTTCCGCTTTGCTATGCCGATGACATGGACGAGAGACGCGATGAATTTGAATTAAACGTTCTGGAATTTTCACAGAAAAACCGAATCCCGGTTTTAGGAATCTGTCGAGGCTTGCAAATCACCAATGTGTTTTTTGGTGGTACACTCATTCCGGATATTCCTACGTTTGGGAAGTTCAATCATTCGAAGAGAGCCGGAAACGATACGTATCATGCAATTTCAGTTGATATTAACTCCGCACTTTATCAGCAGACCAATAGTTCCGAGGGAGAGATTAACAGTGCCCATCATCAAAGTACCGAAAGAGTAGGAACTGGTTTAGTTGCAAATTCATTTTCACCGGATGGAGTGATTGAAGGTTTAGAGCGATTGAACACTTTGGAACAATCATATCTCAGTTTAGTACAATGGCACCCGGAACGCATGCGCGATCAAGGCAACGCTTTTACTAAAAATATCAAAGCGTCATTTATAAAAGCTGTTCAACAGATTAGGTAAGTAAAGAAATCATTTATGAAAATAGTTAACCCGACAACCGAAGAAATCATTAAAGACCTACCAGAAGATACGAGCACGTCTGTAAACCTAAAATTGGAGCAATTGAAAACTGCTCAACTTAGTTGGCAACAAGTAGCTCTGAAAGATCGAATTCAGGTGTTGCAGAAATTTTCAGATTTGCTTGCACGCGATAGTGAAGCTTTGGCCGCTGTGCTGACTTCCGAGGTTGGCAAACCATTGCAACAAGCTCGCAACGAAGTGAATGGAGCACGAGCTCGTATTCAATGGTTAACCAAAAATGCGGAGACCTATCTGAATGATGAAGTGATGACGCAAGAAGGTAATCTCACTGAAAAAATTTCGTATGAGCCACTCGGTGTTGTTTGCAATATTTCAGCATGGAATTATCCCTATTTGGTGGGAGTGAATGTGTTCGTGCCTGCTTTACTAGCGGGGAATGCTGTGATGTACAAACCATCGGAATATGCAACGCTTACGGGTTTAGAGATTGAGCGCTTACTTAAAGAAGCAGGTGTTCCGCAAAATGTTTTTCATGTAGCGATTGGCGCAAGAGCAGTAGGAGAGTTGTTGCTGGACTTGCCGTTCAATGGAT
>JBGAUU010000011.1:0-61965 GCA_044228465.1 Cyclobacteriaceae bacterium
CTATCTGTTATTAGTTAATCGTTAATGGTTATCTGTCAACCCTTCTACGATTAACAAATAACCATTAACTAATGACTATTAACTCGCTACAACTTGACCGACTTCCACTTACCTCTGCGGAAGATGATGATGGCTGCAATAGCCATCAGTGATTCAGCCAACGCGATAGCCACAAACACACCTCGCGGTCCAACTTCTAACTGGATTGCCACGATGTAAGCAAACGGAATTTGGAATAACCAGAAACCGAAAATGTTCAGTAGCGTAGGCGTGTAAGTATCTCCAGCACCATTCAAAGCTTGCGCGATGACCATGCCATAGCCATAAAAAATGTAGCCGAGGCTTACATAACGTAACGCCTGCACTCCATAATAGAGCACTTCCGGTTGGGAAGTAAAAATCCCGATGATCCAAGGCGCAACGGTAAGAAATAAAACCATAATCAACGCCATAAAAAACGCATTATAGTACGCTGCCGTCCAAACGGATTTTTCCGCTCGATCAGGTTGATTGGCACCTAAATTCTGGCCCACTAAAGTAGCAGCCGCATTGGCCAAACCCCACGATGGCAACAAAGTGAAAATGAAAATACGAATGGCGGTGGTATAACCGGCTACGGCATTTTCTCCAAAGGTGGACATCAGTTTCATGAGGAAGATCCAACTGGCAGAACCAATGATAAACTGAAGAATACTTCCTCCGGATACCTTCACTACGTTCAAAATAATTTCTGAACGTAGCATTAGATTTCCTAATCCAATACGAATCAGACTTTTTTCGTTGAACAGGTAGTAAAGTTGAAAGGCCACCCCTACTCCTCTCCCGATGTTGGTGGCAATCGCGGCACCTTCCACACCAAAAGCCGGAATGGGACCCAGACCAAAAATGAAAATCGGATCGAGGATCATATTGAGGATATTGGCAATGAGCAGCGCTTTCATCGCGATAGCGGCATTTCCGGCACCGCGAAAAACAGCGTTGATTAAAAACAATAATGTGACCGTGTAATTCCCGGCAAACATCCACAGCGCATACGAAGAACTGCTGGTAAGAACAGCCTCTGATGCACCCATCATGCGCAGAATATCTTTGTAAAAGAAAAATCCGATTACGCTTATAACGAATGCGATGCCTAAGCCGAGATAGATCGCTTGCACGGCTGCAGCACTCGCTCCTTTTTTATCGTTTTCTCCAATTCTTCTCGCCACAATCGCGGTAGCTCCCATGCCCAAACCCATAGCAAGCGAATACAAAATGCTCAATACCGATTCGGTGTAGCCCACCGCAGCTACTGCATTGGGATCGTTCAGTTTGCTAACGAAGAAAATATCGACTACTGCGAAAATGGATTCCATCCCCATCTCTACGATCATAGGTATGGACAAAAGAAAAATAGCGCGGTTGATGCTGCCTTGCGTAAAGTTCTCTTCCGAGCCGGCAAGAGCCTGTTTGAACAAGCGAAATATCGAAAATGCCTTTGTTGTAAAAGCTTTCATTCAAATTGATTTTAGTGATGTAAAAAATAAAAGACAGTCTCATCACGGATGATGAGGAGAAAAGTTCTTGGCAAAAGCCAATCGTTCATAATGCTTTCTTAAGCGATTACGAACAGGATGAAAGACTTCATGGGCAGTAAATTGAAAAGCAAATATGCAAAAAGTTTAAGGATTCTTATCCTTGATCGACTTTAAATTCAACAAAGCCAGTGCAGACTTCTTAAAAGCTCTTCCAAAAGGCAAGTATTTGCCATCCACCTCTACGGCTTCACCGGAAATGGCATGAATGAATGCCGTATTCACAATAAAGGAACGGTGAATACGAACAAAGGATTGTGGAGGAAGTGCCGATTCTAACGAAGTAATATTTTCGCGAGTAATTAAAGTAGAGCCAATCAGATGCACCTTCACATAATCATCCAAGCTTTCGATGTATCGAATATCAGTCAGCATGACGCGATGGTTTTTGCGATCGGCTTTTAAATAAATAAAAGCCGATACCGATAGCTGGGAGTTATCAATGGGGAGAATTTCCGATGGCTTGTCAAAATACCGATTCACCGATTTGGCAAAGCGCTCAAACGAAATAGGCTTTAATAAATAGTCGATGGCATTGATGTCGAAAGCTTCCGGAGCAAAATCACGATAAGCGGTGGTAATGATCACTGCAGGCGGATTTTTGAGTGTGCTGATGAATTGCATACCATTCAGTTCCGGCATCTGAATATCCAAGAAGAGCAAATCAATTTTCGTAGTACGGATAAAATTACCCGCTTCAATCGCACTGCTACACTCACGTACCAATTCGAGGTTTTCTATTTTGGCGATGTAGCCTTGCAGCAGCTTTCGCGCCAATGGTTCATCATCTACAACTAAACACTTGGTCTTCATTTTGGTATGTTTAATTGCAAGTGAACTGAAAACTCATTCGGTTGATTGGAATTTACTTCCAGTTGGTAATGATCTTGAAACAAATGCTCAAGCTGCCGTTTAAGGTTATCCAAACCAATTCCCGATTCCATTTTTTCCGATCGCTTGCTATTGCTAATGGTAATGTCTGTTTTTTCGGATGTGCAATGTATTTCTATTCGAATCCAAGAATGCCCGGCTACTTTCATTACACCATGTTTAAAAGCATTCTCAATCAAGGTAATCAACATCATCGGCCCGATTTGATGATGTCTCGTATCTCCGGTTATTTTCTTTTCCAATAAAATGCGGTCTTCATAGCGAAGCATCTCTAAAGCGATGTAATTATCCACTTGCTTCAATTCGTTCTCCAGCGGCACCCGCATTAATTTACCTTGATGCAAGGCGTAGTCGAGCATTTCGCTGAGTTGTAAAATGGCCTGCGGAGCCTGCTCCGATTTTTGTGTAGTAAGATAGTAAAGATTGTTCATCGTATTGAACAAAAAGTGTGGGTTCAACTGTACTTTTAAAAAGTTCAACTCCGCTTCTATTTTGTCTCGCATCAACCTCTGAAAATCTTCCTTCGACTGGCGCCAGTGCAAAAGCATTTTAATTCCCCAGGCAAAAAAAACGACCACCAACAGCGAGGCCAGTAAAAAAAACAAATCAATAGAGGCCGGACTCATGGCGTGAATGTTTGCTTCGGCCATGATGATGAAGGTGAGCATGGAAATAGTCATGACCCAAAAAAGTGATCCAATAAGAGTGTATCCAAAATAAATTATAAATCGAAAGTAACGCTCTTTCAGGAGGTATTGAGGTACAAGATAGTAGTTGATAAAATAGGTTGTTGTGATTACGACTGGCAACAAAAGGCCAACAAAAAAAAATGTTTGTGTGTAATTGTTATTCTTCCTCCCAAAAAAGATAACATAGAATAGCAGCACTACCAGCCAAAATAAGAAGTGGACAATCCATCGGTGTCTTGAAAAAAAAGAGTCAATCCAAAGAGTAAGTTGATTCATGGATTTACATAGTTAGGAAAAAATGATTTACCAGTTTACAAAAAGTAAATGATGACAGTCTACCTAACCCTTTCAACAATTTTAACCACCCTTTCGCCAAAAGGCTGATAACTGAATGAGAAAACCCAATAAGACTTTCGCTTTGTCACAAATAAGAATTGGCAGCCCTAAAATCGCATAAACTTGTACAACTAAAAACTAAACATAAACTTTATGAAAATGATGTTAGCCGATTCATTGATGGAAATCCACACAGCCGGTGGCTCACCCTGGATGCCCATCTTATCTTTATTGTTTGCGATCAATGTGGTCATCCTGATTTATGTGATCATTGCTCGTGTTCAAAACAAATCAATCTCCCCAAAATGGATAGAAGCCATAAAACAGGTTGGATTGCTGGCAGCGGTGTGGGGTGCGTTCTCAACCATTCTTGGTTTTTTCCAGGCATTTGGTGCGCTGGAAGAAATCAAAGAAATGCTACCTTTTCAGGTCATCATGGGCGGAATGAAAGTAGCACTCATCACTGTGTTGTATGGTCTGCTAATTTATTGCCTATCTTTATTAGCTTTTATAATTCTGCAAGTCTCTGCCTCTAAAAATCAGTAAAATGATCGAACTGGCTCTTCTTTCATGTGCAATTGGTGGACTATTCATTCTGCTGAGGGTGCAATGGAAGAAGAGCCTTTTTGAAAAGAAATTATTGAACCAATTTCTGTTTCTTCTGATCGGTTGGATCTGTTTTTCTTTGCTTTTGGGTTTATTCCAAACGTTCGGTTCGTTGGAAGTTTCAAAAGAAGATGCGACCTCGAAAGTATTCGCAGGATTACAAATTTCTGCCATCGCCATCTTACTTGGGTTAGTCGGGCTTTTAGTGGTTCTCTATTTTTTCGGCCGAAAGGCTCAAAGAAACATCCAATCGTAAAAAGCAAAACCCCTAAATCCTAACAATCATTAGTAACAATTCCTTAACTTGGCCTTGGATTTTAACCAATGCCGCATGTATTCATCTAAAATTGTAGGCCTCGGCCACTTCGTTCCTGAAACGGTAATCACCAATCAATATCTCTCAAACTTAATGGACACCAATAATGAGTGGATCATTGAGCGCACCGGTATTCAAGAACGAAGATGGATCGACCCTGCAAAAGATACCGTTGGAAACATGTCTGCGAAGGCAGCGCGCCTTGCATTGCAGCGTGCCAATCTCACCGAAAAAGATGTAGACTTTATTGTATTCGCCTGTATCACCAGCGATTATTACTTCCCGGGCTCGGGCGTGATTATGCAGCGTGAGCTTGGTTTGGAAGGCATTGGTGCATTAGAAGTTAAAAATGCATGTTCAGGATTCATCTACGCCTTGTCGGTGGCGGATCAGTTTATAAAAACCGGCATGTACAAAACGGTGCTGGTAGTAGGTGCCGAAATTCAAAGTACAGCTTTGGATATTACCACACGAGGTAGAAATACAGCTGTAATCTTTGGCGATGGAGCCGGTGCCGCCATTTTACAGCGTTCCGATAAACCGGGCATCCTTTCTACGCATTTGCATGCGGATGGCCGTTTTGCGGAAGAACTTTACGTGAAAGATCCGGGCAGTAGCCGGCCTCATGCCGAGCGTCAGCCTGAGCAGTTTTTAGATACTACAGGCTTCAAAGTCGTGATGAATGGAAATTTGGTTTTTAAACATGCTGTGGTGCGCTTTATGGAAGTAATCAATGAAGCTCTGAACGCAAATGGCATGAAAAAAGAAGATATCAGCTTGCTGGTTCCCCATCAAGCCAATTTGCGGATTAGTCAGTTTATCCAACAAAAGTTGGAATTACCAGATGAAAAGGTGTACAACAACATCATGCGCTACGGCAATACAACAGCAGCTTCCATACCTATTGCCATGAGTGAGGCATGGGCAGAAGGAAAGATGAAAGAAAATGACGTAATTTGCTTAGCTGCTTTCGGAAGCGGGTTCACGTGGGCCTCAGCTCTGATAAAGTGGTAATAAATAAATCCAAGATTCAGCATTCAAGCCCCATTGATCCTTGAGTCTTTATAATATTAAAAGACATGAAGACGGAATCATACAATCCAAGCCCGCTGGAGGTTGACATGGCCAACGCACTTTTTCTGTTACAGAAAGAGATTGAAAAACATTTACAGAACAATGAGGTGGTGCATGTAGAAAGTAATATTAAGCGCGACAACCCCATGGTGAAATTCAGCTTACTGGATAAAGATGGAGACCCCCATGAAATTGTGGTGCGGATCGTTCAAATTCCAGATAAGTTTTAAATCTACTTATACTAGGAATTGCCGGTAGTTCCGCATTTAGGCTAAGACAAAATTAGTAGATTTGTTTTCCTAAACCTCCATTCATGCTTACCGAGTCTAGTAAGAAGTGCATCAATTGCCAGCAAGAAGTTTCTGATAACTATTGTTCGCATTGCGGACAGCGCACCCAAGTTAAACGTATCACTTTGCGTGAAGGGTGGAATGACTTTTGGGCGCGCGTCTATGGCTTTGATGGCATGTTCCCCAATACACTCCGAGATTTAACACTGCGTCCCGGAGTTGCCGCTCGAATATTTATCTCCGGAAATCGTGTGAAATATTACGGCCCGGTTGGGTATTTCTTTTTGATGATTACGGTGTTTCTTCTTTTGCTCGATTTATTGAATATCGAGTTAGCTGATTTCTTAAAAGAGATGGGAACTACCACCTTTCAACCTGAAATAAAAAGTGGGAGCAACCAAGAGGCCGCCACCCAAAAGATGTTTCAATTCATGTCTGACAATTTTAAAATGCTGTTTTTTGGCATGATCCCTATTCAGGCTTTTTATGCTCGCTATGTTTTCTTTAGAAAAAGTGAATTAAACTTTGTAGAAAACACGGTGCTTCCGTTTTATACTGCGGGCCATGTATATTGGCTATCCATCATTACAATTATCATTTATAAGTTTACCGGAGTTTTCATGCGAAATACGGTTGGAACGATCATCAGTACTCTTTATATCGGTTATTCGTATAGTAACCTTTTTAATTATCAAGCAAAGTGGAAAGCCTTTTTAAAAGGGCTTGGCGTATATTTTTTATCCCTATTCACTTTTATGATTCTAGGCATATTGACAGTTGTCGCACTAATAATACTTGTTCCGGGAGTGCGAGAATCTTTTATTGGAAAATAAAGAAGTTCATTACTACTATTCCATAAACTCGGCAATCAACCGATGGAAATGATGGGTACCCATCTCACGCGTAACAGAATAGCGTCCATGCGTATAAAAGCGTGAACGAATACCTCGCTGTACATTTTGAACGATCTCTTCATCCTCCATTTCTACTTTATGTAAATCAGCTCCGGCTCCTTGGCGCATTTTACTTTCGTCCCACACAAAAGTGAGAAACGAAACACGGGTTTTCTTGATGGCTATAGGATGAATAATGTTTACCGACAAGCCCCATGGATAAAAATTAAACATCATATTGGGAAATACCCAAAAATAATAGGCAGCCACTTTCTTGCCATAATCCGGTGATGACTTGGGCAAATCGAAATTCATTCCATCCTCTTTGCCAATGCCAATTTGCAAGTTGGAATATCGATACAATTCAACGGAATAATTTCCATAATCGATGGCCGCATTCAAACCGGCATGCACAAAAGGAATATGAAATCCTTCGAGGTAATTTTCGCAATACAACGCCCAGTGTGCATCGATCAAGTAATCTTTAGACAACTCCGGACGAAAAACAAATTCGTTTAGAGGCATCCAGCTCACGCGATCGTTCATCTCTTTAAAGAAAACGTCCGCACTGAATTTTTTGCTGAGCGTGGTAAATAGCAACTTCCCCCATTGGTGAACAGGTAGGTTTACCAAATCATCTGCTTCAGAAGGAAAATTCTTCACCTCCTTAAATTCGGGCATCGATAAGAAATTACCATTCAGATTAAATCTTCGCCCGTGGTATTTGCAGCGCAAGTCATTCACCTTGCAAGGTTTTTCTACGATCAGGTTGCCTCTGTGTGTACATACATTGGGCAGGCAATGAAGTTTGCCCTCTTTATCCTTTGACAGTAAGAGAGGTTCATTTAAAAAATCTTCTAATAGATGTACCGGTGTAGCCCATCCACTTTCTTTGACTTGGTCGGTATTACCGGCAAAATGCCACGTATGACCGAATATTTTTTCCTTTGAATCTTTGAAGTGCTTGGGGTCGAGATAAAAGTCTGTGGATATTGTCTTTGCCTCCGCTATGTTCGCGTTTACATCAAAGGTTGCCATGATCGATAGAATTAGGTTTAAATTGTCTAAATTAAATGAATAATCGGAATGTAGTATGCTATTTGTGAACGACAAGATGTATTTACCTAATGAAGAGCGATTGGGTTCGAGCCTAAAATGTCGGTTGACTGACAAGCTAAATGAATCAATTTAATCAATTTGCTAATTAGAAATAATTACCCTTCATCAACACTCTTTAATTCAATTAACACTTGCAACGTATGAAAACATCTACTCAAATCGTTTTTTGGGTCACCCGAATTCTTGCCGCCATCATCATGTTACAAACACTGTACTTTAAGTTTACAGCGGCAGAAGAGTCCGTTTATATCTTTACGCAAGTAGGTATGGAACCCTGGGGGCGAATTGGAGTGGGTGTCATGGAGTTAATTGCATCACTGCTCCTTCTGATTCCTGCTACGGTTTGGTTAGGTGCTGTATTGGCTATCGGATTAATGGGAGGCGCGCTCATGATGCATCTTACTTTATTGGGTATAGAAGTAAAAGGAGATGGAGGCTATCTATTTATACTTGCACTAATAGTGGCCATTTGCGGGGTAGTCGCATTTTGGATCGACCGAAAAAATATTCCGGCTCCAATCAAAAAACTACTTCCCTCATTTCTTCAGTAAACCAAGGAGCTTTTCTACGTCAGCCGTAAAATCAGGATTTGCTCCTAATTGATTTTTGATGTCCTTCATGATGTAATTAGGCAATATTTCATTGCGTGCAATTTTTGATCGAAGGTCTTTCAAAAGGTCAACAATGTCTGTTTTATTCTCCAAGTTAGTAGCTGCCTCGGCTTTGGTTATTAAAGCATTGATGGCTATCATTTTATCGCTTTCTGCTTCAGTAACAGCTGGAATTTTTGGTTCATCAACTCTTCGCTCAGTTTTAAATTGAAGACAACTGTTGTAGCGATCTACGATCATATCAATATCTTTTCTACCAAGATCTCCGCTTTTAATTCGCTCGTTTACCTCGGGGCATTCAGCCAAAAAATTAGATAGGCTTTTCTTGAAAGTCAAGTTAGGCATTTCCAGCCCCGTGCCATCCTTCTTTAGAAAATAGATGCCATCATAGGTAGCTTGATTGGCCATTCGAAAACCATAAAGGCTCAAAAAACCTTCTTTGATTAGCTTCATGTATCGAAAACCATTATCAAACTTAACGGTATGGTACGTTGTGCCCGCTATTCGTAGGTTACGAATTTCCAAAGCAGAAAAAGATTTTTTCTTATCATCCACCACCACTTGAACACGATCCAATTGGTCATAGGTAAGAATCTTTACCCGACCCTTTAAAGTGTCTCCCTTAAGTGTAATGGCATAATCGGATTGGCTAAAAGCCGTAACACCAAACGTTATTAACAGGAGGGATAAAAAAAATGACTTCATTCTAAGAAAAGTTAAGATTAAGGAGACTTAAAAGGTAAACATAAGAATTTTAAGGCTGTTAGGACAATTTTCAAACGTTTTACGTGCCGTGGATAGCACAAATTGGGTGATTTTGTTTTTTTAAAATTAATAAATTCTTAATATTGATTATTCACATCACTTAAATTAACCATACATGAAAAAAATTCTACCATTCATCACAGCATTTTTGCTTTGCTCGGTAGCAGTCTTTGCCCAAAACCGGGAGGTAACGGGCACCGTAACTGATGCCGACAGTGGCTCACCTTTGCCGGGAGCTAACATCACTGTGAAGGGAACCTCCATTGGTACCGCCACAGATGTAGACGGGAAGTACAAGTTATCCGTTCCTGCCAATGCGACCACATTGGTAATTTCATCCATTGGCTATGCAACACAAGAAATCGCCCTTGGCGTTTCTAATGTTGTAGATGTCAAACTATCTTCAAGCGCAAGTGAACTCGAAGAAGTTGTTATCTCAGTGGGTCGAGGTGCTCAGAGAACAATTATCGACAACCCGGTTCCTGTTGATAATTTCACCTCGAAGGAATTGGCAACTACCGGCCAGTTCACATTTGATAAAGCATTGCAATACCGTGTACCATCATTCAATACGGTAAATACTCCGGTAAACGATGCATCTACTTTGTTAGACCCTTACGAAATCAGAAATTTAGGACCGAGCCGTACATTGATTTTGATTAACGGCAAAAGAAAGAATTTGAGCTCATTGTTGTATGTTCAGTTTGCACCAGGCCGCGGTGAAACCGGTGCCGATCTTTCGGGCATCCCAACGGACGCGATAAAGCGTGTTGAAATCTTACGCGATGGTGCTTCTGCGCAATACGGTTCAGATGCCATAGCAGGGGTAATGAACGTAATCTTAAAAGATAAATTTGAATACAGCTCACTAAATGTTATTAGTGGAGTAACGAGTCAAGGAGACGGTGGAACCTATGGACTTTCTTTTAATAGTGGTACTAATTTTGCGAAGAATGGTTTTATCAATTATACCGTAGGATTTAATCAAACGGATAACGCGGTTCGTTCTGGAATCATTGATCCTTTGGTAGAAATTGGAACATTTGGAACTTATACTGCTGGTGATACTGAACAACAGCAGTATGCGGCCAATCCCAATATAATTAACTTCTTGAAAATAAATCCAACAGGCGGTAACATCAATGGTACTGGAGCTACTACGGCAGCTAAATTCTCTTATAATTTAGGGATACCTGTTAGTGATAATACCCAATTCTATAGCAATGCTGCATTTGTAGCTAAGAAAGTGCTAAGTAATGCGAACTATAGAACTCCTTATTGGAGAAAAGACTTTGGATTACTGCATATCACAGATCCATTCGGAATTAATTACACTGGCGACAATACCCTAAATTCTGCTGGGGTTGAATTATACAAAGGCTATATGGGTTATATGCCTACCTTTGAAGGTGATTTAAAGGACTACAATGCAACATTAGGAATTAAAAATGAAAGTAATGGTTGGTCAACTGACGCAAGCGTTACAATTGGTGGCAACGAGCAATTGTATAGTGTAAATAATACAATTAACAGAGGCCTAGGAGCTAAAAGCCCAACTTCATTCAAACCGGGCGGTTTTAGCTTTAACCATGTTGTTGGAAACATCGATGTAAGCAAGGCAGTAACCTCTCAAATCAATGTAGCTTTTGGTGGTGAGGCTCGTTCTGAAACTTATCAAATCATTGCTGGAGACACTGCTTCTTATACCAAAGAAGGATCTAACTCATTCCCAGGTATCAGAGCTGAAAATGCAAGAACCAATAGCCGTTTCAACATAGGTGCTTATTTGAACGTAACTTATGATATAACTGAAAACTTCTTACTGGAAGGTGCTGTTCGCGCAGAAAAGTATAGCGATTTTGGTAGTGCAACGGTTTGGAAGTTATCATCCAGATTGAAACTTCTTGAAGATAAAATTGTTTTGAGGGGTTCAGTTTCTACCGGATTCCGTGCTCCAACACTACATCAGATTTATGCACAATCAACTCAGGCATCATTTGCTGGTGGTACCATTGTTCTTTCCGGACTATTTAATAATATCAGCAAAGAGGCTTTCGCGCTGGGAATTCCAAGACTTACTCCTGAGAAATCCGATAACATTACGTTGGGTATCGGTGTGAATCCTACGAGCAACCTAAGCTTAACTTTGGATTATTATAACATCACCATTAGTGATCGAATTGTTTATAGTTCATCCATTACGACAGATGATCGTAAGTTAGCAGTGCCAACTACAGAGTTAGGCAGAATCTTAAAAGGAAACAGTGTTGGTGCCGGAAATTTTGACTTACAAAGTGTGCAATTTTTCATCAACGGTATCAAAACACAAACGCAAGGTCTAGATGTTGTTGCCAGCTATAAAAACCTAGAATTAGGAACTGGCAAACTAGGTATCAATGTTGCCGGTAACTTTACATTGAGCAATGAAATTGTTGGTTCACCAAATACGCCAAAGATCATTGCTTCAGCAGGCGCATCTATTTTGAATGCTCAGATCAGATCATTACTAACCGAAGGCAGACCTCAGTACAAAGTAATAGGTGGTTTGGACTACAGTATGGGCAACTGGAATATTGTAATTAACAATACTCTGTTTGGGCCAACCAAATTTCAAGATTTAGATAATGGGCTTGCATATGGTGCTGGTTCTCCTAATGATGGATATGTAGGAGTAGCGCCAGTGACTGCCTCAAAGGCCGATGCAAATGTTATGAATGACATTAAGCAAGTGTTTTCACCAGCGATTGTTACCGATTTGAACATTGGTTATGCCTTCTCTAAAAACTTCTCAGCATCTTTTACAGTAAACAACTTGTTTAACGTGTTGCCAGCTTGGAAACTGGAGGCTCAAAATGCTGATGGTCAAGCTGTATTAAATAATGCAACTAGCAAAAGGTTATTGGAGGGATTCCTTGCCTTCGCTGGCCGTTATAAAATCTTAGGCTACAATGGATCTCAATTCAGCCAGTTGGGTACAACCTTTATGGGCCAATTGACATTCAAGTTTTAATAGTACATTCTCATCAAGTAAAATGGCTGCTCAAGGGCAGCCATTTTTATTTTAGCCTATAATTAATTTATCTTCACTGGAATTTTAATTCCCCAATGGTCAACTACAATCCTAAAATCTGGTTCTCGCACGTGTTTCATGCGTACTCACGAGCTGTGATGCGCACCTTAACACCTGTGCTCATCTTCATGACTGTGTTTTCAACTGCTCTGTGTTACGTGCTATTAGACATTCTGCGCTTTCATGAAAATGATTTTCATACAACGATCAGTATGCACTCGTTGTTGGGAATTGTATTAGGTCTCTTCTTGGTGTTTCGAACCAATTCGGCCTACGATCGCTGGTGGGAAGGTCGCAAACTGTGGGGCAGCTTCGTAAACAATACGCGCAACCTATCATTGAAGTTAAATGCATTCCTCCATTCCGATGATGCAGAAACTCGCCAATGGTTTGCCAAGATGATCCCCAATTTAGTGATGGCGCTTAAAGAACATTTGCGAAATGGTGTTAAAGAGGAATACCTTGAATCAACTGACTCAGACTTTTTTTCCAATCTGAAAAAAGCGAAGCATGGTCCTAATTTTATTTCGGCAGCGCTCTACCAAAAAGTGAATGATCTTTACAAAAAGCAGACTATCTCTGGCGATCAACTTTTTATGGTCGACAAAGAACTAAAAGAATTCTCCGACATCATTGGTGCTTGCGAACGAATTAAAAACACACCTATCCCCTACTCGTACACCATGTACATCAAGCAATTTATTTTTATTTACATCATCACACTTCCTTTTGCCTTTGTCACCACCTCCGGCTACATCACCGTGCCCATTGTGGTGCTGATAACGTTCGTTTTACTAAGTGTTGAATTGATTGCCGAAGAAATTGAAGATCCCTTTGGAAAAGACATTAACGATTTACCAACGGATGAGCTTTCCGCTAAGATCAAAGCTAATGTTCGTGAGATTTTGTTGAAAGACTAGCGAAATGCCAGCATGTAGATTGCGTAAATAATGATCATCAGAATCATAACAGCATACATGAGTAAGTCTACACGCACGTAATCCTTGTATTGCTGATACATTTTTACAATTGCCTTCCACATCGTACAGCAAAAATAGCTATTTGTTTTCACCCACCACAACGCTATTTTTACATATGGCCTACTTAATAATTTTGGTCATCTACACTCGTTAACTGAACACCACTTATTTCACGCGCAATCCATGAGTTCACTTCATTTATCTGTTACCAAAAGTCTCCTTCTCGCGGCCGCTTTCTTCTGCCTGAATCAAACCCAGGCGCAAGAGTCCACGGTTAACGAAAACAACCCGCCCTCAATCAAATGGTATCAGCTTAACACGACACATTTCCGCATTTTGTATCCACTCGGCTACGAGCAACAAGCGCAGCGCATGGCCAATACACTCGAATACATTCATGGTCCTGAATCCAAAACTATGGGGGCAAGCCCACGCAAAATTTCTCTCATACTGCAAAACCAATCTTCCATCTCCAATGGTTTCGTTTCGATCACACCTCGAAGGTCTGAGTTTTTCGCAATGCCCTCTCAGAATTATAACTTTACCGGCAACAACGATTGGCTCAACCTATTGGCTACGCATGAATATCGGCACATGGTGCAATTTCAACATGCTACCCGCGGCTTCAATCGATTAGTCTATTATGCCTTTGGAAATTACGGACTCTCTGCCGTATCATACATTGGTGCACCGCAGTGGTTTTGGGAAGGCGATGCCGTAGCCACCGAAACAGCTTTCACTAACAGCGGTCGCGGACGAATACCAAACTTTGACTTACTCTTTCGCACCAACCTGATGGAAGGGCGCACCTTCAATTATCATAAGCAATATCTGCGATCCTATAAACACAACATTCCCGATCATTACAAACTTGGATACCACATGGTTTCTTACTTACGTAGAAAAACCAACAACTCCGAAGTATGGGAAAATGTCACACGAAGATCATGGAATACTTCCTTCGTTCCATTCACATTTTCCGTGGCATTGAAAAAAGAGACTGGACTTTATGTACGTGACCTTTACAACGAAATGGCGACTGATCTCAAAAAACAATGGCAAGCACAATTAGATACAACACGAATTACACCCTTTGAAAAAGTCAACGTCCGCACCACCAAAGCTTACACCGACTATCGCTTTCCGCAAGAAATGGAAAGCGGAGAAATATTGGTTCAGAAATCCGGAATTGGAGACATTGAAAAACTAGTGTTATTAAATGGCAGGCATGAAAGAACCATTTACACTCAAGGAGTTGTAAACGATGCTGCTATGCTCAGTGCTACGAATAGCAGAGTAGTTTGGAATGAATTTCGATTTGACCCGCGCTGGCGCATGAAAACCTATTCGGCCATTGTAGGCTTCGATATGGGAAGCAAACTAAAACAAGTCATTGCCAAAAACGGCCGATATGCGTCAGCTGCAATTTCATCAGACGGCTATAAAGTAGCTACGGTTGAAACCTCCACCGATTATCAAACCAGATTGGTAGTGCTCGATTATCTCAGTGGTAATGTGATAATGGAATTCAAAAATCCGGAAAATGATTTCATCTCTATGCCGCACTGGACTCCCGATGGAAAACAGATTGTAGCACTTAAAACCAATAAAAAAGGAAAAGCGCTGGTGCTGTTCACGCTCGCCACTCAAGAAGAAAAATTATTAACCGAATACACAGACGAAAACATGGGTCATCCCGTGCCTTTCGGCAAATATGTTCTCTACAATTCCCCCATCAGCGGCATCGACAACATCTACGCGTTTGATATCGAAACCGGAAAACGTTTTCAGATTACCTCCAGCAAATACGGCTCTTATAATCCAAGCCTCAGTCGTGATGGAAAAACCATCTACTACAATGAACAAGGAAAAGATGGAATGGATGTCGTAAAAATTAATTTCAATCCCAGCGAATGGAGAGAGTGGCACCAACGCAAACAACCCGATGTCTTGTTCGCGCATCTGGCTGCCCAAGAAGCATCGCATAATTTTCTGGCCGGTGTTCCAGATAGTACCTACAAAGCCAAACGCTATTCACGCTTGAAAGGTATTGTTAACCCTTACACTTGGGGATCTTTTATAAACAATGATCTGACGTCTGTCTTCGCGGGCATTACCTCGCGAGATTTATTAAGCACAACCACCATCAGTGGAGGGTATCAATATGACATTTCCGAGCAAACAGGAGCTTGGAAAACCGCAGTCAGTTTCCAAGCTTGGTATCCGATTATCGATTTCTCGTTTACACAAGTAGACCGCAAAATCAATGAAGGCAATATTAAAACAGACATTTTTACGGGCACAAACCCAAGCTATACCAAAACAACCAAAGTTCAGAACCTCACATTTAAATGGGCGGAGAAAACCATAGAGGGAGGATTACGAATTCCACTCATCACCACTACTTCAAAGTTTATAAGTAATGTGAGTTTTGGCAACTCTGTAGGTGTTACTCAAGTAACTAATTTTTCAAATTCAATTAACAATAGCCGAATCATACCGGCTGTAACTGTCAACGATACTATCCGCAGCTTCTACTTCTTCTCCGATCGCATCAACAACGGGAACCTAGTTTACAATCGATTTACCTTTTCAGCTTATCGCCTTCTCAAACAAAGCAAACGCGACATTAACAGCCAGTGGGGGCAAGCCGTATTTATGAATCTATATGGAACTCCCTATGGAGGAAATTATACCGGCAGTCAGTTTTCCATTTACAGCATCGCCTATTTTCCCTCCATTCTTTCATTATTGAACCCCGAGTTATTCAAACATCATTCGCTTTGGGGATATGCCGGCTATCAAAGCACTGAAATCAATTCTGTACGCTATGCCAATAAAGCAGGCACAGAAATCCAAGACAATGGTATCTATCAGTTCAATAACAAAATACCTCTTCCTCGCGGTCTCTCCATATCTCGATTCGCAAACTTTTATTCTTTCTCAACCAATTACACCATGCCCGTGTGGTACCCTGATATATCGATTGGGCCTCTTTTAAACGTTCAACGTGTTCGTCTCAATGGCTTCTTTGATTATGGATATGGCACTACTCCGCAGTTTGGATTTTCCAGTACCTACATGTCCACCGGAGTCGAAGTAAAATTCGATATCAACGTCATGCGCCTCCTGCCACAACTCGATATCGGCTTACGCTATTCGTATGGCCTAAAGCCATCTGCTTCACTATTCGAAATCCTCATCGGAACGTTCAACTTCTAATTCAAAAACCAATAAAATAATAAACGATTTTTGGGGCGTGGCGAGCCACCGGGCTATCGGCAGTCGCCAGCCTTTGCCCAGCCTGCTCACGAGTAGCAAAGGCTGGGCTCCAACAATGCCTCTATCCCTCGCCCACGCCAGCACCACGTTCAAACCGTTGCGCCCACTGTTTCCTTTTACCCAAAATTCAACTTGAAAATCGCATAAATACGCCTATTTTTGATGTTCGAATAGAATGAACAGCAACGAGATTTAACTACACAAAAGATATGGCAGAAATCGTACGCATGCCCAAAATGAGCGACACCATGACCGAAGGGGTGATTGCCAAATGGCACAAGAAAGTGGGAGACACCGTAAAGTCGGGTGAACTAATGGCCGAAATCGAAACCGATAAGGCCACCATGGACTACGAATCGTTTAACACCGGCACCGTACTTTATTTGGGCGCCAAAGAAGGCGAGCCCGTTCAAATCAATGGCGTACTCGCCATTGTAGGTAACAAAGGTGAAGACTACTCTGCATTACTCGCTGGCGCGCAGTCTGCCGCTACCTCAGGCGGTGCAAAAGCCGAGCAACCTAAGCAAGAAGTAAAAACAGAAGCCGCTCCGGCAGCAGCGATCGACACTACCGGCATCAAAGCCGAAATCGCGCTAATGCCTAAAATGAGCGATACCATGACCGAAGGCGTAATCGCAGCATGGCACAAAAAAGTGGGCGATCAAGTGAAGTCGGGCGAACTACTCGCAGAAATTGAAACCGACAAGGCCACAATGGACTATGAATCGTATAACACTGGTACTCTTTTATACATTGGAGCTAACGCCAAAGAAGCGGTAAAAATTAATGGGGTTCTAGCCATCATTGGCGAGAAAGGTGCCGATTGGCAAACGCTCTTAAAAGCACACGAACAAAAATCATCTGGCGCAACTTCAGCCGCTGCTGCCGCACCCAAAGTAGCAGCCGCACCTGCAGCCACTTCCAGCAATGGCTCTACCGAATCATCAGCTAATGGTCGGGTAAAAGCATCGCCTCTGGCTAAAAAAATTGCAAAAGACTTAGGTTATGATATTTCTAAAATTGCCGGCTCAGGCGATTATGGCCGTGTAACTAAACAAGACGTAGAAAATTATAAACCTGCTGCCAGCGCACTGGCAACAAGTGCTAAGGCAGCAACTGCACCTGTGGTGTTGCCATCCGTAGTAGGTCAGGAAAGCTTCGAAGAAATTGCGGTATCGCAGATGCGTAAGACAATTGCCAAGCGCTTGTCCGAAAGCAAATTCACCGCTCCGCACTTCTACCTCACCATGGAAATCAACATGGACAAGGCCATTGAAGCACGCAAGAGCATGAATGAAATTGCGCCTGTAAAAATTTCGTTCAACGACATGGTGATCAAAGCCGTGGCCGCAGCACTTCGCCAAAATCCGGATGTAAACGTAAGCTGGCTGGGCGACAAAATGCGCAAGAATCACCACATCCATATTGGGGTAGCAGTAGCGGTGAAAGACGGATTGTTAGTTCCTGTAATCCGCTTTGCCGACAACAAGTCGCTTTCACATATCGCAGTCGAAGTAAAAGACTTAGCGCAGAAAGCTCACGATAAAAAATTACAACCCAGTGATTGGGAAGGAAGCACCTTCACCATTTCGAATTTGGGAATGTTTGGCATTGAAGACTTTACAGCCATCATCAACCCACCCGATGCGTGCATTTTGGCCGTAGGCGGAATCAAAGAAACAGCCATTGTGAAAAATGGTCAGCTCGTTCCGGGCAATGTCATGAAAGTAACTTTATCATGCGATCATCGCGCGGTAGATGGAGCAGTTGGTGCCGCCTTCCTTAAAACGCTTAAAGGACTGCTAGAAGATCCTGTAAGGATTTTGATTTAATAATCTGAATCAAAATTTTGATGAATGAAAGTAAAGGAGCCGGTTCAAGTTTATAATAGGAAACTACTCACTATCGAGGAGTACTTAGCCTTTGAACGAAGCTCGCTTACAAAACATGAGTATTTTAAAGGAGAGGTTTTTGATATGGCCGGTGCTAGTACTATCCATAATCTAATCTTTTCATGTCTATTGCCATTCAATTAAAGGGGAAAAAATGCACGCCATTTGGAAGTGATATGCGAGTTTATATTCCGAGCAACACTCTTTTCACATACCCTGATATTTCTATTTTTTGTGGAGATATTAAAACATTTGATGATGAAAAAGACTCATCCATTGATCCAATTGTAATTATTGAGATACTGTCTTCATCAACAAAAAATTACGACAGGGGTCCAAAGTTTGAGTTATACCGCGAGATACCTTCCCTAAAAGAGTATGTTTTAGTAGATTCCGAATCACGATTAGTGCAAATTTTCAGAACAAACGCTAACAACCAATGGAATTTGGAAGATTATGAAGAGCCTAGGCAAAATCTAAGTTTGTCATCAATTAATGTGAATATACCTTTGGAGGATATCTACGATAAGACTGGGTTAGTTCTATAAAGATAATTATGACTCAAATCCACGCCACCACCATTCTAGCAGTTCAACACAATGGCCAAGTAGCCATTGGTGGAGATGGACAGGCTACCATGGGAAACACCATCGCGAAAAGCAACGTAAAAAAAATACGCAAGCTGCAAGATGGAAAAGTGCTGACCGGATTTGCCGGATCTACAGCTGATGCTTTTACCCTCCTCGATCGGTTTGATGAAAAGCTAAACGCTTATGGAGGCAATATGAAACGAGCTGCCATTGAACTGGCTAAAGATTGGCGCACCGATCGTTTCCTACGCAGACTGGAAGCGATGCTCATAGCGGTCAATAAAGATGAAATTCTGGTTCTGTCAGGCACAGGCGATGTCTTGGAACCGGATCATCAGGTAGCTGCCATTGGCTCGGGAAGCATGTATGCACAATCCGCTGCACTGGCATTAAAAAAACATGCACCTCATTTAACCGCAGAAGAAATGGTACGCGAAAGCCTTAACATAGCTGCGGATATCTGCATCTACACCAATCATAATTTGGTAATAGAGAAAATATGAAACCAAGACTTGGCCTGATCGCCAGTATCTTTCTTCTACTTTCTCTTCAAAGCACCGCTCAAACGGATAGCCTTACTGACAATGTTTTGACTACCAAAAAATTGAGGTACGGCATTTATAGAACCTTCAACGAATTCAAATCAAACTCACCCAGTATTACTTCAGGGTTCACCATTTCAATTGACTCCGGTGAGTTCATCCGCAGGAGATTAAGAGATAAGAAAGGAAAAATCATTAGACGAATGTATGGATTTAGTGATGGGCTCAATATTTTTCTGAACGCCAAGGTCTATGATCAAACTAACTATTTCGTTCCAATTCTGGCTCTTGGTAAGATAACCTACTTCGAAGATTTCCATGGAAAAGCGAACGCAATTGCTAACCACTCGGCAATTGGAACATCCGGAGCGCTGGCGGGCGGAATTATCGGAGGAGCTATTGGTGGGGTACTTGCTTATTCGTACGGTGAAGAGAAAGCCTTCCGAAATCCGGGCTGGATTATTTACATGCCGGATGATGATGGATATGCGTATGCATTATCCAAAAAAACGCTGTCCTCTATACTTAAACAATACGACATTAAGCTATTGGCTGAGTTTAACCGCGAGAAAGACCAAAATGATTTTGATACTTTAATGAAGTACATGATTGAGTTTAACCGGAGAAATTCTGATTGGCAAAAGCATTAAATCTATTGCTATTGCTCTTCCAACTTCTCAATCTCCTCTTCTGTCAGTTCATTGTGCTTGTCCTCCAACAAAATGACAATCGGCTTTAAGCTTGGTGAATAACTTAGCAAAATTTTCAAAATACCGACTGCAGGAACCGCCAAGATCATACCGGTAATTCCCCAAATTTTCCCTCCTACCAATAAAGCCAAAATTGCCGCCAACGCATTGATACTAATCTTCGATCCCGTCACTTTAGGAGTAATAAAATTTCCCTCCAGGAATTGTACAAATCCGTGAACAGCTACAACTCCAACGGCATACCAGATACTATCCTTTGTTACCAACGCTAATAAAGTGGGTAATGCCGCACCAATGGTGATTCCTACATATGGAATCATCGTCAGCAGGCCGGATAAAAAACCAAAAAAGATGGCATGCTCTATGCCGAGCAATAGTAAGCCTATGCTATTCAGCACAGCAGCAATAATAGTAACAATGGTCAATCCTGAAATGTATCCGCGCACTACGCCTTGTATTTCATCTTTCCATTTCAAATTAGAGTCAGGCCAAACAGCCAACAAAAAATCCTTGAACCGCTCGCGATATAACAAGAATAAAAAGATATAGATAGGAACCTGAACAAAGAAATAGGCGAAGTAAGAAGTGGAGACCAACACGCTACCGAAATAAGATGAAAAATTCTTGAGCGCATCTTTCATCATCTGCATTTGCTCATGGGTATCAATATTAAACCAGGTGCTGATTTGATAACTAAATGAATTGATCAGTGTTAAAAATTTTCCTTCGAGGTCAGGAAGGCTCTCGGTCAGGCTGGCCAATTGTGCTACGACAAACCAAAACAAAAGTCCCATCGCCAAAAAAGCAATTAATAAAACCAAGGAGATTGAAAATATACGGCCCGTGCGTTTTTCAAATCGCCTCGCCAGTGGAAGTAACACCACCGAAAACAAAGCAGCAAAGGCAATTGGCATCACGATATCTTTCATTACGATCAAAGCTGCAATGATAAGAGCCGTAACAACAAGCGATTTGTAGATGCGATCTAAATTCATTCTCCTAATATTTTAATTAACAAGATACTACTTTAAGGCGAGCATTGCCCACGCCATTAGGCATTTTCAATTGCTGCGAGAATAACAGCACACGCTTCTCGAATCTCAGCTTCAGTTATCGTAAGCGGTGGCGCAATTCGAAAACTGTAAGGATGCGACAAAAACCAGTAGCAGATAACACCATGCTCCTTCGCATACTGCACAATCCGATTCACACGATCTTCTGTATCAAAATCGAAAGCAAACATCAACCCAAACCTACGAACTTCTTTTATTTTAGGATGTTGAATTAAACTTTCTATCAATTTCCCTTTTGTTTCTACAGTAGACAACAAGTTCTCGTCTTCAATTACCTGCAACGTTGCCAATGCCGATGCACAACACACCGGGTTTCCACCAAAGGTGGTGATGTGTCCTAGCATCGGGTTATGTGTAAACTGCTGCATGTTTTCATAAGATGAAACAAAAGCACCAATCGGCAATCCGCCACCAAATGCCTTCGCTATGGTTAGAATATCCGGCACGATTCCAAAATGCTCAAAAGCAAAAAGTTTACCGGTGCGCCCCATGCCACACTGTATTTCATCTAAAATAAGTAAGGCGCCAACTTCAGTGCATCGTGTGCGCACAGCTTTCATATATTCAATATCCGGCACGCGCACTCCGGCATCCCCTTGAATGGTCTCCATAATCACACAGGCTGTTCGTTGGGTGATCAATTCAAGATCTGGCAATCTATTAAAGTCAATGAATCTTACATCGGGTAACAAGGGGCGGAAGGCTCGTTTTTTTACCTCGTTACCCGAAATGCTCAACGAGCCGTGGGTACTTCCATGATAGGATTTTCGGCAAGAAACAATCTCTGTACGACCCGTTACGCGTTTTGCCAATTTCAAAGCTGCTTCATTTGCTTCTGTCCCGGAGTTTACAAAGTAACAACAGTTCAATGATGGCGGCAGTAAACTGGTCAGCTTAGCCGCCAATAAATTGGATGGCGACTGGATGTATTCGCCATAGACCATTACATGCAGATGCTTGTCAACCTGATCTTTGATAGCCTGCACAACCTTGGGGTGTCGATGGCCAACATTACTTACCCCGATACCCGATATCATGTCTAAGTATTTCTTACCCTCCGGGCTAAAAAGATAAACACCTTCTGCTCTCTCAATTGAAATCAAAAATGGAAAAGGCGAAGTGGGTGCCAGCTTGTTAAGGAAAATGTCTTGGCTGAATTCCATTTTGTAAATCTACCAAGCATTCTATCAAAAAGTAAGTGGCCTTAAAAAAGAAAGCCCCGATGAGAAATCACCGAGGCTCCACACTAAACACCCTTATTTTTATTCAAATCTTACATGCCTCTATGGCACGTATCATCGAACTTTTAAACTGCTTGTGCAATCATGATGCCAACGGCAATGATCGCTCCCAAAATCATGATTTGCTGCATTCTCCCTTTGATGCTAACATTGACTGGTCCATTCGCTCCTTGCATATCCTTTTGATTTTGTAATACAAAGATGCAGTATGGTAACCCAAAAAAAATTTGAAAATGGAATCAAAACCTACATCCGTAGCGAATCAAACAAAAATGTGAAATAGGTTAAGGGCTCTACGAGTCAAGTGGGTTTTTACAAGTTTTGAACCTTTAAAAACTCGATTACTTCTTTGCGAACATTTTCAGGAGATGCATGATCGAATTCTGCTGTCGCAATCGATTTAAATAAATCCGGGACTAAATTATCCTTAAAACCCAAGCGTGAAGCATACAAATTTGCCACTTCCAATTCATTGTCCTCCACTACCCTGTCTAAATAAATCATGTAAACCAAATGATAAACTGATTCTAATCTTTCTACTTCCGTAGCCGGAGGGGTGTAGGGTGAAGCAAATCCTTTTCCAATTGTATCAATATCATTCGGGTTAATTCCCAATTGAATTCCCCATTTTAAAACACATAGCACATGAGAACCTCTGACGTTCTCTTGCTCTAACAGTACAGCCAATAGATTGAAATAACTCTCTTTTACGGCCGTTGCAATCAAATCATTCTGTGCCATGGGTAAAGATAACTAGCTGCAATTTAGCGGATTGTCTGTTGAGCGACTCGAACATTGCCAATTATTTTCATTCTTTCACAAAAAAGGCCATTCCTATGATCAGATCGGGTATTTTGGGGCTGTTAGCGGTTTTGACTAGCTGTATTGGGAAAGATTATCTGAATAGTCCCATTCAACCGGAAAAACTAGACTTAGTTCCTTCCTCCATTGCGCTCATGGTGAGCGAATCGAAATCGTTAAGTGTAATCTATCAGAATAAATATGGAGTAATCGAGAAAGCTAAACCAAGTTGGTTTGTCTCCAATCCGGCCATTCTATCGATAACACAAGATGGAGAAATTACCGGCTTGCAATCCGGCAATGCAAAAGTATTTGCACAACAAGGCACCGCGATTGATTCGGTTCATGTAACTGTTGTCAACTCCATCAACCAAGTAGCTAAAGTAGAAATTGTTGCTGGTTCAACTTCGATCAATATCGGTAGCGAGATCATGTTTAGTGGACTAGTTAAATCCATTCAAGATGTTGTGCTTTCAAAACCAATTCAATGGAAATCATCCAACGCGGCTGTGGTGAGCATCGATGCAACTGGCAAAGCAACTGCCAACAGCTATGGTTCTGCTATTATTACCGGAGAAGTTGATGGAGTTGTTTCCAATTCTGTTTTGATCGCAGTGGGGGCAATTCGCCAAGGCACTTTTGTAAAATCAGGTGGTTATGAAGCGAGTGGAAATGTGACCCTTCAGATTAACGGATCAAAGTTAGAACTAGAGCTAGGTAGCAATTTCAAAACCAGTTTCGCCTTGGGCACTTACATCTATTTAGCAAATTCCAATTCAAGTGGCGCAAACATTAAAGCAAGCGGTCTTGAGATTCAACAGATCACAAAAAATGGTGCACATTTATTCAATGTATCCTCGGTCAATCCTGCTGTAAAACTTTCAGACTTCAAGTATGTGATTATTTTATGCAAACCCGCCTCGGTGGTTTTTGGTTATGCCGAACTTAACTAAACAAAAAATGATAAAAAGAATTCTTTGGATGGCCCTTTGTGTAATACTGAGCAACTACGTTTGGGCGGGAGGTGGCTGGCCCCAGCCAAAGGGAAAAGGATATTTTAAACTCTCACAAAACTGGATTATCTCTCCATTCTTTTACAATCCAAATGGAAATGTCATCGACATTACTACCACGAGCATTTACACGACAAGTTTGTATGGAGAATACGGTTTTACGAATCGCTTGACCGGAATAGCGTACGTTCCATTTTTTGTCCGTGCTACCTTAAATCAAGTTCAATTCAACCAAACCGGTCAAGTTTTTCCAGGTGATGAATATCAATCGTTTGGTGACACTGATATCGGATTAAAGTATGCGCTTGTGGTAGACAAACCTTTTGTTGTTAGCGCAACCATTCTGCTTGGTTTACCTTTCGGCTCAACTGCTGGCGGAAATTCTAAAATCTTACAAACTGGAGATGGCGAATTTAACCAGCAAATACGGGTTGACGTAAGTCACTCATTTTATCCGAAACCTGTTTACGCTTCAGCCTATGTTGGATTCAATAATCGCACCAATGGCTTTTCAGACGAATTTCGATATGGTGCAGAGGTTGGACTAACGTTTAAAAAATTTATACCCATCTTAAAATTGAATGTGGTAAAATCATTTTTTAATGGGGATGGCACTGCCATTCAAAATGGAATTTTCAACAACAATACAGAATACATCTCTCCTACTTTCGAATTAAATTATCAGGCAACTGAAAAAATAGGAGTTTCGGGCTCCGGAGGATTTGCCTTCGCTGCCCGGAATATTTTGGCAGCTCCAAATTGGAGTTTGGGAGTTTATTTAAAACTGTAAATCAAACTTTTTAGCTAAGATGAAAAAGTAAGTTTTAGCTCAAAACAAAAAAGCCCGACCATTGATATGATCGGGCTTTGATTTATTGATTCCTCGACTAAACCTTGGATAATTCAGACACCAAGTCGATCAATTTGTTAGAATAGCCCCACTCGTTATCGTACCAGCTAACTACTTTCACAAACTTGTCGTTAAGCGCAATACCTGCTTTAGCATCAAAGATTGAAGTACGCTCATCACCCAGAAAATCCTGAGAAACCACATCATCTTCTGTATATCCTAAGATTCCCTTCAATTCACCTTCTGAAGCTTCCTTCATAGCAGCTTTCACTTGCTCATAAGTGGCTGGTTTATCCAAACGAACAGTTAAATCAACAACCGACACATCCGCTACAGGCACACGGAATGACATCCCTGTAAGCTTACCTTTCAACTCAGGAAGAACTAATCCTACTGCTTTAGCCGCACCCGTAGATGATGGAATAATATTAGAGAAACCACCACGTCCACCTCTCCAGTCTTTAGCAGATGGGCCATCAACGGTTTTTTGAGTTGCAGTGACTGCGTGAACAGTGCTCATCAAACCTTCCACAATACCGAATTTATCATTCAATACTTTAGCAATTGGAGCCAAGCAGTTGGTTGTGCATGATGCATTTGAAACAATTGTATGAGCGGCTGTTAGTTTTTTATGATTTACGCCCATCACAAAAGTAGGAGTATCATCTTTAGCCGGAGCAGACATTACCACTTTCTTAGCACCTGCAGCAATGTGTTTCTGACAATCGGCAATGGTTAAAAATAATCCGGTTGATTCAACTATAATTTCAGCGCCTACTTCATTCCATTTTAAGTTTGAAGGATCTTTCTCAGCTGTTACCCGAATCGTTTTTCCGTTTACTACTAAGTTCTTATCCTTTACCTCTACTGTTCCTTCAAATTTGCCATGCGTGGAATCGTACTTTAACATGTAGGCCATATAATCAGGCTCTACTAGGTCATTGATACCTACAATTTCAATGTCTTTTCGGCCAATGGCTGCTCTGAATGCGAGGCGACCGATGCGCCCAAAACCGTTGATTCCTATTTTTGTCATGATGATTTGTTGTTTTAAATAAATTAGAACCTAAAATTATACTACTTACAAGCCAAAACCAACGTAAAGCATTCACTTTCCTCATTTTTTTTACCGCTATGGTTTGCAAATCAAATTCAGGAATCTATCTTTGCGCCTCTTTACAGAAAGACGGTCCGTTCGTCTAGGGGTTAGGACACCAGATTTTCATTCTGGTAACACGGGTTCGATTCCCGTACGGACTACAACTAAATGCAAACTTCTAGAGTTTGCATTTTTTATTTTAAGCCTCTCAGCTAATAAGGGACATTCAGCCTAACGATTATTAGCAAAAAATCAATCAACTAATAAGGTGAAGCTCAAGCAGGTTAAAAACTGACGAAAAAACGAAAAGATTATTTAAATATCGTTAGAGCAACTTTCAACCCTTCGAATTTGAGCCAATTTTCAACTTTTTTTCTGGCACGAGGTTTGGAAGGCATAGTATGAAATTAAGCATACGATATGAGCTCTTCGACTCCACTGATTGTTGTAATAATTGCCTTAGTGATTCCTTTGGTCTTTATTATAGTTACCGAGTTAGGATCCAAATCGAAGAAGAAGCATTTCAAAAGATGATAAATAAGATCAAATCTAAAGATAAAACTCAATGAGGTTTTGGGGAGAATCAAATTGAGTCTGAGCCCTCTGAAAAGAGGGCTTTTTTTTAGTCGAATTTTTCTGGTCAATTTAGCTCGTTTTTGTTTGCTTTGCTGATCCTAAGCCTTAACCTATCAAACTTCCCAATGGCTGCAAAATATAGAATCCTCTACATCGATGATGAAGTGGATAACCTGAAGGTCTTTAAAATTGCCTTTCAAAACGAATTTACTGTCATTACAGAATCATCTCCGATTAAAGGTCTTGACCTGATTCGTAATGAAGAGTTTGAGATTTTAGTTGTGGATCAAAGAATGCCCGAAATGACTGGCGTGGAAGTACTAGAAAACGCTATGCAACTACAACGCGATTCTGTCCGCATTCTGCTTACAGGATACTCGGATATGCAAGCAACCATCAATGCTGTCAACAAAGGCAAAATATTCTACTATTTAAGCAAGCCTTGGAAAAAAGACGAAGTAAAAGGGATACTGCTAAAAGCAATTGACCACTATGAACTAACAAAAAAGAACAAAGAACTAATCACTCGCTTATCGCAATCCATTAATGAATTGCAAGTATTCCTCTATCGCGCTTCTCACGATTTGAAAGCCCCGATTACAACACAACTAGGTTTACTAAATCTACTGCGCGAAGAAGTTACAGGTGACTCTAAAATTTATGTCGCTAAAATTGAGGAGGTGATTGCCCGCCTTGAAAAAACGATTGATAAAATACGCGAACTAAGCGATTTAGGATATGACTTTGTTAGTAAAAACTATACTAGCGAAGTAGCATCGGTGGTAGAGAAAGTACTTGAGAAATGGAATCAAAAATCAAATGATAGCGGAATTCAAATCAAACTGAATCTGAAACAATCCAATGACTTTACGCTGGAAAGCAGTCTTTTAGAAATGATTATCGATGAATTAATCGAAAACTCAATCAACTTTCACAATAAGAACAGAGCCGAAAAATGGATAGAGATTGCTTCTGATTTCGATACGCCAAGCAATATGCTAAAGTTAACAGTAAGAGATAACGGCATTGGAATTGACCCAAGTGTTTTAGATGAAGTCACTGATCCATTTTTTAGAGGCACCACACTTTCAACAGGAAATGGATTGGGATTATATATTGTTAAAAGAGTATGTGATTTGATTCACGGTTCAATAGCCATACAAAGTGACGGTAACAATGGAACAGAAGTCATTATTTCTATTCCTAACCTGAAAAAGTAAATTGGGACAGTGTTTCTGTACAAGCTAAACTCTGTTTTTCCTAAGTAAACAACAGTTCGCCTTTAGGCAATGATATAATAAATTCAGTGCCAAGTTCCGGGGAACTGGTAACTGAAATACTACCGTTGTGCCTCTGAATAATAGAATAGCAAATTGAAAGTCCAAGGCCAGTGCCTACACCCACTTCTTTGCTTGTAAAAAATGGCTCAAAAATATGGTCCCTGATTTCAGGAGGTATTCCACCACCATTATCATGAAAATAAATCAATACTTCCTCTGCTTTTTCTAAAGTACGGATAGAAATTCTTTTCTCGCTTTTACTATTTCGAAGTGCGTAAATAGAATTATCCAATAAATTGATCAATATCTGACTAATTTGAGGTGAATTGGCTCTTATGCCATGTTGATGTTGATAATTTTTCTCTACAGTTACGTTCCCATCCACCAGTTTACCGCGGACTAGTACAAGGGAGTTTTCAATGCATTCTTTTATATCAACTTTTCCATCCAAGTCAATTCGTTCATTCGGGCTGGCAACTGTGCGAAGCCCTTTTACGATGGAGGTTGTACGCATGACTCCATTAGATATGCTTTTCATTAAATCGTCCAGCTCCTGTTTTTTTGTTTCAATCTCCTGTTCACTATAATTGGCCGCCCTCAACAACTCTTGATGAACCTGCGATAATGCTTGCACCCCTCCGGAAATAAAGTTGATCGGATTATTAATTTCATGCGCAATACCCGCGGTGAGCTGACCAAGAGAAGCCATTTTTTCCGAATTGATCAATTGACGATGCGCTTTCACTAAGTTATCATTGACTGTCTGCAGCTCTTGATTCTTTATCGAGAGTTTATCTTGACTCTCTTTTAAGTCTTTAATAATTTGTCGCAGTTTATATTCGGAGTTGATCAAATCATCATTTGATTCAATAAGTTTTTTAGTCTTTAAAGCAACCAATTTCTCCAAATCTTGTTTCTTTTTATTGAGAGAGTATGTGCGGAATCTAATCATCAAAAATATGATGGCCGAAAAACTCGTTAAGTATAATACATAAGCCCACCAAGTTCTATACCAAGGAGGAATAACCTTGAATGAGAATGATGTGACAGAGCTTTCATTTCCATAGATATTTTTTGCCTTTACCTTAAACGTATAATCGCCCTCCATCAAGTTTGTAAACTCCATGAAGGTAACTTTAGTCCAATCCGACCATGTTTCACCATTTCCATCTAACCAGTACGAGTATAAAGTTTCTTCCTCTTTATCAAAAAAAGGAGCAGCGAAGTGAATCGAAATCTTCCCGAAATGATAAGGAAGTTGAAGCCTAAATCTCTCTATATCATAAGCCTTGAGGCCACCATTAAACAGAAGGCTATCATTTCCAAGCGTAATTTTTCTGATCAAGCAATTGAATTTTTGTTCGTAGCTTTTAAAATCTTTAGTTCTATCATATCTGGTCACACCGTCAACACCCGCACACCATAACATGCCATGTGTATCAATCATAATTTTCCGAATGCTCCCCATATCCTCAAACCTTCGGTACGGCTTAAATACAACTTCCGCTTTGGCTGGACTATTTATATCCACTGTAAGGATTTGATTCTGCCTAACAAAATGATAGACACCTTTTTTAGAATCATTTACTATAAGTGTTGACTGAGCAATCAATTCTTGAATATTGGCGCTAAACTTGCGCCATATATCAAATTGTTTGGCATTTTCATCATAGAAATAAACATCTTTCCCATTAGCAAAGAGAACTTCATTTTCAAACTGCAATGGAACACAAAATTTTCCCGGAATACCCGTGTTAGGTGGATATTTTGTAATGGTTAACACTCGGTCATTTTTAGTTGGATGAAATTCGATTCTCCATAATGAACTTCTCTCATCATTGTTAAGCCATACTACTCCATTTTGATCTTCCGTAATAAATGTATCTTCAAACAGAGGCATTATATGAGTGTAGTTCCATTGACCATTCTTAAAAGAGAGGTACCCAAATTGATCCTGATCAGCAACATACAAACGATTAGCTACTTTCTTAGAAGGATACAAATCACTTAAGTCATACCCCCTATAAATATGTTCTAATTCACTTCCATTGACTTTGACAATGTTTCGTCCACTCTCCACTGCGAGTAAATTCTCAGTTGAATTCAAATATATTTTTGTCAAATTCTCAATAGAAATAGGTTCTTTAAAAAAAGTAGTTATTCGATTATTCTTATTGATTGAATACAAATTCTGATCAGTAGAAATATAAATAAGGCTTTTGAATTGTATGATTGAATGCACACCCCCACGTAATCCGATAGATCGATTCCAGAAACTGATATCCTGACCATGTTCTGTCTTAATTACTGAAGACTTATAATTCTCCAGTGTCAACCAAATGTTGTCACTCAAATCTTTATTTGCATAAACGAAGTTATTTCCCGGAAACTGCGTGCTATCTGAGTAGTAATTCAGCACATGACCGAGTGAATCAAATAAGATTGCACCGTGATTGATAGAAGTAACCAAATGATAATTATCTGAAAGGGAAAATGAATTATATAATATACTGCTCTTTTGAGCGTAGTTCTTTATATAAAAAGGCACAGGCGGCTTTTTTGAATCAAAGTATCGAATCATGTGCGGACTAAACAAAAGAACCCGATTATCATTTGAAAAAGTTAAGGTTGAATTCATACCGCCCTTATGCAATGAGGCAAAATAATCACCGTAGGGAGCTAGGTTCATGCTGCCGTTTTGAATTACATATAATCCCTTACCCGTTATTGAAATCCATAATTTATCGTTCTTCACATAGCCATTATAAAACGAGCTACCTTCTCCCGGTGTGTAGTATCTGACACCTCCTGTAGTTTTATTAAACTCAATTGTATACTTACTGGCAATGCAATACACATTACTGGGCGAAATAAAAACATTGTTTGCAACGCCTATCTTAATTGAATCCGTTAGGCTTGTAAGCAGGCTTTTGAATTGTATCTTACCTTTATCATCATCGCGTAAAACTCCAAAATCATTTTTAGCCGAAACATAGATATCTCCATTTCGGTCTACAGCTAAACCGTATGCAGGCACTTGACTTATCGATCTAAACGATACTCCATCATATTCATAGATTCCTTTCCCGGTGGCCAAATACAAAACTCCTCTTAAATCCTGAACAATACTCCAAACAGCTGTACTGTTATCAAAATTGATGTTGTATACCTTACGAATTGGAGACCCGATTTGACTTAAGGTATCATAAAAAGGAAGTAAAGAAAAAAACAGTATAAGGATATACCTGAGAATCATGATTTTAAAATGAGTGAAAGAAAAACATAAATATTCCAAAACGAGAATAAACTCGGACAGGAATCGATTGACCGGTTTATCTCCTTTTGTTTACTAAATCTGTTTTTACTGATTAGGTGTTATCGTCCTCTCCACTCGCCACCTTCACGTTAATTTTCAATCGAGTCATGGTCGATCGTAATGTATTATGATTCAACTGTAGAATTTCGGCTGCACTTCCTTTTCCTGAAATTTTCCAATTAACGCTATTTAAAACTTGAATAATATACTCACGCTGCATATCGATGAAGGACAAACGCTGCCTTAAAAGCTCGTTGTTTTCTCCGCCTGCCAGAGACTCTGCTGTTAACTCATGTAACGTTAATTCTCCATTGGTACTGAGAATAACGGATCTTTCCAGCAAACCCTCTAGCTCACGAATATTTCCCGGCCAAGAATGATTTAATAGCATTTTCATCACCTTATCTGAAACCGCGGTGATTTCGATTCCCAACTTCTTCTGAAATTTATCTAAAAAATGTTGCACCAATGCGGGTATATCATCCTGACGCTCTCGCAGTGGTGGTAAACTGATTGGAAAAATATTCAGTCGATAAAATAAATCTGATCTGAATTTACCTGTATTGATTGACTCTTCCAGATTTCGATTAGTTGCGGCAATTATGCGGACATCTACATTAATTGGTTTTAAACCGCCAATGCGGTAAAACTCACCATTTTGAATTACCCTCAAGAGTTTTGCCTGAAACTCAATTGACATTTCACCGATTTCATCTAAGAAAATCGTTCCGCCATCAGCTAATTCAAAAAGTCCCTCTTTATGACCCACAGCACCAGTAAATGATCCTTTCTCAAATCCAAATAATTCACTTTCAATGAGATTGCCGGGAAGGGCTGAACAATTAAGATTAACAAAAGGCGCTGATGCACGATTGCTCATCGAGTGTATAGATCGTGCCACTAAATCTTTACCTGTACCAGTCTCTCCTTTAATTAACACAACGGTATTCAGTTTGGCTACCTGGCTAATTTTTTGTTTCACCAACTGCATTTTTTCACCGTTGCCGATCCATTCAATGGAGCCTCTGTTATTGTCAATCTCTCTCCGCAGATATTCGTTTTCCTTTTGCAGCTTAGCCTTTAAAACTTTAATTTCCTTATTGGCATTCGTCAGTTCATCAATTGTAAGAGTGAGATTAGTAATTAACTCTTCGTTTTTGAACTTTAAATGATACAGGTTAATCGCGCTTGCAATCACTCGCTCAATATCATCTTTATCCCAAGGTTTAGTAATAAAACTAAATACTTTGGCCTCGTTGATAGAGCGAATTACTGTTTCCTTTTCTCCGTAAGCGCTGATCAAAATTCGAACTGTATTTGGATACAGCTCCGAGACTGATTTTAAAAAATCGATTCCTGTAGTTTCTCGAAGTCTAAAATCGGATAGAACTACTCCCACCTGTACTTGTTGAAGTACTGACATGGCCGCTTGAGCGGTTGTAGCGGTGATAACATTGAACTTTTGTCGGAAAGTAGATTTAAAAACTGTTAAGTTATCTTCTTCATCATCTAGATAAAGGATGTTGGGGTTAGGGAGGTTCATTAATGCAGGGGTTACGTTTTAAAAATTAAGTTTCAGTTTTCAGTTATTATATAGAATTTGAAAACGCGAATATTTCAGCCCGGCAATGGTAACTTCTGGCCAGATGTAAATCCGAAAAATCCAATTCTATGTCAAACTTGCCCTGCAAAAGCCGTACCACAACAAAAACCTCATTTACAGGCTAATTTCGGCATTTTTGATGAACGTAAAAATAAAATTGTTTATATATAACGAATTGACTAACGACTAATCAACAAAAAATCATTTTAGATCATCTAATTGACTGAAAACTTCATGATCGAAGTGCCAATTTTTATAAAGTATAGGCCTGGCGAAACTTGAGGTAATTCAATATCTCCTTGAAATGAGCCCACTTCATTAATCGTTACCAAACTGTTGTGTATTTGCCGACCTGCAACATCGTAAAACGACATTGCCACCTTTGAAAAAGCAGCTTTTCCATTTATATCAATATGGATACTTCTTCCTGATTGGACAGGATTAGGATAAATGGCAAAAGGTACAACTCCACTGGCTTCAACTGAAATGATAGCTTGCGTTGACTTCTTTCCATCAAAATCCGTTTGTTCAAGTCGATAATAGTTTGTTCCGTTAAAAGGAGTTGTATCTTGAAGCTCATATAAGCTCGATGCATTGGTAGTACCACTACCTTTTCTAGTACCTATTTGCACGAAATCTATTCCATTGGCTGATCGATGCAACGTGTAATAATCACAATTCTTTTCACTTTGAGTTACCCATTGTAAGTTAACAGTCGAGCCTTCAGCTTGTCCTGTAAAAGAAACCAACTGGATAGGCAAAGGGGAAGATGCTAAATTTACAGAACCGACATAAAAAGTTATATCCGTCATATCGGTTGCGGTCAGGCCGGTACGTTGCACCATCGGTGAAGGTGATGTGCCCGTGTTTACTCCCGGCAATCCAGCGGCTGCGCTTAGTTGACTCAACCGTAAGTCGTTCACATCGCCAATTATGCCTATTCCGGTTCCTCCTGCATTTACTGAAAAATCTCCCCCCGTACCATTAGTCAGTTGTATTCTCCAACCGCTCAATGCAAGTTTCAAAATTTCACCAGCTGTATCCGGTATATTCTCTTTACTATAGGTGGATGTGGAAGGTGGGCATGTTAATGTAGCAACTGGTGTGCTTGTAAGCACCGTGCTGGATGACAAATAAAATGGTCTGAAATTCGTACTCGTCCCTACCGGAAAGAAACCATCATTGGTTCCTGTAGGAATACTTGCATTTGTTACAAAATATCGCGAAAAATTGCCATTATAAAACCAACCGGAAGTGGAAGAACCAGAATGATTTAAAGTTGCAACGGAAGCATTACTCGTACCTAATTGAAATTTCTTTCCATTTAAGTTTATCAAATTTCCCAACACAGGCATCGAAGTCATAGTCAGTGTATTTCCCACTGTGACATCTGCTAATACGTTGATTTGCGGTACACTTGTACTTGTATTGGCAATTGCGAGTCTATTAAACCTGGTGCCGCTGGCATGCCCGGTATTAATAATACGCTGTGTAGAACTACCATTTAATGTTACAGTACCTATTACAGTACCAGAAGGGTTTGAAGAGACGAATGCGGCTCCGTTGGAACTTGAATTATTCCAGTCTCCGGCCACAGAGACATTAAAAGCCGCTGTACCTGCAACATTTATTAACCTGAAAGACGCACTTCCTGTGATAGACAAATTTCCAAGCACTGAAATATTCTGAGTCAATCTCTTATTTGCTGCACCACCAGACAAGGTCAGGTTGTAATAAGAATCGATTGGGGGTATTATAGATTGCCCCCCGGAACTAGAATAATAGTTTACTGTGTTTCCTTGTGCTGAGGCAGATATTCCTGATAATGGTGCAGTATCTCCAATGAAAAGAGTAGAGTTTGCTTGATTAACCCAAGGAGTTGTTGGATTTGACATATCAAGAAATTGGTTAGCGATTCTAGCTGTTCCGTAGTTATTCGCAATATCATATAACATTTTTCTACATGTAAAACTGCCGGTCGAATAGATAGTTAATTTTATCATATTAGTAAAAGAACCATCGTCTGTACTAGTAATGTTATAAGTGCCATACACTTTCAATTCACCAACTAAGGTTATAGTAATTACTGATAAAGTGGAAAGATCGGTTAGGATAGCCCCAATTTCCACTGTTAAATTATTCAAAATAATTTCAGTATTATCTATTATAACTGTATGGCCACTTACTATAGAAACTAAAGGTGGCTTATTCGGAGGATATAATGCACTTATCCAAGTTAAACCATCGAATTGTTCCCATATAACAGGATCCGACCAATTACCAGAAGCTTTCGTCCGATAATCGCCTACAGTTTGTGCGCATACGGTAGTTGTGAATCCAATTCCTACTACTAGTATTACAAAGCAAGTGCGAAGGTTACTCATAAAATAAATATTCACGGTGGATATTTAGAAAAACCTCGGCAAAAATTATACCAATCAGTAAACCGCAATTTTGATGTTTAAATGCACTTTCTGAATCGAGGAAAAGTTGTTTTTACGATATGTAACGAATTGACTAACGGCTAAAAAACAAAGAGCGAAGGTTATGTACCTTTGAATAACTCTCAGCTGCTGTAAATCAAGTTGCAACAACCGAACTCTGTAAATGGAATGTTCAACATTCCCTAACATAACTAAGAAGTACAGAACCACAGCTACTGATCATTTGCTAATTCCAAATGTATTGACATTGAAAAGTCAATTGATTTTGATATAATAGTAAATGGCAACGTTCTTGGGCCTTGTTTCCAAACCACCCGTTTCATTGGTTGTTCCATTATTATTTTGGTCAGAGTCTGACACCTCATGATTGGCCCCTCCGCCTTTACTACTATTGGATCTAGGCTTTAGGTAAACAAAATTATGCGCATGACTTTTAAAGTCATCCGATTGATATTGTCCTGCTACTCTGCTTTCCGGATCTCTTTCACTTTCAATTCTAGGGGCAGGTCCCTTAACCGGATCAAAAGAGTTTAGCCCTCGTAAAAACATTCCCCGAAGATCTGGCACAAAAGACTTGGAGGTTAATTTAGAATAGCCCGAACCAATCACACTC
This sequence comes from Cyclobacteriaceae bacterium, assembly GCA_044228465.1. Taxonomy (GTDB): domain Bacteria; phylum Bacteroidota; class Bacteroidia; order Cytophagales; family Cyclobacteriaceae; genus ELB16-189. Next base: position 36,140 of record JBGAUU010000011.1, read on the forward strand.
CTGCCATCACAGGGTGCCCACTTACTTTTTTCAGATGTCCACAATTCGCCCGGGCTCTTGGCATTATTTTTCGAGGCAAAATTAAACTCGTCAAAAGTTAAAAATGATCCTAGAACGGTTCCAATTGGAATCTCTTTATGGCTCGAAAGCGAATTTGCCCCATCTATTTTGCGGCTAACTATACCTCTATCAGTCTGCATGGTTAAAATTAAATCCTTTTCAGAATCTCGTTTTGCAGAAATGATAGTTGTTTGAGTCAACGTTTGCCCTATTGAAGGCGAATTACTTATAGCGCTTGCGTTTTCTATTTTGAAAAACTGCACGATAGGCATTGGATCAGTAGACACCTGCGGACGATAATGTATGGTAAAGACAGCGAAATCGTCTGTGATCAGTTCCTTGACCGGAAGAAACCCAAATTGATTTTCGTTGCAAACTGTTTGAATGCATTGATTAAATGCTTCATATAAATTAGTATTGGGTATTGAACTGTAGGTTGTTTGATAATATTCACTGGATATGTTCAATACACTCTCTGAAATAATCAGGGATCTAAACTCCTGAAACCTTTCTTCACTATCACTTGCACCGAGCGTAAACAGCTTGCCTTTTAAGGGCAATGTTAAAGATGCCCCCCATTTTCCATTTTTCATATCTGTTTTAAACTGATCTGACAAATAGTAGGTCTTCATATCCTGCTTAAACGAACCGGTGTTGGTCATGCCAGTGAAACTGTAAAGTCCCCCTTGCAGTAATTTTTCGCAAGTAGAAATAGCTTCAGGGCATTGACCGAAGGAAACCAACGAAATAAAATAAATTAAAAAAGTGAATAGAATCTTCTCCATATTTTTTACGGTTATAAATAGTGATCTGATGTTATAAAGCTCAGTTAACAATCTCAAGATTTCTCTAGATTTAAATAAATTTCATTCAATAAGTAATTTCAATTGTATCTTGTTTATTCTAATAAAATACAATCCAGCAGGGAGGAAATCGATCTTTAAATCACCGCTAATGTCTCCGTTTTCATCAAATGTGATCTTATATTTATCAATCACTTGACCTACTGCGTTTATTAATTGTATATCTCGTTCCGTTAGCTGGGTTGCGCCATGTAAGTTCACATGAAGAACCTGACCGGCTTTGATTGGATTTGGGTAAACCTGCGCAACATCCCCGCCATTTGCTTCAACTGAGGTTAGCGAAAGTGAGTATGTAGATCCATCCAAATCCGTTTGCGATAAACGGTAGTAGTTTATTCCTTTCAACGGACTTTTATCCTGCAATTCATAGTTTATAGTTGATTTGGTAGTGCCTTGTCCCTTGATGGTGCCAATCTTTACAAAATCTTTTGCATCACTAGATCGATACACCATAAAATAATCGCAATTCCTTTCACTTTGAGTTATCCAATGTAAATTAACAGTCGAGCCTTCGGCTTGTCCTGTAAAAGAAACCAACTGTATCGGCAAAGGAGAAGAAGCTAAATTTACTGAACCCACATAAAAAGTTATATCCGTCATATCGGTTGCAGTCAGGCCAGTACGTTGCACCATCGGTGAAGCTGATGTACCGGTGTTTACTCCCGGCAATCCAGCGGCTGCGGTCAATTGACTCAATCGTAAGTCGTTCACATCGCCAATTATGCCTATTCCGGCTCCTCCTGCATTTACTGAAAAATCTCCCCCCGTACCATTAGTCAGTTGTATTCTCCAACCGCTCAATGCAAGTTTCAAAATTTCACCAGCTGTATCCGGTATATTCTCTTTACTATAGGTGGATGTGGAAGGTGGGCATGTTAATGTAGCAACTGGTGTGCTTGTAAGCACCGTGCTGGATGACACATAAAATGGTCTGAAATTCGTACTGGTTCCCACCGGAAAGAAACCATCATTGGTTCCGGTGGGGATAGTTGCGTTGGAATTAAATATCCGCACTATGTCTCCGTTACAAAACCAACCCGTACTGGAGTTTCCAGAATGAATTAAAGTAGCCGCTGTACTACCCGACCCCAACTGAATTTTTTTGTTATTTAAATTTATCAGATTGACTACACCTGGCACTGAAGTCATCGTCAGCGTATTTCCCACAGTTACATCTGTTAGTACATTGATTTGGGGGGCAGTTGCACTGGTGTTGGAAATGGTAAGTCTGTTGATTCGGGTTCCACTGGCATTGCCAGTATTAATAATACGTTGCGTAGAACTACCATTTAAAGTGACCGTGCCCGTTCCAGAAACAAATGCTGATCCATTCGAACTTGAATTATTCCAATCTCCAGCTACAGAGAGATTAAAAGATGATAATCGGAAAGACGCACTACCTGCGATAGCTAAATTTCCTAAAACAGTAGTGTTACCAGATAAGGTTTTGTTTGTACCACCTCCAGATAATGTTAGATTATAATAAGAATCAAGAGGCAATTTAATTGTTTGACTCGCGCTACTGCTATTATAATTTACCGTGTTACCAATAGCTGCTGCTGAAATATTCTCAACAATCGATGGCCCACTCATATTTAAAGTGGAGTTAGCTTCATTAACCCATGTTTTACCGGAGGTTGTTCCTACAATAGATTGTAGTGTGGCAGTTCCGTTGTTGCTAGCGGTTGTAAATATTATTCTTCGAACAGTAAGTTTACCGGAAGACTGGATTAATAAATCAGGTGCGGTTATCGAGGTACTTGTTCCAGTCGCTGTCATATTTACAACACCAATCACTGTTAATTTATTCATCACGTTAAACTGATAATTATTGATAAGCGCAGGGTTATCTGTCAGTGTTGCTCCAAGTTCAACGATAATATTATTCATACTTACAAGATTTAATCCACTCAAGTCAGCGTCCAAAGTAACTACATGTCCTGATTTTATGGTTGTCAATTCTGCAATAGGCGGTTGCCCCGGATATCTAGATGCAGCTACCCATGAAACTCCATCAAAGGTTTCCCAAGTAGATGTAGTAGTCCAGTTGCCAGTTGTAGCTGATCGAAAATCACCTGCAGTTTGTGCCGGCAAAGTCTTTGCCATTATGAAAATCAGCACATAAAAGCATGTGCGAAGGTTAACTTTAAATTTTCCCATCATTGTAAAATCATTTAAATCTCTTTGGCAAAAATTATACCAGTCGCAAAACCTTGATTCTAAAGGCTAAACGAGCTTTTGGAAGGAGGTGAAGTATAGGCTTTACGAAATAAGACGAATTGGATAACGATTAAAAAACAAATACGGAAGTTATGAACTATCAAAAAGTCAAACTAAATTCTATTTATTACTACCTATTGACATTAATCAACAAGTAACTTTAACTTCACTTGACCAAGTTTAATAAAATACAACCCTTGCGGAACATTACCTATTTTTATATCACCCACAAAACTCCCACTTTGATCAAAGTCAACAACATACTTATCCACCACTTGTCCAACTGAGTTTACTAACTGCATTTCATACTCGCCAGTCTGTCTTTGGTCTAGCAAATCCAGGTGAAGAATCTGCCCCGCCTTTAGTGGGTTTGGATAAATTTGAATCGAACCAGTGCCTTTCGATTCAACTGATATTAATTTTAAATAATATGTTTTGCCATCGAAATCGGTTTGAGACAACAGGTAGTAATTGATCCCTTTCAATGGACTAGCATCTTGCGAGTAATAGTAAGTTGCCACATTGGTAGTGCCATGGCCTTTCTTAGTGGCCACCGGAACGAAGTCAACTCCATTGCTTGATCTAAATACGGTGAAATAATCGCAATTAAATTCACTACTTGTTTGCCATCTTAGATTTACTACGGAGCCCTCTGTTTCGGCTGAAAACGATAGGAGTTCTACAGGCAAAGGAGATCGCGTGGCATTAACTGAGCCAACATAAAAATCGGTATTAACCCCTATGCTAGCTCCATTAACACCTAATCGCTGAATCATTGGAAAAGTATTCGAACCAGAGTTTACACCAGCAGTACCCAAAACAGATGAAACACGAGATAACCGTAGGTCTGTAATGTCCCCAACTAATCCTAAACCCGTACCACCAGCTAGTATGTCATAGGTTCCTGAGCTCCCTGCTCCTGATCTGCCTAGCACCAAACGCCAGTAACTTTGTGCCTGACGAACAATTGGACCTCCTGTATCTGGGATGTTTACAATATTAACCACAGAGTTAACACTGGGCGCAGTAACTGTTATATTTACGTTTGCCGTTGGGGCAGATGTTGTTGAAAAATAAATTGGTCGGAAATCTTTGGATGTTCCTACCGGAAAAAAGCCATCGATTGAACCTGCGCTAATTGCAGCGCCTGTCGTTAAGAATCTTCGAAGATGACCATTGCATACCCAACCAGATGCGAAATCACCCGTATGATCTATTGTTTTGTTAAGGCCGATACCACCTAAAGAAATAACGTTTCCTCCTAAATCAACCACACCAGAAGTAAAGGTAAGTTTTTCGCCAACAGATATTGTTGTGATTGAAGACGATGATATTGTTATTTGAGGGATCGTAGAATTTGTGTTGGCAAAAGTTAGATTTTTAGAGTGCGGAAGACCGGAGTTATGACCCGTAACAATTATTTTCTGCTGAACACTTCCATTGAATGTAATTGATCCTGAAGTAGCCTGCACTGCAGTTGTACTTGAGCTGGAACTGTTCCAATCTCCACGCAAAAAAAGCTCAAAGGTTAAAATACTAATTGAAGCTGTGCCTTGGATTGCCAAAGTACCTGATACGGTAGTATTTCCAGATAAGACTTTGGGTGTAGCTAAGGGTATATTTCCGGACAGGGTTAGGTTAAAATAGTTGCTTATTGGTGTGCGCACCGTCTGAGTAAAGGTACTTGAACTATAGTTTACAGTATTTCCCGGAATACTGGCTTCCAAGCCTCCCGTGAAAGTAGCTCCCCTAAAATTTAAAATCGAATTCGGCAACTCATTAAACCAAATGCCGGATTTAGTAACCGGGTTAATAGCGACTGTGTTGATGTAGTCTTGGGTAACTGTACTTGTTCCTCTGTTAAAGACAACATTCGCAAAAACTCTGTGGGCGGAAAAAACAGCGCCCGAATTAATCGTTAACTCAGCAGTAACGACTGCAGAACTAACATCAGACGTGTTGATTAAGTTAACAATACCGAAAACATCAAAATACGTAGTCGGAGCCACAGAATAATTGAAAGCACCTACCTGATCTTGCAAGGTAGCGCCACTATTAACTGTGAGCCTTTCCATTTGAAAGGAAGGATTCACATTCAATGTTACTACAAAAGGACTTTGTAGCGTAACGGTATTCAAAATAGCCGAAATTTGCCCCGGGTAATTAGTTGCCGCTACCCACGCTGAGCCATTGAAATATTGCCAAGTACCTAAGGAACTCCAAGTGCCTGAAGCTACCGAACGATAGTCGCCTACTGTCTGCGCGCGAACAGTTGAACATAAAACGATCAAGAAAAGTAATATAATTGCCTTCCAATTTTTTGAGGGTGGGGAATTTAATAGATTCATTGCAGGGGTATTTATTTCTTAATTAGCCCCAGACAAATTCTATACCAAAACTTCAAAAAAAATAAACCTCGAAATTGAACTACAAATCAATCATTTTCATGCAGTTTCTTATACCGAAAGTGTTCTTTGTTTCTATAAAACGAAATTTGTTGACGATTAAAAACGAAAAACAGGAATGAATCTCAAATTTCCACGCTTTTATTGCACAAGAATTTTAATGACTTTATGATCGAGTTTTAAAAAGTATAACCCTGATGGCACATCATCAATTTTCAATTCGCCACTAAAGTTTCCATTCACATCAATTATCAAAGGATAAGTATTAATGGTTTGCCCCGTAGCATCGATCAACGAAATTTCATTTGCGTTTCCCGAATTAATTCCGTGTAAAGAAATCTGAAGCATCTGACCCTGCTTTATAGGATTAGGATACGTTTGAATTGCTTCGACACCATTTGCTTCAATCGATATTAGTGATAGTGAGTACGTAGAACCATCCCAATCTGTTTGAGATAAACGATAGTAGTTTATTCCTTTCAATGGGCTTTTATCCTGAAGCACATAATTTGTCGTCAATTTAGTCGTGCCTTGGCCTTTGATGGTGCCTATCTTTATAAAATCCTTTCCATTGCTAGAACGATAAACGGTAAAGTAATCACTATTAAATTCGCTACGTGTTTGCCAACTTAAGTTTACTACCGATCCTTCTGCTTCTCCTGAAAATGAGATTAACTCAACGGGGAGTGGAGACCGTGTTAAATTTACTGTACCAATATAAAATGTAATATTAGACAAGTCTGTCGCGGTTAAACCTGTACGTTCGACCATTGGAGAAGTAATTGTACCTGAATTTACTCCCGCAACGCCAGCCACCGAACTTGCTTGACTTAATCGCAAATCCGTTACATCGCCAATTATTCCAAATCCTGAACCGCCCGCATTAACGGTATACGTACCACCTGTTCCACCATTCATTACAAGTGGCCATGAACTTGTTGATAAGCGTCTTATTGGGCCACCTGAATCAGGGATATTTACATCAATAAAAGAAGTTACAGATGACGGGCAGGTTAATCGTGCCGTAGAATTTGAAGTGAGTGCTGTAGTTGTCGATAAATAGAATGGTCTAAACTGAGTACTTGTACCAACCGGATATAAAGCATCATTAGTACCTGCAGCAATTGTTGCAGCTGTAACTAAATATCGCATAAAGTCTCCGCCATAAAACCAACCAGAAGATGAGGCCCCTGAATGATTTAACGTTCTAGCTGAAGCATAATCAGCCCCAAACTGAAAAGTATGTGCATTTAAATTAATGACTCCTGAATTCATCGTGAGAGTATTATAAACTAAAATATCCGTTTGTGCTTGTATTTGAGGTATTGTTGCGCTGGTATTGGTAAAAGTGAGTTGCGAAAATCCAGTACCACTCGAATTACCTGTATTGATGATATTTTGGGTAACCGTGCCATTAAAAGTAACTGCAACTGAACCAAATAAAAATGCGCTTGCATTTGTACTTGAATTATTCCAATCTAAACCTACCGAAATATTAAATGTAGATGGATTGAAAGATGAATTTCCTTGAATGGAAACAGAGCCCAGTACTGTCGTATTGGCTGCAAGTGTTTTTACTCTTCCACCATTACCTGATAAAGTCAAATTGTAATACCCATTAACTGAGGTCCGAACGGTTTGATTATTTGACGTTGAATAATAGTTTACTGTATTTGAACTAGCACTAGCACGCAGTCCACCCGTCATTGCCGTTCCGCCAAAGTTGAGTGTAGAACCTACTTGATTAATCCATATACCCGTATTAAATGTTGGATTTATCGGGTTCAAATTAATATAATCAGTGGTTATGGTACTAGTTCCAGAGTTGGAAACTCTGTTGGCTGTAACGAGATGAGCAGAAAAAGTTCCGGTTGCAAATATGTTAACTTGCCCGGTGAAAACATCGGATGTTAAGTCTGATGTATTAGTGAGATTAACAGTACCCGATATATTAAAAAAATTCGCAGGAGAAATTGAATAGTTAAAAGCACCAGCCTGATCTTGAAGGGTTGCACCGCTATTCACAGTTAGAACTACCATCTGGTTAAAATTCACAAAAGGGTTTACGTCAAGTGTTACTACAAAAGGGCTTTGTAGCGTTACATTGTTGATGGCCGCTATCTCGCCCGGAAAAGTGGTAGACGCAATCCACGCAGAACCATTATAGTACTCCCAGGTAGACAGCGTACTCCAATTTCCAGTTGCAACCGATCGGTAATCGCCTAGCGTCTGCGCGATACCAATTGAATAAGATAAGGATAAGAAAATTAAAATGGCAATGCTCCATTTAATTGTTTTGAATGAGGGGATGTAATTTTTCATAATAGGGATAATTTTTTCAATTAGCCCTTGGCAAATCCTATACCAAAAAATCAAAAACTTAAAAAGCCTCAAATCAGCTCAAAAACCGCTTTATTAAGTTAGCGAGATCGCTAAATAAAAACATACTGTTTATATATAACGAAATGACTAACGACTAAAAACGAAAAAACGAAATTTTCAATTCGAGTAATGACCAAAAAGCGTTCAAAGACAAAAGGGTTTGTCAAAATTGAAAGCCGTACAAAACGAAAATTACTCGCTGAGTGAACTCAAGTCCAGATCAGCAAAATTTGATAAACTGCAAAGAACGCCAAATCAGGATTTAGCCAATAAAGCAATCAGGTAATAAATAATAAATTGTGTGGGGAGATTCAGATAATGAAGTCACCTGAACTATAATGTAGAACTAATACGGCTTAATTAGGTCGCGAATAAAATCAATACTATCAGAATCCAAAGGTTTTGAAACATAATCAAAAATAGAATTATTAGAACCTATTCTGCTTACATCAGCATGTTTCATTGTGTAAGAGACTACAAGTACTTTTGGCTGTACTATCAATCGATGTTTTATCTTTTCAAACAAGTCGATGAAGACCCAGCCATCTTGATCCGAATGAAAATATAATTCCAATAAGATTAGCCTTGGAAGTTGAGATGGATCTTCGGCATTTTCTATCAGATAAGAGACCGCTGAAGTTACACTTCCGAAGTTTATTACTTGACTGTTCAGGCCATCTCTATTTAAAATCTTGGAAACGATGAAATGAAATATTTCGTCTTGATCCAGCACCATTACAATTGGCGATGCAGGTTGATTTTGCAATTCAGGTTCTTCACTCATTTTAGATTCTATTTAAAATATTTATAATGTTCATTTCTAAAAAAGAAGAATCAATTGATACTTCTATATTGAAGGTTAAGATTTTTAGCACCCTCAATCCCTATCTATGTTTTGGTTTTCCAACTCTAGTAATGATATAGGTTAACTTTATGGATGCAACCGTATATACATCATTTTGCTTGGCATTACCTCTGATATTAGTTGGATATTCACTTCCATAGCCATTCACTAAACTAACCGTTTTGATTTGTCCATTTACAACTATGTTCTCTGTTCGAGTTGGTAGACCAACATTTGGAACTTCATTAGACCGATAAGACAAGGCTTGTGTTAATGGATCCTTCAATCGATTTAAGTCCACATAATTTCTGCTAACATCATCTAGGTAGTCTGTGAATGTGAACCTCATACTCATATCGGCCCAAAGGTCGAAATACTCACCGATGCGTACTCTGGCACCAATACCAAATGGAATTGCTACTTGAACAAGGCTATAGGGTTTTATTCCGTAATTGGCATCTGTAGGCAACAGCGTAGCGTATTGTCCTTCCGTTCCTATAGGTTGAAGGTCAATCCATTGACCAGCCCTTGGGTTTGGTGTTCCATCTAGATAAGTAGCCGGAGCCTGAGATTGAGGATTATGCTTAAATACCGTTATACCAGTAAAAACATAAGGAGTCCAGTTAACACGGCTTCTATAATTACTTTTGTTTTGAAACAAGTCGAAAACAGCAACTGCGGTGATTTCCTGAATCGGATTTCTAAAAGAGGCATTTCGCTGCTTTCTGTATTTACCTTCAGTCGATGAGCCATCGGCTGAAACGGCATCAGAGCCTTCCAATTGACCCATTAAAAGCTCAGCTACAAACGTATAGCGTGGACCATATCGATGAACAAACGTTATTCCGAATCCGGGATGCGTTAAATTTATATCCGTACTCATTTTAGTGGGAAATGGCGCAAGGTCACCATAGTAGTTCATGGCATTCATTGACAAACCAACTGCTGTGTATGTGTTTTCGCGAATAAGGCTTTTTCGCCTTTTCTTATAGACGGAGTTGTATCTTTTTATTTTTCTGGCACCTTTGAATTGTGCCAACGCATCTTGCGTGAAAATTACTGCCACTATTAACAGTAACGTAAGTCGTATTTTTTTTATAGAGATTGACATAAAGCTTGCCTCAAAATTTAATAGAGGTTGCATGCACACTACCAAGCATTATGCCAAACTCAAAAACGCTGTTTCTAGCCTAGAAACAGCATTTTTGAAAATCCACACATTGACTTTTTACGATATATAACGAAATCACTGTTTTCTAAAAACGAAAATTGGCTTCAAACAGCATACTAAATCCATCAATGATTGAATGACTGATCAAACTCGCTCTACTTAATCATAAACATTTGAACATCGACTAAAATGAACACTCAAAAAAAATTGAGCGTGAGTTGCAAAAAAATTCGATGCGGAATTAATAAAATGGAAAGGACTAGAGAATGAAGTAGACGATTTGAAAAAAAATTAAAATTCGTTTAATAAAAACAATTTCCTGTTTGCATAAAACGAAAAATCTGATTTCCTGCATCGATAATTTTTCAAAAACCTGCATTCCGTTAAAATTTTTAGGTTTTTGATTTTGGCCTGCATTTTGAATAGAGGTTTCAAAACAAAATCAAAAAAACCATGAAACAACTTAATTCATCTAGCAAATATGTGCTAGCTCTTTTTTCAATTCTGCTATTCGCTTCATGCAGCACTCAAACATACACCATCTGTCCATCCTATGGGGCAGGAAAAAAAATGACTTCATATGGAGAAAAGAAACAAAAGAAATATGGAAAGAAAACTTTTAGTCCACCCTACCGCTTCTAACCATTTAAAATTTTCTATCAATCAGTTGCCCCATGATTGATGTATTCACCAACTAAATAAAATCTGATATGAAAGTAGTTCTGGTAGTTGCTGGTTGTCTAATCATGTATAATAGCTTCGGGCAAGCGCAGGCTCTGACTTTTTATCCTTTAAAAGAATGGAAAATTTCGAATGGCACCAATGAGGTATCCTATGTTCTGACTAAAGGAACCTATTATTGTCTTGATACTCAAAACCTAAAGTCCGGGAAATTTATCTTAGAAAACAGTAAACGTGAGGCTATTTTAACTCATGACTTGAGTGATAGCTGTATCATGTGGCATATCAATCAGACGGGAATATTTTACTTGCGATTCACCGAAACAAATGGCGGTGCTGTTTTATTAGGATTTAACCGTACCCCAATACAATTTGCTAAATCACGATAAAATTCCTGCCTCACTGATTTCAGTTAGTGTTGAAGTCAAACATTATTTAGATATGCGCCTGAAGCGCGCGGTTGACCTTAGCATATTTGCGAGAAGGAACCAACTGCCGGATGGCATCGCGATATTTTTCTATAACCAAATTCTCGTCAAAATTAACTTCTACTAAATTTCGTCCATTTATACCCATTTGACGCAACTCACTTTCAGAAGCTTTGATGATAAGCTGCATTTTTTCTGCCAGGTCTATCGCATCCATTGGGCGGCATAAGAATCCGTTGAATCCATGCTTTACCACATGATGGCAGCCCGGTACATCTGTTGTAACGATTGGTTTGGTCAGGCAGCATGCTTCGAGAAGTACGCGTGGTGTTCCCTCGCGGTAAGATGGAAGGACCACGCAGTCAGACATAGCCATCACTTCCTTCACATTGTCTGTAACGCCTAGGTATTCAATTAACCCTTGATGTGTCCACTCCTGAATCATCTCTTTGCTAATTGCGCGATCAGGTTTAGAATCATAAGCTCCTAACAATTGAAATCTAGCTGTGCAACCTTTGCTTCTAAGCTGCTTTATCGCTTTGATATATTCAAAAATGCCCTTGTCAGAAATAAGTCGGGCTACCATCAGAAATACAAACGGGTTACTTTTTTTATAAGGTACTGCCTCAAATCTCTTTAGATTAATACCAGAACCTGGCAGGAGGTCTGTTCTATCAAGAGAAACCAATTTCATGCTATGAAAGAACTCTCTATCCTCATTATTTTGAAAAAATATCTTCTCTGCATTTATGAACGCAAGTTTGTAAAGAAATTTAACCATAAAATAAGTTACTGTTTTACGCTGAAATGCAGATCCTAAGCCTGAAACATTATTTATCACAGGTATTTGAAGCAACGCTGCTGCCATTGAACCATAAATATTTGGTTTGATGGTATAGTGAAGTATCACATCAGGTTTAATCCGAGAGTAGAGATTCATTAATTGAATCAGCAATCCAAAATCTTTAACCGGATTACTTCCGTGCGCGCTTATGTTTATGTGGTGGTGACCGATACCAGCATTTTTTAAATGGCCGACATACTCATCAGTGGGTGAAATTGCATGAATTTCATGGCCTTCGTTTCGTAATGCATCTAACAAGCCCATACGAAAGTTGTAGATGTTCCAGGTTGTGTTAATGACAATCGCTATTTTCATAATGACTATCACGTTATCAAATAAGAGGCCAGTTTTTAAAAACCCCATAATCAGACTGAATTACAAGTTTTTCAAAATGATTGGGTTTTAAAATGGGTCTTTTTCGTTTCTAATAACGAAACAACTGTTTATATAAAACGAAAAACACATCTGATTGAAGGCTATTGAGTCTATTAAAATAAAAAAGCCCTCTTTGCAGAGGGCTTACTCAACTTTAGTCTTCCCCAAAACCTCGTTGAGCGATTTTACTACCATGGCAGGTAGATTATCTTTAGATCAGGCATTAAAATAGCGTTACATTGAGTTCAATTTTTTTTGACTATGAATTCTTGCAGCCTATGTCTATCTTTTTGATGGTGTCTAACACTATTCCTTACTTCCATAATAACAATACAAACAGTTGGTAAAAATATTACCGACATAACTAACAAACGCAAAAACAACGAGCTCATAGAGAAGTATTTGGTTTTCTCTAGGCAAATGTCGTACCAATTGAAAATCCGCGAAATTGAGCTGGAAACAAGGTTTGATTTTTGACACTAACGATATATCGTTAATTTTTTCGTTTTATCGTTAGTGAAACGCCCGATTTGAGCGACACTAATTTGTAGTTGGTAATAAATGAAGATTAGTAGAAATACTATCTGGTTGAAAAACGTAGAAATGTACCCATTGGTAAATCTTGGCCCTGCTTGTTTGCCAAAAAAAACTCACCAAACTCCGGCTGAATATTTTTAAAGTAAGTTTTGGCTACATTCAATCCCACCAAAGGAGAAAAACCAACTGCATACATCGACAAAATCAAAAAAGAGTTTTTGCCTTCGAGTAATTGACTACTGAGAGAAAGTAATTCACTCAGCTTTTCTTCGAGTGTCCACTTCTCGCCTTCCGGTCCACGCCCATAAGGTGGCGGATCCATAATAATACCATTGTATTTCTTGCCACGCTTCGCTTCGCGTTTTACGAACTTGAGAGCATCTTCGTGTACCCACCGAATATCGTTGAGTTGGTTGGCTTGCATATTTTGATTGGCCCAATTTAAACCTGGTCGCGAGGCATCCACATGGGTGACATCTGCTCCTGCAGCCTTAGCTACTACCGATGCCGCGCCTGTGTATGCAAATAGATTTAAAATTCTGGCATCCGAAATATTCCAAGATGTAATGGTATCAAATATAAAATTCCAATTCTGACCTTGTTCAGGAAACATACCCACATGTCCGAAATTTGTTAAAGCCAAACGCAGTTTCAATTTTAAATTTCCGTATTGATAATTGATATCCCAGCTATCGGGCATGGTCTTGTACTTCTTCCAACCTCCTTTAATGTCATCTCCGAATCGGAAATTATCTTTTTGCTCACGTGTGAAATGAGCATGTGCTTGTTTAAGCCACTCATCATGACTCAGGGACTTTTCCCATATAGCCTGAGGTTCCGGGCGAATTAAAATATACTTACCGAAGCGTTCTAATTTCTCAAAATTACCGGCATCTAATAACTCGTACTCTGTCCAAGAAGTGGGGCTCAACAGCTTCATTTGTTTCTTAATTGAAGGTGCAAAGATACTCCAATATTCAAAACGTTGTCTTTCTTTAAGATTGGTCAATCGATGATAATTAAACAGATACGCCCCTAAATTCTTATTTTTGAGGCTATGCATTTTAAAATTACCAGCACGCAAAATCCGAAAGTAAAGAGTCTGCTGGCTCTGGAAAAGCCGCGGGAACGCAGAAAGCAGCAACTATTTATTATTGAAGGTATACGAGAAATAGGTTTGGCACTTGAGGCAGGCTATAAGATTGGCAACTTATTCTTTTGCGATGAAATTGTTAGCGAAAGGGAACTGGCGTCCTTACCACTTGAAGACAAGTTGCTTATTCCTGTATCGAAAGAGGTTTTTGAAAAAATCGCGATGCGTGAGAGTACGGGGGGATTACTGGCAGTTGCAGAGCAAAAGCCTCATCGACTGGATGGAATTCGATTAAGTAAAAATCCGCTTATCTTAATTTTAGAGGGTGTAGAAAAACCCGGAAACTTGGGTGCAGTTTTACGCACAGCCGATGCTGCCCATGTTGATGCCGTAATCATTTGTGATCCTCAAACTGATTTCTATAATCCCAATGTGATCCGTTCTAGTGTAGGATGTGTGTTCACCAATCAACTGGCCGCGGCTTCATCAGAAGAAACAATTGAGTGGCTGCGAAAAAACAACATCTCCATCTTCTGTACTTATCTTAAAGCTTCCAAGCCTTACCATCTTACTGATTATTCCAAGCCCTCTGCCATTGTCATGGGAACAGAAGCCACTGGCCTTTCGGATATTTGGATAGAGAACTCTTCTGCCAATATTATCATTCCTATGCTTGGTAAAATTGATAGCATGAATGTTTCGAATGCCGCTGCGGTGGTTGTGTATGAAGCCATGCGCCAACGTGGCTTTCATGTAGAGTGATAAATTATCAATAAAAAAAACAGCCGCTATCTAGCGGCTGCCTATATCTCAATTCACGATCAGTTACTTCTTTGTTTTATTTACACCCGGATCACGCTTTAAGAATTCATCATACAATTCTGTTTGGCGGCTTACCATCGGCATTTGCCAACCATCAATGAATACGTGCGATACATTTGTTTTTGTTTCGAATGGATCGCCAGTGCAAATGAAAAGCGTGGCGCTCTTTCCGACTTCTATAGATCCTAGTTTATCGGCTACGCCAAACAATTCAGCAGGAATAATAGTAATCGCTTTTAAAGCATCTTCTTTATTCATTCCATATGCCACCGCAAACCCTGCGTGATACGGAAGATTTCGGTAGTTATTATTACCACTTTCTGATTTGATGGCCACTTTAACTCCCGCCTTTTTTAATAGTCCAGCATTCGCGTAAGCTTTATCATACCGATCATAGTCGCGGGTTGGTAATTCAAGAACGCCACCTGTAATAACAGGTATACCCGATTTTGCGATTTCGTCTGCAACGCGCCAGCCCTCAGCTACTCCCGTCAAAATTACTTTCTTCACTTTCTTCTCCTTCACCCATTTGAGAGCCGCCTGAATATCTTTCGAAGTATTTGTCTCGACTAATAAAGTTTGTTCTCCGCGCATCACCGGAACGAGCGCTTGCAATTCCGGATAGTATCCAACCTTACCTTTTGTAGCTGAATCCAACTTGTGATATTGCGTAGCCTTCTCCCACACATCATTCAAATTTGCGAGCGCCTTTTCGGAAGCTTTCTTGATCTCATCATCTGTTCTACGATCAAAAAAACCTCTTCGTCCTGTATTTGGGAAGTTTAGCACAATCCCTTCAAAGCCTGCATACATTTGATCGGGTGTGTAACCGTGTAAGTTAATCAACGCGGCAGTACCTGAAAGCATTCCTCCAGTTGGGATGGTAAGTGCTGTTGTAACACCACTTACGCGTGTAACCGGAATAGCGGAAGCATTGGGGTTTACCGCTGTGAGCGCTTTCATTTGTGGAATGACTTCGCCAATCTCATTGAAGTCTGTTGTGCGAGCAACTGCGCTAATCTCATTCAATCCTAAATTGGTTCCTGCATCGATCATTCCCGGATAGATAAACTTCCCCTTGCAATCGATGATTTCTGTTCCGGCAGGCACAGAAACATTCGTTCCAACGCCTGCAATTTTTCCATCTACAATAAGCACCGTTCCATTTTGGATGGCGCCTTTCGTTACGGTTTCTATGGTTGCATTTGTCAAGGCTACATTTGCGTATTTGCCTTTGGGGCTTTGTGCCTGTGCATGCATGACTACACCACAAATGATGGCTGTGGCTAATCCTATAATTGTTTGTAAGCCCTTCATGTTATTTCTTGTTATCGTTAAACAATTCTGAATCTAAAATAAACTCTGCACCTTCCATGCAATGATCGAGATCGCTGTTCTTATCACGTAGCATAGCATTGTCGATGGTTTGTTTAGGATCTACCACCAGACGCATATCGTCTGGGTCTTTCTCCCGATCGAAGCGAACGATACCATCTACAATAGTGTACATCGGCACTCCGTAGATTGACAATGGATGATTTTTAAAAATCACCACATCTCCTTCTTTACCCACTTCCAATGAACCAACTCGATTATCGATGCCAAGCTGCTTTGCCGGATTAATCGTAATTAAGGCCAACGCTTCCTCATCCGTAAGTGCACCATACTTTTGCGTCTTTCCTGCTTCGTGGTACAAGTGGCGCATCATTTCGGCATCATCCGAATTAATGGAAGTAACTACACCATTGCGTGTAAGGATTGCCGCATTGTAGGCTGTAGAATAATATACTTCAAACTTATACGCCCACCAATCTGAGAATACAGAAGCCATGGCTCCTTGCGCAGCCAATTCCGGAGCTACTTTGAAACCTTCGTTCACGTGTTGAAACACGATGCGCTTAATTCCAAAATCTTTGCACACTTTCAGCATCATATAAATTTCATCTGCACGATAGCTATGACAATGAATAATGATCTTATCATTCAAAATATCTGAAAGCACTTCATGCCGATAGCTATAAGCCGGTGGTACACCGCGAAATCCTTTTACTAATTTATTTTTATTGTATTTACTCCATGCTTCTGAATATTCTTTTGCTTCTGAAAAAGCTTGGCGAATGACGAACTCAACACCCATACGTGTTCGTGGAACAATTCCGCTGCCTTCGCCATGACTGCGCGTTGGGTTTTCACCCAAGGCAAATTTAATTGTGCGCGGGGCTCCTTCCATCTTTAATACTTCCGGATCAAATGTGCCATAACGTAATTTGATTGTCTCGCACTGGCCTCCAATTGCATTGGCCGAACCGTGCATGGCATGTACAGTGGTAATGCCACCACCCAAGGCACGATAGATTCCAATCTGAAATGGATTGATGACATCTTCTTCGCTTACTTCTGGTGTAATCGGATTGGTACCTTCATTAATTCCATCAATTGCAATGTGCGAGTGGGCATCAATTATACCCGGCATTACATAATGCCCGGTAGCATCGATTACCCTTACTCCAGCTGGAGCCTGAATATTTTTAGCGATTTGCGCGATCTTGCCGTCTTTGATAAGCACATCTGTCTGATCAAGGTTGCCCTTAGTTACCGTTATAACCGTACCATTTTTAATGAGCATATTTCCTTTATCAACCTGTGCCATGGCACTGACAAGTACCAAGCTTGAAAAGAAAAGTGTTAGTAGTTTCTTCATAATCTTTACTCTTAATTTTTTGGATTCTTTGTTCCTTCAATGGAGAAACTTCCGCGTGGCCCAATGCTGGCGCTGCCCTTGAAAGTATCGCCTTCCACGGTGACCTCTACATCAATTTTAATGGAGTTGCCTCCAAAGCTCAGTGCATAGGAATAGGAAAGTTTATTTCCTTCTAAGGTTACTGAAGTCATATCTACCGGAGCCGGCAATCGTCCACCGGAAACGGTTCCTTTGTAACCGCTGCCGTCTTTTTTGAAAGTAGCCTTGCCCTCATTATTTCCTTGGGGAGTTTGCGTAATGGTTGACCAGCTTCCTTCGATATCTACTTTTGCATTGGGATCCGCTTTCTTTTCCTCTTTCACATCCATCTTATACAAAGCACCATCTACAAACACGTAACGCACTTTTGCTTTCTCATGGAAATATGATTTATCTGAGATGACGAGGTTTGCCATTTTACCTGATTCTATGGTTCCCATACGATCTGATAGGCCAAGCAGTTGAGCGGGTGTAGTTGTTAACGCAGCCAGTGCAACATCTTCTGACAAGCCTGCGCTAATCATTCTGCGCAAGTTGGCAGGAATGTCTTTTGCTTTTACACTAAGCGTAGAAAATCCAAAAGGTACTCCTGCCTTTGCAAATGCACTAGCTTGAGAAGTATAATTAGCAACCGCTTCTGCTTTTCTTTTTTCGAGTGCTTCCTTCTCCAAATCTGTTGCGGATTTTGGCTTAGCAACTTCTTTGGCTTTGGTGGAGTCAGCTTTCTTATCCGCCTTCTTGTCGTCCTTTTTCTCTTCTTTTTTTATTTCTTCCGGCAAATCCAATGAAAGAAAAACTTTCGCACCAGATGCTTTAATTTTATTCGCCATTGGCCACCCTTCTTTCAGATCGGCTAATGTGAGTGCAAAACCCAAATCACTTTTTAATTTTAGAATGCGGTGTGCTTCCAGCATCTTTTCAGATTTAAACAACACGGGTATCTTTTGATCGATTACCGGATAGAATGCTTCCAACACGCGGTCGGTTGCAGGGCGCTCAAGTCCATTTCTATTTGATGCATACAAATTCTGATATGACTTTGCCTGTGAGGCCTGCCGATAAAGTTCACGCCATTTGGCCATCACAGCCATGATTGTGTTTGGATAGACATTATTGGCGCCTGACAATTCTGAATAAAGTGCAGAGTTGTTGAGCAATACCATCTGATCAATGGACTTACCACCTAACAAAACGATGCTGCTTTGGCCGGGAAGCAAATTGCCATAAGGTGCAACCTGAGCAACCGTAAAGCCCATGTTGCGCAAATCTTCTACCGATTTATCAGTAGGGTTTAATGAGTAGCGTACGTCATTCTGCGGTGTTATCCCTGCGCGCTCCGGTGATGGATTCCCAGGATCTTTTATACGCTCTCGATTTGATTCCTCTTTGGGGCGTGCAACTCCTACGCGTGACAAACCATCAATAAATCCGGCATATACATACATAGAATCTGCTTTGATGACTATTGCATCGGAAGGTATAGTGATACCCTTTCCGACAGAGACGATCAAACCATCTTTGATCAAAACGGTGGCCAAATCAATTTTCTTGCCGGGTGCCTGCACTACATTTACGTTGGTGATGGCATAGGTGCGTGACACAGGGCGAAGTTCCTTTTCTTCCTGCGCGAATAATGTACAAGAGAAGAGCATCAAAATGATAAGCCCGTTTATCCCTCGAAGCATTGTGTTTGATTTTATCATAGCAATTTATCTTAAAGCGAAAAGGTAAGAATAAATGATGAGGATTAGAATATCCTTACAGGAGTGGCTTTAGAATTTGGCAAGTGGAATTGCTTAGCCAGCTTGTAGGGTAAAAGAGAAGGTGGAGCCGGCTCCCGGTTTACTTTCAATTGCCAGAGCGCCTTTATTGAGCAGTACAAATTCTTTCACAAGCAACAACCCAAGGCCCATTCCTTTCTCGTTGCTCGTACCCCGTTTCGTAAAATGCATGCTGCTATTCAGCAATCGCTGGAGATCAGCACCATCCATTCCGGTGCCTGTATCTTTGACAAAGATACGAATTACGTCATCAGGTTCTCGAACCGAACCAATTACAATCTGACCGCCAGGGTAACTAAACTTGATAGCATTCGTAATTAGGTTTCTTAAAATTAAATCTAATTGATTTTTATCGGCAATCACCTGAATAGCCGGATCGATTTCAATGATAACATGCAATTGCTTCGTCAGAATGCTTTCTTGTAACAAACTCACTTTATTTTGAACTGCCTTTTGCAAAGTGATTTTTTCTAAAACCGTTTTCAATCCTTTCTGTTGTGCTTGTGCCCAACTTAACAGGTTTTCCAAATCCGTATAGACAAAGTCTACATTTGTTTTAATTTTTTTTGAAAACTCGATAAATTCTTCCTGTGAGATAAATGACTTGTTCAATAAGTCCATCATGCCGCGCAAGCTATTTAATGGCCCTCGTAAATCATGCCCAATGATGGACATGAGCTTATCTTTTGTTGCGTTTAAACCGATCAGTTGTTGCGCTTGTTGTTCGATCAATTCATTTTTTTCTTTCAACAAGCGATTGGCTGCCCGGGCTCTTCTATTGGTACGAAACAAAATGATTACCAACAATAACATGCATGCCAGCCAAAATAGTCCGACATAAATTCCGATGCGTTGGGTTTTAATTTCTTGTTCTTTGAATTGAGTGTCTTTGGTTAATAAATCAATTTGAGCATTTTTTAAATCTAGTTTATACTGCGCCTCAAGCAAATTGATTTGTTCACCGCCACGCTGTTCTGAAAGCGAATCGTGCATGGCTAGGTAACGAGTTTGAAAGTCATAGGCATTCGAGAAATCGTTGCGCATAGCAAAAGCTTCCGACATCAATTTCAAAGTTGTTTCTTGTTCTCCTTTAAATCCAAATCGCTTCGCCAAAAACAAATTTTGATTCAACACTTTCAAAGCCTTATTTGTGTCACGAAGCTTCAAATACGTTTTGCCAATTCGAAAAAGCGTTGATGACTTGAGGAAGTTGTTATTCTGATCGATGGCGCTTTTCAAACAAATGTCATAGCTCTTGAGAGCTTCTGTATACTTACCTTCTTCGAAAAAAATGTCACCTAAAATGCGATCAGAAAAAGCAAGCCTAAAGTTATCATTCACATGCTCAGTAACTGAACGATTGACATAAAAGCGCGCGGAATCAAACTTTTTTAATCGCAGATAAGAGAAAGCAATATTATTTAGGCTGCGACTCATGTTGATACGATGATTTACACTGTTGGCCAGCTTATATCCTTCTTTAAAAGAAGCAATGGCTTCGGTAAATTCATTTTGTTCAAATTGAATAGCACCAATGGTATTTAGACAAGCAGCAATTTCCGCCAGATTGTTGGTTGCCTTGTTGATTGCCATTGCCTTTGTAGTACGCTCAAGTGCTTGTGAATAAATTCCCTTCCGATAAAAAATCCAACCAATGTTGGTGAGTACTTCTCCCAATACCCGTTGATCATTCAGACTGTCGGCAATGTTTCTTGCTTCTTCTGCATATCGAAGAGCCAAGTTGCTATCTGTTTCTCGCAAAGCAATCGCAGCATTATTCAATAATCTTGCTTTTGAACTATCTGTTTTTGCTTTCCGCGCAAGTGAAAGCAAACTATCTGAAGATTGGCCAACGCCTACGATCGGTAGTAAAAGCAACGTAAAAAGAACTAACCTCACCATGCTATTGTTTAATCTACTTACTTGGCTAAATTAATTCTTCATCAATTAATTGTAACTTGAAGCACACGCTCCTTCCTGAATTTTTGATTAATCGTGGCTGCAAAATTTTTCTTCAGCATTTCCGATAGGCATTCCGGGTGGAGCAGGCAAAAGTTCTTCCGCTTTAAACTCCTCCGGGTCATCTTGCAACGAATCAATTTGCTTAGCCATAAAATTGAAATGAGCCCTCCAATCTTCACCTGTTACCGGCTTCGTATTTAGCCAAGCTTTTAATTGGTCTAGTTTCAAAAATAAAATGGCCTTGGTTTCAGCCGATGCTGACTTAGACAAAGATAACTTACACAGATTGGTGAACAGCGCATAGTTGGTTGCCATTTGAATAGCTCCTTCCATACCTTGCTTAGGAGTAGATTTAATTGTAGCATTAATCAATCTGTCAATCACATTTTCTAAGCCCGGCAAATTTGTATTCCGTGCATGGTGCTCAATCAGCCGATTTGCACGAGCCGGATGAAGAATCATGCTAAAGGTAAGATCAGCCGCAGTTTCCGCAGCCGACAATGGATCGAACGTTAGCTCTGTTTTCAATTTGATTAACTCGCGGTGACGTGAGTAACCAATGGGGCGTGGCGGGATAATCTGAAGCAAGTTTTCGGGCAATACGAGAGCCGAAGGTTCAACTGTTTTCAGCAGAGCATCTAGCGCTCTCTTTTCCTGATAGGGTGTGAGTAATTCGGTAACAGGTTGACCATCTCCACGAAGGGCATACCGGTAGTTTAAGCCGCCAATCATTTTTACAGCTGCTTCTGCCTGATAGCGGTGGAAGAAATACATGGGCACCAAAACTTCTTCCAACGTTGCCATCGGTGCACCGGGCTTGATATTTTTCACTCCGAAATTCTTGAGTGCAAGCGCACGAATTTCCATTACCCGATTCAACTCATCTACCGGATCTTTGCCATTGTCCCACAAATGCGTGTAGGGGTGCGCACCTCCTAGTGGGCGTGCATCCTGATCCGACAAAAATGTTTGTCCCGCCTTGAGTGAGTTTTGAATGATTTGTTCAAGAGCATTCTCTTCATTTGTTCCTTGCGGAAAATCCTGATAGCCCCATGTAATAGAAACTTTATCAAACGAACCAATTTTTGTGTCGTATGCTTCGCTCAAATCAATTTTACCATCTTTAATTTTTGCAACAGGATGCGGATAGTCCATTACAGACGACAAGTTTTCTGCACTGGAGGAATAGGCGTGTGCCAACCCAAGTGTATGGCCAACTTCATGAGCCGCTAATTGTCGCAACCGAGCGAGTGCCATCTCTTCCATTTCTTTTGATACCGGTTTCCCCTCTTCATACGGAGCCAGCAAACCTTCAGCGATCAAATAATCTTGTCGCACACGCAATGAACCCAACACCACATGACCTTTGATGATCTCTCCAGTTCTTGTAGCGAACATCCATCGGGTCGGCATCGGGAGGTAAAAGTTCTACCCGAAAAGCGTCTTTGTATCCGGCAGCTTCAAATGCTTGATTCCACCAGCGCGCTCCATCCATCAACGCGCTGCGAATGGGTTCGGGTGCACCGGGATCCATATAATAAACGATCGGCTTGACAGGTTCACTGATGGTTGCGGTTGGATCTTTCTTCTGAAGGCGGTGACGAGTGATCAAACGCTTCTCCAAAGATTCACTGATTGGTGTGGCGTAATCATAATAGGAGGTTGCATAATAACCAGCTCTTGGATCAAACTTTCGTGGTTTAAAGTTGGAGTCCGGCAGTTGGACAAACGAATGATGTTCGCGCACCGTAACGATTGAAGGAGTTGGTGTTACACTGCGGATGTAGCCACCGGTCGGTTGCCCCGTGAAGGTAAGTGTTGTTTCAAACTCGCTGTTCTGTGGGAAATTTTTTGTGCGTGGCAAATAAAATGCCGAGCGTGATTTATCTAATGAATAACTTCCTTGTTGTGCAGATTTTAATGTGCCTATGACATCGTGTGCATCTTGCATCAAAAAATCAGATGCGTCTACTAATACCTTTCCATTTTCTTCAGCTGCAACCGTAAAGCCCCACAATACAGATGAAGCAAACGACTCCTGAACAGCTTTGACTTCTGCCCGGATTATTATTACTGATAGCGCGATAAAAATATAGCCACGTTTAATAAATCCAGCCACGTCTTTCGAACTTTACAATTCTGCTCCACCTAGCTGGATTGCGATCTAGGCCAATGTCATCATTTCAACGCCTGCTGTAATAGATTCAACATAGATCAATTCTTGTATTCCACTTATCAATCAAGTAGATTTTACCTTGCTTTTCGTCATAATAAATTCAATAAAGTCAGAATAGACCAGCCACCTTTGCCTCGATGGGCGATGGCGCTGGAGTGGACTGTGAAGTATCCCTGACCTTTCTTCTGAGCACAGGAGATAGTCTAAAATGAGTAAAACATGGTTAAGAGCAAGAATATTCGGTTCATAGGAAAAGATTTAGTGTAATCTAAAAAATATTTGATTAGATCATTAATTAAATTTATAAACGAGCAACATTCATTAAGAAACTACCAAAATATTGGTTTGCATCCATCGAAAAGTTGTGACTTTTGAAATCCTTTGCATTATTAGAACATAAACCGCCTATCAGTATGTTTGAAGCTGAGATCCGAAAAGAGCAAGAAGTGATCGAACGATCGAAGAAAGACCCACAGCAGGTTTCTATGAAATCTATGAGCATTATTTTGACGGATTTTCAATTACATCTATCGACAAACGGATGATGAAGAGTCAAGGGTGACTTTGTTCGCAGGACATTTGTGAAATGCTGAATCATCTGCACAAAATATGAGTTCCGAGGTTTTCCATTTTCTGCATGGTTTTATAAAATTGTGTACGAAGTGAACAAACATTATCGCAAAGAAAAGGCAAAAAAGTTTTTAGTATCAGTTGAACTAAAAGTAAAGAACTAGTAGAACAAGCCATGATGGCTGGGACGAGGAAATGAAGAAGGTGATCAACCGCACGAATGAGTTGCCCACCGATATGATTCAGGTTTTGGAATTGGTGATTTTTAAAGACAAAGACTTTAAAGAAATTGCATTTATTTTATATTACAGAAAAGTAAGCGAAAACGCGGACGTACAAGCCTCGGATAAACTGGCGGACGCACTTCCAAATCAAAGTAAAATACAATGGGTAAACACGAAATACGAATGCGCAGGCAACGGCTCACCGCTCGCGGTACCGAACGGTTTCGTAATTACGATGCGGTATTACGCCAGCATGAGCAAGAAAAACGCATGAAGAAAATTGTTCGTGTGTTTACATTTTTCGTTTTGATTGCCGGAATTATCGTTTTATATGTGATGGTCAACCGCTGGGAAAAGAAAGTAAAAAGTAAAGAAGCGCCTAAGAAAGAGGTTCGTGTGAATAGCAATCGCTAGATTGATAAGAATATCTTCAAACTCAATACTTCACTCTATCTATTGAATTGTTTCTGTCATCATTCACATCCATAGATCTTCCTCATTCAATCCATAATTAATATTTCAAAAGTTTTGTGACCATTATCTTCATCACGGATTATGATTACAAAACTTAAACAATCAAACTTATGGAAGCGAAGAAAAATCCCGTGTATGATTTGAGCAGACAACGTAACAAATTTTTCTTGATCGGTCTCTCTCTGAGTATTGGACTTGCCATTTCTGCTTTTGAGTGGACGACCGTGAAAGTTCATCTAAAATCAAAAGAAAACGATGAAGTTACCACTGAGCCAATCTTCTACATTCCTGAGGTAAAAACGGAATCGCCCGTTATTCCTGTTCAAGTCGAAAAAAAACAGGTTGTGCAGAATCAAACGAATCCTACAGTCGCGATATCTATTGTAGAAACGATTGATCAAACAATACCTGATAAGGTTGTACCTACTATTGATTTTGCAGATAACACTACTAACTCTCTACCAATTATAAACGATGTTGAAGATACAGAAGCCATTCAAGTGTTTCCTGAAAAACAACCCGAACCTATCAACGGCCTTAAAGCTTTCTACGAACAACTTGGCAAATCCATAAAATATCCAATCCAAGCAAAACGAAATGGAACAGAAGGAAAAGTTTATGTTGAATTTATTGTCAACAAGAATGGCGAGCCTTCTGACCTGAAGATTCTTAAAGGCATTGGCTCTGGTTGCGATGAAGAAGCGATGCGAGTGCTTGCCCTCACAAAATGGGAACCCGGCAAACAACGGGGCAAGCCGGTGCGCGTTAAAATGGTGTTGCCGGTTTACTTTATGTTGAGCAATTAATGCTTAAACAAAATATTCCGAGTGCATTGTGTGCACTCGGAATATTGAAGACTTTTCTATCAGTGATTTACTTTTGTTCTTCCATCATCTTTTCGTTTCGCATTCTCCTTCATATCATCCGGATCATCTAACTCGGGTGAATTGCGAAAAGCTTCCCAATCAAAATTCTCATGCAAGGGAGTCATTGCTTTTGCAGGATCGAAGATGCGTGGATCAACGGCTACCGCATTGTACGGAGTAAAGTCTGGTTGATTGGAGAAACAATCGCTTAAATCATTCACACCAAAGTCATATTGATTTAAGTAAGAAGTTCCAAGCACATTCCAGAATGTCTTAAAGATGCTTCCGAAGCTATAATGCCGATGGCT